>NZ_BSBI01000006.1:0-450329 GCF_034961445.1 Streptomyces yaizuensis
GGGGGGTGCAGGGTCGCCCCCGCGCCTCAATCGCCGGCGGGGCTGTTTTTTGCCGGGTGATCGTCGGCGAGGCGGGATTTGCTCGGGTCGACGGCGAGGCGGGTTGTGTGCGGGTCAACGTTGACGGGGCGGGTTTGTGCGGCCTGTCCCGGGCGCGGGTGGTGGTGCGGGTTGGCGGGGCCTCCGGGCTCACCTCCTCGGGGTCGGCGAGCGTACTCACGAGGTTGTGTGCGGGTCGGGCTCCGCCGATCCCCTGCGGGGGCGACCCTGCACCCCCGCCCACGGACCACGCGAAGGGCAGCCGGTACCCCCGCCGGGGGAAGGGAAGGCGCGGGACCCCGTACCGACACGGGCCGGACAGCCGGGGCCCTGGACGGGAGGCCGAGGCACCCGTACCGACGCGGGACAGGCAGCCCGGGGCCCGGACGAGCGCGTCGCACACGTACCGACGCGGCCCGGTCAGCGCGAGGCCGCCCGCGCGCAGGGGCGGGTGGACGGTGGCCCTAGGTGTCGGGCAGGTCGTGCAGGATGCGTTCGATGACGACCGCGACCCCGTCGTCATTGTTCGCGGCGGTCAGCCGCCCCGCCGCCGCGAACACGTCGGGATGCGCGTTCCCCATGGCGTACGACGTGCCCGCCCAGGTCAGCATCTCCACATCGTTGGGCATGTCGCCGAACGCGACGACCTCGGCCGCGGATATGCCGCGCTCGGCGCAGCAGCGGGCCAGGGTGCTGGCCTTGCTCACGCCGGGGGCGCTGATCTCCAGCAGGGCGGAGGGGCTGGACCGGGTGAGCGACGCCAGTTCCCCGGCGGCCTCGCGGGCGAGGCCGAGGAAGGCGTCCGGGGCGAGTTCGGAGTGGTGGGCGAGGAGTTTGACGACGGGGGCGCCGCCGCCCGGGGGCTCCTCCAGGAGCTTTTCGGCGACGGCGACGATCATCCCGGGGTCGTAGGCCTGCATCCGGGGGTAGACGGGTTCGTGGTGGAAGCCGACCGTCGTCTCCACGCCGAAGGAGACCCCGGGGGCGACGGCGCGCAGGGCCTGGACGACGGCGAGGGCGGTCGGCCGTTCCAGGGGGTGGACCGTGAGGACCCGGCCGCCGTCCCGGAGATCCACGACGGCGGCGCCGTTCGCGCAGATCGCGAGGCCGTGGCCGTGGACGTGCTCGCTGACGACGTGCATCCAGCGGGCCGGCCGGCCGGTGACGAAGAAGACCTCGATCCCGGCCTCCTCGGCGGCGGCGAGGGCCGCGACCGTGCGCTCCGAGACCGTTTTGTCGTCGCGCAGCAGGGTGCCGTCCAGATCGGTGGCGATCAGCCGGGGGACGGGCCGGGGGGCGGTTGCTGGGGTCACCGGTCCATTCTCCCGTACGGCTCGGCGCCGGATACGGGAGGGACGGGGGGACGCGGGAGTGCTCCCGGGGCCACTGGTGCGCGTACGCTCGCGTCATGCGTCTGAGCACCGTGATCCTCCCTGTCCGCCCCTGGCACAGCGGTGGCCGTGATGAGTGGCTGCGCGCCGAACAGCTCGGGTTCCATACCGCCTACACCTATGACCATCTGTCGTGGCGTACTTTCCGTGACGGCCCCTGGTACGGAGCGTTGCCGACGCTGGCCGCGGCGGCCGGGGTCACCGGCCGGATCCGGCTGGGGACCTTGGTGACCTCGCCGAACTTCCGGCATCCGGTGACCCTCGCCAAGGAGCTGATGTCGCTGGACGATCTCTCGGGCGGCCGGTTCACGCTGGGCATCGGCGCGGGCGGCCAGGGCTTCGACGCGACCGCGCTGGGGCAGACGCCGTGGACGCCGAAGGAGCGGGCCGACCGGCTGGGCGAGTTCCTGCCGCTGCTGGACCGGCTGCTGACCGAGCCGTCGGTGGATGCCGAGGGGGCGTTCTACTCGGCGGTGGAGGCCCGCAACATCCCCGGGTGCGTGCAGCGGCCCCGGGTGCCGTTCGCGGTGGCCGCGACCGGGCCGCGCGGGATGCGGCTGACGGCCCGGTACGGGCAGGCGTGGGTGACCACCGGCGATCCGAAGATCTTCGAGACGGGGACCCCCGAGGAGTCGCGGGAGGCGCTGCGGCTCCAGCTCGAACAGCTCGGGAAGATCTGCGCGGAGGCCGGCCGGGACGCGACGGAGCTGGAGAAGGTGCTGCTCACGGGCTTCACCCCGGACCGGGGGGCGCCGCTGGAGTCGCTGGACGCGTTCGTGGACTTCGCGGGCCGTCACATCGAGCTGGGCTTCACCGAGATCGTCGTCCACGCCCCGATTCCCGACTCCGACTTCGCGTCGGATCCGGCGGTCTTCGAGCGGATCGCCACCGAGGCCCCGGCGCAGCTCGCCGGCGTCCGGCCCGCCTGAACCACCTGGTCAACCGGAAAGACCGGAAGCCTGGAAAGACCGGAAAGAAAAGTCGTTCCACAGGTTTGATCCACAGCCAAGGCGAGTTATCCACAGGGTAATTCCCGTTTCTGTGGACAACACACGGGCCGTGCCACGGGGTTGCTGAACATCCGCCCCGGGCACGGCCCGTGGACCGCCGTCACCGGTCCGGTCACAGCCGGGCCAGCGCCCTGGCGGCCCCGGGCGCGAAACGCGAGAGCGCCAGCAGGGCCCGCGCCTCCGGGGTGACCGTGACCACCGCCCGGTTATCCAGTACGGACCGCACCACCGCGTCGGCCACCTTCTCCGGCGGATACGAGCGGAACCGGTAGAGCCGTCCCGCCCGTTCCCGCAGCCGCCGCTCCTCCGCCGCGTCGACCCCGACGAAACGCGTGGTCGCCGTGATGCCCGTGAGCACGAGCCCCGGGCAGACGGCGGACACGCCGATGTCCTTCCCGGCCAGTTCGGCACGGAGGCTCTGACTGAGCATCAACACGGCCGCCTTGGTGGTGCCGTAGGCGGACAGCGACCGCGACGGCTGATAGGCGGCGGCCGACGCGATGGTCACGATGTGCCCGCCCTGCCCGCGCGCGGCCATCTGCCGTCCGAAGAGCCGGCAGCCGTGCAGGACGCCCCAGAGATTGACGTCGAGGATCCGCCGCCACTCCTCGGGCGGGGTCGCGAGGAAGGGGCCGGACACCCCGATGCCCGCGTTGTTGACCAGGACGTCCACCACGCCGTGCGCCCGGGCGACCCGCTCGGCGAGCTTCTCCATCGCCTCCGCGTCCGCCACGTCCACGGTCTCCGCGAAGGCCGCCTGCGCCCCGGCCGTACGGGCCTCGCCCGCGACCCTGGCGGCGCCCTCCCCGTCCCGGTCCACGGCCACCACCCGGGCCCCGGCGGCGGCGAAGGCCAGCGCCGTGGCCCGGCCGATTCCGTTCGCTGCCCCGGTGACCAGGACCAGCCGGCCGCCGAACCGTTCCGCACGCGGGTCCCGGGCCGGTCGCCGGGCCGGTTCCGAGGCCGTCTTCCGGGCCGGGAAACGGAACCTACTCCGTGCCGCCCGCCGCAGGAGGGGCCCCCGGCTGCCGGCCGCCCGAGAAGGACCTTCCGCGCCCGCCGCGCCCTCCGGGCCCGCCACCGCCGCGAGCGCGAACTCGGCTATCCACTCCGCCAGCTGGTCCGGCCGGGTACGCGGACACCAGTGCCGCGCCCGCAGGGTGCGCCGGGTCAGCCGGGGCGCCCAGCGCTCCAGATCGTCCTGGAGCGCCGGGGAGAGGAAGCCGTCCCCCGTCGGGACGATCACCTGGACCGGGGCGTGGGCGACCGCGTCGAGGCGCGGATCCCGCAGCCGGGCCCGGACGTTGTCGCGGTAGAGCCAGAGGCCGTGCACCGCGTCCCGCGCGAGCGACGCGGTCGGATAGCCGTCGTCGGGCAGCCGCTCCAGCCGCCTCAGCACATCGGGCCACACCTTCCCCACCGGCCCCCGCCACAGGAGTTCGGGCAGGGCCGGGGCGTGGAACAGTCCGATGTACCAGGACATTCCGGTCTGCCGGAGCAGTGCGGCGGCCCGCCGGGGCGTCGGCCGGGCCACCCGGTCCCTGATCCAGTGGACGTAGTGGTCCAGCGCGGGCCCGGAGATCGAGGTGAAGGACGCGATCCGCCCACGGGTACGGGCGAGCGTCGCGAACTCCCAGCCCTGGACCGAGCCCCAGTCGTGCCCGACCAGATGGACCGGCCCGTCCGGACTGACGGCGTCCACGACCGCCAGGAAGTCGTCCGTCAGCTTCGCCAGCGTGAACCCGCCGCGCAGCGGCTTCGGAGCGGTCGACCCGCCATGGCCCCGTACGTCGTACAGCACCACGTGGAAACGGTCCGCCAGCCGCTCCGCCACCCGGGACCACACCTCCTTGCTGTCCGGGTAGCCGTGCACCAGCACGACCGTCGGGTCGGCGGCGTCACCCATCTCGGCGACGCACAGCTCGATTCCGCCCGCCCGGACCCGGCGCTCCCGCGTGCCCTGTCCACCCATGTCTCCCGGACCCCTTTCCGCACCTGGCCGAGCATGTCCTGCCGGCGTACCGGCGTACCGGCGTACCGGCGTGCCGGCGTACCGGCGTACGGTCGTACGGCCGTCCGTCGGCACGGTGTGACAGCCATGAATCTGGCCAGGCCCGCCGACCGCGTCAAGACCGCCTCCACGGCCGCGGGGCCCCGTCCTTCGGCGGCGGGCCCGCTTCTTTGGTCGCTCCGACCCCGGCCCGCGCTGTCCTCTTTGGTATCGACCACCTAGGGACAGGTCCCCCCTGAGGGGGATGCCGATCCAGCCGTCAGGGCTGACGCCTTGACGTGTCCCGCGCCACTACGGTCGAACGGTGACTGTGATCGTGACCGAAAGCCTCAGCATGCGGTACCCACGAGTGACCGCACTCGACCGGCTCTCCCTGGACATCGGGCCGGGCGTGACCGGCCTCGTGGGATCCAACGGAGCCGGCAAGTCCACCCTGATCAAGATCCTGCTGGGGCTCGCCCCCGCCACGGAGGGCCGGGCTGCCGTGCTCGGTCTCGACGTCGCGACCAGCGGCGCCGAGATCCGTGAGCGGGTCGGCTACATGCCCGAGCACGACTGCCTGCCCCCCGATGTCTCGGCCACCGAGTTCGTCGTCCACATGGCCCGGATGTCGGGTCTGTCCCCGACGGCGGCCCGTGAGCGCACCGCCGACACCCTGCGCCACGTCGGTCTGTACGAGGAGCGCTACCGGCCCATCGGCGGCTACTCGACCGGCATGAAGCAGCGGGTGAAGCTGGCGCAGGCGCTGGTCCACGATCCCCGGCTGGTCCTCCTCGACGAGCCCACCAACGGCCTCGACCCGGTCGGCCGCGACGAGATGCTGGGCCTGATCCGCCGGATCCACACCGACTTCGGCATCTCCGTCCTGGTCACCTCGCACCTCCTGGGCGAACTCGAACGCACCTGTGACCACGTCGTCGTCATCGACGGCGGCTCGCTGCTGCGCTCCAGCTCCACGAGTGACTTCACGCGCACCACCACGACCCTCGCCGTCGAGGTCACCGACAGCGACGAGCACCCCGACGGCACCGCCGCCCTCCGGGAGCGGCTGACCGCGGCCGGGGTCACCCTCCACCGGGCGACGGAGGAGGGGCTGCCCGGCGCCGGGCACGTCCTGCTCGTCGAGGCCGCCGGCGAGGAGACCTACGACCTGGTCCGCGACCTCGTCGCCGGCCTCGGCCTCGGTCTCGTCCGCATGGAACAGCGGCGTCATCACATAGCCGAGGTGTTCCGCCCCGACGCGGCGCACCAGGGCGAGCGGCAGTCGACGGAGGTACAGGCCCGATGAGCAGCCAGACCCCCGGGGCGGTCCCCGAGACCACCCGGATCCACAACATCGGATACCGCAACTACGAGGGCCGCAGGCTCGGCCGCGCCTACGCGCGCCGCTCCCTGTTCGTGCAGTCCCTGCGCGGTTCCTACGGACTGGGCCGCTCCGCCAAGTCGAAGATCATGCCGATGATCCTCGCGGCGATCATGGTGCTGCCCGCCGCCATCATCGTCGCGGTCGCCGTCGCGACCAAGGCCAAGGCACTGCCGATCGAGTACAGCGACTACGCCCTCGCGCTCCAGCCGGTGATCTGGCTCTACCTGGCCTCGCAGGCCCCGCAGTCCGTCTCCCGCGACCTGCGCTTCCGTACGATTCCGCTGTACTTCTCCCGCCCCATCGAGCGGCTCGACTACGTCACCGCCAAGTACGGCGCGATGGTCTCCGCGCTGCTGATCTTCACGACCGCGCCGCTGCTGGTCCTCTACTTCGGCGCGCTGCTCGCCAAGATGGACTTCGCCGACCAGACCGAGGGCTTCGGACAGGGGCTGGTCGGAGTGGTGCTGCTCTCCCTCCTCTTCGGCGGTATCGGCCTGGTGCTGGCCGCGCTCACCCCGCGCCGGGGCTTCGGCGTCGCCGCGATCATCGCGACCCTGGTCACCACCTCGATGGCCGTCACGGTGGTCCAGCTGATCGCCGACTCCTCCGGTTCCAGCGACGTCATCCCGTGGTTCGGCCTCTTCTCGCCGACGAGCCTGATCGGCGGTGTGTCGCAGGCGTTCCTCGGCGCTCAGTCCGACTTCCGGGACGGGGCGCCCGGCACCGGCCTCGGCCTGCTCTATGTGCTGGTCATCCTCGCGCTGAGCGCCGGCTCGTACGCCGCTCTGATGCGCCGCTACGCGAAGGCCGGGCTGTGACGGCCGCCGTCGCCCCCCGGGCGACCGCCGTGTCCACCGCCACCACCCTTCCCAGGAACGGGCAGCGCCCATGAGCACTCTCACGATCGACCACACCTCGCGGTGGTTCGGCAATGTCGTGGCCGTCAACGACATCACCATGACCATCGGCCCCGGGGTCACCGGACTGCTCGGCCCCAACGGAGCGGGCAAGTCCACCCTCATCAACATGATGGGCGGCTTCCTCGCCCCCTCGACCGGCAGCGTCACCCTCGACGGGGAGCAGATCTGGCGGAACGAGTCCGTCTACCGGAAGATCGGCGTCGTGCCCGAGCGGGAGGCGATGTACGACTTCCTCACCGGGCGCGAGTTCGTCGTCGCCAACGCGGAGCTGCACGGCCTCGACGCCAGGGCCGCCCAGGCCGCGCTGGCCACGGTCGAGATGGAGTACGCGCAGGACCGCAAGATCTCGACGTACAGCAAGGGCATGCGCCAGCGGGTGAAGATGGCGTCCGCGCTGGTCCACAACCCGTCCGTGCTCCTCCTCGACGAGCCCTTCAACGGCATGGACCCGCGTCAGCGGATGCAGCTGATGGAGCTGCTGCGGCGGATGGGGGCCGAGGGGCGTACGGTCCTGTTCTCCTCGCACATCCTGGAGGAGGTCGAGCAGCTCGCCTCGCACATCGAGGTGATCGTGGCCGGGCGGCACGCCGCCTCCGGCGACTTCCGCAAGATCCGCCGGCTGATGAAGGACCGCCCGCACCGGTACTCCGTGCGTTCCAGCGACGACCGCGCGCTGGCCGCCGCGTTGATCGCCGACCCCTCCACCGCCGGGATCGAGGTGGACCTCGCCGAGGGCGGGCTGCGGATCCAGGCCGTCGACTTCGGCCGGTTCACGCAGCTGCTGCCGAAGGTCGCCCAGGCCAACGGGATCCGCCTGCTCACGGTCTCGCCCTCGGACGAGTCCCTGGAATCCGTCTTCTCGTATCTCGTAACGGCCTGAAAGGAGCTGTGACGGCTCATGTACAACCCCACAGTCGCCCGGCTCACCTACCGGGCCGTGCTCGGCCGGCGCCGGGCCGCGATCCTCTTCATCCTGCCCGCGCTGCTGCTGCTCATCGCCGCGGCGGTCCGGTTCTTCAACGGTGCCGACGACCAGATCGCCGACGCCGTCCTGGGGCAGTTCGCGCTGGCCACGATGGTGCCGCTGATCGGTGTGATCGCCGGGACCGGCTCGATCGGGCCGGAGATCGACGACGGCTCGATCGTCTACCTCCTCGCCAAGCCGGTGAAGCGGCCGACGATCATCCTGACCAAGCTGACCGTCGCGATCGCCGTGACGATGGTCTTCTCGGCCGTACCGACGATGATCGCCGGAATGATCCTCAACGGGAACGGGCAGCAGATCGCGGTCGCCTACACCGTGGCCGCGCTCGTCGCCTCGATCGCGTACGCCGCGCTCTTCCTGCTCATCGGCACGATCAGCCGGAACGCGGTCGTCATCGGCATGATCTACGCGCTGATCTGGGAGTCCCTCTTCGGCAGCCTGGTCCCGGGCGCGCGCACGCTGAGCATCCAGCAGTGGGCCCTCGCGCTCGGCGAGCGGACCGCGACCGGTGATCTGGTCACCTCCGACGTCGGCCTGCCGACGGCGGTCGTGCTGCTGTCCGTCGTCACCGTGGCCGCCACCTGGTACGCGGGGCAGCGGCTGCGGGTGCTGAAGCTCGCGGGCGAGGAGTGAGCGGCCCGGGACCTCGTCTTCTCGGCTGACGCGTGAAAGCGCCGGTCCCCCGCCCGGAAGGGGTGGGGGACCGGCGCTTGCGCATTCCTCGTGGGCTGTGCGTCAGGCCGCGAGCAGGGCCTCCAGCGTCACCGCGATGCCGTCGTCGTCGTTCGACGCGGTGATCTCGGTGGCCACCGCCTTCAGCTCCGTGTGCGCGTTGGCCATCGCGACCCCGTGCGCCGCCCAGCCGAACATGGGGATGTCGTTGGGCATGTCGCCGAAGGCTATGGTGTCCGCCGCGCGCAGCCCCAGCCGGCGGGCGGCCAGGGAGAGCCCGGTGGCCTTGTTGAGCCCCAGCGGAAGGATCTCCACCACGCGCGGGCCCGCCATCACCACGTCCACCAGGCCGCCGACGGTCCGCCGGGCGACCGCGGTCAGCTCGTCGTCGCCGAGGGTGGGGTGCTGGATGTAGATCTTGTTCAGCGGGGCGGTCCAGAGGTCGGCCGGGTCGGCCAGCGGCACCACCGGCAGCGGCCCGTCGTGGACCAGGAAATCGGGGGTCACCAGGACCTCGCCGGTGAGCCCGTCCCGGCTCGCGGCCAGGGCCAGCGGGCCCACCTCGGACTCCAGCTTCGCCAGGGCGAGGCCGGCGAGCTGCCGGTCCAGGGTGAGCGAGGTCAGCAGCCGGTTCTCCCCGGCGTGGTAGAGCTGGGCGCCCTGGCCGCAGACGGCGAGCCCCCGGTAGCCGAGGTCGCTCAGTATGTGCCGGGTCCAGGGCACGGACCTGCCGGTCACGACGATATGGGCCGCCCCGGCCGCCGTGGCGGCGGCCAGCGCGTCCCGGGTCCGCTGCGAGACGGTGTCGTCGCCGCGCAGCAGGGTGCCGTCGAGATCGGTCGCGATCAGACCGTACGGGAAGGGGCTCACCGGGCGACCGGCTCCAGCAGCTCCCGGCCCCCGAGGTAGGGGCGGAGCACCGGCGGCACCCGGACCGAGCCGTCGGCCAGCTGGTGGTTCTCCAGGATTGCCACGATTGTGCGCGGTACGGCGCAGAGCGTCCCGTTGAGCGTCGACAGCGGCTGGACCTTCTTGCCGTCCCGCATCCGGATGGACAGGCGGCGGGCCTGGAAGCTGTCGCAGTTCGACGCGGAGGTCAGCTCGCGGTACTTGCCCTGGGTGGGGATCCACGCCTCGCAGTCGTACTTACGGGCGGCGGAGGCACCGAGGTCGCCGGTGGCCACGTCGATCACCTGGAACGGCAGCTCCAGGCCGGTCAGCCACTGCTTCTCCCACTCCAGGAGCCGCTTGTGCTCGGCCTCGGCGTCCTCCGGGGCCACGTACGAGAACATCTCGACCTTGTCGAACTGGTGCACACGGAAGATGCCCCGGGTGTCCTTGCCGTAGGTCCCGGCCTCGCGGCGGTAGCAGGGCGAGAAGCCCGCGTACCGCAGGGGCAGCTTCTCCGCGTCGATGATCTCGTCCATGTGGTACGCGGCGAGCGGGACCTCGGAGGTGCCGACCAGGTAGTAGTCGTCCTTCTCCAGGTGGTACACGTTCTCGGCGGCCTGGCCGAGGAAGCCCGTGCCCTCCATGGCGCGCGGGCGGACCAGCGTCGGGGTCAGCATCGGGATGAAGCCGGCCTCGGTGGCCTGCGCGATCGCCGCGTTCACCAGGGCCAGCTCCAGCAGGGCGCCGACGCCGGTCAGGTAGTAGAAGCGCGAGCCGGAGACCTTTGCACCGCGCTCCATGTCGATCGCGCCCAGCGCCTCGCCCAGCTCCAGGTGGTCCCGGGGGGTGAAGCCCTCGGCGGCGAAGTCGCGGATCGTGCCGTGCGTCTCCAGGACGGTGAAGTCGTCCTCGCCGCCGACCGGCACGCCCTCGTGGACGATGTTGCCGAGACGGAGCAGCAGGCCGCGGGCCTCTTCCTCGGCCTCGTGCTGCGCGGCTTCGGCGGCCTTGACGTCGGCCTTCAGCTGCTCGGCCCGCTTCAGCAGCTCCGCCCGCTCCTCGGGGGACGCCTTGGGGACCAGCTTGCCCAGCTGCTTCTGCTCGGAGCGCAGCTCGTCGAAGCGGACGCCGGACGACCTGCGTCGCTCATCGGCGGAGAGCAGGGCGTCGACGAGTCCGACGTCCTCTCCACGGGCGCGCTGGGAGGCGCGAACACGGTCGGGGTCCTCACGAAGCAGGCGAAGGTCAATCACCCCACCAGGCTACCGGTGCCCGCTCCCGGCCCGGCCACGCGTTCAACGGTGCACATGGCTTTTTCCCCAAATTGGTAGATTTCGCCACATTGGGCAGTGGAGGTGGGGAATGCGGTTGTTGTGGGTGATGGCGTCAAGCGGGAGCACGGTCGTTCGCCGGTACGGGGCAGTCGGTGGGGCCGGAATTTGACCCATATCCGTTGTGGCGTGGGGTACTTGGGCTGCCCTTGTCCACAGGGCCGTGGGATTCCGAAAAGTTATCCACAGGCTGTGCGGAAAACTTGTGGATCGCGTGTGAGGGTGCCGTGCGGGGCGGAGGAGGTCATTCCGCGATCTCCGTGCGGCGGGCGGAATCTGCGCTCAAACCCTCCCTACGGGGGCATTCAGGTGGTAATTGCTCGCTCTCAAGAGTTGATCAATGAAATCAGGGTGACGGAAGAAGGGCCGGTCAGGGGCGTGGACCTCGACAGGGAGGTCGAGCGGCCGGGACGGCGAGTCGTCTGGACAGGGTCGCGGGACGCCATGTTGTCGACTTGTCCCCAGGCTGCGAGGGGCGCCTGTGGATAACTCTGTGGATGGAGAAAGTCGGCAGGTAGGACAGTTCCGGTCATCGCACTGGCGGGCGGGGGTGGGCCGGTGGGCGGGTGTGTTTCACGTGAAACACACCTCCGGGCTGGTGCGGGGTACCGGGTGCTGTGGGTTCGTGCCGGGTGTGGCTCAGGCCGTGGGCTCAGCTGTGGCGCAGGGCGTGGGCTCAGGCCCGGCCGTCCTGGCTGCGGGCGAGCCAGTCCGACGCCTCGGTGAAGTCCGCGTCCGAGGTCCCCGGGCGCGGCTGCCCGACCTCGTCCGGCGCCACCCCCGCGCGCGGATACGAACCGAGGAAGCGCACCCGTGGGGAGATCCGCTTCAGCCCCATCAGGGCCTCGCCCACCCGCCGCTCCGAGATGTGCCCCTCGGCGTCCACGGCGAAGCAGTAGTTCCCGATCCCCTCCCCGGTGGGACGGGACTGGATCAGCATCAGACTGACCCCGCGCACCGCGAACTCCTGGAGCAGCTCAAGGAGGGCGCCGGGGCGGTCGGCACGCAGCCAGATGACGACCGAGGTGCGGTCCGCCCCCGTCGGCGCGGCCGGCCGCGCCGGGCGGCCCACCAGGACGAAGCGGGTCTCCGCGTTCTGCGCGTCGTGGATGTCGGTGACCAGGGCCTCCAGGCCGTAGGTCGCCGCCGCGAACTCGCCCGCGAAGGCGGCGTCGTACTTGCCCTCCTGGACCAGCCGGGCGCCGTCGGCGTTGGACGCGGACGACTCCCACAGGGCGTCCGGCAGATGCTGCCGCAGCCAGTTGCGGACCTGTGGCTGGGCGACCGGGTGCCCGGTCACCGTGCGTACCCCGGCGAGGGTGGTGCCCGGCCGGACCAGCAGCGCGAACGTGATCGGCAGCAGCACCTCGCGGTAGATCATCAGCGGCTCGCCCGACGCCAGCTCGTCGAGGGTGGCCGTGACGCCGCCCTCGACCGAGTTCTCGATCGGTACGAGCGCCGCCGCCGCGTCCCCGTTGCGCACCGCGTCCAGGGCGGCGGGTACGGACACCATCGGGACCAGCTCCCGCGTGGCGGCCTCCGGCAGCGTACGGAGGGCGGCCTCGGTGAAGGTGCCCTCGGGTCCCAGGTAGGTGTAGCGCGTGGCTGACATGCGGTCAGCGTAGTAGGAGTCGCGGGGCCGCCGGTCCCGCCGACCACGGACCGGACGGCCGTGCGCACCCGTGTCCCGGACCGCGTGTCCCGGACCGCGTATCCCGGACCCTGTATCCCGTATCCCGTCTCCCGTGAACGCCGGACTCCCGGCCGGGATACGGCCCGGGGGTCGTACGGCGCGACAGCGGCAGGTCAGGACTCCAGCAGCCGCTGGCCCACGTACTCGCCCCTCCCCGCTCCGCCCGGGACCGCGAACAGACCGCTCGCCTCGTGCCGCACGAACGGTGAGAGCGCGTCCCCCCGGTCCAGCTTCCGCTGCACCGGGACGAAGCCCCGCAGCGGGTCCGCCTGCCAGCAGACGAAGAGCAGCCCGGCATCCGGTGTGCCGTCCGGGCCGATGCCGTCGTGGTACGAGAACGGGCGCCGCAGCATCGCCGCCCCGCTGTTCTGCTCCGGCGCGGAGATCCGGGCATGGGCGTTGGCGGGGATCACCGGCAGGCCGTCGGGACCCAGCCGGTGCAGGTCGAGCGGGGTGGTCTCGGTCCCACCGGTGAGCGGGGCGCCGTCCGCCCTGCGGCGGCCGATGACCCGTTCCTGCTCACGCGGGTCCAGCCCCTCCCAGTCGTCCAGCAGCATCCGGATCCGGCGGACGACCGCGTACGAGCCACCGGCCAGCCAGGCGTCCGGGGCGCCGGGGGAGGCGGCCGGGGGAACGAAGATCCGCCGGGTGAAATCGGGATCCGAGGGGCGCGGGTTGTTGGTGCCGTCGACCTGGCCCATCAGATTGCGGGTGGTCATCGGGCGGGCGGTCGCCCCCGGCGAACGGTTGAAGCCCGTCATCTGCCAGCGCACCCGGGCCGCGTCCCCCGCCGCCCGCTGGACCGCGCGGAGCGCGTGGAAGGCGACCAGGCCGTCGTCGGCGCCGATCTGCACCCAGAGGTCGCCGTTCGACCGCCGGGGGTCGAGCCGGTCGGCGGAGAAGAGCGGCAGCGGATCGAGCCCGCCCGGGCGCCGGTCCGTCAGCCCGGTCCGGTCGAAGAAGCCGTGGCCGAAGCCGAAGGTCAGCGTCAGCGAGGAGGGTCCCGCGTCCAGGGCGACCCCCGTGTCGCCGGTCCCGGCGGGCTCGCCCGCCATCAGCTCCGTCGCCAGCGCCGACCAGCGGCGCATGAGGCCGGCGGCCTCCTTGCGGCCCGCGCCCGGCGCGAGGTCGAAGGCGGCCAGATGACCGTGCGCCTGGAGCGGGGTGGTGATCCCGGGCTGATGCGGGCCGTGGAAGGCGACGGCGGTGGCACCGACCGAGGCCAGCGCGGTGGGCGCCGGGTCGCCTCCGGCCGCGGCCGCCACCGCGCCGCCCGCGGCGCCCAGCGCCAGACCGCCCGCGCCCGCCGCGCCGGCGGTGCGCAGCAGCCGGCGCCGGGAGACACCGCCCGGGGTGTCCGTTTCCTTTTCCTCGCGCGCGCCGCCCGCCGCTTTGGACGGGTCGGTGGTGCCGGTGATTGCGGTGCTCGTGGGTTTCACGTCCGTCAGCCGATCCTGAGCTTGCCGGTGACCGTCGTCTGGTCGATGTCGGAGGTCCGCACGGTCACCTGGACCTTCCAGTCGCCGGGCATCGGGATCTGGACGGAACCCTTGCTCCAGTGTCCCGCCGCCAGCCGGTCCGGGGTGATCGGCAGCGGGCCGATCTCCTTGGCCTCCAGCGTGAAGGAGAGCTTCAGCTCGGCGACGTCCAGGGGCGTGCCGTCCTTACCGTCCACCCACAGATGCAGGGTGTTGCCTCCGGGACGGGCCGGGTCCAGGGTGAGGCGCGCCGTACCGCTGCCGTTCGGGCCACCGGTGTCGAAGGGCAGCTTCAGCTCGACCGGGCCCCGGGCCGCGTCCGGCGCCGCCTGCCCGGTGGCGCCGGACCGTTCGGCGGCCTCGGCGGTACGGCCCGGTTCCGTCGTGGTCAGTACGGTGGTCACGGCCATCAGCACGACGGCGACACCGGCCTCGGCGAGGACGGAGCGGCGCAGTCCGGCACGGCCGGGGTCGGCGTCGCGCTCCTTCCTGCGGCGGGCGGTCGCGACGGCGGCCCGCTGCCGGGCCAGCTGGGCGGCGCGCGCGGGGTCGGCACCGCCGTCGGTGCCGGGTTCGGTATCGGCGCCGGAATCCGTCTCCGTCTCCGTCTCCGTCTCCGTCTCCGTCTCCGTCTCCGTCTCCGTCTCAGCCTCTGAGTCTGCCTCGGCCGGGGCGTCCGCCGTCGGCCGTGCCAGCCGCGCCGTCCAGCTCCGGGAGAACCACGCGATCCCCACCATCACCGCGACGAGCGCCACCTTCAGCAGCAGCCACCGCCCGTATTCCGTACCGGTCAGCGCCGACCAGGAGCCGACCTGCCGCCACGACTGGTAGAGCCCGGTGACCACGAGGACGGCGACACTGGCGAACGCGACCCGCGAGAACCGGCGGGCCGCCGCCGGCTCCAGCGAGGGCGACCGGTGGAGCGCCGTCAGCAGCGCCGCGAGACCGCCGAGCCAGCAGGCCACGGCGAGCAGGTGCAGCACGTCCACCGGCATCGCGAGCCCGGTCTGGATCCCCGTCGACGCGTGCTCCGAGAGCGCCCAGGTGGCGGCGATCCCGGAGGCGACCACCACCCCGCCGACGGTGAGCCCGAAGGTCAGGTCCCGCTCCCGCGCACCCGCCGGACGGACGTCCCGCGCCTCCCGCGCCTCCTTCGCGTACGCCCCGAAGAGCACCGCGATGAACAGGGCCGCCACGCCGAGCAGCAGCAGCCGGGAGACGAGCGCTGCGCCCGTCTTCGTCTCCAGGACGGGCTGGAGCCCGGCCAGGTCGAAGACGTCGCCGAGCGTCCCCGACGACGTGTAGGGGCCGCGCAGCAGCAGCATGGCCAGGGTGGACGCGGTGAGCGCGACCCACGACCGGGCGACGAGCCGTTGCAGCGGCCGTTCGGCGGCCCCGCGCCGCCAGCACAGCAGGATGAACGCGACCGACCCGGTCATCAGGGCGAACGAGGTGTACGCGGCATAGC
This sequence comes from Streptomyces yaizuensis, assembly GCF_034961445.1. Classification (NCBI taxonomy): domain Bacteria; kingdom Bacillati; phylum Actinomycetota; class Actinomycetes; order Kitasatosporales; family Streptomycetaceae; genus Streptomyces; species Streptomyces yaizuensis. The sequence goes on from NZ_BSBI01000006.1 coordinate 15,256, forward strand.
GCGCCAGGTCGTACAGGAGACCGACGGCGCCGCCCCCGGGCTCCTGGCCCGCGAGTTCCACCTCCGTCGCGGAGGGTGCCCCGATGGAGAAGGTGAACGCCCCCGCGATGGGGTGGCTGTCGGCGGAGACGCCCTTCCAGGCCACGGTGTACGTGCCGTCGGGCAGCCCGGGGCGCAGTTCCACCCCGTATCCGACGGTGCCGGAGGCGGCCAGATCGCGGACAGTGCCGGTGTCGGCGCGCTTCCCGCTGGGTTCCAGGACCCGGATCGAGTCCTTCCCCATGGCCAGTTGTTCGGAGAAGGTGAGGGTGACCTCGCGGGGGGCGGTGGCGACCACCGCCCCGTCCTCGGGGTCGCTCCCGGTCAGGGCCGCGTGGGCCGAAGCGGGCCCGGCGGCGGCGAGCAGCGCGCCGAGGGCCGTGCCGATGAGCACGACCAGGGCGAGCAGTGCGCGCAGCGGTCTGCCTGCGGGCCGGACCGGGAGCGGTCCGAGGCGCGGGGCGGTGGTGGCGGTCATGGTGTGGTGGTCCGTCCCCTCGTCCTCAGTGCGCCGGCGGTCGGTACGAGGTGTCCTTGACCGGAAGCTCGACGGTGAGCGGGGCGGCCTTCTCGAAGCTGAGCCGCACCGTGACCGTGTCGCCTTCCTCCGGACGCTGGTCCAGCCCCATGAACATGATGTGGCTGCCGCCGCGTTCCAGGGCCAGTTCCCCGCGGGCGGGGATGTCGAACGCCTTGACCTGCCGCATCCGCTGGTCCTTCGACTCGTGGATGGTCACGTCGTCGGAGAGCGGGCTGGTGACGCCGGTCAGCTTGTCGGCGGTGTCACCGGCGTTCCGTACGGTCAGGAAGCCGGCCGCCATGTCGCTGACGGGCCGGGGCATGAAGGCGCCGTCGACCGAGAGGCCGGAGCGGTCGCCGCCGGACCCCTTGTCCGGGCCGTCGTCGGCCGCGGCGGAGCAGCCGGTGAGGGTCAGCGCGGCGCAGAGTGCCACGCCGGCCAGGGCCCTGGTCCTGGTCCTGGCCCTGATGATCGGCGGGGTCACGGCTTCTCCCCCCGGATCAGCTTGGGCAGGTCCTCGGCGAACTGGTCGGCCGTGGTGCCCTCGCCGTAGAGGACGTACCCCTCGTCGGTCTTCGGGGAGAAGGCGACGACCTGGGCGCCGTGCATGGAGACGACCGAGCCGTCCTTCTCCTTCGACGCCGGGTCGATGCCGATGCCCATCTGCTTGGCGCCTGCCTGGATGGTGGCGAAGTCGCCGCTGAGCCCGACGAAGGACTTGTGCCCGGCGCTGGGCAGCCACTTGCCCAGCTCCTCGGGGGTGTCCCGCTCGGGGTCGGTGGTGACGAAGACGACCTGGAGCTTGTCCTGGTCGGCCTGGGACAGCGTCTTCTCGGCGATGGCGATGTCGTTCATCGTCGTCGGGCAGACGTCGGGGCAGTGGGTGTAGCCGAAGAAGACCAGGGTGGGCTTGCCCTTCGTCTCCTCGCGGAGGTCGTACTTCTTGCCGCGGGTGTCGGTGAGCACCAGGTTCGGCTTGGGGTACGGGCGGTCCAGCACGGTGGCGGCCTTGGGCTCCTGGGTGCCGGTGACCTGGAGGACGCCGTCGTCGGACGGGTCGGAGCCGCTGGAGCAGGCGGAGAGGGTGAGGACGGCCGCTGCGGCGACCACGGCGGCGAGGGAGTTACGCAGGGTGCGGGAGGTACGCGGGTTACGCATGGAGTGTCGTCCCTGAGGTGTGTACGGGCAGCGGGTGCCGGGGCGGGCGGATCACGAGGCGCGGCGGCGGCCGGCCAGGACGCCGAAGGCGATGCCGGCGGCACCGACCAGGATGCCGACCACGGCCAGCACGCGGGCGGTCGGGTCCGACGCGTCGTCGTCGGAGGACGCCGAGGAGGCCCCGGACGTCTTCGAGGCGGTGGCGTCGTGGTCGCCGTGCCCGCCGTCCTCAGACTCCGTGCCCTTGCCGGCGTCCTTGGCGGTCTTCGCGCCCGCTCCGTGGTGGTCGTCGGAGGCGGCCGACAGGGCCAGCACCGGAGCCGGCGACTCCGGCTCCTCCGCGCCCTCCCGGGGCTCCTCGATCCAGCGCACGACCTCGTCGTTGTCATAGGTCTGGAGCGCCTTGAAGACGACCCGGTCGGTGTCCTCGGGGAGCTGCCCCAGCGAGACGGGGAACTGCTGGAACTGGCCCGGCCCGATCTTCGAGCCGTCGGCCGTCCACGTGATCTTCGAGACCGCCTCGGTGATCTTCTTGCCGTGCACGGTGAGCGGCTTCGCCAGCTCGCTCCGGGTGACCTCGACCTTCCAGCCCGGGACGGGCTGCGGCAGCACCGACGCCATCGGCCGGTCGGTGGGGAGGCTGACCTCCAGCTTCACGGTCGAGGCGGAGTCACGCTCGTTCGGGACCTTGAAGTTGACCGTGGCGTACCCGCCCCGGGCGGCCTCGCCCTGGGGCTGCACGCCGACATGCGCGAACGCCGGTCCCGAGCAGAGCAGGACGACCCCGGCGGCGGTCCCGGCGGTGATCACCGCACGGACCCGGGCGCGGCTCCCGCCCGGACGCGTCGCACGGGAGGAGCGGTGGGAGGCGTCGGACGCGTCGGAGGCGCTGGGGGCGCTGGGGGCGTTGAAGGCAGGCATAGCGGTCATGATGCGAAGACTCCACAGAAAGTGAGGAGGACAGGGGTGTGCCACGCGGGCACGCCGGCCCCACTCCCGTCGAGAGGGCCGGATCAGGCGGCGAGAACGCAGGGGGCGGGCGGCCCGCGCCTGATCACGGTGTGCTGGAGCGCCGCGCCGGAGACCGGCGGGCAGGGCTGTGCCCCCATGCGGCGGGAGCCCGGGGGACCGGCGGCGGCCGGCAGCAGACCGGCCCGCAGCGCGCGGACGAGCGCCAGCGCCGCCCGCAGCGGACGCAGCCGGGCGACATCCGCCGCGCCGGCCGTCGTCTCCTGCGCGGACCGGGCCGAGCGCTCGGACAGCCGGACCAGCCGGGCCAGTGCGAGATCGCCCCGCCGCAGCAGCCAGCCGGTGGCCAGCGCCGCCAGCAGATGGCCCAGCAGCATGGGTACGGAGGGCAGCAGTCCGGCCGCGTCCGCCGCGGGCGCGGCCGGCGGGTGCGCGGCGGCACCCGGCGGGGTCAGCCCGGCCAGGGCGACCACCTCATGGGCCTCGGCCACGCTCAGGGCCGCCGGTCCGGCCCCGCAGACCAGTTCGGCCGCCAGCCGGATCAGCGCGTCGTCGCCGTTGGCCGCGCCGCTCACGCCCGTCCCCGTACCGTGCCGCTGTCCCAGGCCGAACAGCGCGTGCAGGGCGAGTTGCCCCGTACCCAGCGCGACGACGACCGGGAACAGCCCGCGCGCCCGGCCGGCGAACGGCAGGACGAGGGCGAACACCCCGAGGAAACCGACGGCCAGGGTCCACCAGGGGACCGCCGCGCAGGACGCCAGCACGTGCCCCGTCGCGGACAGCGCGACACAGACCGCGGTGAACACCGCGGCCCTCAGCAACCGTGGGCCGGCCTCGGCGCGCGCACTGCCGGAGTGGCCCGGCGGCGCGGGTGGGAAGGGCGGCGGGGCCGACGACAAAGGGGACGACATGGCCGGGTCATCATCCCACCGCGCTCCACGGGGCCCTACGGCAGGGCCGCAACACCGTCCCGCGCGGTGGCTGGAACGTCCGTCTTCGGCCATGGCCGGCGAGCCGCCGACGACCGCCGCGCGGGTGCGACCGGCGGGTACGGGAACGGCGCGGCCGCGCCGTCGGCCGAATGAGCGCAATCAGCGTGACCGCGCGCTTATGGTTCACCTCCCACGGGCAATACGTATCGGTATGTCGAGCCGCGGCCAGGAGGCTGGAGCATGAGCATCTGGTGGTCTCTCCACTTGCGGCGCGAGGCCGCGAGCATTCCGCTCGCACGGCGGCTCCTGGTCGGCACGATGGAGACCGCGGGGGTCGACCCCGACGTCTCCTTCGACCTCTCCGTCGCGCTCAGCGAGGCATGCGCCAACGCCGTGGAGCACGGGGGCGACCACGGGCCGGGGGACCACTCGGGGGCGTACCGGGTCACCGCGTACCTCGACGGCGAGAAGTGCCGTATCGAGGTGGCCGACTCCGGTCCCGGCTTTCCCGCCCGGCGGGCCGGCTGCGCGCACACCAGGGCGCAGCAGGTCCCGGTGACCGCCGAGAGCGGCCGGGGGCTGTGCCTGATCGAGCAGCTGGCCGACCATGTGCACTTCGGGAACCGGCCGGGGCACGGTGCGGTGGTCAGCTTCGACAAGGTGCTGAAGTGGCAGGAGGGCGCGCTGCTCAAGGTGTCGTAGCCGCCCCGCCACCGGACGCACGGCCCTTCGCGGCCTTTTCGGACACGCGGCTTTCGGACACGCGGCTTCTCGCGGCCCTCTGGATACCCGGTTACGCGGATACCCGGTTACGTGGACGGGCGGATACGCGGACGGGCGGACCCGTGTCCTCCACGTGTCCGCCCGTCATCGCCAGAGCTATACGGAGCTGTACGGAGCTGTACGGAACGATCCGGAGTGATCCGGAGTGATCCGGAGTGATCCGGAGTGATCCGGAGCGATCCTGAGCGATCAGCCCCGCAGCGCCGCCATCCATGCCTCGACCTCGTCGGACCGGCGCGGCAGCGCGGCCGACAGGTTCCGGTTGCCGTCCTCGGTGACCAGGATGTCGTCCTCGATCCGGACGCCGATGCCCCGGTACTCCTCCGGCACGGTCAGGTCGTCGACCTGGAAGTACAGACCGGGCTCCACCGTCAGGCACATGCCCGGCTCCAGCGTGCCGTCGACATAGGACTCGGTACGGGCCGCGGCGCAGTCGTGCACGTCCATGCCGAGCATGTGACCGGTGCCGTGCAGCGTCCAGCGGCGCTGAAGACCCAGTTCGAGCACGCGCTCGACCGGGCCCTCCAGCAGGCCCCACTCGACCAGCCGCTCCGCCAGCACCCGCTGCGAGGCGTCGTGGAAGTCGCGGAACTTGCCGCCCGGCCGCACCGCCGCGATGCCCGCCTCCTGGGCGTCGTACACCGCGTCGTAGATCTTCCGCTGGAGGTCGCTGTACCGGCCGTTGATCGGCAGGGTGCGGGTGACGTCGGCGGTGTACAGCTCGGTGGTCTCCACACCGGCGTCGAGCAGCAGCAGCTCGCCGGAGCGGACCGCGCCGTCGTTGCGGACCCAGTGCAGGGTGGTGGCGTGCTCGCCGGCGGCGCAGATGGAGCCGTAGCCGACATCGTTGCCCTCGACGCGGGCCCTCAGGAAGAACGTTCCTTCGATGTACCGCTCGCTGGTGGCCTCGGCCTTGTCCAGGACCTTCACCACGTCCTCGAAGCCGCGCGCGGTGGAGTCGCACGCCTTCTGGAGTTCGGCGATCTCGAACGCGTCCTTCACCAGCCGCGCCTCGGAGAGGTGGACCCGCAGCTCCTCGTCCCGCTCGGCGGTCACCTTGTCGGTGAGCGCCGCCTCGATGCCGGCGTCGTGGCCGCGCACGACCCGGACCGGGCCGGTCGCCTCGCGCAGCTGGTCCGCCAGCTCGCGGACGTCCTTCGCGGGGATGCCGAGAAGCTGCTCGGCCTCGCCGAGGGAGTGCCGGCGGCCGACCCACAGCTCGCCCTGGCCGGAGAGCCAGAACTCGCCGTTCTCGCGGTCGGAGCGGGGCAGCAGATAGACGGTGGCGCGGTGGCCGTCGCCCGTGGGCTCCAGCACCAGGACGCCGTCCTCGGTCTGGTCGCCGGTGAGGTAGGCGTACTCCGTGGCGGCGCGGAAGGAGTACTCCGTGTCGTTGGAGCGCGTCCTCAGATTGCCGGCGGGGATCACCAGGCGCTCACCCGGGAAGCTCCGGGAGAGGGCCGCGCGGCGCTCGGCCGTGTGCGGGGCCTGCGCTATCGGCTGGAGATCGTGCAGATCGGTGTCGGCCCAGCCGCTCGCCATGCTCTCGGCCAGCTCGTCGGACACCGCCGGATACAGACCGTTCTTACGCGGCTTGATCTGCTGCTCTTCTTCTTCCGGGGTACTCGGGGTGAGCTCCTCGGCCACGTCTGCCTCCTCGATACAACACTGGACCGCTCTCCATCGTATGTGGGACCCGGGGGCGGGTTCACGAGGTGTGAGAAGCGAGACAAAGCGGGTGTAAGGGTGAGGTGTGGGGGTAGGGGCCACGGAATAGGGGCTTCAGCCGAATCGGGCCGCGAGCAGGACGACATCCTCGTCCCCCGCGCCTCCGTCCGGCGGCAGCATCGCCTGGAGCACATGGTCGGCGACGGCCCCGGGGGTCTCGCGGGCCGCCCGTGGCACGCTCGCGGCGGCCGCGTGCAGCCGGGCGAAGGCCCGGTCCATGGTGTCGCCGGTCTGCCGCAGCAGGCCGTCGGTGTAGAGCAGCACCGTTTCGCCGGGCGCGGGCGACAGCTCCACGCTCGGCGCCTCCCAGCAGGCGAGCATCCCCAGCGGCGCGGAGAGGGAGGTCTCCACGAACTCGGTGCGCCGCTCCCCGATCACCAGCGGCGGGGTGTGCCCCGCCCCGGCCAGCACCATGCGTCCGGCCGCCGGCTCGGCGTGGGCGAAGAGCGCGGTCGCGGTACGGGACGGCTCGGTCAGCCGCAGCAGCAGCTCCAGGTCGGAGAGGACGGCGACCGGATCCTCGCCCTCCATCACCGCGTAGGCGCGCAGCGACGCCCGCAGCCGGCCCATCACGGCCGGGGTGCCGGGGCCCGATCCGCCGACCGAGCCGACGGCGAGCCCGAGGGCCCCTTCGGGAAGTGGAAGGGCGTCATACCAGTCCCCGCCGCCGTGCGCCCCGGCGCGGTGCCGGGCGGCGAGCCGGACGCCGGGCACCTGGGGGAGTCGGCTGGGCAGCAGTTCCTCGGTGACGGCCGTCACCGTCTCGCGCGCCTGTTCCACCTCCAGCAGCCGGGCCAGGTGCTCGGTGGCGTACCGGGTGTAGAGCCCGGCGAGCCGGCGGCGGCGCTCGGTGGGGGCGCCGGGTTCGTCGTACAGCCAGACCACCGCGCCCAGGGTGCCGGCCGTCTCGGTGGCGAGCGGCTGGGTGCAGCAGGCGGCGCAGCCGAGACGGAGGGCGACGTCGCGGCCCCGGGGGCCGGTGGCGAGATCCCCGAGGACATCGCCGCCGTTCGCGTCCGCCCGTCTCTCCCCCGGTACGGGGTTTCCGGCGGATGCAGGTTCCTTGCCCGGTACCTGTCCTGTGACTGTTACGGGGTCCTTGGTGGCGGTTCCGTCCCATCGGGAGTGGTCCCGGCTCTCCAGGATTCGGCCATAAGCGGTGGCGGACCTGGGGATTGTCTCGATATGGCCAATTTCGGCGTGGGTCAGTCCCAGTCCCCGGGTGAGCGCGGGCCGTCGGCGTTCACCGAGCCGGCCGGTCCCGGTGTACGGGGTCGAGGGCGGCGGTTCGAGGATCACGAGGCCCCGGCGCGCGCCCACCAGGGCGGCTCCGGCGTGCAGCAGCTCCTGGAGCGCCGAGTCGAGCGAACGGGTCCTGGCCAGGCGTTCGGTCAGATCGTGGAGGGTGGCCAGATCGGTGACGCAGCCGGCGAGCCGGTCCTGGACCATCCGGTCCGGGGACACCGGTCCCGGCACGGGGACGGGTGCGGACGGGGCGCCGCCCGGCTCCCCGGTGGCCGTGGCGGGGAGGGCGGAGAGAGCTGCGGCAGTGTGCGCAGGTGGGGGAAGTGAAGAGTTGATTCCGGCCACTTTCGGCAGATGGGGGGCGCTCATCGAGGCCGGCTTCCCTGTTGGCGCATTTCACTCAGGACCATGGCAAACCCCCATGTCATTCATGTCATTCTGCGCCGCTATCCATGCATCCACATCTACACGGAGAAGGAAGGGGATGTCCAGCATTGCACCAGTGGGATTGATGGTGTCTATGGGACCTTGAACCACCCTTGGGGCAATCTTGAACTTGGCTGAAAAATGCCATTGAGGGCGGCCAATTGAGGTCGACTGAAGGCGTTCGGCGGAGGATCCCACGGTGGACCTCTCCGGGGCCGCGTGCCCCGGGAGCCCCGCGGAAAGCGTCATACCGGACGTGGTGGGTACGTAAACAGTGATGGCCAGGGGCAATTGGGACCGCCCCGGAACCTGGCGATCGGGTCTCGCGTCCTTAAGGCCGTAGGCCGCCGCCAGAACTTCATGGCGGATCCCCCAGCTGTACGGGGGCGATCACCGCAGCGGGCCGACGTGGAGAGCGCGCGTCGGAGTGCGCGCCACCGCTGGTTCCGTGTGTGATGGAGTACGGCCCACGTCCGGCCCTCGGCGGCGATCCTGTCGCGGCTGAAGCGAGGGCCGTCCAGGCCGCCGGCGATCGGGCAGTGATACGCCGATCGGTATGCACCGTACGTCCGGTACCTATCTGTACTTCTGTACGCACAGTCAAGACATGCATGCATGGTGTGATGTGGACCTCGGCGTTCAACGGAAAGGAACGAGCGCATATGCGCGAGATCCTCGGAAGGCGACGCTGGCTCCGGTTCGGGCGCAAGAGGGGGCCTGCGCAGCCGGCACAGCTGGACGTGGCGCTCACCTGCGCCACGGAGTGGGGCTGGCCCGTACTTCCCGGTGTAGGACGGAAGACCTCCGGTGCCCGCGGTGAGCGCGGGCCGGGCTGCGCCTGCCCGGACCTCGAATGCGTGGTGCCCGGGGCGCATCCCTTCGACCCCGGCGTCCTCGCGGCGACCACCGACGAGCGGATGGTGCGCTGGTGGTGGACGAACAGACCGACCGCGCCCGTCGTGCTGGCCACCGGTGGGAGCGCGCCGTGCGCGGTGAGCCTGCCGGCGGTGGCCGGGGCTCGTGCGCTGGCGGAGCTGGACCGGCTGGAACTGCGGCTGGGCCCGGTGGTCGCGACGCCCACCCGCTGGTCGGTGCTGGTCGCCCCGTACAGCCTGGAACAACTCGGTGAGCTGCTCTTCGCCAAGGACTGCGTGCCGAGTTCGCTGCGCTTCCACGGCGAGGGCGGTTATGTGGTGCTGCCGCCGTCGGAGACGGGGGCGGGCCAGGTCCGGTGGGAGCGGGCGCCGCTGCCCGGGTCCGCGAGGCCCTGGGTGCCCCGGGTGGAGACGGTGGTCGACGCCCTGGTGGCGGCGAGCATCAACGCGCCGGACGGCGGCAGCAGGCTCGCCTACTGAGCCGGGGGCCCCGGACCGCCGGGGCCCCCGTTCCCGCCCCTTCCCCTTCTCCTCTCTCTCGTTTCTCTCTTCTTCTCTCTTCGTTCTCTCTCACCGGCCCGCCGGGTCTGTCGCTCCGCTGCGACGGGCCCGGCGGGCTTTCGGCTGTCCGGGTTGTTGTGTGTACGGAGGGGTACGGGCCGGGGCCGCCGGGTGAGGGAGAGGCGGCGGGGGCGGGAGGGCCCAGGGGGGTGGTCGGGGAGCGCCGTCGACCGGAGGGGCGGTGGGGGTCGAAGGGCTCGCGAAGGAGCCCTGCCGGGGTTTTCCGGAATCCTCGGCCGGGGTCCGGGAGCGGCCGCCGGGGCCGGGCCGGGCCGGTGTTCCTCCGGTGTCCGGGTGGGACCGGCTCCGCGTCGGATGCCGGGCCCGGGCCGGGGCGCCATCCGGAGCCGGCTCGTCCGCCGAACTCGCCACTACGGGAAAACCCATGGCCGGTCAAGGTCGCGAGAGTCGGCCGAAATCAAGCGGGCCGAAGACCGGCCGCTGTCCGGCGAACGACCCCCGAAGACGCTCCCGGGTCTCCGCGCGCGGTGCGGGACCTGCCCCGATGCCGGCCCGGTCCGCTGGGTCCGCTTGATCCGCCCGGTCCGCTCGGTCCGCCGCTCGGTGCGCGCCCTGTGCGGGACCCTGCCCGTTCCTGTCCCTCGGCGTACTCGGGAGGGGCACGGGTGACGGGCTTCGGCGCGGCCGGGCGCGAGTGGTCCGGGAGCCGCCGATGACCGGGGCCGGCGCGGAAGGGCAGGGGAAGGGACCGGGCGATCCCCGGGGGATGGGCCCGGCCGCTGCGGGCGTCACCGTGGCCGGGGCCTTGGTACAGACCGGGAAGAAGAGGTGGACAGGGGTATCAGTGGTGATCTCCCCGGGTTTCCCGCCGCCCCGAAGATGACATGATCATGAAATTCGGGGGCCTTCGGGAGTTTCTTCGGACGGGCGGTCCGGAGAGAAGAGCGGGAAGGCGATGTGAGGGCTGGGTAAAGAGGCCGTGAAGACCGGGCGCCGGGCGTGGGTGGCGGGGAAGGGTGCGACAACTGCCCTGTGCGAGGCCATCGCTGACGGAGTGTCAGCGGAGGGATCCATTCCGTTGCTGCGTCGGGAAATGGAGACGCCCGATCGCTGGCGACGGGGGATGCACCAGCGACCGGGCTTCTAGAACGGTAACAAGAGATCTGCGGTTCGCAAATTCGATCTCGGGTATTCGGACAGGGATTCAGCTTCCCTTTGAGCGAGTTGTGACTGGAGTCACGCCGATTTTTCACCGGCGCTCGACCGCCGCTCGACCATCGCTCCACCGGCGCCCCGGTCCGGCCCGGCCCGGGGCGCGGGGCCCCGGGCCGGGCCTCCGTTCAGCTGAGGGTGACCTGACCATGGGTCAGCCCACCGCGGGCCCGGCGCTCCTCGGCCGTAAGCGGAACGTCCTTCGCGAGCGCGTCGGCCAGCCGCTCGGCGAACGCGGCGGCGGGCTTCTCGCACTCCTCGGCCCCCATGTCGCTGGGCAGGTCCCAGACGGGGACCATCAGCCCATGGGCACGGAACGAACCGACGAGCCGAGTCCCCTCACCGAGCGCGTCGGCACCGGCGGCGCGCAGCCGGGCGAGCGCGTCCAGCAGCTTCTCCTCCGGGTGGGGCATCACCCAGCGCAGGTGGTTCTTCTCCGGGGTCTCGCACCAGTACGCGGAGTCGACGCCGGAGAGCTTCACGGTCGGGATCGCGGCCGAGTTCGCCCGCTCCAGCGACGCGGCCACCTCGGGGGAGGCGTCGTCGGACGCGTCCTGCACCCAGAACTCGAAGCCCTCGTGGACCTCCGGCGCGAAGCCGGCGGCCGGGTCGAGGAGGTCCTGGAGCCGGGGACCGTCGCCCAGGACCCGCTCGCCGGCCACCGGACTGCCCGGCTCCGCGACGAGGGCCCGGCTCAGCGTGTCCGCGAGGTCGCGGCTGAGGTCGCCGGAGGAGGTGTCGTTCTGGAGGCCGAGCAGGACGGAGCCGTCGTCGCGGCGGAGCGCGGGCCAGGCCATCGGCAGCACGGTGGCGAGGGTCACCGAGGGCACGCCGTCGGGCAGCCCGTCCTTGAGGGTGAGACGCACGGTGGCGGCGGGCACCAACTCGCGCAGGGCGACCCAGTCGCACTCCCCGGCCAGGCCCTCGAAGGGGCGCTGCACCAGCTCGGTCACCGCGTGCGCGGCGGCGCGGCCGTGGCACGCCTTGTAGCGGCGGCCCGAGCCACAGGGGCAGGCTTCCCGGGCCCCGACCACGGGCACGGAGTCATGGGCGCCGATGCCCCGGTCCTTTTGCCGGGCGTTCGATGCCTTGGTCTGGGGGCGCTTCTTGGCCATGGTGCGGCTTCTCCCGAGTACGGCGGTGCTGCTGGGTGTCGTGACTGCCGGACGAGTGCCGGGGCCGAAGGCCCGGCCTGCTCCGATCGGCGGTCCTGTCCGCCCGCGAGCCTAGCCGTCCGCTGTGCGGCGGTGGCCGCGGCACCGGAGAGAGCCCGGGCGCGGGGCGCATGGCTCGCGTACGCACCTGGTGGGCCTGGTCGCCTGCCCGGGCACCTGCCCGGTCCCGGGTACGCACGTGCCGATGCGGGTGGGCGCCGGTACGGGCACCCACCCGCGTCCACGAGCGTGGGCACCCACCCGCGTCCGCCGGTGCGTCGGGGCCTACGGGATATGCCCCCGGTGCGACCGGGCCGGGCCGGTGCGCCCCTCAGCCGCGCTCGTCGTAGGTGTCCAGCAGCCCGAATCCGGCGGGAGTGACGCGCGTAGCGAAATCGTCGTGACGGCGCCCTTCCTGAAGAACCGCCCACACGGTGACCTCGCCCGCGGCGCTGTCACGCACCCCCCACGCCTGTGCGAGCGCGCCGATGATGCTGAGCCCGCGACCGCCCCGGGCGGTGACCGACGGCGTGGACGGCACCGGGCGGGTGGGTCCGCCGCCGTCCGTCACCTCGATCGTCAGCCGTCCCGTACGGTCCAGGCGCCACGCCGCGCGTATGTTCCCCTCGCCCACGTCGGCGCGCCCCAGCGGTCTGCCGTGCCGGCAGGCGTTGCTGAGCAGCTCGGACAGGACCAGGACCGCGTCGTCCACCACGGTGTCGGGCACCCCTCCGCCGCGCAGCTCGGCGCGCATCCGGTGCCGTGCTTCTCCCACGCCCGCAGGGCCATGGGGTACGGCCATGCTCGACGACGTGGGCACTTCTTGTGCCACCACCAACGCCACCCCCGAGACCTCCTTTGCCCCACGCCACGGTGTGAATGCCCCAATGGACTGGACCGGAAACCGTTCGAGAGGGGAACTGTGACGCACAGCTGACGTTCGGGCACAGTTCGAACGCGCCGGTGCACTCCGGGTGAGACGAGTGACTCCTGCTGCGGGGGTTTACCCGCGGCCCAGTTGGGAGAGGACTTGCCGGGGTCTATTGGTGATGATGGCCTCCACCCCCAGCCGGGCGCACAGCTCGACGTCCTCGGGCTCGTTGACCGTCCAGACATGGACCTGGTGCCCCGCCCGGTGCAGCCGCTCGATCCAGCCTGGCTGATTCCGCACGATACGGATGCTCGGTCCGGCGATGCGGGCCCCGGCGGGCAGCCGGCCGTCCCGCATGCGGGGGCCCACGAACTGCGTCAGGTAGACGGTGGGCACGGTGGGCGCCGCCGCCGCGACCCGGTGCAGCGAGCGGGCGGAGAAGCTCATGATCCGTACGGAGGACTCGGCGGCCGTCGGCGGAGCGGCGAGCCCGAAGCGGTCGAGGAGCCCGAGCAGCCGTTCCTCGACCCGGCCGGCCCAGCGGGTGGGGTGTTTGGTCTCGATGGCCAGCTCGATCCGGCGGCCGGAGTCCGCGACGAGTTCGAGCAGCCGCTCCAGGGTGAGGACGGAGGTGAGGGAGGGGTCGCCCCAGTCGGGGCCCTCGGTGGCGTCCTCGTGCCCCTTCCAGGTGCCGAAGTCGAGGGCGGCGAGATCCGCCAGCTCCAGCGCGGAGACGGCACCCCGGCCGTTGGAGGTGCGGTTGACCCGGCGGTCGTGGACACAGACGAGATGGCCGTCCGCGGTGAGACGCACATCGCATTCGAGTGCGTCGGCGCCGTCGTCGATCGCCTTCATGTACGCGGCGAGGGTGTGCTCGGGGGCGTCCTCGGAGGCTCCTCGGTGGGCGACGACCTGGATGTGGTGCTGCCGTGCTTGAGTCACCGCGTCATGGTGTCACCGCGCGGGGGGAGGGCTGTGCGAAGGGGGACGTCCGGGCTCCTGGCCCCTTCTCCCATGAGTGTCCGTTATGTGGCAAGTAATCGTAAGTAAAGGAGTACGGGAAGACCCACAGGTCCCGCTTACAGTGGCCTGACGACTCGTGGGAAATGCTTGTCAGGGACACCCTGAGAGACCCCGGGACACCCACCGGACTTGATCACGCGGACCTGAGGAGAGAGCTGTGAGCACCGAGAACGAGGGCACTGAGGGGATCGCGCAGCCCGCAGCCCCATCCGTACCTCCCGTGCCGGCCCCGGCTCCCGACGGGCCCGTGGCACCGGCTCCGGCCTCCGGTGACGCGCCCGGAGCACCGCCGCACCCGCCGACGGCACCGGCCGCTCCGCAGACACCGGCCGCCCCCGCGCAGCAGGCGGCAGCGGCTCCGCCGCCCCCGTACCAGCCGGTCGCGCAGCCGCCGTACCCCGCTCCGGCGCCTCAGGACACCGTGGGCGCCGCCTACCCGCAGCCCGGCCCCGGGGACCAGGGCGCGGGCTGGCCCCCGCAGCCGCCGGCCCTTCCCGCGTACGGGACGAACGGCCCGGCCTGGGGGGCCCCGGACCACCCCGTGGCCCCGCCGCGCCGCCGGCGCTCCGGTGTCCTCATCGCCGCGGTGCTGATCTCCGCCCTGGTGGCGGGCGGTGTCGGCGGCGGCCTCGGCTACTGGCAGGCGAACCGCAGCGACGACGGCACGTCGACCACGCTGACCGCCGGCGAGCTGCCCAAGGACCTCAAGCGCGACCCGGGCACGGTCGCGTCCGTCGCGGCGAAGGCGCTCCCGAGCGTCGTCACCATCCAGGCCAACTCCGGCGGCGGTGGCGCCGGCGACCTGGGCGGCCCGCCCGGCCGGGCCCCGGGCGGCGGCACCGGCACCGGGTTCGTCTACGACAAGGAGGGCCACGTCCTCACCAACAACCACGTGGTGGACTCCGCGGCGGACGGCGGCACCCTGTCGGTGACGTTCTCCGACGGCAAGGAGTACGCGGCCGAGGTCGTGGGCCGGGCCCAGGGCTACGACGTGGCGGTCCTCAAGCTGAAGAACGCCCCCTCGGGGCTGGCTCCGCTGCCACTGGGCAACTCGGACCGGGTGGTGGTCGGCGACTCCACAATCGCCATCGGCGCCCCCTTCGGCCTCTCCAACACGGTCACCACCGGCATCATCAGCGCCAAGAACCGCCCGGTGGCGTCCGGCGACGGCTCCGGCGGCAGGAACTCGTACATGAGCGCCCTGCAGACCGACGCCTCGATCAACCCGGGCAACTCGGGCGGCCCGCTGCTCGACTCGCGCGGCGCGGTGATCGGCATCAACTCGGCCATCCAGTCCACGGGCGGCGGCGGCCAGTCCCAGGCGGGCTCGATCGGCCTGGGCTTCGCGATCCCCATCAACCAGGCGAAGAACGTGGCCGAACAGCTGATCAAGACCGGTGAGCCCGTCTACCCGGTGATCGGCGCCACGGTCAACATGGTCGACCAGGGCGAGGGCGCCGAGATCACCTCCCAGGGCGTCGACGGCACGGCCCTCACCCCGAACGGCCCGGCCGACAAGGCGGGGCTGAAGGAGGGCGATGTCATCACCCGCTTCAACGACAAGCCGATCGACAGCGGCCCCACCCTGATCGGCGAGATCTGGAACCACAAGCCGGGCGACAAGGTGAAGCTCACCTTCGAACGCGACGGCAAGCGGAACACGGCGGACGTCACCCTCGGCCAGCGCACGGGCGACAACTGACCACCCGTCCCGCCCGCCCCCTCCCAAGCCGGTACGCTGGACCCGCTCCGGGGCCGCTGAAGCCCCGGGGCGGGGTGGGTTGCCCGAGCGGCCTAAGGGAACGGTCTTGAAAACCGTCGTGGCAGCGATGTCACCGTGGGTTCAAATCCCACACCCACCGCAGTATGAGAACGGCCCCTGACCAGGTAGGACGGTCAGGGGTCGTTCGCGTGGGCGTACCTGCTGGCCACCATGGTGCCCCGCTGGATCGGTACGGAAGGGGCACAGACCTCTTTGTCCCGAAGCAACTGGGGTGGGGGTGCCGCCCTGGGCTGATGATCCCTTCACCTGCGGGGATAGTCAGTCGAAGTCCACAGTCGTTCGCTGCTGTGCGCCGGCGTCGTCACGCAGTTAGACCCTCAAGCGGCCAGCCGATCCGTGGACCTTCAGCTGTGATGGACCGGCTGGTAACTAGGAAGCGGACCTGATTTCAGCTTCTCCGGCGGCGCCGATCATGTGATCCACAACGATCCGTGTGTACTCCCACAGGACTGCCAACAGGCTCGCGGCGCCATGCGTACGACCGTCGGGCGAGACGACCTGAACTTGAGCGGTGAATTCGTACCGTCCCTGGACTGTCTTGATGGCGCTCAAGGCGCCAAGGTCGGTGGAGCGGTTTTGGGCTGGAGCTGCCGTGGGGCGAGGGATCGGGGCCCGTAAGCTTCCAGCGAATCGGGCGGGCTGTGGACCTGCGTTGCGTTGCCTCACGCTGGCCCATGAGGCACGGAGCGTCGCGGAGCCGGACGAGTTGTCCGGGGTCTTCTCGTTCTCCGAGGCAAAGCAGTGGGCCTACACCGGCACCACACTGCTGACGGTCGGGGGCCGCGAACAGATTCAGTCGGCTGTCGCCGCGTCCCACCGTGCGGTGGACCTGTACCGGGCCGGGCCGGAAGAAGAGCGGTCACCCGGCGACGTGCGCGCTGCTCATCTGGACCTGGCCACCGCCTACCTCACGAGCGGGGAGGTGGAAGGAGCAGGGACGGAACTCTCAGAGGTTCTCGATGCCGATGGGCACACCGCCAGCATCACCATCAGGCTTCGCAAACTGGCCGCGCTCCTGGGGAGCGGACCGTACCGTGACGCACAGCCGGTGGTCGATCTTCGTGAACACATCCACGAGGTGACCGTTCGCCCCACTCGCCCCACGGAGCCGCGATGACCGCCCAGCCCACCAACGACCCCTCGGTCACCGACCGTGGTCTCCTCTCGACCAAGGCGTACGACACCGGCCGGCATCTGGCCGCTCGCCAGTCGCTCTATCAGTGGCAGACCCCGCGCCACGATCTCCCGGGCGTCGTCGTGAACGAGCTGGCGGGTGTACGAGGACCGGTCGCGGATGTGGGCTGCGGCAACGGGAAGTTCGTGCGGCGGATACGTGAGGACCGGCCCGACCTGACCGTGGTCCCCATGGATGTCTCCCCGGGCATTGTCGGCGACATCCCCGGAGCCGTCGTCGCGGACGTTCAGCAACTCCCCATCGTGGATGGATCACTTGGAGCGGTTCTCGCGCTGCACATGCTGTATCACGTCGAGGACCAGGCCCAGGCCGTGCGCGAATTGGGGCGGGTCCTGGCTCCCGGCGGGACGGTGGTCGTCTCCACCAACAGCCGGGCCGACAAGCGGGAACTGGAGAACCTCTGGAGTCGGGCCGCCGGGGATGTGCTGGGCATCCCGGAAGGGCCGGCCCGGGTGCAGTTGTCCGCTCGTTTCACCTTGGAGGACGCTCCGGGGATCCTCGGCGCTGTCTTTGCCGATATCCGCACGATCCCCCTTCCCGGGGTGATCACAGTGACCGACGCCGAACCGGTGGTCGCCCACTTGGCCTCGTACGAAGCCTGGGCGGATCGGATGGGTGTCCCGTTCCGGGAGACCGTCGAGCGCGCCCGCGAGCGGGTCGAGGAGACCATCCGGGTGGAGGGCGCGTTCCGCATCGGGTGTCTGGGCGGCATGCTCGTCTGCCGAGGGGCGCGACCGGCCGGGATGCAGGCCGCCTCAACCGTATGAGTCAGGCGCGGGGTCGTGCCGGAGTCGCTGTCAGCGGCCGTTGCTAGCGTCCACCCGTTCGATGGGATACGGGTTGGGGGCCTTGTGGGAGCGTCGGGTTGGGGCTACTCCGTGCCGTATCAGGAAGACCTCGGGGCGGCGTTCGCCGAGTTGCGGCGGCAGGTCTTCGAGGCGCGGGAGTACTACTGGTGGTCCGGGAAGCGCGGTCGGCCGTGGCCGCGTACGGAGGCGGAGCTGTGGGACGACGAGGTGGTCCAGGATTCGGGGACGCATTCCGTGCTCGACCTGCACAGGATCATCGGTCCGGACGAGGAGCCCGACTACCACACCCTGAAACAGGTGACTGAGGACGAGGCGCTGCGCGTCCTGGGCGCGCGGAAGCTCACCAGGGCGCACGTGCCGCAGTTCGATTCCTTCGAACACTGGCGCTGGTACGGCCGGTGCGCCGTGCTCCACGACGAGCGGGGTGAGCCGCAGGAGATCTACTTCTGGGGGTACTCGGGCGACTGATCGGTCGCCGGTCGCCGGGCATCGGCGGGTGCGACCCCCACCGGCCCCCATCGGCGGCCCTGCCCCCCGCCTGGGGAAGATCCTTTGGCCTGGTTCCGGAATGGCGCGTTACGCTTCCCAGGTAATCGAACATAAATTCGAGAGATTTTTAGGGACAAATCGGGTGAACTGGGTAGAGGGGAGTAGGGCTGGAGGTGGCACATGGAGGGCTTTACGCATCTGCATGTCGCCTCCGGCTACTCCGCCCGCTACGGCGCCTCCCACCCCCGTGACCTGGTGGCACGGGCGGCCCGGCGGGGAATGGCAGCGGTCGCCCTCACCGATCGGGACGGGGTCGGCGGCGTGGTGCGGTTCGCCAAGGCGGCCCGGCTGGGCGGGGTGCGGCCCGTGTTCGGGGTGGATCTCGCGGTCGAGGCGTTCATTCCGCCGGTCACCCCCGGACGGGAGCGCAGGCGTCGCAATCCTGTGCGCGGTGGCGCGTACATCCGTGAGGACGGTCCCAGGGTCACCCTGCTCGCCCGGGACGCGCGTGGCTGGGCCGCGCTCTGCCGGCTGGTCTCCGCCGCCCATGCGCACCCCGTCGGCGGACGCCCGGTGCTGTCCTGGCGGGAGCTGCGCCGCCATGACCGCGACGGGCTGATCGTTCTGCTCGGACCGGTGTCCGAGCCGGTGCGGGCGCTCGCCGCCGGGCGGGACGATCTTGCCGGGCGGCTGCTCGTGCCCTGGCGGGAGCTGTTCGGTGACGCGCTGCGGCTGGAGACCGTGTGGCACGGGCGTCCCGGCACCGGCCCCGGTTCGCTGCGGCTCGCCGCCCGGACGCTGCTGCTCGCCGACCGGGTCGCCGTCCCCGCCGTCCTCACCAACGCGGTCCGGTACGCGGACCCCGCGCAGCACCGGCTCGCCGATGTCCTCGACGCCGCCCGGCTGCTGCGTCCCGTCGACCCCCGGTCGATCGATTCCGGTGAACGCTGGTTGAAGGACCCGGCGGCCATGGGCGAGGTCGCCGAACGGATCGTGCGGGCGGCGGGCCTCGGGCCGGAGCGGGCGGTTCGGTTGTTGGCGCGGACCGTGGAGACCGGTGAGCTGTGCCGGCTGGACCCCGGTACCGGTCTCGGCATCGGCCGCCGGCACCTGCCCGAGCCCTCGACGGTCGGCGCCCGGAGCACCGCCGACGCCGCCCGCGTGCTGCGCGAGCGCTGTGCCGCCGGGCTGGTCCGCCGTGGCCTCGACCGGGACGCCGACGCCCGTCGGCGTCTGGCGGACGAACTGGACGTCATAGGCGAACTGGAGTTCGATACGTATTTCCTGACGGTCGCCCAAGTGGTGTCCGACATCCGGGAGCTGGGTATCAGGGTCGCCGCCCGGGGCTCCGGCGCCGGCAGCATGGTCAACCACGTTCTCGGCATCGCCACCGCGAACCCGCTCGAACACCGGCTGCTGTTCGAACGCTTCCTCTCCCGCCGCCGTACCGACCTCCCCGACATCGATCTCGACGTCGAATCCGCCCGCCGGCTGGAGGTCTACGACCGGATCATCGAACGCTTCGGCCGGCAGCGGGTCGCGATCACCGGCATGCCCGAGACCTACCGGGCCCGCCACGCGCTCAGGGACACCGGCCTCGCCCTCGGCATCGCCCCCGCCGAGGTCGACCGGATCGCCAAATCGTTTCCCCATATCCGCGCATCCGACATCACCGCCGCCCTCGCCGAACTGCCCGAGCTGCGCGGACTCGCCGCCCGGTCCGCCCCGTACCGGCTCCTCTTCGAACTCGCCGAAGGGCTGGACGCCCTCCCCCGGGGCATCGCCATGCACCCCTGCGGAGTGATCCTCAGCGATGCCTCCCTGCTCGGCCGGCTCCCCGTCCAGCCCACGCCCACCGGCGGCTACCCGATGGTCCAGGCCGACAAGGAGGACGTCGAGGACCTGGGAATGATCAAACTGGATGTCCTCGGCGTCCGGATGCAGTCCGCCATGGCCCACGCCACCGCCGAGATCGCGCGGGTCACCGGCCGCCGCGTCGACCTCGACGACCCCCGTCAGGTGCCCCTGGACGACCCCGCCGCGTTCGGACTCATCCAGGCGTCCGACACCCTGGGCGTGTTCCAGCTGGAGTCCCCCGGCCAGATGGACCTCCTCAGCCGGCTGCGGCCGCGCGACCCGCAGGACGTCATCGCCGACATCAGCCTCTTCCGCCCGGGGCCGGTCGCCGGCGGCATGCCGGAGCGCTACGTCGCCGCCCGCCACGGCGGCGCCCCTTCCTACCCGCACCGCGACCTCGTAACCGTTCTCTCCGACACGTACGGCGTGGTCATCTGGCACGAGCAGATCATCGAGATCCTCCGTGTGCTGACCGGGTGCGACCGCGGCCTCTGCGACCAGGCCCGGCGGGCGCTGAGCGACCGCGAGCGGCTGCCGCGGGTACGGGAGTGGTTCCACCGGTCCGCCGCCGCCCGGGGATATCCGCCCGCCACGCGCGAGACGGTCTGGGAGATCGTCGAGGCATTCGGGGCGTACGGGTTCTCCCGCGCCCACGCGGTCGCGTTCGCCGTGCCCGCCCTCCAGTCCGCCTGGCTGAAGGCGCACCACCCCGCCGCCCTCTACGCGGGACTGCTCGAACACGACCCGGGCATGTGGCCGAAACGTGTCATCGTCGCGGACGCCCGCAGACACGGCATCCCCGTCCTGCCCGTCGACGTCAACCGCTCCCGACCCACCCACACCGTCGAACGGGACCCGGACGGCACCTGGGGCGTACGCCTGGCCCTCGCCGGGATACGGGGCATCGGCGAGGCCGAGATCTCCCGTATCGCCGCAGGTCAGCCGTACGACTCGCTCTCCGACCTCTGGCAGCGCGCCCGCCCCGGACGGCCCACCGCCGAACGTCTCGCCGACATCGGGGCCCTGGCGTCGCTCGCCGGGCCGGGGGTCACCCGGCGCGATCTGCTGCTGCGGATAGGCGAGTTGCACCGCCAGTACCGGGGGCGGCCGGTTGGCGATGGCCAGTTGCCGTTCCAGACGGCCGGAGTGGACGGGCCTGCCGGAATGGATGGGTCCGGCGGGCTGGACGGGGGCGCCGGGCTGAGGGCCGGGCTGCCCGAGATGACCGGACGCGAAGCCCTCGGCGCCGAACTGCGGGTGCTCGGCATCGATGTGAGCCGCCATCTCATGGACTACCACCACCAGTTGCTGCGGGAGTTGGGCGCCACCTCCGCCCGGCGGCTCGGCGACCGTACCGCCGGGGAGACCGTCCTCGTCGCCGGGGTGCGCGCCGCCACCCAGACCCCGCCCATCGCCTCCGGCAAGCGGATCATCTTCGTCACCCTCGACGACGGATCCGGCCTGGTCGACCTCGCCTTCTTCGAGGACAGCCACGACGACTGCGCCCATACGGTCTTCCACTCCGGGCTGCTGCTGGTGCGCGGCACCGTGCAGCGGCGCGGCGGGCGGGCCACCGTCGTCGGCACCCGGGTCTGGGACCTGGAGGCGCTGGCGGTGGCCCGGCGGGACGGCGGGCCCGAGGCCGTCAACCGGCTGCTCGGCCCCGCCGCCGGACCTGCGGGCACCGCGCATGCGCGGGTCCGGCGCGGCATCCGGCAGGAGACCGGCGCCACGCTCCACCCCTGGGCCGACCTGAGGACCGCCGGGGAGCGCGCCGCCGACCCGGGAGCCCTGGACCGGGAGCTGAACCCCGACCGGAGCAATGGTCGGAACCCGGATCGGAATCCCGACCGGAATCCCGACCGGAATCCCGACCGGAATCCCGACCGGAATCCCGATCTGAGTCCGGATCTCACGTCCCTCGGGTACACCAGCCCCGGAAGCGCGGGGTGATCCGCCATGAACATCACCCAGGTGCGCGGGGCGACCCGCCACGTCCTCCGTGTCCACTTTCATCTGGCCGGTTTTCCACCGTCCGATGCCGGGTCCGCACCGGAGCCGCCGGGGCTGTACGAGCATCTGCTCGGCCTGCTCCACGGCATCACCCCCCGGGTCCAGGCGCTGCCGCCCACCGACGCCGACTGCGATGTCACCGGTGCCCTGCGCTACTTCGGCCACGACCCCTACGGCCTCGCCCAGCTGATCCGGATGCGCGCCCTCGCCCTGTACGGGGTGGACACGACCATCGGGTCGGCGGGCAACCGCCTCCTCGCCGCCATGGCCGCCGACGCCACCGGACCGGGCGGCATCACCCATGTACCCCAGGACCCGGAGGCGGTCGCGGCCTTTCTGCGACCACGGCCGGTCGGCGCCCTGTACGGCGTCGGCCCCGCCCTGGCCGGTGTGCTCGTACGCCATGGGCTGTCCACCGTCGGCGCGGTCGCCGACACCCCGCTCGGTACTCTGCAACGCCTGCTCGGCGGGGCGCAGGGGCGGCGGCTGTACGAACGGGCGCACGGTGTGGACGAGCGGCCGGTCACCCCGCGCGAGCCGGCCCGTTCGCTGGCCGCGGAGCACTCCTTCGCCCGCGACGAGCTGGATCCGGAGCGCCGCCGACGGGCCGTGGTCACCCTCGCCGGACGGATCGGCGAGAGGCTGCGGGCGGAGGGGCGGATCGCCCGCCGGCTGACCCTGACGGTCCGCTACGCCGACCGGAGCACCACGGTCCGCACTCGGACGCTGGCCGAGCCGTCCCACCACGGCCCGGTGCTGATCTCCGCCGCATATGGCCTGTACGAGTCGCTGGGCCTGGAGCGCGCCCGGGTGCGGGGGATCGCGCTGCGGGCCGAGGAGCTGGCCCCCGAGGCGCAGGCCACCACACAGCTCAGCCTCGATCCGGTCGATGAGCGGGCCCGGCGGGTCGAGTGTTCGGCGGACCGGGTCCGGGCGCGCTTCGGGCCGGGTGCGGTCGGTTCGGCCGCCGCCTTCGCGGACCGCCGGTAAGTCGCTTTTCCGCCAGCCGCCGGTGACGGGAAATCGCTACCGGCGGCGGGCTCGGCGGCGTGTTCAGCGGCGGGCGCCCCGGCCCGCTGTCAGCCGGGCCGCCGACGCGATCGTCGCGCGGGCCTCCTGGTCGCTCAGACCGGTGTCGACCGCTGCGGCGGCGAGGTCGTCGGCCAGGGACTCCCCGATGCCGTTCTCGTACGCCCGGCAGGCCGCCCAGAACAGCCGGGTGTTGCGCTGTCCCGCGTGCGCGGTGCGCACGAAACGCACCAGCCCCTCGCCCCGGCCCTCGCCCCGGCCCTCGTCCCGCCCCTCACCCTGTCCCTCACCCTGTCCCTCGCTCCGTCCCTCGATCCGGCCGGGATCCGCGCTCCGGACCGGCCCGCGCGGCCGCTCCGGAGCCGCGACCAACCGCAGCAGCGCCCGTGGGCAGGGCGCGGGGGACAGCCGTGCGCTGCCCGGGGCGAGGCGGTAGGCGCCGTACGCGGTGACCGACCCCGGTCCCACCAGATAGCCACCGCCGCCCCGGACGTCGATACCGGGGGCGAGCCGGCCCACCGAGTTCGGCACGGTGACCCCCGGGGGCCCGGTCAGCCAGAGATGGCGGCCTCCGCTGGGCGTGAGGACGGTGACCGTCTCCGGGATCGTGAACAGATGCCGCAGCGCCAGCTCGTGGAGCGCGGTCAGGGAACCGGCGGTGGTGCCCTGTGCCAGCGGCCGGCGGCCATCGTGGGCGTGGACGTCGAGGTCGATACCGATCAGGTGGTGCGGCGCCCGGCCGCAGGCGATGCCGTACCCGGTGGCCCAGGGGGCGGCGGCGAACAGGGCACGCACCCGCTCCGGGTCCGTGGTCGCGTCGTGGACCCCGTGGCCGGGCCGTCCGCACTCGCCCCGGCAGGGCGCTCCGGCGGTCGCGTCCGGGGACGCGCGGTGCGGTGAGCGGACGGCCGGGAGCTTGGTGGGGGAGAGGGGGAGGACGGGGAAGCCGCGCTCGGCGGCGGCCAGGGCGTGGCCGAGGGCCAGGGACGCGGACTGCCGGTCGGTGATGGCCATGCGTTCATTTTCGTACACAAGTTCGATAGAAGGAAGGGATGGCCCCGGCCCTTCCCCGCCCCTTCCCCGGACTCCCTTGTCTCCCCCGTAGTCCTCGTCCCTCCCGCCGTCGCCTGTCCTCCGGTTCCGCGTCCGTCGGTGACCTTGACAGCCCGGCCATATCTGACGGACAGTCAGAAATCTGATCGCCGGACGGCCCGGGGAGCCGGGATCCCCGGCGCCCGCCCTGGTCCGTACGTCTGGAGGGCAGCCGCCGTGCACCTCGCCCCGACCGAGCGGCAGCGTCGGCTGCGCGCGGAACTCCGTTCGTACTTCAGGTCCCTGATGCCGGACGGCCCGCCCGGTCCGCAGGAGACGGAGGC
This sequence comes from Streptomyces yaizuensis, assembly GCF_034961445.1. Classification (NCBI taxonomy): domain Bacteria; kingdom Bacillati; phylum Actinomycetota; class Actinomycetes; order Kitasatosporales; family Streptomycetaceae; genus Streptomyces; species Streptomyces yaizuensis. Next base: position 39,264 of record NZ_BSBI01000006.1, read on the forward strand.
GCGCCGGGCGCTGCTGCGGTGCATGGGGGCGGACGGGCTGCTCGGTCTGGGCTGGCCGGTCGAGTACGGGGGCGGGGGACGCGGCCCCGACGAGCAGTTCGTGTTCTTCGACGAGGCGTACCGGGCCGGGGCGCCCGTCTCCATGGTCACGCTCAACACCGTCGGCCCCACCCTGATGCGGTACGGGACCGACGAGCAGCGGGCCTATTTCCTGCCGCGCATCCTCGGTGGCACCTGCGTCTTCGCCATCGGCTACACCGAACCCGAGGCGGGGACGGACCTCGCGTCGCTGCGTACGCGGGCGGTGCGGGAAGGCGACGGCGGTGAGGGTGACGGCGGTGAGGGTGACGGCGGTGAAGGCGGGGGTGGTGGCGGCTGGGTCGTGCACGGACAGAAGTCGTTCACCAGCAACGCCCACGACGCCGACTGGATCTGGCTCGCGTGCCGTACGGATCCGGGGGCGCCCCGGCACCGGGGTATCTCGATCCTGCTGGTGCCGACCGGCGCTCCCGGATTCTCCTGGACCCCGGTCCGGACGGTGGGCGGGCTGACGACGACGGTGACGTACTACGACGGGGTACGGGTGCCGGCGGACCGGCTCGTCGGCCCGGAGCACGGTGGCTGGGCGCTGATCACCAGCCAGCTCAACCACGAACGGGTGGCGCTGGCCGCGCTCGGCATGCAGGCGGAGGACTTCTTCGCGGCGGTCCTGGAGCGGGCTCGTACACCCGATCGGGTGACAGGGCGGCGCAGGATCGACGAGCCCTGGGTACGGGCCAGGGCCGCCGAGGCGTATGCCCGGCTGGCGGCGACGCGGCTGCTCAGCTGGCGTCTGGTGGGGGATGTGGCGGCCGGGGGCCCGGCGCCGGGGGACGCGGCCGGGGTGAAGTTCGCGGGAACCGAATCGGCGGTGGAGGTGTATCGAATGTGCCAGGAGATCGCGGGGGAGTCGGGGCTGATCCGTGCGGGGTCCCCCGGCGCGCTCGACGGGGGCGGATTTTTCCGGGTGGGGGAGCTGGAGCGGATGAACAGGGCGGCGCAGATCAACACCTTCGGGGGCGGGGTGAGCGAGGTGCAGCGGGAGATCGTCGCGACGGCGCGGCTCGGGATGACGAGGGCGGACAGAAGGGGTGGCCAGGGGCCGGGAGGCGGTTCGGGGGGCGGTTTCGGCGGCAGTTCGGGGGGTGGGCGGCGGTGAGTGTTCCGGATCCGGATCTGCTGTACGAGCGGCTCAGGGCGTACGAGGGCGTGGTGGCCGTCACCGGCGTGGGCAGGGACCTCGTCAACGAGCCGATGATCCGCCACTGGTGCGAGGCCGTGGGGGACCGGAATCCGGCGTACCAGGGACCGGGGGCGGTGGCGCCGCCGACCATGCTCCAGGTGTGGACGATGGGCGGGCTCTCCGGACATCCGGGCCGCTCACCGGCGTACGGGGAGCTGCTGGCCCTGCTGGAGGGGGCGGGGTGCACGGGGGTCCTCGCCACCGACTCCGAGCAGGAGTACGGGCGTCCGCTGCGGCCCGGGGAGCGGATCACCTACGAGACGGTGATCGAGTCGGTGTCGGAGCGCAAGAGGACCCGGCTCGGAGCGGGGTACTTCATCACGACCCGGATGGATGTCCGGGCGGACGGGGAGCCGGCGGGGACGCACCGCTTCCGCGTCCTGAGATATGTCCCGGCGAGGGCTGAGGGGGGTGTGGCGGGAGGTGCTGGGGCGGCGAGGGCTGAGGGGGGTGTGGCGGGAGGTGCTGGGGCGGCGGTGCGGCCCCGGCGTCCCCGGCCCGTGGTCAACCGGGACACCGAGGGGTTCTGGCGCGGTGTCGCGGAGCACCGGCTGCTGATCCAGCGCTGCCGTGCGTGCCGGACGCTCCGATTCCCCTGGCTGCCCGGGTGCAATGGATGCGGCTCGCAGGAGTGGGACACGGTCGAGGCGCGCGGCTCCGGCACCGTCTTCTCCTGGGTGGTGATGCACCATCCGCCCTTCCCGGCGTTCGCCCCGGACGGTGAGCCGTACGCGGTGGCCCTGGTCGAGCTGGCCGAGGGGGTGCGGATCGTCAGCAATGTCACCGGAGTTCCGTGCGGGGAGGTGCGGATCGGGATGGCCGTGGAGCTGGAGTTCTTCCGGGCGGATGCGGAGTTAGAGCTTCCGGTCTTCCGCGCGGTGGCCGGAAGCGAGGGCTGACGATGGACTTCACACCCACGGACGAGCAGTCGGCGGCGCGAGGGCTGGCCGCAGGGATCTTCGGCGACTTGGCCACGCCCGACCGGCTCGCGGCGGCGGGCACGGGCACGGATCCGACGCTGTGGCGGGCCCTGTGCGCGGCGGGACTGCCGGCGGCAGTGCCGGAGATCGGGCTGCTGGGCCTGGTGCTGCTGCTGGAGGAGCAGGGGCGGACGACGGCACAGACCCCCTTCGCGACGAGCGGTGTCCACGGGCTGCTGGCCCTCACGATGCTGGGCACGGACGAGCAGCGGGCGCGCCTGCTCCCGGGCCTCGGGGACGGCACGGCGGTGGCGACGGGGGCCATCGCCGAGCCGGCGGCGGTCCGCGCCGAAGCCCTGGCGGGCAGGGCGGGCAGGGCCGGCAGGACGGGCGGGGGCGGGCGCGGTGGTCCGGGCGGGGCGGCGCAGGCCCGGCTGAGCGGGACGGTGGCGTGGGTGCCGTGGCTCCGGGACGCCACCCATGTCCTGGTCGCGGACTCCGGGCGGGCCCTGTGGTGGGTCCGGGTGGCCGACGCGGAGACCGTCCCGGTGGAGACCACGGCCCCCTGGGCGGCCGGGCGGCTCGTCCTGGACGCCACCCCCGCCGAGCGTGTCGGCCCGGCCCATGCCCCACCGGGCGCGGGGTACGAGGAGGTCAGGGCCGTGGCCCGGATCGCCTTCGCCGGGCTCCAGGCCGGGGTCTGCGCGGGCGCGCTCGCCCGCGCCGTGGAACACACCACGACCCGGGAGCAGTTCGGCCGCCCGCTCGCCGCCCACCAGGGTGTCCAGCTCCGGGCAGCCGACGCGCACATGGACGTGGAGTCGATGCGGCTCACGGTGTACGAGGCCGCCTGGCGGTACGACGAGGGCCTGCCGTACGCCCGGCACGCGCTCACCGCCGCCTGGTGGGCCTCGGAGGCGGGCAAGCGGGTCGTCCACACCGGCCAGCATCTCCACGGCGGACTCGGCGCGGATCTGGAGCACCCCGTCCACCGCCACTTCCTCTGGGGGCGGCAGCTGGACGCGTATCTGGGGTGCGGCAGCGAAGTCCTGGCTGAGCTGGGGGCACTGCTCGCGGAAGAGGGAGCGGCATGACGAGGACCGGCAGGGCGGAGGGCGGTGCGACGGGTGCACCGGGGGGAACATCGGCGGGGCAGCAGAGGGGGGTGGAGACGGGGCTGCGAATCGGGGCCCGGAGAAAGCCGGAGGCACGGAGAAGGCAGGAGGCGGGGGCACCGCCCGAGGCGGCGCCGGGCCCGGGGGCTGCCACTTCGACGCCGGGTCCGGGGGCCATCGCTCCGGCACCAGGGCCGGAAGCCGTCAATCCGGTGGGGGGAGCCGGACCGGACGGGCCGGGTCCGGGGGGCGAGCTGCCGTCGCTGGAGATCCGCGTGACCCGCACTCTGATCGTCGCCGGGGCCATCGCCACCCGTGACTATCAGGACGTCCACCACGATCCGGAGGCGGCGCGGCGGCGTGGCGCCCCTGATGTCTTCATGAACATCCTGACGACCAATGGTCTGGTGGGCCGGTATCTCACGGAGTCCCTGGGCGCGGGGACAGTGCTCCGGACGCTGGCGATCCGGCTGGGAACGCCCAGCCACCCCGGCGACACCCTGGTGCTGCGGGGCACGGTCGTCTCGCGTGCGGGGGACGACGCCGTGATCCGGGTCGTCGGCACCCATGAAAGGGGCACCCATGTCACGGCGAGGGCCACGGTGACGCTCCCGCCCGCCGCCCGTGCCCCGGTGCCGGAAGCTCCCCCGCCGGAGCCGCCGGAGCCGCCGGAGTTACTGAAGTCGCCACCGCCGCTCGGGATACCGGAGGTACGGAATGCGCCGGAGCAGCCTGTCACCGGCGGGGGCACCTCATGAGCCCTCATGTCCCGGGCGGCCCCAGACCCAACCCCGACCCCGACCCCCACTCCAGCGCTCGCCCCCATTCCCGTTCCGGATCCCGTTCCGGATCCCGTGACGGGGTCGGCGGCCGGGCGGCGGTCGTGGGTATCGGTGCCACCGAGTTCTCCAAGGACTCCGGCCGCAGCGAACTGCGGCTGGCGGTGGAGGCGGTCCGGGCCGCGCTGGACGATGCCGGGCTGTCCCCCGCCGATGTCGACGGGATGGTCACCTTCACCATGGACACCAGCCCCGAGATCACCGTCGCCCAGGCGGCGGGCATCGGTGAGCTGTCGTTCTTCTCCCGGGTGCACTACGGCGGCGGCGCGGCCTGCGCCACCGTCCAGCAGGCCGCGCTCGCGGTGGCCACGGGTGTGGCCGAGGTGGTGGTCTGCTATCGCGCGTTCAACGAGCGCTCCGGGCGCCGGTTCGGTGCCGGAGTGCGGCACCGGGAGCCGACGGCGGAGGGGGTGGCGCTCGGCTGGGGCCTGCCGTTCGGGCTGCTCACCCCGGCCTCCTGGGTCGCCATGGCGGCCCGGCGCTATCTCCATGTCCACGGTTTGGAGCCCGAGGTCTTCGGCCGGGTCGCCGTCCTCGCCCGCCGGCACGCGGCGCGCAACCCCGCCGCCTACTTCCACGGCCGCCCCATCACCCTCGCCGACCACGCCGCGTCCCGCTGGATCGCCGAACCGCTGCGGCTGCTGGACTGCTGCCAGGAGACGGACGGCGGCCAGGCGATCGTGGTCACCGGTGTGGAGCGGGCCCGGGAACTGCGCCGACCGCCCGCCGTGATCGTCGCCGCAGCCCAGGGCGCCGGCCGGGCCCAGGAGCAGATGACCGGCTTCTACCGGGGCGATCTCACCGGGCTGCCCGAGATGGGCGTGGTCGCCCGCCGGCTCTGGCGGGACTCGGGGCTCACCCCCGGCGATATCGACGTCGGCATCGTCTACGACCACTTCACCCCCTTCGTGCTGATGCAGCTGGAGGAGTTCGGCTTCTGCGGCCCGGGCGAGGCGGCGGACTTTGTCGCGGCGGGCACCCTGCCGCTGAACACCCACGGAGGTCAGCTCGGCGAGGCGTATCTGCACGGGATGAACGGCATCGCGGAGGCCGTCCGCCAGCTCCGGGGCACCTCGGTGAACCAGCGGCCGGGCGCGGCCAGGGTCCTGGTCACGGCGGGCACCGGCGTTCCCACATCCGGGTTGATCCTGGGCGCGGACGGCTGAGCGCGGGGCCCCAGCGCTGGCCGGGGCCCCGGGCAGGACGTTCACTCGGTCCATGCGCATCCGCCGCCGGGCCGGTTCGCCCACCCGGGCCGGCTCCCCCAGCCGGGTCGGCTCCTTCACCCGGGCCGCCGCCGCTCTCGTGCTCACCGCGCTGATCGGCGTCCCCGAACTGCTGCTGTCCCCGCCGCCCGACCCGCGCGCGGACGCCGCGTACACCTCGTCCTCGGCGACCGGCGCCCTCCGGGGCACGGACCCCGACACCCACCCCCGTACCCGTCCCCAGGCCCCGGCCGACGCGCTGCCGGACACCACCGCCGACACGGCCGTGACCTTCCGGGGCCTGGTCTTCGACCTCTGCCGGGCCCCGGCGCTGGCCGTGATGAGCGCCTGGCGGAAGGCGTCCCCGTACGGAGCGGTCGGCATCCCGTACGCGGGCCGGGCCGGCGAGTGCCCGGACCGGCCCCGGCTCACCCGGTCCTGGGTCGCCGGGGTCCACCGCATGGGCTGGAGGGTGCTGCCGCTCTTCACCGGCTCCCAGCCGCCCTGCTCGCCCGCCGCCGCCGTGGATCCTGCGGATCCCGCGCGTCGGCCGCCGACGGGACCGACGGGACCCGGCACGGCCCCGACCCCGGCCACGACCCTGGCCTCGACCCCGACCCTGGCCCCGATGGCGTCCCCGGCCCCGGTACCGGTCCAGGACGTGATCGGAAACGCTCCCGCCGTCCAGGGCGAGAGGGAGGGCCAGGAGGCGATTCGCGCTGCGGGGGCGCTCGGAATCACCAGGGGCAGCGCCCTCTACGTCAGCCTGAAGTCGTACGACCTGAGCGACGCGAAATGCGGGGGTGTCACCCTCGACTACGTCCGCGCGTGGAACCGGGAGGTGCGCCGCCACGGCTACGTCCCCGGCCTGCGCAGCCATGCCGACGCGGGCGTACAGCACATGGAACACGCACGCCGCGCCGGTACCGGTGACCTGCCCTCGGCGATGTGGTTCGCCCGCTGGAACGACAGGCCCTCGCTGTACGACGAGCGGGCGTTGCACCCGTACGCCTGGCGGGTCAAACGACGGATCCACCAGTACGCGGGAGAGGTGACCGAGGAGTACGGCGGGCACCGGCTGACCGTGGGACGGAGCCTCGCGGACGCCCCCGTGGCCAGAATCCACCGTTGAACGGCGTGCTTCCCGGCGCCCCCGGGGCCGCCCGCCATCCCTGACGCGGGCTCCTCACCACTGAGGGTCCCGTCCACCTTCAGGAGGTGCGGCCGGTGCCGGCCGTACAACCTGAGGCGGACATGTCTTCAGGCCCTCCGGGCGATCCGAAGGTTCCACTGCCGCTCCTAGCGTGGGGCCATGACCACGCCAGTCTGCACAAACGCTTCGAGGGCCGCGCTGCCGGCGCCTCAGTCGCACGGGGCCGACGCACGGTACGCGTCTTACGCTCGCTACACGTCGTTCTCGTCGTACGTACGGGCGCGGGGGCCCGTGCTGCTGCGGACCGCGCGCTCGCTCACCGCGAATCCGAGTGACGCGGAGGACCTGTTGCAGACCGCGCTCACCAAGACCTATGTCGCGTGGGAGCGGATCGAGGACCACCGGGCACTCGACGGCTATGTGCGCCGGGCCCTGCTCAACACCCGTACCTCGCAGTGGCGCAAGCGCAAGGTGGACGAGTTCGCCTGTGACGAGCTGCCCGAGCCGGAGACCGTGCCCGCGCCCGACCCGGCGGAGCAGCAGGTGCTGCACGACGCCATGTGGCGCGCGGTGATGAAGCTGCCGGACCGGCAGCGGGCGATGGTCGTGCTGCGGTACTACGAGGACCTGAGCGAGGCGCAGACGGCCGAGGTGCTGGGGGTGTCGGTGGGCACGGTCAAGAGCGCGGTGTCGAGGGCGCTGGGCAAGCTCCGCGAAGATCCGGAACTGGCGCCCGTCCGCTGACACCTCCCGCTGACGCGTCCCGACCGTTCCGACCGGCCCGTTCAGACCCGGCCCGTCCGGCCACGGGCGGTGGGAGGCGCCAAGGGCGGTCGGTCAGTGGGCATCCGTGGCACGCGCTCGGGCAGAGGTAGTGACATACCAAATGGTATGCGCGCAGAATCTGCACACCCCTACTGCCACGTAGCGCTAGCGCCCACCGGGAGGACGCCGTGCGGAGCACCATGCAGGATGTACCGCTGCTGATCAGCCGGATTCTGGAGCACGGACGCAGGATCCATGGAAAGTCCCAGGTCACCACCTGGACGGGAGAGGCTGAACCGCACCGCCGCAGCTTCGCGGAGATCGGCGGCCGCGCCGCGCAGCTGGCCCACGCGCTCCACGACGAACTCGGGATCGGCGAGTCGGATGTCGTGGGCACACTGATGTGGAACAACGCCGAGCACGTCGAGACGTACTTCGCGGTCCCCTCCATGGGCGCGGTACTCCACACCCTCAATCTGCGCCTCCCCGCCGAGCAACTGGTGTGGATCGTCAACCACGCCGCCGACCGCGCGGTCATCGTCAACGGCTCCCTGCTGCCCCTGCTGGCCCCGCTGCTGCCGCATCTGCCGACGATCGAGCACATCGTGGTGTCGGGTCCGGGCGACCGTTCGCTGCTCGCCGACACCGAAGCGCAGGTACACGAGTACGAGGAGCTGATAGCCGGCCGGCCCACCACCTACGACTGGCCCGAGCTGGACGAACGCAGCGCCGCCGCCATGTGTTACACCTCCGGCACCACCGGGGACCCCAAGGGCGTGGTCTACTCCCACCGCTCGGTCTATCTGCACTCGATGCAGGTGAACATGCAGGAGTCGATGGGCCTGGACGACCGGGACACCGCGCTGCTCGTGGTGCCGCAGTTCCATGTGAACGCCTGGGGGCTGGCCCACGGCACCTTCATGACCGGCATCAACATGCTGATGCCGGACCGCTTCCTCCAGCCCGCCCCGCTCGCCGTGATGATCGAGCGGGAGCGGCCCACGTACGCCGCCGCCGTCCCCACCATCTGGCAGGGGCTGCTCGCCGAGGTCACCGCCCACCCCCGTGACCTGTCCTCCCTCACGACCGTGACCATCGGCGGCGCGGCCTGTCCGCCCGCGCTCATGGAGGCGTACGACAAGCTGGGCATACGGCTCTGTCAGGCCTGGGGCATGACGGAGACCTCCCCGCTCGGCACCATGGCCCATCCGCCCGCCGGGCTCAGTACGGAGGAGCAGTGGCCGTACCGGATCACGCAGGGCCGGTTCCCGACGGGGGTCGAGCCCCGGCTCGTCGGTCCGAACGGCGACATCCTGCCCTGGGACGGCACGTCCGCCGGAGAGCTGGAGGTACGCGGCCCCTGGATCGCGGGTGCGTACTACGGCGGCGCGGGTGCCGAGGCGATCAGGCCCGAGGACCGCTTCAGCGCGGACGGCTGGCTCAAGACCGGCGACGTCGGGGTGATCAGCCCCGACGGCTATCTGACCCTCACCGACCGGGCCAAGGACGTGATCAAGTCCGGCGGTGAGTGGATCTCCAGTCAGGAACTGGAGAACACGCTGATGGGCCACCCCGATGTGGCCGAGGCGGCGGTCGTCGCGGTGCCCGACGAGAAGTGGGGTGAACGGCCGCTGGCTGCCGTGGTCCTCAAGGACGGCGCGACCGTCGACTACGCCGCGCTCCGCTCCTTCCTCGGCGAGAAGATCGCCAAGTGGCAGCTGCCGGAACGGTGGACGCTGATCCCGGTGGTACCGAAGACCAGCGTCGGGAAGTTCGACAAGAAGCTGATCCGGAAGCAGTACGCGGACGGGGAGTTGGACGTGACCACGCTCTGAACGGTCCGCACTGCGGGTCGCCGAGCCGGTGAACCGGCCACGGACAGCGTCGGTTTCACGTGAAACATCGACGGCTGAGGGCAGTACAAGTGCACTGCCCTCAGCCGTTGCCCGGCGGCGGGCTAATTCGTCCCGATCTTCGCCAGCAGATCCACGATCCGGGCCTGCACCTCCGCGCTGGTGGAGCGTTCGGCGAGGAAGAGCACGGTCTCGCCGGAGGAGAGCCGGGGCAGCTCCGCGCGGTTGAGACCGGCCGAGGTGTAGACGACCAGCGGGGTGCGGTTCAGCTGCCCGTTCGCCCGCAGCCAGTCGATGATCCCGGCCCGGCGGCGGCGCACCTGCATCAGGTCCATCACCACCAGGTTCGGCCGTGTCTGGGCCGCCAGCGTCACCGCGTCCGTGTCCGCGCCCGCCCGCGCCACCTGCATACCGCGCCGCTCCAGCGCGGCGGTGAGGGCGAGCGCGATCTCCTCGTGCTCCTCGATCAGCAGCACCCGGGAGGGGTGCTGTTCGCTGTCGCGGGGGGCCAGGGCCTTCAGCAGGACGGCCGGGTCGGCGCCGTAGGCCGCCTCCCGGGTCGCCTGCCCCAGCCCGGCCGTCACCAGCACCGGGACCTCGGCCGCGACCGCCGCCTGGCGCAGCGACTGGAGCGCGGTACGGGTGATGGGCCCGGTCAGCGGATCGACGAAGAGCGCGGCCGGGAACGCGGCGATCTGCGCGTCGACCTCCTCGCGGGAGTGCACGACCACCGGCCGGTAGCCGCGGTCGCTCAGCGCCTGCTGTGTCGAGACGTCGGGCGCGGGCCAGACCAGCAGCCTGCGCGGATTGTCCAGCGGCTCCGGGGGCAGTTCGTCGTCCACGGGATGCGGCTGCGGCCGGTTGGCGACCTCGACGGCGCCACCGGGACCGTCCAGCGGCTCCGGGCCCTCCGCCGCGTCCTCGTCGGGCGCCCCGATCGCGTACGCCCGGCCCTCGGAACGCTCCAGGGGAAGCCGGGAGGCATGGGGCTGCGACGGCTGCGCCACGGACGGACCCTGCGGTCGGGCGGCCGGCTCGGGACGCTCGCCCTCGGGCGGGGTGGACAGCTTGCGCCGACGCCCCGAACCCAGCTGTGCCTGACCTGCGCCGGCCTGCTGAGGACCAGCCTGCTGGGCACCGGTCTGCTGGGCCGCCGGGGCGGGACGCTGCGCCGGTACGGGCGAGGAGCCCTGGGGCGCGCGGGGACCGGCACCGGTCTGCTGAGGACCCGTCTGCTGGGCGGCGGACTGGACACCCTGGCCGAGTGTCCGGACGCTGAACGCCCGCCCCTGCCCGCCGTCGGCGGGGTGCGGCCGGGGCAGCGGGGCCTCGGCCGGCAGCGGCTGCCGGGCACCGGGCGGCACGGGGGCCGGGTGCGGCGGTTCGAGATCGGGCAGCGGCAGCGAGACGGAACCGGTGCTCCGCGCGTCCGGGGCACTCGGCGGAACGCCCTGACCGGTGTCCTCGCGTACAGCACCGACGACACCGGCAGCATCGGCCGGTACGGGCCTGGTCGGTACGGGCCCAGCGGGTGCCGGGCCGGCGGGTGCGATGCCGACGGGCCCGGTGTCCGTGGCGGCGGTGGGCCCGGCGTCCTCGGGCACGATCTCGTCGGGTACGGCGGTGAAGCCCGCGCCGCTGGTGTCCTCCTGCGGCCCGGCCGGGTGTCCCCGACGGCGGCCCGTGGGCAGCGGGTGGTGCTCCGGCGGCGTGTGGTCGGCGCCCGGAGGGATGCGTACGGCGTCGTGCCGGCTCGGCGTCGAGGCGTCTACGGCCCCGGCCGACGGCCGCGCGACCGGCATCCGATCGGCTGCGGCGGGCGGCAGTGCGAAGGCGACCCGAGGCCCGCCGGGCGCTTCGGCGGGCTCCACCGGCGCGGGCGCCAGCGCCCGCCGGGTACGACGGCCGGCCTGCTGCGCGTCGACCCCGCCCGGCCCCGCGCCCTGGCCACCGCCGGGCACGGCGGACAGCTCGGGCACCCCGCCGTGCGGCGGGACGGGCCGGTCGCCCGGAGGCGTACCGGTGCTCTGCCGGGGGAAGCCGGGAGCGCCGGGCGCGCTGGGCGTGCTGGGGGACAGGGGCTGCGGCATGCCGGCCGGCGGCACCGGGCGCGACGGCGCGGGCAGGGCGTTCTGCGGGCCGCCGCTGTTCTGCTGCGGCAGGCCGAGCGCGGCGGGCGCCACCGGCTGCGGCGGCACACCTTGCGGCGGCACACCCTGCGGGGACACCGGGCGCGGGCCCCGGGCTCCGGGCGGAGCCTGCGGCGGTACGACGCCACCCGGCGGCACGGGCCGCGACGGCGAAGACTGCGGCGGCTGCGAGGGCTGCGAAGACTGCGTGGGCTGTGGGGGAACTCCGCCCGGCGGTACGGCCTGGCCCGGCGCGGCACGCCCGGCCGCGCCCTCCGCCGCCGTGACGACGGCGTCGGTGGCGTTCTCCTCGTCCGTCCCGATGGCCGCGGACCCCTCGGCGGGGCTCGGCCGGCCCCGGCGCCGACCGGTTCCACCGCTGGGCGTGCCCACCGGCCCGGTCCCGACCGGACCGTCGCTCGTGGTGCCGGCGTCCGGCACGGCGGCCGTGGGGTCGGCAGGCCGCGCGGGCGGCAGCTGGACCGACGGCACGGAGGCCGTGTCGTCCGCCGCCGTGACAGCCCTGCGCCGCCCCGTGGGCTGCGAGGACTCCTCGCCCGACGCGGAACCCTCCGCCGAGACGGGGCTCTCCAGGAAGGCGTCGGTCGAGCTGCGCCGGCCCCGGCGCCGCCCGCTCCCGGCACCTGCCGCAGGCTCCATGGGCTCCATGGGCTCCACGGAAACGCCCGGTCCGACGAGTCCGACCTCGCCGACCGTTCCGACCGGTCCGTCCTGCTCCACGGCGGCCTCGACCGGAGCGTCCTGCTCCAGCGACTCACCGGCCTCCGAGAGGGACTCCGGCAGCAGCTCGGGAAGGGTCTCGGGGGCCGTCCCCGGCCCCTGCGCGACGACCACGCCGGCGGCCACGACGGCCGGTGGGCCGGTGAGCGCGGGCCCGCCCGGGAGAGCCGCGTCGGGACCGGGGACGGTGGGGACGGCAGGCGCCGGCCCGCCGCTCACGGCCTCCGGTGCCGGTACGAGAGCGCCCGCAGCGTCGCCCAACGGCACCTCAAGGACGTACGCGCTGCCGCTCATTCCGGGCATCTCGTGCGTCTGGAGCACCCCGCCGTGCGCCTCGACGATCCCGCGCACGATGGGCTCGTGCACGGGATCGCCCCCGGCGAACGGCCCGCGCACCTCGATCCGTACGACGTCACCGCGCTGGGCGGCGGCGACCACGACGGTGGAGTCCACATAGCCGCCGTCGGGCAGCAGCCGGGCCTTGCCCGTCGAGTCCACGCCGGCGACGTCCGCCGCCAGGTGCGCGAGGGCCGTGGCCAGCCGCCCGGCGTCCACCTCGGCCTCGATCGCCGGGGCGTGCACCGCGAACTGCGCCCGGCCGGGCCCGATCAGCTCGACCGCGCCCTCGACGCCGGCCGTGACGACCGCGTCCAGCAGGACCTTCGACTTGGTGAGGGGTTCCTGACCGGTGTCGAGCAGCTGGAAGCCGAGGACGTTGTCGATGAGCGTGGTCATCCGGGCGTACCCGGCGGCGAGGTGGTGCAGGATCTGGTTGGCCTCGGGCCACAGCTGCCCCGCCGGGTCGGCGGCGAGCGTCCCCAGCTCCGTACGCAACTCCTCCAGCGGGCCGCGCAGGGACCCCCCGAGCACGGCGGTGAGCTGCTCGTGCCGGGCGGCCAGCTCCTGGTGCCGCTCGTCGCGCTTCTCGATCTCGGTGGTGTACCGCTCGGACTTGTCCGCCAGCTCCGCCGCGAACCGCTCGGCGTTCTCCGCGATCTCGGCGTTCAGCCGTTCGGCCGTGTCGGCCAGTTCGGCGTTGAGCCGTTCGGTGGTCCGTTCCAGCTCCTCGGCGTGACGCTTGGCCAGCGACTCGGCCGGCCGCCGGTCGGTGAAGGTCATCACCGCGCCGACCAGCTGGTCCCCGTCCCTTACCGGGGCGGTGGTCAGGTCGACCGGCACCCGCGAACCGTTCTTGGCCCACAGCACCTGCCCGCGCACCCGGTGCTTGCGGCCGGAGCGCAGGGTGTCCGCGAGCGGGGACTCCGCGTACGGGAACGGCTTGCCGTCCTCGCGGGAGTGCAGGATCAGCGGGTGCAGCTCCTGACCGCCGAGGTCGCTGGCGCGGAAGCCGAGGATCTGGGCGGCGGCCGGGTTGACGAGGACCACGCGGCCGTCGGTGTCCGTACCGACCACGCCCTCCGCGGCGGCCCGCAGGATCATCTCGGTCTGCCGCTGGGAACGGGCCAGCTCGGCTTCGGTGTCCAGGGTCCCCGAGAGGTCGCGGACGACGAGCATCAGCAGCTCGTCGCCGGTGTAGCCGTGCTGCGACGCGTAGGCGTCCCGGCCGTCCTCAAGTCCGGCGCTGGTGACTTCGACGGGGAACTCGGTGCCGTCCGTGCGCCGCGCGACCATCCGGGTGGCCCGGGTCCGGCCGCGCTCGTCGGTCGCCTCGGGCCGCCGCATGGAGCCGGGGATCAGCCGCGAGTCGAACACGGGCAGCAGATCGAGCACTCCACGGCCGACCAGCGCGGTCCCGGGGGCCTCGAACAGCTCCAGGGCGATGGTGTTGGCGTTGACGACGGTGCCGTTGCAATTGACCAGCACGAGGCCGTCAGGCAGGGCGTCGAGTATGGCTGCGAGGCGAGCAGCGCCCCGGGATGGCCGACTGCTCACGACGACGGTTCCTCCCTGGCCTACTGCGTGTGCGGACAAGCGGGCCCCATCTTGCCCCTCGGGTCCCCGGCTGTCACTGAAGGCGATTCTAGGGCAGTGGGTGACGGCGGGTCGGCGGATGAGGGGTAGCTCATCACGGGGTTGTGTGGACACCCGGTGACCATCGGGCGTTTCGGGGCCCTGGGCGGGGCCCTGAGCAGGGCCCTAGGAACGGGTGCTCGGAAGGATCGGTTCCAAACGCTGCCAGCGGGAGATCTCGCAGCCGTCGGTCCGGCTGAAGACGGCATCCACGGGCCGTCCCCGCCAGCTCCCGGTGATCCGCGCGGCGGCCGGCCCGCCCGCCTGCTGGGTGCACATCGTGCCCTGGGGCACGGGCATGAACGGGTCCTCCCCGGCCCACGCCAGCTCGTCCAGCCGCGCACAGGCGGCCTCCCGGTCGGGGTGCGTGCCGCCGACCGGGCCGCAGGACAGCTCGTACCGCCCGTCGGTCCGGGCGTTCCCGCTCTCGGAGACCACGAGGGTCAGCTGGTCACGGGCCTGCTCAGGGCCGCCGGGAGGGGGCAGGGGGATCGCTCCGGCGAGGGGCGTGGCGGTGGCCAGCGCGACGGCGGACACGGTCGCGGCGAGGGCGAGACGGCGCAGCATGGGAGGCTCCTGACACGAGGCGGACACGGTCCGGGCGGAGCGTCCTCCGCCACCCCGTCTAACGCGGCACACCCGCCTCCGTTGCGCCTTCGCCCCACGCGAAACCGGGCCCTCTCGATTCACCCCCGCCCCACTTTCCCCGGGCGTGTCGCCCCGGCCCCGGGCTTTGCCCTGTGGCCGGGGCACCTAGTACCGTGGGCAAGGAATTGGTGACACGGAGCCTGACTGTGTCATCATCTGCACACACCGCGCGGCTGCGCGGGGTGCTGGAGGCGTCGCCTAGTCCGGTCTATGGCGCCGCACTGCTAATGCGGTTTGGGCCTTAAAGCCCATCGAGGGTTCAAATCCCTCCGCCTCCGCCAGCAAGATCACGAAAGCCCCGAGCCACCCGCCCGGGGCTTTCGCGCATCCGGCGGCGGGCCGCTCCGCAGACCCCGCGCAGATCGTGTTTCCGCAGGTCAGAGGCGGTCTGAGCAATGGATTTCGCGTGACGGCGCAGGTCATGTAATGTTGTTCCCGCAACGCCGACCAGGCAGAAAAGCCCGGGAAGCACAAGCACTCGTAGCTTAACGGATAGAGCATCTGACTACGGATCAGAAGGTTGCAGGTTCGAATCCTGCCGAGTGCACCAGCCGAGAGGCCCCGGAAGATCTTCCGGGGCCTCTCGCGTTATGCGCGTGCTTCCCGGCTTCCCCGCTTCCCGGCCTCCTTGGTCTTCACTCCGTCGCCCGGTGCCGGGCTCTTCCCCGACAGTGACCGTCGGTAATGGAATGGGCGCGGGGCGGAGGTCGGTGCCCGGGGTGCCCGGGAGCGCGCGGAGCAGGGTGCGGGCGAGCAGCTCCGTACGGCAGCCGCGGCGGCCGAAAGGCGGAGGCTTCCGTAGCGGAAGGGCTGCGTCCGGCGAGGTGCCGGGGGAACGTAGAGATTCGGCCAGGGGCATACCGTGGAAGTGCCCGGGTCGTGGCGCGGATCCCCAGGGAGCGGTCGGATCAGGAACGGCCGGAAGTCGGTGTACGAGGCCGGGGCGGGGCCGAGGGCTCGGGTACTGTCGCCGCTTTCGGCTGGTTGGATCGGCAGTGCGCCCGGAGGTACGTATGGCATGGCGGTGCTCCGGGATCGGATGGCCGCAGGGGACGCGGCTGGCCGTTCTGCGCTGGGAAGGCGGGCGGGTCAGTCCGCTCACGACCGGGCGGACGCTGGGCTTCCGGGCGGAGGGTGAGCGGAGTTGCGTCGGGGCGCGCGGCCATGTCTGTCCCCTGGCGGCGACCGTCGGCGGGCGGGTCACCCAGGCGCGGTGCGCCGAGTGCGCGCGGCTGGACCGGGCGCACTCCGTCGCCGCCGACACGATCGCCGACGACCCCCGGGTCTACCGCGTCTATCTCGCCTGGTTCGGCCCCGGCATGGCCAAGGTCGGCATCACGGCCGAGGAGCGCGGCCCGGCCCGGCTGCTGGAGCAGGGGGCTGTCGTCTTCAGCTGGCTCGGGCGCGGTCCGCTGATGGCCGCGCGCCGGACCGAGGAGCTGCTGAGCCGTTCGCTCGGGGTGCCGGACCGGATTCCGTACGCGGAGAAGCGGGCCGTCCGCGCGGACCTGCCCGCCGGTGCCGGCGAGCGGGCCGCCGAGGTCGGGGACGCGCACCGGCGGGCCCGTGCGCTGGAGGGGTGGCCCGAGACCCTGGAGCCGCTGCCGTACGAACCCGTCGACCATGCCGGTGTGTTCGGTCTCGCCGGGCTGTCCCGCGCCACCCGTGTCGTCCGGGAACTCGTCGACGGCGGTGCCGTCGCGGGGACCCTGCTCGCCGTCGCCGGGCCCGATCTGCATCTGCGGACCGCCGACGGCGAGGTCGTCGTCCTCGACACCCGGCTCCTGTCCGGCTGGTCCCTCGTCGGCGCCGACCCCGGAGCCCCGCTCTCCGTACCCACCGCCGACCTCGGTGTCGGCGCCACCGGCACCGCCCAGGACGGTCTTTTCTAGGACAGGGCGGCCGGATAAAACGCTTGGACAAGGTCATCGGCGCCGCGCACGCTGGCCGGATGAGCCAGCACACCGTCCGCCCCGTGCCCGCCCACGAACCCCCCTATTACACCGTCGTCTTCACCTCCGTCCTCACCGAGGACACCGAGGGGTACACGGAGACCGCCGCCCATCTGGAGGAACTCGTCCGCGAGATACCCGGGTTCCTCGGGTACGAGCACGCCGCCGACCCCGGCGGGCTGGGCATCACCGTCGCCTACTTCCGCGACGAGGAGTCCATCGCCGTCTGGCGGCAGAATCTGGAGCACCGGGCCGCCCAGCGGACCGGGATCAAGCGCTGGTACGAGCGGTACAGCCTGCATGTCGGATGCGTGGAGCGGAGCCACTCCTTTGAGCGCAAGCGGTGAGAGCACGGGTGATGAGAACGCGAGTGATGAGAACGCGGGTGACGAGGTACAGCAGGTAGGCGAGTTCTGGCGGCGGCTCGCGCTGCCCGGGCTCGTCGACATCCACACCCACTTCATGCCCCGCCCCGTCCTCGACAAGGTGTGGGCCTACTTCGACGCCGCCGGCCCCCTCACCGGCCTGGAGTGGCCCATCACCTACCGCCACGGCGAGGAGAAGCGGGTACGCCTCCTCCGGGCCTTCGGGGTCCGTGCCTTCACCGCCATGATCTATCCGCACAAACCCGACATGGCGGCCTGGCTCAACGGCTGGGCCGCCGACTTCGCCGCCCGTACCCCCGACTGTCTGCACACCGCCACCTTCTTCCCCGAGGACGGCGCCGCCGACTACGTCGAAACCGCCCTCGACCGGGGCGCACGAGTCTTCAAGGCGCACCTTCAGGTCGGCGCCTACGACCCCAACGACCCCTCGCTCGACCCCGTCTGGGGGCTCCTCGCCGATGCCCGGGTGCCGGTCGTCACCCACTGCGGCTCCGGCCCCGTGCCCGGCAGGCACACCGGCCCCGGCCCCATGGCGCGGCTGCTCGCCCGCCACCCCCGGCTGCTGATCGTGGTCGCCCACCTGGGGATGCCGGAGTACACCGACTTCCTGGATCTGGCCGAGCGCCATCCGGGGGTGCACCTCGACACCACGATGGCCTGCACCGACTTCAGCGAACGGCTGGCGCCCTTCCCGCCGGCGGAGCGGCCCCGGCTCGCCGCGCTGGGCGACCGGGTGCTGCTGGGGAGCGACTTCCCCAACATCCCGTATCCGTACGTCCATCAGCTCCACGCCCTCGAAGCGCTCGGCCTCGGCGACGACTGGCTCCGCGCCGTCTGCCACGACAACGCCGCCCGGCTGTTCCGGATGGACGGACAGCGGCGGATAGCGGCGGGTGGCGACGAGTAGCGGCGGGCGCGGCGGGACGTGGGTTTCTCAGGGAATTCACAGGCTCGCGCAAGGTCGCTTTCAGGGCCGGGGAACAGAGTGGCCGGCATGACCGCGACCTCGCCCCAGGGGCGTACTGAGATGCTCGGGCCGGACGGCGCCCCCGTCCGGGTGCTCGTGGTGGACGACGAGCAGGCGCTGAGCGAGCTGCTGTCGATGACCCTGCGGTACGAGGGGTGGGAGGTGCGCAGCGCGCCGGACGGGGAGGGCGCGCTGCGTGTGGCGCGGGAGTTCCGGCCGGACGCGGTGGTGCTCGACGTGGTGCTGCCGGACATGGACGGGACGGCGGTCCTGGGGCGGCTGCGGCGGGAGCGGCCGGAGGTGCCCGTGCTGTTCCTGACGGCCAGGGACGCCATCGAGGACCGGATTGCCGGTCTCACCGCCGGCGGCGACGACTACGTCACCAAGCCCTTCGCCCTCGAAGAGGTCGTGGCCCGGCTGCGCGGGCTGATCCGCCGCGCCGGTGCCGCGCCCGCCGCCCGCAGCGCTTCCCTGCTCGCGGTGGGGGATCTGACGCTGAACGAGGACAGCCACGAGGTCTGCCGGGGCGGCCAGTCGATCCATCTGACGGCGACCGAGTTCGAGCTGCTGCGCTATCTGATGCGCAACCCCCGGCGGGTGCTCAGCAAGGCGCAGATCCTGGACCGGGTCTGGTCCTACGACTTCGGCGGCCAGGCCAACGTGGTCGAGCTGTACGTCTCGTACCTCCGGAAGAAGATCGACGCGGGCCGCCCGCCGATGATCCACACCCGGCGGGGCGCCGGTTATCTGATCAAGCCCGGCGAGCAGCCGACGGGATGAGGAGGGCAGTCGCCGGGACGACCTGAGCGCCCAATAATTGCTATACAGCGTATAGCGACACTTGTACGGTGTAGAAGTACCGTCCCCCACACCGCACAAGGAGCCGGCCATGTCGGTGCCGACCACCGCCACGACGCCGGCCCCGGCCGACGGCCGCCACCCACAGCGCTGGCTGATCCTCGGCGTCATCTGTCTCGCGCAGCTCACCGTGCTGCTCGACAACACGGTCCTCAGCGTCGCCATCCCCTCCCTCAACCGGGAGCTGGGCGCCTCCGCCACCGACATCCAGTGGATGATCAACGCCTACTCGCTGGTCCAGTCCGGTCTGCTGCTGACGGCCGGCAACGCCGCCGACCGCTACGGCCGGAAGAAGCTGCTGATCGCCGGTCTGGCGCTGTTCGGCATCGGCTCGCTGGCCGCCGGCCTCGCCCAGTCGTCCGCCCAGCTGATCGCCGCCCGCGCCGGCATGGGCGTCGGCGGGGCACTGCTGATGACCACCACCCTCGCCGTCGTGGTCCAGATCTTCGACGACAGCGAGCGGGTCAAGGCCATCGCCCTCTGGTCGACGGTCAACTCCCTCGGCTTTGCCGCCGGACCGCTCATCGGCGGCGTCATGCTCGACCACTTCTGGTGGGGCGCGATCTTCCTCATCAACATCCCCGTCGCCGCGCTCGGCCTCCTCGCGGTGATCACCCTCGTACCGGAGTCCAAGAACCCGCAGGGCGACCGGCCCGATCTGCTCGGGGCGCTGCTCTCCACCATCGGTATGACGTCCGTCGTCTACGCGATCATCTCCGGCCCCGAACACGGCTGGACCTCCGGCCAGGTGCTGCTCGCGGCGGGGGTCGGCGTGACGGTGCTGACCGGTTTCGTGCTGTGGGAGCTGCGGATCCCGTACCCGATGCTGGACATGCACTTCTTCCGGAACCGTACGTTCGTCGGGGCGGTCGCCGGCGCGATCCTGGTGACGTTCGGGATGGGCGGTTCGCTCTTCCTGCTCACCCAGCACCTCCAGTTCGTCCTCGGTTACGGGCCCCTCGACGCCGGGCTGCGGACCGCGCCGCTCGCGCTGACGATCGTCGCCCTCAACTTCTCCGGACTCGGCCCCCGGCTGCTGCCGAAGATCGGGACGCCCGCCGCCATCGCGGTCGGCATGGCGGCGGTCGCCGCCGGACTCGCCGCGATCGCGCTGCTCGGCCGGGACGACTACAGCGGGATGTTCCTCGGCCTGGTGATCATGGGTGTGGGGATCGCCCTGGCCACGCCCGCCATGGCCAACGCGATCATGAGTGCCATCCCGCCGGCGAAGGCGGGCGTCGGCGCCGGGATCAACGGCACCCTGGCGGAGTTCGGCAACGGACTCGGGGTCGCCGTGCTCGGCGCGGTCCTGAACTCCCGGTTCGCCGCGCTGGTCCCCGGGATCGCGGGCGCGGCCTCGCTGCCCGCCGCGCTGGCGGCGGCCGACGGCCCGGACGAGGCCCGCACGATCTCCGACGGCTTCGCCTCGGGGCTCGCGACGAGCCAGCTGGTGGGCTCGGTCGCGGTGCTGGCGGGCGGTCTGCTCGCGGCCCTGCTGCTCCGGCGCGCGGAGCAGCAGGCGGGGGCGCCCGGCGGCGTGGAAGGGAAGGCCTGACCGAAAGGCCTGACCCGAAGGCCTGACCGACGGCGCGGACTGGATGGGCCGGTCCGAAGGTCTGGCGCCGTCGTGGCCCGGCCCGGCCGCGCGTTCGCCCGCCCGTGCGACCGCATAGCATCGAGACGGGCAGAGGTACCCGCTTCGATGTGCCGGATGTGCGCCGGATGCGCGCTGGATGTGGCGGACGCGGCGCATGTGCGGGCCGGGACGACCTCCCGGCGGTCCGGTACGGCTCGTACGCCGCCGTTTCGCCCCGGGTGGCGTCGCCGCCGGCCGTACCGTACGCCCCGTGCGGTACGGAGGCATCCGCCCCGTCCGAAGGCAACCAGCGAGGAGCGTGGCGCGATGGTGAGTGCGGCCGACCGTGCGAAGGGCCCGGCGCGGGCCAGCGTATGGACGGAGGACCGGACGGGCCGGAGCCGCAAGGAGGCCCACCCCGCCGGACTCGACCGCACCAAGATCATCGAGGCGACGGTGCGGCTGCTGGACGCCGACGGCACGGCCCGGTTCTCCATGCGGCGGCTCGCCGCCGAGCTGGACGTCACCGCCATGTCCATCTACTGGTACGTGGACACCAAGGACGACCTTCTCGAACTGGCCCTGGACACCGCCTTCGGCACCATGCGGCTGCCGGACACCGGCCCGGCGGACCAGTGGCGCGAGCAACTGCGCACCCTGGCCGGCGAGTACCGGGCGCTGCTGGTGCGCCACCCCTGGGTCTCCCCGCTCGTCGGTTCCTTCCTCAACATCGGGCCGAACTCGCTGGCCTTCTCGCTCGCCGTGCAACAGGTCATGCGGAACGCGCAGCTGCCCGCGCATGGGCAGATGGGCGGGCTGTCGGCGGTGTTCCAGTTCGTGTACGGGTTCGGCACGATCGAGGGCCACTTCATCGCGCGCTGCGCGTCGGCTGGGGTCAGCCAGGACGAGTACTTCCGCGAGGCGATGGGCACGATGACCGAGCATCCGCAGCTCAGGGCGTATGCCGCCAGCTCCTCGGAGATCATGGATGCGCGGGGCGGGGAGACCGTTCCGGAGATGCGCGACCAGGACTTCGGGTACGCGCTGGAGCTGCTGATCGTGGGCATCGAAGCGATGGTCGAGCGGGAGCGGGAGCGGGAACTTTAATCGGAACGCTAGGTACCTGTCTCCGGCTTCTGTCCCTGGCTAGCCTCTGTCCCTGGCTTCGGCCCGCCCCTGCCTGGCCGTGTACGCCGCCACCGCGAGCCCCACCCCCAGCAGCCACCACGACACCGTCCTCAGGGTCGCCGTCAGCGCGTCGAAGACGGCGTCCGCCGCCGCCCGGTCCACGTCCGCCGGAAGGTCGTCCAGGGTCAGCGCCCGGCCCGCCGCCACCGCGAGCCGCAGCAGCAGCCCGCCCGCCGCCAGGGCCAGCCCCACCCCGAGCCGGCCGCGCCGCGCCCCGGGCGCGAGCAGCAGGGCCGCCCCCACGGTCAGCAGGGTGAGCACCGGCAGCCGTACCCCCGCCGCCTGGAGCGCGTCGAAGCTCTCCCGTACCGCCGCCGGACCGTCGGACTCCACCACGGTGATCCGCGCGCCCACCACCGGGATCTGATCGGCGAAGGGGACCCCGTCCAGGCTGAGCCGGCGTTTGACCTGTTCGCTCACCGGGGCCAGGTCGATGCTCGCCGTATCGCCTTCGCCGCTGGTCAGGGCCTGTTCCACGGCGGTGTGCGCGGCCCGGTTCACGGTGTCCCACGCGGTGCGGTACGCGTCGGTCCCGGCGAAGGACAGCACCGCGTCGTGCACCAGCGCCCGGGCGTCGGGCGAGAGCGGGCCCAGGCCGTTCGGCCCGGACACCTCCTCGGTGATGCGGTCCGCGACCGCGCCCCGGACGGCCGGGTCGGAGGCGAGCGGGGCCATCGCGGTGACATAGCCGTCGGTGTCGCCGATCTCCCGTTCCGCCCAGACGGCGAGCACGCTCAGCGGCGTCAGCAGGGCCACGAGCGCGATCAGCACTGCCGACAGGGCCGGCCGGAGTCTGTGCACCTCTCCAGGAAAGAGGGGGGTGGGGCGGGGCGCGACCGCTGCTCCGCCGACCGGCGGCGCGTCCCCACCGCACTGCCGACGGACCGCTGGCCGATCGCGCACCGGATCGCGCACCGGATCGCGCACCGGATCGCGCACCGGATCGCCGGTCGGACCGCCCGCCGGTCCGGACGGCCGTTCGAGTTGCCGGGCCCTGTCGGCGGGTGTGCCCTGGGAGGAGCACCAGGGGAGGGAGCGGGGGCGGTCCCGAGGGAAGGAGCCCCGGACATGGCCACACATGCGACGGCGCCCGTCCGCCACCACCGGCACACGTCGACGGGGACGGGGACGCGGACGAGTGCGAGCAGCTGGGTGATCCCCGTGCTGCTCGGCGCGTTCTTCGGCTTCTACGCCGGTTTCCTGCGCCGTACCGGCGAGGCCGTCGGCTGGGGGGACGTGCTGTACGGCGTGGTCGCCGGCCTGATCTTCGCGGCCCTCGCCTACGGTTTCGGCCGGATCCAGCACACCATCCCGAAGGAGCTGCGGGGCTTCGGGTACGCCGCGCTGTGCGGCATCGCGATCGGGTTCCTGCACAGCCTGACCGGGGCGAGCATTCTGCGTTCGGCGGGGATGGGGCTGATGTTCGCCGGGGCGATGCTGGTGGCGGCGTGCTACGTCTTCTACACCCACGAGCCGGTGAGGACCGACGAGTCCGCGAAGGTCCGCGAGTCCGCGAAGGTCCGCGAGCCCGGGAAGCCCCCGGCCACGGGTGAAGGGCCCGGGCCGGTGAGAGTTCCCTGACGGGTCCGGCCCGTCCCGTCCGTCCCGTGAAATCTCGCGCATCTCGCGCGGTCGCCAGATCCGATCTGGCGGCCGCGCGCCGCCGTCTCGCGCCTACCTCATGACAGGGATGACGACGGTGACGGCAGTCACGGTGGACGGAAGGGGGAAGGGCGGTGCTGCGGGAGGGGACGGACAGCGGGGCCGTGCCCCCGCTGCGGGTCGCCGTCATCATCGGGAGCACCCGCGAGGGGCGGCTCGGCGCGACCGCGGGGCACTGGTTCGCCCGGCGGGCCGGGCTCCGTGGCGATCTGGGGCTGTCCGTGATCGACCTGGCCGGCTACGACTTTCCCGCCCGCTACCCGGAGCGGGCCACAGACCCCATGCGCGACTTTTCGGAACGTATCGATAAAGCCGAGGCATTTGTGGTCGTAACACCCGAGTACAATCGCTCCTTTCCCGCGTCGCTCAAGCAGGCCATCGACTACGCCTACGACGAGTGGCACGCCAAGCCGGTCGGCTTCGTCAGCTACGGCCATGGCTCGCGGGGGCTGTACGCGGTGGAGCAGCTGCGGACGGTCTTCACCGAACTTCACACCGTGACCCTGCGCAACGGCGTCGCGCTCGACCTCCTGGAGGAGGGCTGGGCGGACGGGGAGCGTGCGGCGCAGCGCATGCTGGGGCAGCTGGCCTGGTGGGGGCTGGCCCTGCGGGAGGCCCGCGCCGCCCGGCCCTATCTCTCCTGACCGCCTCCTGACCGCCTCCTGACCTCGTCTCTCCCGATCGCCTCCCGATCGCTTCCTGGCCGCCACCGTCCGGGCGCTTCCGCGCCCCGCCGATGAATTCCCTGAATATCGAAATTCTGTTCGAAGGAATCTGTTTATGAGTACACAGCTCGCCATCGAGACCCGGGGCCTGGTGAAGGTCTTCGGCGAGAAGCGGGCCGTCGACGGCGTCGACCTCGCGGTGCCCGCCGGCATGGTCTACGGCGTCCTCGGCCCGAACGGCGCCGGCAAGACCACGACGGTCAAGATGCTCGCCACCCTGCTGCGGCCGGACGGCGGCGAGGCCCGTGTCTTCGGCAAGGACGTGCGCACCCACGCCGACGCGGTGCGCCGACGGGTCAGTCTCACCGGGCAGTACGCCTCGGTGGACGAGGACCTGACCGGCACGGAGAACCTGGTCCTGCTCGCCCGGCTGCTCGGCTACACCCCGGCGGCCGCCCGCAAGCGCTCGGAAGCGATGCTGGACGCCTTCGGGCTGACGGACGCCGCCGCCCGCCAGGTGAAGAACTACTCGGGCGGCATGCGGCGCCGTATCGACATCGCCGCGTCCATCCTCAACACCCCGGACCTGCTCTTCCTCGACGAGCCGACCACCGGGCTCGACCCGCGCAGCCGCAACCAGGTCTGGGACATCGTCCGCACGGTCGTCGCCCACGGCACCACCGTGCTGCTGACCACGCAGTACCTGGACGAGGCCGATCAGCTCGCGGCCCGTATCGCCGTGATCGACCAGGGCCGGGTGATCGCCGAGGGGACCAAGGGCGAGCTGAAGGCGTCCGTCGGCCCCGGCACGGTCCATCTGCGGCTGCGGGACGCCGGGCAGCGGCCCGACGCGCAGCGGGTGCTGGCCCGGGTGCTCGGCACCGAGGTGCAGCCCGAGTCCGACCCGGTCGCGCTGACCGCGCGGGTCAGCGGGCACGGCAGTGAGCGGGGGGCGGCCGAGGAGGCCGCGCGGGCCCTGTCCGAGCTGGCGGGCGCCGGGATCACCGTGGACAACTTCTCGCTGGGGCAGCCCAGCCTGGACGAGGTCTTCCTCGCCCTCACCGACCGCACCAGTACCGCGACCGCGACCACGACCACGACTTCCGATGCGAAGGGGACGGCGGCAGCATGAGCACCGCGACCAACACCCAGCCCGCCGAGACCGTCACCGGGACGGCAGGGAAGGCGCGGGACACCGACGATCTCGGTCTGGCCGACCCCAAGTCGGCGGAGCTGGCGGCCCTGCTGGTCGACAGCAGGGAGCAGCCGCCCCCGCCGTCCGCGCTCTCCGCGTCGATCACCTTCGGGTGGCGGGCCATGCTGAAGATCAAGCATGTGCCGGAGCAGCTGTTCGACGTGACGGCGTTCCCGATCATGCTGGTGCTGATGTACACGTACCTCTTCGGAGGGGCGCTGGCGGGCTCGACCAGCGAGTACATCCAGTACCTGCTGCCCGGCATCCTCACCATGAGCATCGTCATGATCACGATGTACACGGGCATCGCGGTCAACACGGACATCACCAAGGGCGTCTTCGACCGCTTCCGCACCCTGCCGATCTGGCGGCCGGCGCCGATGGTCGGCTATCTCCTCGGCGACGTGGCCCGCTATCTGCTGGCCTCGGTCGTGATGATCGCTGTCGGTATGGTCATCGGCTTCCGGCCGGACGGCGGCCCGCTGGGCGTGCTGCTCGGGGTGGCCCTGCTCATCGTCTTCGCCTTCTCCTTCTCCTGGGTGTGGACCATGTTCGGTCTGCTCCTGCGCACCGAGAAGTCGGTCATGGGCGTGAGCATGATGGTGATCTTCCCGCTGACCTTCCTCAGCAATGTCTTCGTCGACCCGAAGACCATGCCGGGCTGGCTCCAGGCCTTCGTCAACAACAGCCCGGTGACGCATGTCTCGACGGCGGTACGGGAGCTGATGGCGGGCGAGTGGCCGGCCGCCGACATCGCCTGGTCGCTGGGGTGGTCCGGCTTCTTCCTGGTGGTCTTCGGCGCGCTGACCATGCGGCTGTACAACCGCAAGTGACGCCGTCCCGTCACGGGGGTGCGGGACGGCGGCGGGCCTCCACGGTGTGTACCGGGGGGCCCGCCGCCATGTCCGGGCCCGGCCGTCGGTCACCATGGCCCGTTGTCCCGTTGTCCCGTTGTCCCGTTGACCCGTTGCCCCGTCTCGGCCCGTTGACCTTCCCGTGCGGGGAAGGACCAGCATCGGTTCCGCCGGGTCGGACCACCGCACCCGGCGCGAGGAGCGCGAGGAGGAGCCCATGACCCGGCGGACCCGCTTGACCATCGGGGCGTTCTCCCGGCTGTCCCGGCTCTCGGCGAAGGCCCTGCGCCGCTACGACGAGCTGGGGTTGCTGCCCCCGGCGAGCGTGGACCCGTTCACCGGCTACCGGTACTACGACGAGTCCCAGGTGGAACGGGCCCGTCTGGTGGTCTGGCTGCGGCGGATCGGGATGCCGCTGGCCGGGGTCCGGGGGGTCTGCGATCTGTACGGTACGGATCCGGCCGCCGCCGCACGGGCCGTACGGGCCTACTGGGCAGGGGTCGAGTCCGAGACCGCCGCCCGCCGGGACCTGGCCCTCTTCCTCGCCGATCAGCTGGCCCGACCGGACGAGGAGACACCACCTATGACCAACCCGACCACCTTGATCATCCGCCATGCCGCCCGCACCGACCGGGGGCTGGTCCGCGAGACCGACCAGGACACCGCCCTCGCGGGCGGCCGGCTCCTCGCGGTCGCCGACGGCTTCGGCACCGACGGCGGCCCGGCGGGCGCGGCCGCGATCGCCGCGCTGCGGGAACTGGACACCGGCCCGGCCGCCCGCCCCGCCTCCGGCACGCCGGACGGCCTCCGCGCGGGCGACCTGCTCAACGCCCTGGAGGACGCGGTCCACCGCGCGAACACCGCGATCGGCGACCTGACGGACTCCCCCGCATCGGGGACGACCCTGACCGCGATGGTGTGGACGGGGTCCCGGCTGGCTCTCGTCCACATCGGGGACAGCCGGGCGTATCTGCTCCGCGACGGCGGGCTCTTCCGGATCACCCACGACCACACCGTGGTCCAGTCGATGATCGACGCGGGCACCCTCACGGAGGCGGAGGCGGCCACCCACCCGCAGCGGACGCTGCTGCTGCGGGCCCTGCACGGCGCCACGGACCACCCGACCCAGCCCGACCTGCGGCTCCACGAGGCCCGCGCGGGCGACCGCTACCTCCTCTGCTCGGACGGCCTCTTCACGACCGTCCCGGACGCCGCCATCCGCTCCACCCTGACCGGGGCGACCGACCCCGACGCGGCGGTGGACGCCCTGATCGCCCTCGCCCACGAGGCGGGCGCGCCCGACAACATCGCGTGCGTCGTCGCGGACGTGTCGGCGGCGCCGGACGCGCCGGCGCCGAAGGCGCTTCACGCGGCGCTCTGATCGGTGGCGGGGCCCCGGCGGCCGGGTGCGGGGTCGGCGGCCGGGGCCCCACCTGTTCCCCCGGCCGTCCGGGGCGGGAAGGGGGACGCGCTGTCCCCCTGCCCGATCGGATTACGCGGCCACGCCGATGGACTCCGCGAGCGAGACGGCCTCGGCCCGGAGTGGGCCGTTTGCCGTACGGGCCAGTTCGGCCGCGAGGCCCCGCGCCATGGGGACGTAGCGGATGCCCTCCGGCGTCACCCGGAAGGCGTGCCCCAGATAGTGCAGCGCCGCCACGGTCTCCTGCTTCTGCGCGTGACCGGCCGCGATGTCCAGGAGCAGCCGGGAACGTCGCTCCAGGGACCCCACCGACGCCGGGTCGATCGACTCGGCCCGCCGCAGCGCCTCCCCGACATGTGGTACCAGTCATTCGAGCGTACGCTCGCTGTCCTGTTCCGGGCAGAAGCGATGACCGGCGGTCGCCCGTTCCGTCATCCTGGGACCGGCGACGACTCCGTGAGGAGGGCAGACGTGGGCGCTGCGGAAGAGGACCCGGGGACCACGACGGAACTCGCGCCGGGTGAGCACCTGGCGGTGATCCGGAAGGCACACGGTCTGACCCGGTCGCGACTGGCGGGAAGGGCGGGCATCCCCCTCTCGCTGCTGTCGGCGATCGAGGCGGGCAACCGGGTGCTGACGCCGTCTGTCGCGGCCTCCGTGGGGTGGGCGATGGGGCTCGGTATGTCCGACGTGCTGGGGAAGGCCACCGTCGCGAAGAACGAGGCGCGGGCGCTCACGGAACTGCGGGCGGCGCTTCGCGACTACGACCTGCCGGAGACCGGGGCTGCTGCGGAGGGGCGGTTCGGCGACGACCTGGCCACCGCGCGCCGGTACCGGAGGAAGTTCGATGTCTCCCGGCTGCTGGGAGTTCTTCCGACCTTGCTCCGGGGTGCCACCGCGCACGCGCACACCGTCAACACGGCCACGGCGTGGTCCGATCTCTCCGAGGTCTACAGCACCGTCTACTGGCTCGCCGCCCGGTACCGGTGGACGGACCTGGCGGAGCTGGCGGTGACCCGGCAGCGGTGGGCCGTCGAGCAGCGGCCCACGCCGATGGCGGCGGCCGTCGCCGCGCGGGACCGGGCCGGGACCTATCTCAACTTCGGGGATGCCGGGCGAGGGCTCGATGTCGTGGACCGCGCGATCGCCGAGGCGCAACGGGATCTCAGCGGCACGGAACGGGACCTGGCCGTGTGCATCCTCAATCTCCGGGGCATGACGCTGGCCGGCCGGCTGCCCGACAGAGAAGAGGCCGGACGGGAGGCCGATCGGCACATCCGGTCCGCCATGGCCGTCGCCGACGGGCTCGGTAGCCGGGACAGCACGGTGCTCGGGCTGACGGCCGGGCCGCAGAACACCGTCCTGCACCGACTGGCCACCTATGTGGATCTGGGCAGGCCACAGGAGGCCATGGCGCTCGTGGACATGCTCCCCGCCGCGCTCGACGGACTGCCGGCGACCCGGGTGGCGCCGACCCACGTCAGCATGGCCCGGGCCCAGCTCGACCTGGGGGAACTGGACATGGCGCTGCGGAACCTGGCCATCGCGTGTGACGCGGCGCCGCAGATCGCCTGTATCGACCCCTGGTTCCGGGAAACGCTTCGTGTCGTCTCCTCGCTGCACCGCAGAAGCAACCCCGAGTTGGTCCGGCTCGCCAGGCTGGCCGGGATGAGCCTGTAATCGGTGGTGGGGCCCCGGTGGCCGGGTGCGGGGTCGGCAGCCGGGGCCCCACCTGTTCCCCGGCCTGGCCCGGGCAGGGGCAGGCCGGGGTGCCGTCCGTCGCGTGCCCGGGGTGCGGAGGCGTGGTCGCACCTGATCGGGCGGTCCTGCGACGGACGGCCGTCTTTGTTGGTCAGAGTTGTTCGGCTATGCCCGCGCCGAGCAGTCCTATGGACGACAGACAGGTCAGGGTCAGAAGGCAGGACCCCGGCAGCCAGGGCAGCCACACGGGTAAGCGGCGGCGGCCGCGCTCAGAATCCGTCACGGCCCCACGTCCCGAATTTCCGGCGCCGTTCGAGGTCCGCCTGAATTTCCGCGCGGAGGCGTTCCAGCGTGGGCAGAGTGCTTTCCCGCAGGGGTTCGCGGGGGGCTTTGAGCGGGCAATCGGGGCGGGGACAGCGGCACGGACCGAAATCCAGCGGATTGAGTCCGGTGCTCCGGTGAAGCCGGGGCCGACGCTCGATCATCGTGGCCCCCGGTGGGGACCGGCGGCAGGGCGCGGTGCCGGTCCCCAGGTCGTCCGGGCAGGCTCCATGGCATTCCTCTCCGTCCCTTCGGCGGGGTGGGAGAAAAGCTAGGTGCCCTTGCCCTCGGGAAGGGGGACGCGCTGTCCCCCCGCCCGATCGGATTACGCGGCCACGCCGATGGACTCCGCGAGCGAGACGGCCTCGGCCCGGAGTGGGCCGTTTGCCGTACGGGCCAGTTCGGCCGCGAGGCCCCGCGCCATGGGGACGTAGCGGATGCCCTCCGGCGTCACCCGGAAGGCGTGCCCCAGATAGTGCAGCGCCGCCACGGTCTCCTGCTTCTGCGCGTGACCGGCCGCGATGTCCAGGAGCAGCCGGGAACGTCGCTCCAGGGACCCCACCGACGCCGGGTCGATCGACTCCGCCCGCCGCAGCGCCTCCCCCGGTGTCAGCAGCCCGACGCCGACGCTCACGCCGTGGATCGCCACATTGGCTGCGTCGAACGCCGACGGTGTGTGCGTGTACCCGGCCGGCAGCCGGGCCGCCGTCCGGTCCGCCTCCGCGAGATAGCGCTCGGCCTCACCGGCACGGCCGTCCAGACCGCAGGAGATGGCGGCCTGGAGATTCAACGCGCCGTACACGCCCAGGACATCGGCGTCGGTGTCCCCGTCGGCGAGGCGGGCACGCAGCAGCTCCATGCCGCTCTCGTCCGTCCGTACCGCTTCCTCGCCGTAGCCCGCCGCGCGCTGCCCGATCGCTGTCGACCAAGCCGCCAGCGCCAGGCTCACGGGATCGTCGGCCTCCTCGCTGTGGGCCCGGCCACGGTCGAGCGCGACCCAGTACAGCTCCGGCTCGCAGATGTGCGCGAGCAGCCGCTGTACGAGCCGGTACAGATCGGCCGTTGTCGCGTGCGCGGACCGGCGTTCGGATCCCTCGTGGGCCCGTAGGCACAGGTGCGCGTCTCGGATCAGCTCCGGCAGCAGCGCGCCGACCTCCGTCCGCTGATGCCTGCTGCGGTGCCAGAGCCGCCATGCCGCGTCCACCCGGCCCCTCAGCACGACCGGGGATTCGGGGGCGCGATCCGACCGCACGACCGACACCGCGTGCATGGCGGTCCTGATCGCGGGGACGCAGGAGTGGGACAACTTCCCCACGGAGTCGACGGGAACGGCGAGGTCCCCACCTGTCAGCCGGGACACGTCGGAAATCCTCAACGCCTGGGCCAGATGCACCAGATGGGTGATCGACCGGAGTTCCCGGGCACCGGTCTCGATCTTCTTCAGCCAATCGGGTGATCTGCCGACCAGCCCCGCCAGGACGGCCCGGCTCATTCCCCGGCGTTCACGGAGGACGCGGATGCGCTCACCTGTTGTCAGTTCCTCGGGCAGTTCCGGAAGGTCCTGGGACATGTCCCTCATCGTTGCTCCCTGACATGTGGTAGCCGTCATTCGAGCGTACGCCCGGCGACCCCGCCCCGGGCAGCGTGGCGGCCCGATGGGAGTACGGGTCAGAGCCGCCAGCCCACCGCCTCCCCCGGCCGGTACGCACAGTGCGCCCCCGTCGTCACCGCCTCCCGCAGATGCGCCGCCAGCTCCGGATGGAGCGTGTCCAGCTTGCGGAACGTGTCGCGGATGCGGGCCGTCACCGTCTTGCGGGCGCGTTCCGCCTCGTCGCCCAGGCGGCGGGGGCGGCCGCCCAGGCCCGCCGCCCGGCGCAACTCGTCCAGGAGGGTGGCGCGTTCGCGGGAGAGGTCGGCCGTGCGGGAGTCGTCGCCCCGGGACGCCGAGCGGTCCAGTTCCTCGTCCAGGTGGGCCAGGCGGCGGCGGTAGCTCGACTTCGCCTCCTCGTCCAGGACCGGGTCGCCGCCCAGGCCCCGGGCCGCCAGTACCGCCGCGCCGCCCTCGGGGGAGAGCAGGGCCACGGCCGGCAGGTCGTCCCCGGGGCGGGAGAGCAGCGTGTGCAGGTCCCGCAGGCCCTTCGCGTCGGGCATGTGGACGGACCGGCCGTCGAAGACGAGCGACCACACCGCGCCCTCGCGGCGGAAGGACGGATGCTCCGGCGCGCACTCCGCCACCGGCGGCCGGACGGCCGGGCGGGCCGGCAGGAGGGTCATCCCCAGCCGCTCCGCCTCCTCGCGCACCGCCGCCAGGGCCGCCGGATCCCCGCCCGGCAGGGTCAGCAGCTCGGTGCGGGCCCGGACCGACCAGGCGCGGGCCCGCAGGAGGTCCGCCGACTCGGCGGCCGCCGTCAGCGCGGACACCGCCGCCGGCAGGTCGCCGCGCGCCGCGTGCAGCAGGCCCCGCCAGAGGTCGACCGGGCCGCCGATGTCGCAGCCGTACATCGAGACCACCCACTGCCCCGCGTGCGGCGTCAGCTCCGCGAGGACCGCGTCGATCGCCTCCCGGTCGCCCGTCGCCGCCGCGATCTGCGCGCGCAGCCGCAGCCTCAGCGGGCCGAAGACCCGGGGCAGTTCGGCGGGCAGCTCCCGCAGCAGCAGCCGGGCGCCCGCCGCGTCACCGCTCTCGACCGCCGTCAGCGCCGCCGACAGCACCGGGAAGGGGTGCCCCGCCTCCTCCATCCGCACCACCTGCGCCCGCGCCTCGTCGAACCGGCCCCGCAGCAGCGCCAGCGTCCACCACAGATGGCCGCGCACGAACCCGTACGGAACCTCCCGCGGCTCCCCGTGCTCCACCTTCCCCAGCAGCTCCTCCGCCTCGCCGAACCGGCCCTGGACCGCCGCGACCAGCGCGCTGTCGATGAGGACCGACAGCTCGTACTGGCGCTGCCCCGCATGCCCGGCCTCCGTGACGAAGCCGCGCAGCTGCTCCCGGTAGCGCGGATCGCCCAGCTCCAGCATCGTCACCCAGCGCATGCTGGTGGCGTGCAGCTTCAACTGCACATTCCCCGTGCGCCGGGCGACCTCGATCATCTCGGTGGTCAGCTCCAGCCGCTCCGGTGCCGTCCCCAGGCCCCATATCGCGTCGTGCTGGGCCCACAGGGAGAACGCCAGACCCTCGTCGTCCCCGCCGTCCCGCGCGAGGGTCGTGGTCGCCTCCGCGAGGTCCTTCGCCATCCGCTGGGGGCTCAGTCCGCTGATGTCCGCGCCGCCGCCGCTGATCAGGGTGCGGTACGCGTCCCGCAGCAGCGCGGCGCTCCTCCCCTCGGGCAGCGCGGTGTGCTCGTACTGGTGGAGCCGGATCGCCACCTGCGCCAGCAGCGCCGGATCCCCGGCCTCCCGGGCCAGGTCGAGGGCCTGCTCGAAGGCCCGCCAGGACCCCTCGGCGTCGGTGATGTGCCACAGCGTGCTCGCGAGGTCGAGACAGATCAGGGCGGCCCGGTGGTGGTCCTCGCCCGCCGCCTCGATCGCCCGCCGGAAGTGGATCTCGGCCTCCTCGCCCGCCAGCCGGCCGGTCGCGTCCCGCCCGGCGGCGGTCAGCAGCTCCACCCGGCGGGTCCGCTCCAGATCGTCCCCCGCGAGATGGGCGTGGCGGGCCAGATCGGCGGGGACGATCCGCTCGCGCAGCGCCGCCGACCCCGCCGCCCCGTCCAGCGCGTGCACCACGGCCGCGTGCAGCGCCCGGCGCCGCCGCTCGTCGAGCGTGTCGTACAGGGTCTCGCGCACGAGGTCGTGGACGAACGCGTACCCGCCGCAGGTGCCGACCGTGACCAGCCGGGCCGCCACCGCCCGCTCGATCAGCCGCTCCACATGCGGCACCGGTGCGGCCACCGCCGCCGCCAGCACCTGGCGGTGGAACTCGCGGCCCAGCACGGCCGCCGTCTCCAGCAGCCGACCCACCTCGTCCGGCAGCAGCGACAGCCGCCGTCTGACGGCCTCCGACACCCCCGGCGCGACCGTGCTGACCGGGCTGCCGCCGCGCCAGATGCGCACGGTCTGCTCCACGAAGAAGGGATTGCCGCCGGTGCGCCGGTGCACCTCCGCGACCAGGGCCGGATCGGGCTCGACGCCCCCGGTCAGCGCGATCAGCGCGCCCACCTCGTCCGGCGCGAGACCGGTCAGGGTCAGCGCCGTCCCGGCGCGCGCCCCCAGCGCCAGGACCAGCGGTCGCAGCGGGTGGTCGGCGGTCTCCACCTCCACGTCCCGGTACGTCCCGATGAGCAGCAGCCGCTCGAACCACGCGTGCTGCGCGGCGAATTCCAGCAGTCGCAGCGACGCCGGGTCGGACCAGTGCAGATCCTCCAGGACCACCACCACCGGGCGGTCCTGCGAGGCGGTGACCAGGGCGGTCGTCACCGCGTCGTACAGCGCGAAGCTCTCCGCCCCGTCCGCCGGGACCCCGTCCCCGGTCGTCCCGTCCGGCGCGGGCCGCTCGCCCAGCAGCACCCCGATCCGGCCGCCCGCCGCCCGCTCGGCCTCGGCCCACTCCCCGTCGCCGACGGCCCTCCGCAGCCCTCGCATCACCTGCACCCACGGCCAGTACCCGGGCGCGCTGTCCGAATCCCAGCAGGAGCCCCCCAGCACCAGCGCCCCGCGCCGCCGCGCCTCGTCGGCCGCCTCGGTGACCAGCGTGCTCTTCCCGATCCCCGCCTCGCCGGTGACCAGGACCAGCCCGCCGTGGCTCGCCAGGACCCGGTCCACCTCCCCGCGCAGAACGCCTGCCGGGTGGTCGCGGCCGATGAGTGCAGGGTTCATGTCCCGCACCCTACGAGGTGCCACTGACAACGCCCCCGTAGGTTTTCCCCGTACCCCCGCCGACCTGCGCGGCAACACCGAACCGGTCGGCATACGGCAGTCAGCGGTCAGGGGCCCGGCGCTCCGCCGGGCCCCTGACCGGGATTCAGGACGGGAACGAGAGCACCGGGACCTCGTCCGCCCGCCGGCGCTCCCCGGCCGCCTCCATCAGCGCCGCCAGCTGCCGGCCCGCCCGCTCGATCCGTACCGGCAGCGTGTCCGTCATCGGATCGCCCGAGCCGCCCCAGTCCTCCGACGCCGCGTACACCGCCGTCGGCGCGACCACGGCCCGCAGATACACGAACAGCGGCCGCAGCGCGTGCTCCAGCACCAGCGAGTGACGGGCCGTGCCGCCGGTCGCCCCCACGAGCACCGGCTTCCCGGTCAGCGCGTCCGGGTCGACCAGGTCGAAGAACGACTTGAACAGCCCGCTGTACGACGCCGTGAAGACCGGCGTGACCGCGATCAGCGCGTCGGCCTCGGTGACCGCCTCGATCGCCTCGCCGAGTTCCGGCGAAGGGAACCCCGTCACCAGGTGGTTGGCGATCGGCACGGCCAGCTCGCGCAGCTCCACCACGCGGACCTCGACCTCCCGGCCCGACCCGGCGAGCGAGCCGCGCACGGCCTCGGTCAGCCGGTCGGCCAACAGCCGCGTGGACGAGGGGACGCTCAGTCCGGCGGAGACCGCCACCAGCTTCAGCGTGGTCATCGTCATGCCTCCTGGGTCTGCTGGGTCTGCTCGGCCTGCTCGGTCTGCTCGGTCGTAGGGGCTGTCATGGCGCGCAGCTCCGGCTCGGCGGCCGCCATCCGCGCGGCGACGGCCGGGTGGAGCGGCGCGGTCGCCGGCACTCCGGCGGGCCGCAGGCTCTCGAACTCCTTGCGCAGCACCGGGACGACCTCCTCGCCGAGGAGTTCGATCTGCTCCAGGACGGTCTTCAGCGGCAGGCCCGCGTGGTCGACCAGGAACAGCTGGCGCTGGTAGTCGCCGACGGCCTCACGGAAGGTGAGCGTCCGCTCGATGACCTGCTCCGGCGTGCCGACGGTCAGAGGGGTCTGCGAGCTGAACTCCTCCAGCGACGGACCGTGGCCGTAGACCGGCGCGTTGTCGAAGTACGGACGGAACTCCCGTATCGCGTCCTGCGAGTTCCTGCGCATGAACACATGGCCGCCCAGACCCACGATGGCCTGCTCGGCGCTGCCGTGGCCGTAGTGGGCGTACCGCTTCCGGTACAGCTCGACCATCTTCTTGGTGTGGGCCATGGGCCAGAAGATGTTGTTGTGGAAGAAGCCGTCACCGTAGTAGGCGGCCTGCTCCGCGATCTCCGGGGAGCGGATCGAGCCGTGCCAGACGAACGGCGGCACGCCGTCCAGCGGGCGCGGGGTCGAGGTGAAGCCCTGGAGCGGGGTACGGAACTTCCCCTCCCAGTCCACCACGTCCTCCCGCCACAGCTTGCGCAGCAGCGCGTAGTTCTCGATGGCGAGCGGGATGCCCTGCCGGATGTCCTGCCCGAACCAGGGGTAGACCGGTCCGGTGTTGCCCCGGCCCATCATCAGGTCCACCCGGCCGTCGGCCAGGTGCTGGAGATAGGCGTAGTCCTCGGCGATCTTCACCGGGTCGTTGGTGGTGATCAGCGTGGTGGAGGTGGACAGGATCAGGTTCTCGGTCCGGGCCGCGATGTGTCCCAGCAGGGTGGTCGGGGACGACGGCACGAACGGCGGGTTGTGGTGCTCGCCGGTCGCGAAGACGTCGAGACCGACCTCCTCCGCCTTCTGCGCGATGGCCAGGGTCGCCTTGATCCGCTCGTGCTCGCTCGGCGTACGCCCGTTGGTCGGGTCGGTGGTGACGTCGCCGACGGTGAAGATGCCGAACTGCATGAGACTCACCTCTCGGAGGAGATTGGTTGAATGTTGAACCAAACTCTACAACGGGA
Source organism: Streptomyces yaizuensis (assembly GCF_034961445.1). Taxonomy (NCBI): domain Bacteria; kingdom Bacillati; phylum Actinomycetota; class Actinomycetes; order Kitasatosporales; family Streptomycetaceae; genus Streptomyces; species Streptomyces yaizuensis. The sequence continues at coordinate 75,412 of NZ_BSBI01000006.1, forward strand.
GCGGCCATCTGGCTATTCCGATGGGGGAAGTCCCAGCTCACGGGCTTGATCGGGAACGAATCAGCCCCCGACCGGGGAGGTCGGGGGCCGAGAGTCGGGGGTCGGGGGCCGGGGGCCGGGGGCCGAGAGCCGGTGCCGGAGCGCCGGGTGTCAGGTGTCAGGTGGCGCCCGGGAAGAGGTCCTGGAAGATCTCCGCCGAGTCCGTCCCCGACCGCCCGAACGGCGCGTCGAAGTCCCACACCAGGAAGAGCAGGAACGCGATCAGCGCACTGAAGACCCCCGCCACCAGCAGCTCGCGGAAGCTTCTGCCCATCCGCATGGTGAAGATCAGCCCCACGGTCACCAGCGCGCCGATGATCAGTCCGAACCAGACCACGCCGGGGAGCGTCGAGGCCGCGTTCGCCGCCCGCGTGGTCCGCGCGTCCTGGACGACCGCCACCCGTTCCAGCATCGGCTGGTACGTCTGGGCCTCCAGCTCGCTCTGCGGTGCCCGCAGCGCGATGTCCTCGCGCACCTCGGTCAGCAGCTCGTCGCCGCGCGAGGTCAGCTCCTGGTTCTCGATCATGTGGGACCACTCGGTGCGCACCACATGGGAGACGTAGGCGTCGATGTCCTCGCGCAGCTCCTCCCGGGCCTCGCGCGGCAGCACGGCGGCCCGCTGCGAGATCTCGTACAGCGCCTGGGCCTCCCGCTGCACATCGGCCTCGGCGGAGCCCCGGGTCTCCCAGACGCCCGCGATGGCCAGACCGAGGACGATCGCGTAGACGACGCCGACCATCATCGTCATGTACTCCAGGACGTCGGGCGTCTCCACCTCGGCGTCCCCGCCTTCCGGCCCGGCGCCGCGTCTGCGCTGGCTGAGCAGCGGGACGGCGAGGACGACCGCGCAGGCGGCGGCCATGGCGATGGCCAGGACCAGCCATTCGGACATCGTGAACTCCCTGGGTGTACGGGGGCGGGCGGGGCGGATCGATTCGGCGCCGGGGCGGTGCCAGGGCGGCGTCGGTACGGCGTCGGTACGGGGTCGGGGCTCAGCGGCGGCGGGGCCGCAGCACCACGGCGGCCGCCACGGCGGGGGTGATCGTGAGCAGCACCCGGAAGACCATCGGCATCCCCCCGTCCTCCGGCGGCCGGGCCATGGGCCGCTCCGCCTGGACGACCCTGAACCGCTTCGTGGGCGTGGCCGACGGTGGTGGTGGCGAAGGCGCAGGTGACGAGGAGGGGGAGGGGGACGGTGCGGGGGGCGCCGGACGGGCCGTGGTGGGTGCCGGGCGGGGCGTCGGCGGGACCACCGGAGCGGGCGGCCGCGCGGACACCGGGGGCGCGGGCGTCGGCGCCGGGGTCCGCGGCGGGGACGGCGAGGGCGCCGGCGGCGTCGGGGACGGCGTCGGGGAGGGCGGCGGAGTCGGCGAGGGCGTGGGCGACGGAGTCGGTGAGGGCGTGGGCGACGGCGTGGGAGAGGGAGTGGGAGACGGCGTCGGCGTCGGGGTCGGTGTCGGGGTGGGACAGGTGCACGGCGTACGCGGCGGCGGGCAGTGCACGCCGATCCGCACCTCCACCGACACCCGGACCAGGACCGGCCGGGGCGGTCCGTCGAGCGCGACCCGCCCGCAGACGCACGCGACCCCCGGCACCGAAACCCGGGTCGTCGTACTCCTCGGGAACGGCTCCCACGACCGCCGGGACTGCCGCGCCGCCGAAGCCGTCGGCCCGGGCGCCGGAGCCGCCACCGGTGTCGGTGCCGGCCGCGCCGCCGCGTCCCGCTCGGGGGCGGTGGCCACCACGGGCGGCCGGTCCGGTCTCCGCACCGGCTCGTCCCCGGGGCCGGCGCCCCCCGCTCCGGATGAGCCCAGGACCGCCACGATGCCCAGTACGCTCAACTGCTCAAATCCCACCACATGTGCACAGTAGGCGGGAGTTGGGCCAGATGGGTGCACTTTCACTCGAACAGGTGAATAAGACATGCGTGCGGTGCGCTGTTGTCCGGCGTGCGCGCGTCGGTGTCAGCGCGGTCCGCCCGGGCCCTCGGACCGGGTCGGACCGCTCCGTCACCCTCGCACCGTACCCGCGATGGGCCCAACTCGCCCTGTACGTGCGGCAGAAGAGGCTGATCGGGCACGGTGCGACGGCCGGATTCCGTGGCTGAGCCGCCGGTATCGCGGCGGTGGCAGCGGCACCGGCGGCTCAGACGAAGACGACCCGGACCACCGAGACGGTCAGCACGGTCGCGCTCACGTAGTACCGCACCGCCACCCCGGCCACCGTCGCCTCCCGGCGGTCGCGGTCCCCCTGGATCGCCGTCGACTCCTGTCCGTACGGATCGGCGGCGAGCCGCTGCATCGCGGTGTCGAACCGGATGCGCAACGGCGTGCCCATCGCCCGGCGGGACTGATCCGCCGGGGGCGCGTACTGGACGCGGCAGGGGTGCGCGCCGCCCCCGGCCCCCGGGGAGCGGCCGGGCCGGCGCGGCGGTTCACCGCCGTGTGCGGAACGCTCGAACAGCTCGCTCCCCTCCCCGGGCTCTCCCGGGCGCCCATGGGCACCCGTCGATGGTGGTGGTCCTCGTGGTCGTGGTCGTGGTCGCGGTCGTGGTCGCGGTACTGGCTGGTTCTCGCTGTTCCCGCCGACCCGGCGGCGGTGACGGCGGTGACGGTCCTGCGGGCTCTCCCTGATCCCCTGTGGCCTGTGCGGCCCGTGCGGTTCCCGAGGCTCTCTGTGGTGCTCCGTCACCGGTGATGATCACGGTACGACAAGCGGACCGGCCACCTGCCCCGTACGGCCGCGCCGGCCCACCGGGACAGCCCGTCACACCGCCCCCCTGCGTTCGGACATGACCAGACATACCCGGATGTACTCGGCCTACTCGGCGTACGTGGTGTCCGTGCCGTACTCGGGACGGAGTACGCCCGGGTGCGGCCCCCGGGCCCCCGTGAGACGTTCGCCGGGTGACCGAAATCCTCCGCGCGGCCTTCCCGTTCCCGGCGCTCACCGCCCTCAGCGCGGTCGCCCTCGCCCTGCTCGCCACCTCGGCCCTGCGGCTGTCCAGCGCCGGCCGTACCGACCCCTCCGACGAGGCGCGCTCCCTCGCCCTCGCGCTCTACGGCGCCCTGATCGCCCTGCTGACCCTCGGCCTCGCCGTCACCCTGCTCTGACCGCCCCGTCAGAGCCAGCCGTTGCGCCGAAAGCTCCGGTGGATCAGCGCGCACGCCGTCGCCATCACCCCGATGACCAGCGGATAGCCATAGGTCCAGCGCAGCTCCGGCATATGGTCAAAGTTCATCCCGTACACCCCGCAGACCATGGTCGGCACGGCGATGATCGCCGCCCAGGCCGTGATCCTGCGCATGTCCTCGTTCTGCGCGACGGTCACCTGGGCGAGATGCGCCTGAAGGATCGAGTCCAGCAGCGCGTCGTACGTACCGATCTGCTCGTTCACCCGGGCCACATGGTCGGCGACGTCCCGGAAGTACGGGCGTATCTCCGGGCCGACGGGCGGCAGCGGCGAGGTGGCCAGCGACCGCATCGGCCGCTCCAGCGGGCCCACCGCCCGCTTCAGCTCCAGCAGCTCCCGCTTGAGCAGATAGATGCGCCCGGCGTCGGCCTGCCGGGCGTTGTCGCTGAAGACCGCGTTCTCGGCGTCGTCCACATCGGACTCCACGGCGTCCGTGACCGCGAGATAGGCGTCCACCACCTGGTCGGCGATGGCGTGCAGCACCGCCGCCGGGCCCTTCGCCAGCTGCTCCGGGTGCTCCTCCAGCGCCTCCCGCACCGGACCGAGCGAGCCGTGCCGCCCGTGCCGGACGGTGATCACGAAGTCCGGTCCGGTGAAGACCATCACCTCCCCGGTGTCCACGATCTCGCTCGCGGCGCTCTCGTGCCCGGCGTAACGGCAGGTCTTGAGGACGGTGAAGAGCACCGCCCCGCCGACCCGGCCCGGTTCGTCCCGCAGCTCGTACCGCTGCACCTTGGGGCGCTGATGGGCCTGGACGGCGTCCTCGACGGCGAGCGGGTGCAGCCCGAACAGCGACGCGAACACCGCGAACTCCGCCTCCGTCGGCTCGTGCAGCCCGACCCAGACGAAGCCCCGGCCCGTCTTGCGCACCTGGCGCAGGGCCTCCCGGGCGTCGCCGTCGCTGGGCTTGCGCACCCCGTCCTCGTACACGACGCAGTTGACGACCGAACTCCCGAGCGGGGAACGGGACGGGTGGCTGAGGTCGATCGTCGGTCGGCGGTACGCGCGGCGCATCGCTCGCCGCAGTCGGCGGATCATCGGCACGGGCGCAGGCTCCTTCGGTTGCCGGGGGGTATGCCCCGGGAACCGGGGCCTCATGCCCCGTACGCCCGGAACGCGTGTGTGCGGACGGTCCGAAAACAGCGGGTTGACACGTATTGCCGCATGAGCGTGGCGATATCGCGGGATAACCGGTGCTCGTTGTCGCACGCCTGTGTCATCATCACCCTCATCCCACGCGCCGTGCGCAGCCGTGCCGTTCCGTGGCGGCCCGCGACCGTTCCCGCCGGCCGTCCTCGTGCCCGCTTCCGCTCCGTGCCCTGCCGGGCCGTGCGTGCCGGATGCCTCCGTTCACCGTTCTTCCGTTTCCCTGGGGGGAAATCGATGCACCAGCCACCGGGTACGGCCGCGAGACCCGCGGCGTACACCGCGCTCCTGCTCACCCTGTCCGTCCTCGTCGCCCTGCTGCTCCCGGTGGTCCCGGGCGGCGCGGCCGGGGTCGCCGGCGCCGCGGACGGGCCCGCGAAGCCCGCCGCGTCCACCGCGTCCACCGAAACCGCAGCGTCGCAGCCCTCGGACGTCGACCCGGCGGTCAGGGCCAAGGTCGACGGGGACGCCGAGCCCCGTACCGCGAACAGTGGCACGAAGGACAAGGCCGCCGGGGAGCGCGCCGCCCGGCTCAAGGCGAGTACGGCCAAGGCCCTCGCCCGCGCCGAGGCCGCCGGTGCGCCCGCCCCCGCCGACTGCGCCCCCCTCGCCCTCTCCTCCTTCGGCGACCCCGGCGCGGCCGTGGGCAAGGTGACCCTGCCCGGCGACGGCGACGCCTGCTTCACCTTCACCGCCGAGCGCACCGGCATCCACCTGGTCCAGCTGGCCACCCCGGGTGCCACGGGCCTCGGGTACGCCCGGATCCACGACGGCGAGACCCCGCTGGAGTGCGGCGACCGCGGCGGGTGCGACCTGCCCCGGACCGGCGCCTTCACGCTGCGGGTCTTCAACACCAGCTGGGAGCCGCGCGAGTACCACACCTCCGTGGTCCCGGTGGGCGCCGGCACCCCCGGCTGCCTCCCCGCGGTGGGCACCTCGCTCAACGCCCCGCCGATCATCGACTCCTCGCCCTCGCCGCTGGCCGTCGTCTGCCGGCCGTTCACCGCCCAGCAGGGCGAGCGGATCATCCATGAGCTGAAGTCCGAGCGGTACGGGAGCAGCTGGGCCTGGATCACCGACGACAGCGGGGCGGACATCTGCGCCCGCGCCAGCGACGGCAACCAGGGCTGTGTCCTGCCCGGCACCGGCCCCTACCGGCTCCTCGGCGGTGTCACCTCCTCCGAGGGCGGCTTCCCCGCCTCCTACCGCACGCGGATCCACCGGCTCTCCCAGCCCGAGGGCTGCCAGACCGTGTCCGTGAACCAGTACGGTTCCGCCCCCACGGCGAGCACCCCGGGCGTCGGCTGCAAGACCTTCACCGCCCCCGCGACGTCCTCGTACAACGCCTACGGCGTGTCCGACGGCTGGCGGACCGCGCAGCGGATCTACGACAGCGCCGGGGCCACCGTCTGCGAGGGGTACCGGCAGCCCTGCGACCTGACCGCCGGGGCCGTGTACACCCTGCACACCGACGCGGCCACGCTCGTTCTCGACCGCAACTCCACCGCCGGGTGCGAGGCCGTCGCGCCGGGCACCCACCGCGGCACCCTCGCGACCGGCGGGATCCACTGCCTGACCCTGCCGTTCCCCGAGAACGCCTCGGTCGCGCTCCACCAGTCCTACGGCGCCGGCGCCGCGCGGATCGAGACCACCCTCACCGACGCCGACGGCGGCTACGTCTGCGACTCCTACGCCCAGCGGCAGGGGATCTGCAAGCTGGTCGGGAAGGCGCCCTTCCGCGTCCTCGTCAACGCCGAGGACGGCGAGTCGGACAGCGCCTACGCGCTCTCCCTCGTCCGCACCGACGACGCGGCCGGCTGCCGAACCCTGCCCCTCGGTGACTTCACCGCCGGAAGCGCCCACGCGGCCCTCACCACCGGCGGCGGCTCCTTCACCGACTGCCTGTCCATCCCGGCCGCCGGGCAGAACCGTTCGGAACTGCTCCAGCTCAAGGCCCTGACCGGGGCCGGCCGCGCCGACGTCTACGTCATCGGCGCCGACGGGAAGCTCGCCTGCTCGGTCGAGCGCGCCTACGGCGGGACCTGGACCGGCTGCGACTTCCGGGCCGACACCGCGTACACCGTGCTCCTCGCCGGTGTCGACGAGCCCTCCACGTTCACCCTCACCCGGCGCGACGTCAGCGGCGGCGCGAAGGGCTGCGGCCCGGCCCCGGCGACCGCGGTCGGTGGCGCGTCCACCGGCGGCACGCCCGCCGACCGGGGCTCCGTGGTGTGCCGTCAGGTGACCACCGGCAGCGCCGGCGACGTCCTGCACCTCAACGTCCGCGACAAGGACGACGCCCTCCAGCACACCGTGTTCCGCGCCGACGGCACCGTCGTCGACTGCGGCTGGAAGCGCGCCTGCGCGATCACCGGCTCCACCGCGTACCAGGTGGTCATCAGCGTCACGGCGGGCCGGTATCCGCAGCCCACCGCGTACCGGCTCGACGCCCTGCGCATCGGCAACGGGTCGAAGCCGGCGCCCGAGTGCGCCAAGGTGCCCAACATCAGCTACGGCTTCGGACCGGTCACCGGCGTGCTGAACGAGCAGCGCACCGCGTACTGCGCGGCCCTGCCCACCGCCTTCGGCAACCGCTTCCAGATGGACCTGACCGACACGGCGGGCGGCAGCGCCATCGCCGAACCGGCGCTCTACAGCGGCAACCTCTCCGAGGGGTGCAGGCTGTTCATTCCCAGCGGTTACCAGTGCTCCGTGCGCTCCGGCGCGCACCAGCAGCCCGAGCCGAGCACGCTGGTGCTCGGACTGCCGGAGGAGGCGTCCACGACCTCGTACCGGCTGAACATGGTCTGCTCGGGGCCGGGGCTCTGCGGCCCCGAGAAGAAGACCGCCACCGGGGTCACCCCGGCGACCGGGGTGGCCAAGTCCGTCGTCACGCTGACGGTCGCCGGCTCCGCCCTGCACGAGAAGGACAAGGTCCGGATCTCCTCGGGTGGTTCCCGGATCGAGTCCACCACGGTCTCCGTCGCCCCGGACCGCAGGACGCTCACCGCGCGGCTCGACCTGACGGCCGCCGCGCCGGGCGGCTGGGACATGAGCGTCATCACCATCGACGGCTACGAGCGGCCCGTGGGCAGCTTCACCGTCACTCCGGCGGCGCTGAAGAACACCAAGGCGCCGGCGGTCGGCGGCAGCGCGAAGGTCGGCGCGAAGCTGACCGCGCAGCCGGGGACGTGGACGCCCGCCGCGACCTCGTACGGGTACCAGTGGAAGGCCGACGGCAAGGACATCGCCAAGGCCACCGCCTCCACGTACACCGTCCCGGCGTCGCTGCTCGGCAAGAAGCTGAGCGTCGCGGTGGTCGCGAAGCGCTCCGGCCACCCCTCGGGGACGGCGACCTCGGCGGCGGTCACCGTCGCCAAGGGCAGCGCGCCCAAGGCCACCAAGGTGCCCACGATCTCGGGCACGGCCAAGGTCGGGAAGAAGCTCACGGCCAACCCGGGCACGTGGACGCCGGCGGCGACCTCGTACGGGTACCAGTGGTACGCGGACGGCAGGGCGATCTCCGGCGCCACCAAGTCGACGCTGGACCTCAAGACGGCCCAGCGGGGCAAGAAGATCACGGTGAAGGTGACCGCCAAGCGGACCGGTCACGCGGACGGGTCGGCTGTCAGCAAGGCGACTCCGGGCGTGGCGCGTTGAGCCAGCGCGTTGAGCCGCGACTGATCGACGGTTGATCGAACGCTGAAGTGCCCCGTCCCCCTTCGAGTGATCGGAGGGGGACGGGGCACCGTCGTTTCCGGACGCCCGCCGTCAGACCGCGCCGCGCAGGTGGTGCTCGAAGACCTCGCGCCGGGCCCGGATGTACGCCGCGTCGCCGAGGTACTGCTCGTGGTGGCCCTCGGCGAGATGGCGGGCGAAGGACGGGTGACCGGCGGCGGCCTGGGCGCGCATGAACGCGACCATGGCGTGGAGCCTTTCGGCCACGGTGTCCGGCAATGCCGCCCGGTCCGCAGCCGACAGGTCGTAGCCGTCGCAGAAGACACGGGCACGGACGGCCTGTTCCTCCGTGGTCCCGCGCGCGTCGGGGCTGCCGGGTGCGGTGAGCGGGGCCCAGCGGTAGACCGCGTACGCCAGGTCCCACAGCCGGGGCGCGGGGTGCGCGGTGTCGAAGTCGAAGACCCCCACCACCCGGTCGCTGTCCAGGACGCAGTTGTACGGCGCGAAGTCGCCGTGGCAGATCACCTCGGCGGGCTCCCGGGCGGGCAGCAGCCACCCCTCGCGGGGGGCGGTGGACGCGTAACCGGCGGTGCTGTCGTGGTACGCGCGGAGCAGGGCGGCCGCGCTCTCCAGGGCCGTCAGGGAGGTGACGGCGGGCGCGGCCGGATCGGTGCCCGCCTCGCCCGGGAGGAAGTCCAGGATCTCCGTGCGGCCGTCGTCGGCGGTTCCGCGCACCCCGGGGGCACCGGTGAAGCCCTCGGCCCGGATGTGCCGCAACAGGTCGTGGACCAGCGGCGACCAGGGGCCGGTGGGCCTGCGTACGGTCGCACCGACCCGGAGCACGTCGTGGACGCCGCCGGACAGGCTCTCGGCGTCGGTGCTGAGAGTGCTGAAGGTGCCGGTGGTGCAGGAGTGAGGCGGGGGGTGGGGCATGCGGCGCTCCTCGCGGTGGCTTCCGGGGCCGGACCATGATTTCCGGGCGGGCGAGTTCGCTTTCAGGCGGCGTGCGGGGTGAAGGTGACGCGGGAGTCACCCTCGTCGATGGCCAGGTTCAGGGTGCCGTCCAGGGCCTTGGCCAGGCGGCGCAGCAGCGGGAGGGTGGGCACGGTGTCGCCGCCCTCCATCCGGGACACCTGGGGCTGCGTCATCCCGGCTCGCTCGGCCAGCTCGGCCTGGGACAGCCCGAGCTCGATCCGACGGTCGTGGACCGCCTGCCCGAGATCGCCGGCCAGCCGCGCGTCGACGTACTCCTGGTCGTACTCCACCGCCTCATGCGCAAGCTGCCGGGCCCGGCGCGTTCTCCACGTGCTGTGATTCATCAACTCTCCTTGCGGCGATCGTAGGCGTGGTCGGCACGGCCATGCTCGGCCTCGCAGACTTTCTGGGCCTGATGTGCACGCTCGACTTCCGCCGTCTCACGCATCCTCGTCCTGCGGAACACCGTCAACAGGACGATCCGCTGCCCAGGGGCGAGCCAGTAGGGAATGCGCACAGCCTCGCCGTCCAGCCCTGGCGACGACGCCCGCCCGCCGGCCTGCGGTCTTCACCTCCGGCACCGACGACATGAATCGACTCCTCGCGGGCCACTCCGTGCGAATCGAGAAGGTCCGACGAGACGCCGCCACCATGCTGCTTCCCGGCAGGTCACTGCTTCCCGTCCGGAGCGGTGCTCTCTCCCCGGGGCCGTTCCAGGAACTGCGCCGTCACGAAGCCGACCACCGCGCAGACGGCGATCAGCGGTGTCTGGTTCGCCGCGTCCGGGCCCAGCAGCAGCGCCGCCAGCACCGCGCTGGTCACCGGCAGCCGGGTCACCACCGCCGATGCCGTGGCCATGCCCAGCGCGAGCGCCGGGGTCGCCCCAAGACCCGGCAGGCCCGCGCAGGCGACCCCGAGCGCCGCGCCCAGCAGGACCGCCGGGAAGATCGGGCCGCCGCGCAGGGCGCCCAGGCAGATGCCCCAGGCCAGGCCCTTGCAGGCCACCAGCACCAGCAGCGCGGCGACCGACCAGGAGTGCGGGGCGGCCGCGAGCGCGCCCAGGGTCGCCTGCCCGGAGAGCGCCGCCTCCGCCGGGGAACGGCCGGTGATCAGCGCGTACGCCGTCAGCAGCACCCCCACCGCGACGGCCGCCACGACCGTGCGGACGGCGGTGTGCCGGGCGGTCCACGCGGCGCTGAGGTAGCCGAGCCGGTGCGCGCCCGTGACGACGACGCCGATGAGGACGGCGACGGGCACCCCCCAGAGGAAGTCCCCGGCGTCCGGGGACACGTTCGGGGGGACGGACGGCAGTTCCAGCGCCCCGATGGAGAACCCGGTCCACTCGCCGAACCCGGTGAACACCAGCGCGCCGACCCCGCTCGCCAGCAGACAGGGCAGCAGCAGCACCACGAGCTGCGGGCCCGCGAGCCCGGCGGCCTCCACGATCATCACGGCGGCGACCAGCGGCCCGCCGAGGATGGTCGAGATCGCGGCGGTGGAACCGCTCGTCGCCAGCACCATCGCGGCCTTGGGCTCCGCCGCGCGCCGGGACTCGCGTACGGCGAGCAGCGCCAGCCCGCTGCCGAGCGCCATCAGCGGCGCCTCGGGGCCGAGCACCACGCCCAGCGGCAGGGAGATGAGCGCGGCGGCGACCACCCCGGGCAGCTCGCGGGGGCCGAGCGGGGTCCCGCCCAGGCCGTGGACGGGCAGATGGCCCCCGCCGCCGGGGACCCGGGTGACGATCGGGGCCAGCACCAGCCCCGCGAGCAGCAGCGCGGGCAGCGGCCACCACCAGGGGGGTTCGTCGTAGCCGACGGCCCGGGGGAGGTCGGTCCAGACGGCGTGCTGGAACGCGTGCTGGACGCTCACGAAGAGGAAGCAGGCCAGCGCGATCGGGATGCCGAGAAGGAGGGAGAGGCCGAGGAGCTTGAGGTATCCCCGGCTCAGCAGGATGTCCCGGAGGGAGGGGGTCCCGGGCGTCTTCGGCACCCCGGGCACGGCGGGGCTCGCGGGCACCCCGGCTTCTCCCGGTCCGGAACCGCCGGCGGCCGGCCCGGGGGCGGGGGACGGGGGCGGGGCGTTCACCCGGGCACCGGCCCTCGGGGCGCGGCCGGTCCGTTGGTGTGCATGTCCCCATGCAACGGCCGCGCACGGCCGGTTGCCCCCGGAGGCGCCCGTACGGGTGAGTCCCCCGCCCCCCGCGTTCCGCTTCCCGGTGACCCTGCCGGAGCCCCCGGCCACCCGTTCGGTGCACCGTGGGTCGCCGCCTCTCCCGTCCCCGCTTTCCCTGGAGCCACGGGGGTACGGGAGGAAGCGCGATGGCCTCGGAGGCGAACGCCGACGGAACGGGCAAGGGAACAGGCGACGGAGCCGAATCCGGAGCCGGAGGCAGAAACGGAAGCGAGCCCCGGGACGGCGGCAGCGACGAGCTGATCCGGCTCCGGGAGCGGGTCACGGCCCTGGAGGCCCGCCCCCGCCACCACCGGGTGCGCTCCTTCTTCTCCGCGCTGCTCATCGTCATCGGCTGTGTGCTGGCCCCGCTGGGCGCGGTCGCCTCCTGGGCCGCCGACGAGGTGGGCGACACCGACCGCTATGTCGCCACCGTCGCCCCGCTCGCCTCCGACCCGGACGTCCAGGATGCCGCCGCGAACCGGATCACCAACGCGGTGATGGACCACATCGACCTGCAATCGCTCCTGGAGGGCGTCGCACCGACGGACCGACCCCTGGTCACGAAGGCCCTCGGCCGGCTGGGCGGCTCGCTGGAGAGCGCGCTGCGCAGCTTCGTCCACGACAAGGCGCGCGAGGTGGTCGCGTCCGACCGGTTCAAGACCGTGTGGACGGACGCCAACCGCCGCGCGCACGACGCCGTCGACAAGGCCCTCACCGGCAGCGGCGGAGGAGCGGTCCAGCTCACGAACGACACGGTCGAGATCGATCTCGCGCCCCTGGTCGACCAGCTCAAGACGCGGCTGGTCGACAGCGGGCTGACGGCCGCCGGGCGGATCCCGGAGGTCCACACCCACTTCACGGTGCTCCGGTCCGACGAGATCGGGAAGGCGAAGACCTGGTTCCGGCTGCTCCAGCTCGCCGGGTCGTGGCTGCCGGTGCTGGCGTTCGTGCTGGTCGCGGCGGGTGTGCTGCTGGCGGTGCGGCGGCGCAGGGCGCTGGTCGCCGCCGCCCTCGGAGCGGCCTTCGCGCTCGCCGTGCTGGGGGCGGCGCTGATCGCGTTCCGCGCGGTCTACCTCGACCGGCTGCCCGCCGGGGTCTCCCAGCCGGCGGCCGCCTCCGTCTACGACGCGCTGACCCGGTTCCTCAGGGACGCGGTCCGGATGGTGATCACCCTCGGTGTGGTCGTCGCCCTGGCCGCGTGGCTGACCGGCCCCGGCCGGTACGCCGTCCTCGTCCGCCGCCTCTGGCACACGGGCATCGGCGCGGCGCGCGCCACGGCCGACCACGCGGGGCTGCGCACCGGCCCGGTGGGGCCCTGGCTGCGCGGTCATCGACGGTGGGTGGTGTGGGTGCTGCTCGCGGCCGCCGTTCTGGCGTATCTGCTGTGGAGCCATCCCACGGCGTGGGTGGTCGTGGGTATCGCGCTCGTCCTGCTGGCGGCCCTCGCGATAGTCGAATTCCTGGCCGCCGACCCGGCAGCCCCGGCAGCCCCACAGGCCGCTCCGGACGCCGGTCCGGACGCCGGTCCGGGCCGCCCACCGCGCCCCTCCGGGCCCTCGAACCCCCCGCGCCCACCAGGCCCCCCAGGTCCCTCCCACCCCGGCGATTCACCCGAACGGGTGTATCCGGATGGCGGTGGCACGCCGTCGGGCTGAGGCTCGAATCCCCGTACGCGTCGGGCGCACGGGCAAGGAAGGGAGGTCCCATGAGCCACGCATCTCAGCCGTCGGCCGGGACACCGCCCCCCGCGTCCCCCGGGTCCCACCGGGGACCGGACCGGAACACCGACTGGGCCGTGGGCGGAGTGATCTTCGCGGGCATCCTGCTGCTCTGCAACGGTGTCCTCGCGATCCTCCAGGGCATCGCCGCGATCGGCGAGGACAACGTGTACGGCCGGGTGGGCGACTACGTCTACCGGATCAACCTCACCGGTTGGGGCTGGATCCATCTGATCATCGGCATCTGTCTGGTGATCACGGGATACGGGATTCTGAAGAGCATGTCGTGGGCGCGGTACGCGGGCATCTTCTTCGCGTCGATCAGCCTGATCGCGCAGTTCCTGTTCCTGCCGTATCTGCCGGTCTGGGCGCTGATCATGATCGCCATCGATGTCTTCATCATCTGGGCGCTCTCGGTCTACCACTCCGACGGCCGACGCGATCTGGCCTAGGTCCTCCGGGATCCCGGAGGACCCAGGACGCGTAACGGGCTCGGACGGCCTCCCTGGCAGGCAGGGGCCCGGCCCCACCAGGGCCGGGCCCCTCGGCCTGCCGTCCCGGGGCCCCCGAGGCGCCCGCGCCCCCTCGGGGAACTCCCTGGTGCTGGCCCCACCCCCCTTCCACCGGGCTCCCGGATGGGGCGGCGCGCCGTACCCAACCAGGCTGTGGGCATGGCGACTTCAAAGATGACGGCGGTGGCGCTGGCCTGTGTGCTGGCCGGTATGGAGACCTCGATCGCGCAGGCCGACGGCCCGCCCCGGCAGCGGGAGCGGCCGGCGCTGGAGTGGACGGCGTGCCCGCACGACAAAGGGCCTGGTGACCAGCAGTGCGCCGAGCTTCAGGTGCCGCTCGACCATGCCGATCCGGACGGTCCGAAAATCACCGTCGGGGTGTCCCGTCTTCGGAGCGAACGGCCCGCCGAACGCCGGGGCGCGCTGCTCGTCCTCGCGGGCGGGCCCGGTGGCTCCGGGGTGCAGCGGCTGGCGCAGAAGGGGGCGGCGCTGCGGAAGGAGACGCGGGGGCTGTACGACCTCGTCACCCTCGACCCCCGGGGGGTCGGCCGCAGCACCCGGGCGGACTGCGGACTGGACGCGGCGGACCGGACGCTGATCAAGCTGCGGGCGTGGCCGGGGCCCGGGGGCGAGCTGGACGAGGTCGTGGCGCACGGCCGCCGGACGGCCAAGGCGTGTCAGCGCAACGGCGGGGCGACGCTGCGGAGTTTCACCACGGCCAACCAGGTAAGGGACATCGAACGGCTCCGCCGGGCCCTCGGCGTGGAGAAGCTGTCCGCGTGGGGGAACTCGTACGGCGCGTACGTGGGGGCGGTGTACGCGCAGAAGTACCCGCACCGCACCGACCGCTGGGTCCTCGACAGCGGCCAGGACCCGGATCCGGCGAAGGTCTCCCGGAACTGGGTGGCCAACACCTCGCGCGCGGTCGACCTGCGCTTCCCGGACTTCGCCGGCTGGGCCGCCGACCCCGCCCGGGAGACGGAGGGCCTGCGCCTTGCCGAGCGGCCCGGGGATGTCCGCACGCTCTTCCTGGAGCTGGCCGCGCGGCTGGACGGGGAGCCGAGGGATACGGCCACCCCGGGCGTACAGCTCACCGGAAACGCCCTGCGGCAGGCGATGCACGGCGCGCTCTACGACGACGCCCACTTCGCCGGTCTCGCCCGGCTGATCCAGGATGCGGCGGACCCGGAGGCGACCCCGGTGCTCCCGCCGGATCTCGCGCACGCGGCACCGGACCGGGATGTCGCCGTCATGATGGGGGTGATCTGCAACGACGTCCGCTGGCCGGGCCGGATCGACGCGTACGAGCGGGCGGTGGCCGCCGACAAGGCCCGCTATCCGCTGACCGCCGGGATGCCGGGGAGCCTGCTGCCCTGCGCGTTCTGGAAGGACGCCCCGGTCGAGCGGCCGACCCGGATCACCGACGAGGGGCCGTCCAACATCCTCATGGTCCAGAGCCTGCGGGACCCGACGGCGCCGCACTTCAGCGGGGTACGGCTGCGGGAGGCGCTGGGCTCCCGCGCCCGTCTGGTCTCCGTCGACCGGGGTGGGCACGGGGTCTATCTCGGGGTCGGCGGCGCCTGTTCCACGGAGCTGGTCACCCGCTTCCTGACCACGGGGCAGCGCCCGGCGGCGGACGTCCACTGCGCCGACTGAGCGGGCGGAGCGGACCGAGCGGACCGAGCCGCAGACCCGGAGCCCGGCCGGGGCGGCTCAGGCCCCGGCCGTCGCCGTCGCCGCCGTCGCCCCGGCGCCGCCGGCCGGGCGCTTCAGCAGCTCCACCACGCTGGAGAAGCTGTCCGCCCCGTGCCCGGCCGCCATGCCCCGCTCGAAGAGCGCGACGACGGCGTCGGGCAGCGCGGTGTCGACGCCCGCGTCGGCCATGGTGTGCCGTACGTGCTCCACGCTGGCGGCACCCATGGCCAGCCGGTCCACGTCGCCCTCGTGGTTCCCCGCGTCGACGCGGGGCGCGTAGAAGGAGAGGAAGCCGGGCATCGCGGTCATCGTCCCGGCGGCGTGCGGCAGGATGTCCGACGCGGTGAGGCCGTTGGCGTCGGCGAGGGCGACGGCCTGCCAGTAACTGAGCATCGACGTCCAGAACATCACCATCCCGATCTGGTACATCAGCGCGGCCAGACCCGGGTCCTCGCCCCGGTAGTCGGTCCGGGTCAGGGCCTCCAGCGTCGCCCGGTGCCGCTCGAACTCCTCGCGCGGGCCGCTGTAGAAGGTGGACGAGCCGGGCTCGCCGATCCCGGACGGCGGGACGGTGACGCCGCCCGCGATCAGGGTGCCGCCGCGCTCCGCGATCCAGCGGGCGCCCGCGCGGGTCTTCTCCGGGGTGTCGGAGCTGAGGTTGACGACCACCCGGCCGGCCAGGGCGCCGGCGGCGGGCTCCAGCAGCGCGTACATCGCGTCGTAGTCGGTGAGGCTCAGCACCACCAGCTCGTTCGCGGCGAGCGCGGCGGCCACGTCCGGTGCGCGCACCGCGCCCTGTGCGACGAGGTCGTCGGCGCGGGACGCGGTCCGGTTCCAGACGGTGAGCGGGTGGCCCCGGTCGAGCAGGACCTGCCCCATGGCCCGGCCCATGGGGCCGAGTCCGACGAGGGTGAGGGGCGCGGGGCGGGACATGGGGACCTCCGGGACACACGGCAAAGGACTGGAATGAGGACTGGAACGAGCGCTCTATTTAGAACGTGGGGCCGACTGTAGCACCCGCTAGAGCGATCGCTCTAGCAGTCATCGGTCATCGGCCGTCGTCGGTCATCGCGGACGCGTGTGGCCCGCGCTCAACTGTCCACAGGCTGTGGATGAATTCCGGCGGTCGCACCCTGGGCCCCCGGCCCCCTCGGGCGGACTTTGGCCCGAGCCTCCCAGACAACCGCCCCCGCGAACCCGCTCCCGCCCCGCGCCGTCCCCGAACGGACCGTCACCGGAGCGCCACCGACCCCCTCCGGACGCTGCGTCATCACCGGGTGAACGGCATCGAAGCAGCATCGGAACGGCATCACCACCCGCCTGACCGGCGAAAACAGTGTGAATTGTCAGGGGCATGGGCTAATCTGCCGCTCATCTGGCCGCGCCCTGCGGACGCCCCGTCACCACGGGCCGCCCCGGGTGCGCGCGGCCCTCTCTTCTCGCGTCCTGACGCGGTTCCCTGTGGGGGGTTCGAACCATCTTGCGTACGCGCAGTATCCCGACCGCGACGGCACTCGCGGTCCTCTTCAGCTCCGTCGCCCTGGTGGCGGGCACGGCGGCACCGGCCGCCGCCGACACGGTCAAACCGATCGACATCCGCGCCACCGGTGACATCGCCGTCGACGGCGTGCACAAGCGGGTCTACATCTCCGACCCGTCCACCGGGAAGATCCTCGTCACGGACTACGCGGGCCGGACCATCGCGGTCCTCGCCGACCTGCCCGGCGTCAAGGGCCTCGCGCTCTCCGCCGACTCCTCGCGGCTCTACGCGGCCGTCCCCGGCGACGACTCCATCGTCTCCGTCGAGACCGCCACCTCCACCCGGACCGCCCGCTACGCCATCGGCGACGGCACCGACCCGGAGACGATCGCCGTCCTGGGCGACACGCTCTGGTTCGGCTACCGGGGCAACATCGGTTCGCTGGACCTCTCGGCCGCGGAGCCCGCCCCCGTCCTGGGCCACCGCGCCGAGGCCCTCACCGGGACGCCGCTGGTCGCCACCGTGCCGGGCACGCCGAACACGCTGGTCGTCGCCGCCGTCAACGGCACCTCGGCCAAGCTGGAGACGTACGACGTCAGCACCGCGACGCCGGAGCGCAAGGCCACCGGCCCGGACTTCTGGTTCCCCCAGGATCTCGCCCTCAGCGCCGACGGCAGCCAGGTCATCACGGCCAGCCGCGACGCCGCGCACCGGATCTGGAAGACGGCCGACCTCACCCTGGCGGGCTCGTACCCGACGCCGCACTCGTCCAGCTCGGTCGCGGTGCACACCAACGGCACCGTCGCCACCGGCACCTGGGGCGAGTACGACGCCGACGTGCATGTCTTCGGGGCCGGGAAGACCAAGCCGGTACGGGTCTACGACTTCCCCCGCTCGGTCTCCGGCACCAGCGCCGGCGATGTGCTGAAGGACCGGTCCCTCGCCTGGGAGCCGGGCGGCGGACGGCTGTTCGCGGTCACCGTCGACAACTGGGGTCGGCACGCGCTGCGTACGCTCACCGACCCGACGAAGGCGCTGCCGACGCTGACGGTCAACGCCCCCTCGAAGGCCAGCCGCGCCAAGTCGCTCACCGTCAGCGGCCGGCTGACCGCCACGCTGCCGTTCCCGACGGGCACCCAGGTCTCGGTGGTCCGCACCGACATGGAGTCCCCGAAGGGCAAGTCCCTGGGGAAGAAGACGCTCGCCTCGAACGGCACGTTCTCCTTCAAGGACACCCCGCACTCCGGCGGCAAGGTCACCTACAGGGTCAGCTACGCGGGCGGCGCCCAGCACACCCCGGCCGGCGGCTCGGACTCGGTCGACGTCTCCCGTGACAAGGCGACGCTGACCGTGGACCGCAACAAGAAGGTCTACGGCTACGGCTCCAATGTCACCTTCACCGCCAAGCTGGGCAAGACGTACAAGAACCGTACGGTGAGCCTGTACGCGGACCCGGCCGGCGACGGCAAGGGCCGCAAGCTGATCAGGACCGGCAAGGTGAACAGCGCCGGGAAGATCTCGGCGAAGGTCAAGCTGACCCGGGACACCGTCGTCTCCGCCGCGTTCGGGGGCGACTCCCGGACCGCTCCGGCGGGCGGCAGCAGCCGGGTCGGCACCAAGGTGGCGATCAGCACCAAGGTGACCGGCCACTACAAGACGCAGCGGATCGCCGGCAACACGTACCACGTCATCCGCAAGAAGACGGACCCGGTGTTCGACACCCGGATGACGGGCTACCCGAACCGGAAGCAGTCGTTCCAGCTGGAGTACCACGACGGGAGGCAGTGGCGCACCAACGGCGGTGACTTCTTCACCGTCGTCAACGGCCGTTCGCAGGTGAAGCTGGTGGGCGAGCACTACACCGGCTTCCGCAAGCGGATGCGTTCCTCGTACATCGACGGAACGTCCGGCGACTCGGTCAACGCGACCACGCACGGCCCCTGGAAGTACTACACCTTCACCCGCTGACGGACCCGTCGTCCGTCCCGCCGTCCGTCCACGCGGCGCCGCGCCGGCGTCCGGGTCCCCACCCGGGCGCCGGCGTTTCCCATGTGACCCCGAACCAGCGCGTCAGCCCGTCCTCGCGCACCGGCTCCAGATCCTTCACGCGGTCCTTCATGGGAGTGAAGTATGGGGGAGGGGAGGCCACAGAGTACGGGGACAACCGTCAACAGGGGTGCATACAAGGCGACTTGCCCGAATTGGGCACTCCATCGGCGGCCCTACCATCGGGGAGCAGTCCGTACCCGAGACCTCCCCCCCCGTAGTCGAACCCGTCGAACCGCCGAACCGCCGAGGTGACCGTGAGCAACCTGTGGGCCGACCTGACCAACGGTGAGCGCATCAAGCACCTCCGGGGCTCCGACCTCACCCAGCAGGGCCTCTCCGAGGCGTCGGGGCTGTCGTACGCGACGATCCAGAAGGCCGAGCAGGACCGGGGCGAACTCTCCATCGGCTCCCTGCTCAAGCTGGCCGCCGCCCTCAACACCGATGTCGCGGTCCTGCTCGGGCAGCAGGCCCCGCGCCGGGGCATGGGGCAGAGCGACCGCGCCGCCCTGCGCCGGCTCTCCGACGCCGTCCACGAGAGCGCCCTCGGCGAGTGGGACGGCATCGACGACCCCAGCGGCGTACGGGACCTGGCGCGCGCCCGCGATCTCGCCTGGGGCGCCTACTGGGCCAGCGACACCGCGCGGATGAGCGGCCTCGCCGCGAAGGTGCTCATGGAGGGGCAGGTGCGGTACGCGAGCGCCGCCGGCGACGAGCGGCGGCAGCTGGCGCTGATCCTGGCGAGCACGTACCGGGTCGCCGCCTCCTGCGCCAACGGCTTCGGCCAGCGCGACCTGGCGCTGAGCGCCATCACCTCCGCCAAGCTCCTCGCCCGCGACGCCGACGAGCCGGTGATGGGCGCGCTCCTCGACTCGACGCTCTCCTGGGTCCACCTCCGGGGCGCCAAGCTGCCCCGCGCGGTCGCCGTCGCCGAACGGGCCGCCCTCGCCATCGAACCCAGCTTCAGCCGCTCCTCCCGGCCCCGGCTCCTCGCCTACGGCCGGCTGATGATCTCGGCGGCGGTCGCGGCGGCCCGGCGCGAGGACGGGAGCGCGGCCGACGACTACATCTCGCAGGCGCGCGCGGCGGCGGCCCGGCTCGGCCGCGACGAGAAGCTGTACGGGACCAGCTTCGGGCCGACGGCCGTGCAGACGGAGGCGGTGGGCATCCATGTGGCGCTCAAGAACTACGGCAAGGCGCTGAAGCTGGCCGCCCACCCCGACATGCGGACACTGCCGCCGGGCATGTCCAAGGTGGCCCGGAACCGCTACCGGCTGGACGTGGCGCTCGCGCAGTGCGGCGCGGGGCTGTACGACGCGGCCGAACGCACCCTGACCGAGGTGGCGCTCGACGCGCCGGAGTGGGTGCGGCACCAGGCGCTGCCGGGGGTGATCGCGGCCCGGCTGGCGAAGGTGTCGACGGCCCGGGTCCGGCATCTGAGCGAGCTGATCGGCGTACCGCTGATCGCCTGATCCCCGCACCGCGCCGCCTGACTCCCGCACCGCGCCGCCTGCCCCCCCGCATCGCGCGACGGCGGGCGAATGATCACGTGACTCCTACGGAGCGTAGGAGTCGGCGGTCCGCCGTCCGTCCGGCGCCTACGCCCCATCTCTTCACCCACCGTCACTCATTGGTCACGATGGGATCATGTCCCGTACTGAGAGAACCCCTGGGCCATCGCCGACCACGCGCACGGACGGTGACCGCAGACGCCGGCGCAATCTCGCGGACGCCGCCGCCGGCCGCCCGTCCGTGCCGCACGAGGGGCCGGCCCGAGCAGCCGGCCGGACCGACCGGTTCCGGGTGGTGGTCTATCTCTGCGGAGCGCCGAACGCGGATCTCACCGGACCGCACCGGGCCTGCACCGACTACACCGAGTCCCTGGGCTGGACCATCGCGGCGGTCATCGAGGACCGGGACGGCCTCGGCCCGCCGGACGTCCGGACGGGGCTGAGCCAGGCCCTCGCCCATCTGCGGGACCAGCGGGCGGGCGCGGTGCTCACGCCGTGGCGGTCGATGATCTCGCCGCTGCCGCAGGAGTACAACGAGGTGGCCCGGCGGGCGGAGTCGTCGGGGGGCTTCCTCCAGGTGGTCGACGACCTGCGCGGAGCAGCCCGCAGCCGGGTCTAGCCCTCCCGGGAACCCTTCACTCCCGTCCCTCCCGACGCTCCCATCGCTCCCGTTGCTCCCGTTTTTCGGCGCAACTCCCCCCGTCCGGTGGCAAAAGCCTTTGAAGGTGGAGGGTCCGCCCCTTCAGGATGCGGCCATGATCCCGCCTGAACGCCTTCGCCGCCGGACGCTCCTCGCCACCGGCCTGGCCTCCGTCGCCGCGATCCCGTCCGCCGTCGCGCCGGCCGCCTCCCCCCGCCCCCGCTCGGGCGCCGCGCTCGTCGTCCACAACGCCCGGGTACTGACCGGTGTGGCCGGTGCCCCGCCCCAGGAGGCCATCGCCGTCGGCCGGGACGGCAGGGTCCTCGCGACCGGCCCGTCCGCCGTCGTCCGCCGCCACGCGGGGCGGGACACCGACGTGGTGGACGCGGCCGGGGCCACCGTGATGAGCGGCATCGTCGACGGGCACGCCCACCCGGTCGGCGCCGGGGTCCGCTCCCTCAAACTCAGCCTCGAACACCGCTCGTTCACCGTCGACCAGCTCCAGGGGACCCTGCGCGGCTTCCTGGAGGAGAGCGACGGGAGCGAACCGGACGGCTGGCTGGAAGTGGTCGACTGGAACCCGGTCGGGCTGCTGCCGCCCGGCACCGAGGCCCACCACCGCATCCTGGACGCCCTCCCCACCCGCCGCCCCGTCGCCCTCATCGGCGCCGACGGGCATGTCGCCTGGGTCAACCGGCGGGCGCTCGACCTCGCCGGGATCGACCGGGGGACCCCCGACCCGCCGGCCGGGTCCATCGCCAGGGGCCCCGGCGGCGAACCGACCGGGATACTCCGGGACGACGCCCTGTACGCGGTGACCCGGCTGATCCCGGGGCCCGGGGGCGAGCAGCTGTACGACGCCTGCTCCCGCGTCCTCACCCGGGCCGCCGCGCAGGGCGTCACCACCTTCCTCGACGCGGCCTGCACCGACTGGGAGCTGGGGGTCTACGCCGCGCTCGCCTCCTCGGACCGGCTGCCGCAGCGCGTCGCCGCCGCCCTGCGGCTGGACCCGGACGAGGTCGCCGACCCGCCCGAGGCGCTGGCCTGGCTGCGGGAGGCCCGCGCGAAGCACCGCGAGGTACCGGGGCTCGCGATCCGTACCGCGAAGGTGTTCCTGGACGGGGTGATCGAGCACCCCAGCCGGAGCGCCGCGCTGCTCGACCCGTACCTCGACGGCGACGGGCGGCCCACGGACCACCGGGGCGATCTCCACGCCACCGGCGCCCGGTTCGCGAAGCTGGCGACCCTGCTCGACCGGCACGGCTTCCAGGTGCACGCGCACGCCGTCGGCGACCGGGCGGTACGGACCGCGCTCGACGGGTACGAGGCCGCCCGCCGCGCCAACGGCCCGCGCGACAACCGGCACACCATCGCCCATCTCCAGCTGGTCCACCCGGACGACCTGCCGCGCTTTCGCCGGCTCGGGGTGGTGGCCTGTATGCAGCTCCAGTGGGCGATGCGCAACGAGTGGACGGTGGAGGCGCTCCTCCCGTACCTCGGCGAACGCCGTCACCGGTGGCTCTACCCGGCCCGTGGCCTGGAGCGGAACGGCGCGGTGCTGGCGGGCGGCTCGGACTGGCCGGTGGATCCGCTGGGGGTGTGGAACCAGATCCGTACCGCCGAGGACCGGGAGGGGAACTCCGCCCGGCAGGGGGCGCTGTATCCGGAACGGGAAGGTCTGGAGCGGGCGTCGGCGCTGCGGATGCACACCGCCGGGTCGGCGTACCAGCTGCGGATGGACCGGCTGGTCGGGCGGCTGACGCCGGGCCGGGCGGCGGATCTCGTCGTCCTGGACCGGGACGTCACCCGGATCCCCGTGCAGCAGGTCGGCGACGCGCAGGTGCGGCTGACGCTGGTGGGCGGGAAGCCGGTGTTCGACGCGGACACGGAGGAGGGGAAGCGGGTCCGGGCGGAGATGATGCTGTCGCCGCTCACCTCGGCGCGTCCGGCCTCGTACCCCGGAACGGGAACGGGAACCGGAACCGGAAGTGGGGCCGGGAGATCTCGCTGCGGCTGCGGGGCGCCGGGCCCCGCCACCGCCCGCGCGTAGCCGCCCGTCCGCCGCCCCGGCTCCGGTACGGGGCTCAGCCCGGGGTACGAGGGACCGGCGCGCCGCCCGCCGGCCCGCCCGCCGGCCCCTCGTGCCCCTCCGCCTCCAGATGCGGCAGCACCCGGTCCAGCCACCCCGGTGTCCACCACGCCCGCTTCCCCAGCAGCGTCATCACCGCCGGCACCAGCAGCAGCCGGACCACCGTCGCGTCGATCAGCACGCTCGCCGCGAGCCCGAGCCCCAGCATCTTCACCACGATGTCGTCGCTGAGCACGAAGGCGGCGAAGACGCTCACCATGATCAGCGCGGCGCAGGTGATGACCCGGGCGGTGATCTCCAGGGCGTGCGCCACGCTCGCCTCCGGATCGCCCGTGCGCCGCCAGGCCTCGTGGATCCGGGAGAGCAGGAAGATCTCGTAGTCCATGCTCAGCCCGAAGACGATCGCGAACATCATCATCGGCACATAGCTCTCGACGGGCACCTTCCCCGACACCCCGAGCGCCGGCCCGCCCCAGCCCCACTGGAAGACGGCGACGACCACCCCGTACGAGGCCGCGATCGACAGCACGTTGAGCACGGCCGCCTTGACCGCGACCAGCAGCCCCCGGAAGACCACCAGGATCACCAGGAACGCCAGGCCGACGACCACCGCGATGATCAGGGGGAGCCGCCGGGAGACGATGTCCAGGAAGTCGACCTGGGCGGCCGTCCCCCCGGTGACGTAGGTCCGGGCGCCGGTGCCGGACACCGCGTCCGGGAGAGTGTCGTCGGAGAGCCGGTTGACGAGGTGCGTGGTCCGGACGTCCTGCGGGGCAGCGACCGAGTACACGGTGGCCACCAGCACCTCGCCGTCGGGCGTCGGCGCCGGCGGGGTGACGGTGGCCGCGTCCGGGGTCGCCGCCAGCGACTGCCCCACCTTCTGCGCGAGGGCGGCCCGCTGCGACGCCGGTACGCCGGACTGGTCGACCACGATCGTCAGCGGCCCGTTGGAACCGGGCCCGAACGCCTCGGACATGGCGTCGAACGCCCGCCGGTCGGTGAACGACTTCGGATCCGCACCATCGCCGATGTGCCCCAGCTGGATGAAGAAGACCGGGAACGAGAGCACCGCGAGGACCGCGACCCCCGCGCCCAGGAACCACCACGGCTTGCGCTCCACCCGCCGCGCGTACCGGTGCCAGCCACCGTGCCGCTGGTCCGGGCCGCCCGGCACGGTGTCCGCCTCCGCGATCGGCCTCCGTACCCGAAGGGTGTCGATGTGCCGTCCGATCAGCCCGAGCAGCGCCGGTACGAGGGTGATCGCGCCCGCCACCGCCGTGACGACGGTGACGGCCGCCGCCAGGCCCAGTTTGCCGATGAAGCCGATCCCGGAGACCCACAGCCCCGAGAGCGCGATGATCACCGTGCAGCCGGAGAGCAGCACGGCGTGCCCGCTGGTCGCGGTGGCCTTCCCGGCGGCGGCGACCGGGGAGTCCCCGTTCATCAGGTTCTGCCGGTGCCGGGTGACGAGGAAGAGGGCGTAGTCGATGCCGACGCCCAGGCCGATCATCGTCGCGAGCGTGGGGGAGACGGTGGCGAAGGCGGACGCGGCGGCGAGCAGCGCCAGCAGCGAAAGCCCGCAGACCACACAGACCAGGGCGGTGACCAGGGGGAGGAAGGCCGCCAGCACACTGCCGAAGCCGATCAGGAGCACCACGACCGCCACCGTGAAGCCGACGATCTCGCTGGTGCGGTCGTGGGCCTCGGGCCGGGCCAGCTCGCCGAGCCCGCCGCCGTAGTCGACCCGGTAGCCGGCCTCCCGCAGCGGCGCCACGGCCCGGTCCACGCCGTGCAGGTAGTCCGCGCCGAGGGTGCTCGGCTGGACCGCGAAACGGACGGTGATGTACGCGGTCCGGCCGTCGGCGGAGACCGGTCCCACGGCCGGATTCCCGGGCACGGTCAGCGGGTTCTGCGCGGTGAGGACGTCCGGCAGCTTCGCGAGGCCGGCGACGGCCCCGGCGACCTGCCCGGCCGCCGCCGACACCGGCCGCCCGCCGTCGTGCACGACGATCTGCGCGCTGTAGCCGCCCGCGTCCGGCTGGTGCTCCTTGAGGACGTCGAGCCCGTTCTGCGACGGGGTGCCGGGGAGGGCGAAGTTGTCGGAGTAGGTGCCGCCGTAGGAGTGCTGGAGCACCTGGAGCCCGGCGACGGCGGCCAGCCACAGCATGACGACCACGACACCGTGGTGCGCGCACCACTCACCCGTACGGCGCAGAACACCGGGGCGCTGCGGCGGCCCGGCGGGCGGCGGCGTGGGCTCCATGGGCGGCCCTCCCGTACGTACGGCACTCGCTCCCCCGCCGCGCGGGGCGGCTGCCCCGGCACCCTCATTGAAGGCGGGACCGGGGCGGCGGGCACCCCGGGGCGGGGGAACGGGTGACACGGGGCGGACGCGGTCCGCGGGAGGAGGACGCGGTCCGGGACGGCGCCTGGTGACACGAGGGTGTGAATGGCGCACCACCTGGGAGTGACGGGGGCCGGGAGGGGTTCCGGTCCGCCGTGTGGCGGAGGCACGTTGGGGTGAGCGGTGGCGCGGGCCGCCGCCGCCTTGGCCGGGGCGCCCCCGGCCCGTTCGGGAGGGATAGATTCCGGGCCCCTCGCCTCCCGCGCCGGCACTGCCGGGAGACCGGCGCCGAAAGTACTTTCATGCGCCCGGGAACTCGGTACCGGCATCCCCCGACTACTCGGGGGACACAGGGACCCGGATCCGAGGAGGTCGGTGCGGTGAGCGGCGGTACAGGGCAGAGCGGGCGGGGCGGGCACGGCGGGCAGGGTGGCCGGGGCGGTACGGGAGGTACGGGCGGCGGCACGGACCCCGAGGTGGCCGGGGCCGCCCCGGAAACGCACAATCCCGCCCCGGACACGGACGACCCCGCCTGGTACGCCGACGACGGGCTCTGGGTGGACTTCGCGCCCGCCATGTTCTCCGGCGCCCGCGCCGACTCCGTCGCCGAACTCGTCGCGACCGCCCGCCTCCTCGACCTCCCGGCGGGCTCCCGGGTGCTCGACCTGTGCTGCGGCCCCGGGCTCTTCGTCGTCCCGCTCGCCCGGCGCGGCCACAAGGTCACCGGCGTCGACCTCAGCGCCGCCATGCTGGAGCGGGCCGGAGCCGCCCTCGCCCGGGCGGGCGCCGAAGCCGACCTGGTCCGGGCCGACATGCTCGACTACGCCGACCCCGGCGCCTTCGACGTGATCCTCAACCTCTACACCTCCTTCGGCTACTTCGCCGACGCCGCCGACAACCTGCGGGTGCTGCGCAACGCGCACCGCAGCCTCGCACCCGGCGGCCGGCTGCTCGTGGACGTCATGGGCAAGGAGGTGCTGGCGGGCTGGATCGGCCGCCCGCAGGCCGTCGACCTGCCCGACGGCTCCTACGTCGTGCAGCGGGACACCGTCCTCGACAGCTGGCGCAGGCTCCGCACCGACTGGACGCTCGTACGCGGCGACACCGCCCGTACCGCCTCCATCCACTCGTTCCTCTACAGCGCCGCCGAGCTGCACGACCTGTTCGTGGCGGCCGGGTTCACCGACGTGGAGTGCTTCGGCGACTTCGACGGCGGGCCCTACGACCAGCACTCGCGCCGGCTCATCGTCCAGGGCCGCGTGGAGTGAGCGACGTCGCCGCGCCCCGCCGCCCCGCGCCGTCCCGACCGGAGGAGAACCGTCCGTCCATGGCAGCCGCACCCCTGACCACGACCACGACCCCCACCACGGCTGCGAGGCACGTGCCCGTCCACGAACACATCACCGACGCGCTCAAGGACCCCGCCTTCGTCCGGCTCTCCGACACCGTCGTCCTCGCCCGCTTCGAGACGATGAAGGTGTACGCGGCCCTCGGCGCCGTCCGCTCCCTGCTGGAGAGCGGGCGGATCGTCCCCGGCCAGACCCTCGTGGACAGCTCCAGCGGCATCTACGCGCTCGCGCTCGCCATGGCCTGCCACCGCTACGGGCTCCGCTGCCACATCGTCGCCTCGACCACCGTCGACGCCACCATGCGCGCCCAGCTCGAAGTCCTCGGCGCGACCGTCGACCAGATGCCGCCGTCCCGGAGCCTGCGGCTCGACCAGGAGCGGCGGGTGCGGCACGTACGGGACCTGCTGCGGCGGCGGCCGGACTGCCACTGGATGCGGCAGTACCACGACGGGGTGCACTACGCCGGCTACCGCGAGTTCGCCGAACTGGCCGGGGCCGCGCTGCCCACCGGGCCGCTCACCGTGGTCGGCTCGGTCGGCACCGGCTCGTCCACCGGGGGGCTCACCGAGGCGCTGCGGGCCGCCGGGCGGCCGGTCCGGCTGGTGGGGGTGCAGCCGTTCGGCAGCGTCACCTTCGGCAGCGAGGGGTTCAGCGACCCGGACGCGATCATCGCCGGGATCGGCAGCTCGATCCCGTTCGGGAACGTCCGGCACGAGCTGTACGACACCCTGCACTGGCTGGACTTCCGGCACGCGATGGCCGGCGCGGTGGAACTCCTGCGCGGGCACGCCGTCTTCGCCGGGCTCTCCACCGGGGCCGCGCACCTGGTCGCCCGGTGGGAGGCGGAGCGGGACACCACCGGCGCCACCCATCTGGTGCTGGGCGCGGACACCGGACACCGGTACACGGAGCGGGTGTTCGCCCGGCACGAGGAGGCCCAGGACCCGCGCGGGCTGCGGCCCCGGCGGATCACGGCGCTCGCGGACCTGGCGCCGCCGTGGTCGGTGCTGGAGTGGGCGGGGCGGGCCGCGCCGCCGGGCGCCCGCACCGGACCCGAGGCGGAACCGCCCCTCCCGCTGTCCTCGGACCCGTCTGCCGACGCCCCCGTATCCGCCGTGCCCGTACCCGCCGCCACAGCCACCGCCGCCACCACCACCGACGACAGCGGCCAGGCCGCCCTCCCCGCCGGGAGCCCCCGATGACCATCGCCTCCCTCGAATCGCTCTCCTTCGGCCTGGTACGGACCGCCGAGGCCGCCATCGCCGCCGGTCACCGGCTGGCCCTGCTCACCGGCGACCGCTCGGTCTACCGCCATGAGCTGGCCACCATGGAGCCCGGACTCCTCGATGTGATCGACGTCGACACCACCGACACCGGCGCCGTCCGGCGGGCCCTCGGCGACCTGCCCGGTCTCGCCGGCATCGTCAACACCACCGACACCTGGAGCACCCCGGCCGCCGAACTCGCCGCCGAGCTGGTCCTGCCGGGACCCGACCCCGCCGCCGTCCGGGCACTGCGCGACAAGGCCCTCGTCCGGGACGCCCTGCACCGCGCCGGGGTCGGCGCCCGGACGGCGGTCGTCGTGGACCCGGCGCTCCCCGGCGCCGCCGACCGCGTCCTCGCGGCCGTCGGCCTGCCCTGCGTCCTCAAGGACTCCGCCGGGACCTCCTCCCGGGGCGTGTGGATCGTCCGGGACCCCGACGCGCTGCGCCCGGCCCTGGACGAGGCCGCCCGCAGCGCCCTCAAGGGCCGGCTTCTCGCCGAACCCTTCCTCTCCGGACCGCTCTACAGTGCCGAGACCCTGAGCTGGCACGGCGAGACCCGGCTCCTGGGCGTCTCCAGCCGGCTGACCTCGCGGACCCCGGCGGTACGGGAGGAGGGCGCCGCCTTCCCGGTCGCGCTGCCCGCCGGCGACCGGGACACCGTCGAACGCTGGGTGGCCCGGGCGCTCGCCGCCGCCGGGCACGACCAGGGCTTCGCCCATGTCGAGTTCGTCCTCACCGCCCAGGGCCCCGAACTCGTCGAGATCAACCGAAGGATCGGCGGAGCCCTGATCGGGGAGGCCCTCTGCCGCGCGCTGCGGACCAATGTGTACGAGGCGCTGATCGACGTCACCCTCGGCCGCAGGCCCGCCCTCCTGGACGCCTCGCTCGCACCGAGCGGCCCGGCGGTCTCCTTCGTCCTCGTCTACCCGGACGAACCGGGCACACTGCTGGAGTGGGCGGGCCTGGACGGGCTCGGCGCCTTCCCCGGGCCCGTGGAGTGGTTCCCCGTCCGCGCACCCGGCGACGCGGTCCCGGACGTGGGCGACCAGCGCGGCTGTACGGGGATGGTGCTCGCCGAGGCGGCCACCGCCGAACTCGCCCAGCACCGGGCGTGGGCCGCGGCGACCACCGTCCGCCCGGTCCTCAAGCCGGCTCCCCGGCCCGCCGTTTTGTGACCCGGACCCGCTTCGGGGCCCACCGCCGGCTCCTCCTCGGAGCCTCCTTCCTGATCACCCTCGGCAGCTTCGCCGTGCTGCCGTACATGTCGGTGCTGCTCCACGAGCGCTTCGGGCTCGGGCTCGGGGTGGTCGGCCTGGTGCTCGCCGTGGCCTCGCTGGTGCAGTTCAGCGGGGGTGTGGTGGGCGCCGCGCTGGCCGCCCGGATCGGGCTGCGGACCACCATGCTGACCGCCCTCGCCGTCCGGACGGCGGGGTTCGGCACGCTGGTGCCCGCCGCCGACCGGCCGGAGTACGCGATCGCGGCACTGCTGCTGATCTCGGTCGGGGCGGCGCTGTACCTCCCCGCGAACAAGGCGTACCTGGTGGCGGGGCGGCCGGCGGAGGAGCGGCCCCGGCTGCTCGCGGCGAGCGGGTCGGCGTTCAACCTGGGCATCGCGCTCGGGCCGCCCGCCGCCGCGCCGCTGGTGCTGACCTCGCCGACCGCGCTGTTCGCGGCGGTGACGGTGGTGTTCGCGCTGGTGGCGGCGGCGCATCTGGTGCTGCCGGAGACGGCCGACGAACCGGAACCGGAGCCGTCGCAGCCGTCGCAGCCGTCGGAGGAGTCGGAGGAGTCGGAGGAGTCCGCGAAGGAGCCTTCGCAGTCGTCGCAGGAGCCTGTGGAGGGACCCGGTGAGCCTGCGGAGGGGCCCGGTGGGCCTGCGGACGACCGGTCGCCACCCGCCCCCTCCCCGTTCGCGTACACCCTGCTCTCCGTCTACGTCTTCATGTTCTTCCAGCACTACCTGGCCCTGTACGCGGTCCCCCGCACGTCCGCCGCGTTCTACGGGTTCCTGCTCATGGGGTACGCGCTGCTGCTGGTCGTCGGCCAGCCGCTGTTCGCCGACCGGATCGCCCGGCTCGGCTACCCCCGGGCGCTGTGGCTGGGGTTCGGCGCGATGGCCGCCGGCACGGCCGCCGTGGCGACCGGCGGCCCGCCGGGGATCGTGCTGGGCGCGGTGCTGATCTGCACGGCCGAGACGGTCCTCTTCCTCCGCAACGACCTGGAGGCACTGGCCCGTACCCGCGCGCCCGCCGCCACCGTCTTCGGCCGGCAGCGGCTGGCGGCCGGTCTGGGCGCCTTCGGGGCGGCCCTGTTCGGCGGCCCGCTCTACGGGGCCGCCGAACAGGCGGGCGACGCCTCCTGGTTCTGGCTCGCGGTCGCCGCCCAGAGCGTGCTGCTGCCGCTGCTCCTGTGGGCGGTCGTACGGGTGCGGCGACGGCGGCGCGGTGGCGGTCGGGAGCAGGTCAGGCGGCGACCAGCGCCCGCCGGTCGCTGACCCAGACCTCGGCGAGATCGCGGCGGGCCCGCGCGACCCGGGATCTTATGGTCCCCACCGGGCAGTCGAGCAGCCGGGCGGCCTCCGCGTACGAGAGCCCCAGCTGGCAGGTGAGGACGAACGCCCTCCTGCGGCCCGGCTCCAGGGCGGCGATCGCGTCCGCGAAGGCCACCGACTCCTCGAATCCCGGGAGATGGCGCGGTTGCGCCCGGTCGGCGGCGCCCAGCCAGTCGGAGGTGTCGGCGATCCGGGGCCGCGCCGCCGCCCGCCGGTAGCGGTCCACCACCACCCGGCGGGCGATGGCCAGCAGCCAGGACCGGGCACAGGAGCGCCCGGCGAACCGGCCGATCCCGGCGAGTGCCCGCAGGAAGACCTCCTGCGTCAGATCCTCGGCACCCCGGCTGTCGGCGGTGAGATGGGCGACGAAACGGCGTACGTCGTCGTAGGTGGCGCGGACGAACCGCTCGGCGGCCCGCCGGTCGCCGCGGCCGGCGGCCAGGGCCCAGCGGGTGACCTCGGCGTCCCGCTCGGCACGGTCGGCGGCGACCGGCGCGGCGGCATCCGGGGCGGATGCGGATATCTCCGGGTCTGCCGTCCCCGGGGCAGGGGCAGGGGCATGGGCAGGGGCGGGGGCAGGCGTATGCGTACGAAGCATAAGAAATCGTCCTTCACGTCCGGGCGGGCCCGGCAGAGGTGATGAAAGCCTGAAAGGCGCTGCTCAGAGGCAGGCGTTGGCGCTGCTGATGGCGGGATCAGGACGGAAGGAGCGGGGGCCCGCGGCGCGAGAGGGTGCGCAGGGGCAGCAGGAAGGCCGGCATCCGGGCGGGTTCCGGCGGCCCGGCGGGCACGGCCGGGGCCGGCGGCGGCACGAGGGTGCCGCGGAGCACCGCCTCGATCAGGGCGGTGCGGAGGATGGCGGTACGGACGCTGTGCAGCGGTCCGTCCGCGAAGAGGGCGAGCGCGCGCCCCAGTTGGACCAGGGCCCGCTCGCCGCGCCAGAGCCACCAGCCGCAGACCGCGCCCGCGAGTACGTGGGCGCCGGCCATGCCGGAGGTCAGCGAGGCGGTCAGTGAGGCGGTCACGGCCTCGGCGGAGACGGTGAGCCCGGCGAGCGACGTCCCCCCGGGCGCGGGGTGCCCCGGCGGATGGCCCGGCGCGGCGGGCCCGTGCGAGACCAGGCCGAACAGCACGTGCAGGGCGAGCTGTCCGGCCGCGCTGGCGGCGACGACGGCCCGCGCGGACCGCTCCCTGCGGGTGAGCCGCCAGCCCGCGGCGAGCACGGGCGGCAGGGCGAGTGCGTACGCCCGTAACGGCGGTGACGCCCCGGAGGCCAGCGCGTGGCCGAGTCCGGACACCACGACGCACACAGCGGCGAGTACCGCGGTGTGGGCGAGGCGGAGCGCGGATCCGGCTGCCATGGGCGCCATGGTGCCAGTGGGACCCCGGGGGCGGGGAAGACCCGCCGATCAGGACAGTTCTGGATATCCACCGAGGAAATCGGACACTTATGCGAGGTGACGCACATCACTTCCGGTCGATCCGGGGTCCGGGGGAACTTTCCGGCCCCCGGGTCCGACCTGTTCGGCGTCACGTCCCCCGTGCGCCCCCGGGCCCATGCGGGCGCCAGCGAAGAGCGGAGCGGAGCCGATGCAACAGAACACGGAGCCCACAGCCCCGGAGCCGACCGCTCCGGAGGCCACGGCCGGCGTTCCCGGGGCCCGGCGGCCGGAGTCCTCCCGGCCCGCGCCGCCCCGCGTCACCCTCCGCTCCGACCTGCGCGCGAGCGGCTACGACGGCCTGGTCGCGCTCATCGTCACCGGAGCCGTCTTCTGGCTGCTCTGGGTGCGGATCAACGACCGGTCCTCGTCCACGGCCACCGTCATGCCGTTCATGGCCGACGACCCCGAGGGCTTCTGGCTCTACTTCCTCAGCCAGGCCTTCGGCTGGTCGGCGCTGCTGTGGGCGTGGGGCACGGTCATCCTCGGACTGCTGCTCTCCGGCTCCCGCCCGGCCTGGCTGCCGCTGTCCGGGCCCCGGCTGGAGCGGCTGCACCGCACCACCAGCCTCAATGTCATCGTGCTGACCCTCGCGCACGCCCTGCTCTTCGCCGCCGAACTCGTCCGCCACGACCAGGACTCCTGGTACGCGAGCGCCTGGACGGCCTTCGTCGAGGCCTTCGTCCCCGGCGGCTACGCCTCGGGCACGGGCCGGATCGCCATCCCCATCGGCCAGGCCGCGCTCTACCTCGCGATCCCGCTCGGGCTGCTCTTCTACGTACGTCACCGCATCGGCCCGCGCACCTGGCGGGTGATGCACCGGTTCGTCATCGTCGTCTATGTCGCGAGTGTGTGGCACACGCTGCTGTACGGGACGAACGTCTGGTACGACGGCTGGTTCCGCACCTCGATCTGGCTGCTGCAACTGCCCATCGCGGCGCTCTTCCTGGTACGGCTGCTCCGCCCGGCGCGCCGCGCGCAGCGGCTGGCGGCCCCCGGGTCGTCCCCGGGGGCGAAGGCGGCCTGGACCCTGCGGGCGGCGGGCCGGCTCGCGGTCGCGGGCGTCGTCGTCGCGGTGCTGGCGGTCCTGGCCACGGGCCGCGACGGCGGCCGGGGCGAGCCGCCGGCGGACACGTCGTCCACGCACCACCACGACTGACCCGCCCCCGGCCCGCTGTCCCCCGGGGGTCAGATCCCGGCGTCGGGCTGTTTGTTGATCTCCAGGTTCTTCGGGATGGCGGGCAGGATCCGCCGCTCCGATGAGACCAGGGGGATCCGGTGCGGTTCGGTGTACGCGCGCCGCTCGGCCGGCCGGAGCCGCAGCGCGGGGCCGCCCTTGCGGAGGTTCACGGCCTTCGGGGCGAGGCCCTTGACGGCGGGGAGGCTGTAGGACGGGGACTTCCGCAGCGCCTGCGCCAGGAACTCCGCCGTCAGCCGCGCGGTCTGCGAGCGGGCTGCGGCGGGGGACGCGACCTTTCCGCGCGCGCAGTCGCCGATGGTGCCGCCGGGGTCGGTGGCGGAGAGGTTGGTGTTGAGCATCCGGTGGCCCGTGCCCGCGAGCAGCACGTCGGCGGCGACCCGGGTGGACCCGGACTTCGCGAGCCGCTTCATCGTGTCCAGGCCGGCCGTCGGGGAGACGTCCTCGTCGCAGCCGCCCCGGATGTTGAGGACGGGGACCTTGTGGGTCGCGGCCTCGCCGCTCTCCGCGGGCTGGATCGCGACCGCGCCGAAGAGCCCCGGGCGCTTCGCGGCCCCCGGCGAGAGCACATGCCCGCCGCCCCGGCTGTGCCCGACGAGGCCCACCCGGGAGGTGTCCAGGCGGCCCTTGAGCCCCTTGACCTTCAGCCCGTGGTCCTTGCCCTGGCCGAGGTCGCGCAGCAGCCGCAGATGCGCGTCGATCAGCTGCTTGTACCCCTTGTCGGGCTCGGTCTCGCCGCCCCACCAGATCTCGGGCGAGACGACGTCGATCGCGACGGCGGCGAAGCCCTGCCGGGTCAGCTCCTCGACCAGGTAGGACTGCCCCACGTTCTGCCGCAGGTAGTCGGGGCCGAGACCGTTCTTGACGGGGGCGCCGGGCTTGGCGCACACCAGCGGCCAGGTGGTCTTCACGGGCTTGCGGGCGATGTACGGGTTCCCGGGCGACACGCAGTTGTGGTGGCTGCCGTGCAGGACGACGACGACCGGGTGGGGGCCCTTGCCCCGGGGCACCCCGAGGACTCCGTGGAACTGCGAGGGGTTGCCGGCCGTCCGTCCGCCGGTGATCCTCAGCAGCCCCGGTGCCAGCTTGTACGAGGTCAGCACGGCGCCGGGCACGGGCTGCTTCGCCTTCGCGGGGGCGGTGGGGGCGGCGGCGCCCACGGCCGGGGCGGAGGCGGCGGTGAGGGACAGGGCGACGGTCGCGGCGGCGGCCGTCAGCCCCAGGGGGCGGAGTTTCGCGGTGTTCACGGAAGGGAGGAGGGGGAAATGGAGCGATTGGTTCCGCCTTGTCGCGGAATGGTGCGGACGGGGAGGGCCGTCCCCGGGTCGTGGCCGCCGCCCGCGCAGGCCAGCGTGGGTATCGCGCAGGGATACGTGCAGCGATACGCGCGGGGGGACGCACGGGGACACGCGCGGGAGCATGTGCGGGGGCATGTGCGGTGCGGGGTGCCCGGGGCCCGTACCCCCGGGCACCCCCGGGGCGTCAGACCGCCACGCCCCCCGACCGCAGCAGCGGCAGTCCGGCCAGGGCCGCCGCCAGGGTCGCGTCCCTCCGGGCGAAGCAGAAGCGGACCATTCCGCTCCCCCGGTGCGCTCCGGCGAAGAAGCAGGTCCCCGGCACGGCGGCCAGGGAGAGATCCCGCGCCAGCGCCTGCGTGAGCCGTTCGCTGTCGCGGCCGAGGGTGCCGGAGAAGGCGAAGACCGCCCCCTGTGGCGCGGGTGTCGGCAGCCCGGCGTCGTTGAGCGCGTCCACCAGCAGATCCCGCTTGCGCCGTAACTCCTCGCGCAGCCCCAGGTGGTACGCGGCGGAGAAGTCGGCCCGCGCCAGCGCCGCGGCGGACACCGCGTCGAGGGGCGCGGCCGCGCACCGGGCCACCGTCTGCTGGACCAGCCGCAGCCGGTCGGTCAGCGGGGCGCAGGCCGCCGCGTACCCGATGCGCCGGCCAGCCGTCCGGTGGGTCAGGGAGAGGCTGCCGATCACCACCGTCCGCTCCCGGCCCCCCGGGTACTGCCAGGGCGAGTGGTGCGTCCCCTCGTAGACCGTCG
This sequence comes from Streptomyces yaizuensis, assembly GCF_034961445.1. Taxonomy (NCBI): domain Bacteria; kingdom Bacillati; phylum Actinomycetota; class Actinomycetes; order Kitasatosporales; family Streptomycetaceae; genus Streptomyces; species Streptomyces yaizuensis. The sequence continues at coordinate 110,497 of NZ_BSBI01000006.1, forward strand.
CCGCGTACGCCTCGTCGCTGACGATGCCCGCGCGGTGCGCCGCGCAGAGTTCGGTCAGGGTCCGTACCTCGGCGGGGCCCAGGACCCGGCCTGTCGGATTGTGGGGCGAGTTGACGACGACCGCCCGGGTACGGGTGGTGAAGGCGGCCCGCAGCTCGCGTTCGTCGTACTCCCAGTCCGGCGGGTGCATCCGGACCAGCCGCACCCGGGCGCCCGCCAGCTCCACGGCGTGCAGGAAGCCCTCGTGGTACGGCTCAAAGACGATCACCTCGTCGCCGGGGTCGACCAGTGCGAGCAGGGCCGCGTAGAGCGCCTGGGCCGTGCCCTGGGTGAGGGTGACCTCGGCGGCCGGGTCCACGGCGGTGCCCAGGCGCAGACCCAGGGCGCGAGCGACGGCCGAGCGCAGCGGCAGCGGCCCCTCCGGCGGGGCGTGGCCGCAGGCGGCCGTCAGGGCCCCGGCGGACAGCTCCCCGGGCTCGGGCGCGCCGGCTCCGCCGTCCCATTCGCAGTGCCCGTGGGCGAGGTCGATGGCGGCGCCGGCGCCCTCCGCGGTGTACCGGTCGATGGTGGGCGGCGCCAGCCGCCGCACCCGCCGGGAGAGCGGCTGGGCGCCTGCCCGTCCGCCGCGGGCGTCCGTGATCGCTGGTGGGTGTCGCATGGATCCCCCTTGCCGTACGTCTGCCGGGCGGCCCGCCGGGCCGTGAGCTGGGCCCCGTCTTCCGGATCCCGCCGCGCTCCGCCGCGCGGAACGTGTCGTCGCCGGCCGGTGGTCCGCCCGTGTCCCGGGGTGCGGATCCCGCCCCCGCCCCCGCACGCCGGCGGTCGTTCCGCCGGTCGTTCCACCGGGTGTTCCACCGGGCGTTTCCGGGGCCGGATTTCCCCCTGGCGGGAATTCCCCCCTGTGATTTCCTCCGGCTGTGCGAAGTGGGTTCCGTGGTACGGGTGTTCCGAACCGGGACCGCGGTTTATCGAGGGTGCATATGCCGGTGACGAATGGCCGTCCGGCGGGGCGGGCACTGGCCCGGCCGATTCCAGGAATGGCCAGGTCAGAACGGGTCTCACGGGTGACCGATCGCCTAAGTCGGCGGCTTTTCCCCCCGGTTCGCACGTCATGGTCCGCCGACGCCCCTCTCATCGACCGAGGATGCCCTGCGCGGTGCGCGTCGATGGGGCTCAGTCTCTCCGGAAGCGGTCCGTCCGTCCATAGTCCGGTAATTCCCCGAACGGCAGTTCCTGGCTCGGGACGCGCGTTCCCCGCGGAGTGCTCCGGCGGGTGCTCCGGGAGTGCTCCGGGGCGCTCCGGGAGTGCTCCGGCGGGCCCGGGAAAGAGCTCGTACGGACGTCCGGGCCGGGTTCCTGGAGTGGTTCCGGATGCGGTCCCGGGGCACGTTCTGGATGCGGTTCCGGCGGTCGGAAACCGCGTTGCGCATCCCCAACACCCCTGCAACGATCGATGTCATGACGAACGGAAAGGCGATGAACGCCACCCTCCGGTGAGTCCCCCGGACTCCCGCACGCGGACCCCGTCCCGGGCTCTCCCGCGACCCACCCCCACCCGCCCCGGCGGGGCAGATCCTCCCCTCCCGTCCCGGACCCCTGCCCCGGTCGAGCCCCTGGGGGAGACCGCCCCCGGGCGGCACCCCTTTCCCCGTACCGCCCATCCGTGCCCGTATCCGAGCGTGCGCCGGTCCCGGCAGCCGACCGTGCCCACGCCGGGTCCGGAACGGAGTCGTGCCGCCGTGCCCGGTGGCGCCGGGCGTGCGGGGCGTACCCCAGAGCCAGTCGCAGCAGCCGCAGCCGCAGCCGCAGCAGCAGCAGAGAAGAGGAATCCCATGTACACGTTCACGCATGCCTTCACCGCCTTTCCCGCCGTCGTCACCGTCGTCACCGCCGTCAACGGCGACCCCGGGGACGGCTGGGACCCAGGCTTCACAGGAGACCCGGGGGACGGCTGGGACCCGGGCTGACGGCCGGGGCGCGGATGACGGACCGGCCGTCCGGCAGCCGCGCCCCGGCCCTCGTTCACCGCTCCGCCACCACCTCGGCGAGCCCCGCACGGGTCCGGACATGGCACCGCGCCGACGGGACCCGGGTGAGGGGTGGGGTCCCGCCGGCGCGGTGATCCGAGGGGGGATGGTGTCGGCCGCCCCCGTGTGCCGGGTCAGGGGGCGGCGCCTGCCGCCCCGCCCGCCGGGTCACTTGACGAGCGACTTCTCCAGCTCGTCGAGGATCAGACCGGCGGCGGTGTAGCCGATGCCCTGGATCCACAGCTCGTCCTTGACGGGGAAGACGTCGCCCTTCTTCACCGCGCCCAGGTTCTTCCACAGCGGACCGCCCAGCACCTGGGTGGCCTTGGCCTTCTTCGGGTCGCCGATGGTGGAGTGGAAGATCACGTCCGCGTCGGCGGAGTCGATCTTCTCCGGGCTGACGTTCACCATGAAGCCGTCCTCGGCCTCGTCGGTGATGGCCGGGCGGCCCAGGCCGACATCGGCGAGGATGGTGCCGATGTAGTTCTCCTTGCCGTAGATGCGGATGTCCGCACCCTCGATGAAGCGGACCATGTTGACCGTGGTGGCGGCGGCCTTCTCCTTACCGCCCAGCGCCTTGGTCAGCTCGGCCGTACGCGCCTGGTAGCCCGCGACGGCCTGCTTCGCCTCGGCCTCCTTGCCCAGGGCCTCCGCGTGCTTCAGGAAGTTCTCCTTCCACGGCAGGCCGGTGCTCTCCGTCATCACCGTCGGGGCGATGGCCTTCAGCTGCTCGTACTTGTCGCCGTGGCGCAGCTTGCTGGTGAGGATCAGATCGGGGTCGAGGGCCGCGATCGTCTCCAGGTTGGGGTCGGGCTGCTCGCCGACCAGCTTCACGCCGTCCACCATGTCCTTGGGCAGGTGCTCGGGAAAGCCGGACGCGGTGTCCGTGCGGGTCGCGCCCACCGGCTTGACGCCGAGGGTGATGACCGAGTCCAGCTCGGCGGTGTCCAGCACCACGACGCGCTGCGGCTTCTCGGCGACCGGGACATCGCCCATCGCGGTCTTGACGGTCTTCGTGGCCGACTTGTCCGTGCCCTTGCCGCCCTTGGCGCCACTGTCCTTGCCGTCGCCGGAGTCGTTGCCCGAGCCGCACGCGGTGAGGGTCAGCGCACCCGCGAGCGCGGCGGCCAGGACGAGCGCGCCACGGCGCGAGGAGGACTTGCTGATCATGAACGTTCTGCTTTCGTGCGGGCGAGCAAGGGTTCTGAGCAGTCGGCGCGTCCCGGGCAGGGCAGACGTCACCCCTGCCCGGAATGTGGTTTGGTAAGGCTTGGCTAAGTGTAAGTCGATGGATCCTACACCTGACCAGGGGGCGGACGCCGCCCGTGCTGAGACTCCCGTCACTCACGCCCCACGCGCACCCTCACTCACCGGCGTGCGGATGGTCCTCCCGGGGGCTCCGGCCCACCTCGTGGGCCTGCTGCAACTCCAGCTCGATGCCCAGCTCGTCGGGTTCGATCTGGGCGGTGAAGACGAGGACGACGTCCCGGTGGACGCGGGTCCACACCCTGGGGTCGTCGTCCGGATCCCGTACGGAGGTCTCGTCCGCCGGCAGGAACCCCTCGAACTCCAGCTCGGCCGAGATCGTCAGCTCGCCCACGACCAGGCCGTGGTCGTACTCCTCGTGCGGCTGCCAGTCCAGCGACTCCGGGTCCGGCCGCACGGCCACCAGGACGGGATCCTCCAGCGAGTCCGGGACGCCCAGCCGGGCCAGGTCCGGGCCGTTGGCCGCCAGCGACGAACAGGCGTTCTCCACCGCCGCCAGCAGCCCGTCCTCGAACGGCATCGGCAACTCGTACAGCAACTCCTCGGCCATACCGGGCCACCCGTCCCGGGCGGCGGGGGAGAGCGGCACGCGCAGAACGACGGTGGCGTAGTGGCCGTCCACCGAATCGTCGTCCAGCACGGAGACCCGGTCCGCCAGGGGCGGGAACGGGTGGTCCGGTTCGTCGGGAACGACGAGGAAGCGGACCCTCGGCGACGAGTAGCGGATCGCCTCGTACGGGGCCGGGAGCCAGGGTCCGGTCGCCCCCTCCACCCGCAGATGATGGGCGTGTCCGGTGAGCCGGCGGGTGGTCCTGACGAAGTAGTGCCTGACGCTCTCCCCTGCCTTCTCCGAGGACACCGTGAGGCCCCTGGCGGTGAGATGGGCGGTCAGCGCCGTGAGCAGTTCGCCGGCATTCGCCGGGTCTGACCCCTCTGGCGGGGCTTCCGCGAACTGCAACAGCTCCAGCAGCACCCGGTCGGTGCTCCGCCGCGACGGGCCGGCGTAGCGGAGCGGCAGCAGCCGCCGCAGCCTGGTGCTCACCGCCTCGTACACGATGTCCGTCTCCGGATCCGTGGGGTCCGGTCCGTCCGACGGTTCGCCGACCGCGCTGTTGCGGACCAGGGCGAGCGGGAACGATCCCAGCTCCAGCGAGTGGACGTACTCGTCACGCGGACCGGCGTTCAGCCACCGCTCCGCCTCCTCCCGCAGCTCGTGCACGCCCAGGAACTCCGGCCCGCCCGGCACCCCCCGGTCGGCGATCCCCGCGAGCACCGGACCCAGGGGAACCACGTCCTGGCCCGTGCTCGCCAGCAGCCGCAGCGACGGCTGGGTCTTCAGGGGGCGGGCGGGCACCGCCAGCAGCCGCAGCGACTCCAGCCCCCGGTCGTGGTCGAGCACGGCCAGCACCCGGCGCACGTGGTGGCTCTCCAGGACGAGCCGGACCGTGGACAGGGGCACGATGGCATCGGAGGACCCGCCCGACACGGCCGACTTCAGCCCCCAGGCGACCGCCCCCGCCTCCGTCACCACATGCCCGACGGCATAGAGGAACAGCGCGTCCGTCGCCTCCTCGCACGCCTTCCGCAGCGCCCCCAGCACCGCCTCCCGGTCCGGCGGGTCGACGAGGATCCGGATGTGCTCCGGCGGCAGGTTCCAGCCATCCGGAGAGGTCAGCACGGCACGCAGATTCTCCACCGCGTGTGAGGCCCCGGGGTGGGCCGCGAGGAAGTCGTAGTCGGTGGTCCCGATCAACAGGGCCCGGCTGCGCCGGGGATCCGGGAGCGGACCGTCGTACGAAATCGGCCGGGCCTCCGCCGTGCGGGCCGCGACCGTCGGGCTGCTGCCCCGCAGCAGCCCCAGCAGCTCGCCCGACGCCTCCGCGAACGGCCGCACCTCCGCCGGGAGGACCGTCCCGGTTCCGGCCACGCGCGCGTTGACGCCGTCCACCGGCCACGGTGTCCGGGAAGCGACGTAGCGGCTCAGCGCGGTGTGCGTCAGCCAGGCGTCCCGGCGGGTCAGGACGGCGGCGAGTCGCTCCCGCGCGCGCTCGCCGAAGAGGACGGACGGCGGTGCCGTGCCCTCCCGTTCGACGCTGACGATCCCGCTGGTCAGCAGCTCCGCGACGGTGTCGGTACCGGCCCCGGGCACCACCTCCCGGCGGATCAGGTGCAACAGCGCCAGATCCAGCCGCCGGAACGGGCTGCCGAGCGCCGCCAGCCGGACCGCGTCCGCCGAACCGGTCCGCAGGAACACCTCCACCGGGTCCGGCTCTTCCGCCTCCGGGGCCGTCAGGGCCGCCGGGAGGATCCCCGACGGCGGTACGAGTACGGCGTCGTACCCCTCCGGCGCACCGCGTACGAAGCCCCGCGCCCAGCGTTCCAGCGCGTACGGGGAGAAGGACAGCACCGGCAGCGGCAGCCACCCCGGGCGGGCGGCGGAACCGGCGTACCGCAGGCCCCGGTTGTCGCGGACGGGCGCGCGCGAGCCAACCCGTACGGCGGGCAGGTCCAGTGCGGTACGGGACCACAGGCGCCCCGGCAGCGGATTGAGCAGCGCCACCGGCGCCCGGCGGCCCCAGCGGCGCAGCAGTCGCCAGGGCCCCGGCCCGTACCAGGGGGCCGCCGCGCAGTCCGAGACCATCAGCACCAGCCGCCGGCCGTCGGGCGCGGCGAGCCGGTCCGGGTCGGCGCTGCGGCCCCGGCGGTCCACCAGCCGCTCCCCGTCGGCCAGGGCGAGGACGGTGACCCGGCGGAACGCGCCGAGACCGGCCAGCAGGGCGGTGAACTCGGCGACCGCGTCCTCCCAGACCGCCATCGCGGGCGCGGTGTCGACCACGAGCACGATCTCGAACCAGGGCTCCGGCACCGGGCCCAGCACCGGCAGGAGTTCCCCCATACGCGCGCTCTGCCGCAGCGTCTCCGGCAGATCGAGGACCCGGCGCGGGCCGTGGCCACGGCGGCGGTGGAAGGGGCGCAGCGCCCGTCCGACGTCCAGCGGGGCGGGCAGCGCCCGGCCGGCCGCGACGGCCGCGACGGTCACGGGGGCGGTGGGCGTGGCCGGCCGCCGGGGGCCGGGGAGGGGTTCGTACCACTCCACGGTGTCCGGGCGGCCCGACTCGTGTGCCGACTCCTGCGCCGGCTCCTGTGGCGGTACGGGCTCGGGGTCCGGATCCGGGGGCGCGGGCCCGTCGGGGGCGGCGGCGGGCCGTGCCGTCCGTACCGCGACCGGCTCCGGTACGGGTCTGGCCGCACCGGGGACGGCCCCGCCCGGGGTGGACGCGGCGGCCAGCCACAGCGCGTCGGCGACCGCCACCGCGTCCGTACCGCCGGGGGCCAGCTCCCCGAGCACCCCCGCGAGGGCCGTGGTCAGCCGGTCCAGCGCACCGTAGAGGGGCGGCTGGTCAGCCACCGTTCAACTCCCGTGTGAGCAGCGCGAGCAGCCGTTCGCGCTGCTCACCCGTGGGCGCCCCCGCGTCGGTGAGGAGCCGTACCGCGTTGAGGAGCTGATCGACGGCGAGGCTGTCGCCGCGTTCCACCCGGGCCGCGAACGACTCGATCAGGCCGGCCACTGGGCCCTGACCGGGAAGCTCGGCCCCCAGATGGGCGGCGACGGCCCGGCGGAGGGTGTCGGCGGTGGGCGCGGGCATCTCGTACCGGACACAGCGGCGCAGGAACGGGGGCGCGAAGTCCCGTTCCCCGTTGCTCGTCATGACGATGAACGGGAACTCGGTGCACTGGACGTGGCCGTCGGCGATGTCGTGCGTGCGGCGGGCGTCGGTGTCGGCGGTGCGGACCGGGATCAGCTCGCCGGGGTGGCGGACCAGCTCCGGGATCTCGAACTCGCCGCGCTCCAGGACATCCAGGAGGTCGCTGGGGAGGTCCAGGTCGCTCTTGTCGATCTCGTCGATCAGCAGGGCGCGGGGGCGGGTGCCGGGGAGCAGGGCGGTGCCGAGGGGGCCGAGCCGGAGGAAGGGCGCGATGTCGTCGGCGCCGGTGGCCGTTTCCGTGGCTGGTTCCGTGCCTTTTTCCGTGGCCGGTTCCGTGGCCGGCTGGACGGTCTGGCGCAGCCGCAGCGCGTGGATGTGGCCCAGTGCGTCGTACCGGCACAGCGCGTCCGCCAGGGTGCTGCGGGAGGTGATGTGCCAGCGGAGCACCGATCCCAGCCGCAGTTCCGCCGCGACCTGTTCGACCACGGTGGACTTGCCGGTCCCGGCCGCGCCGGTGATCAGGAGCGGGCGGCGCAGGTAGAGCGCCGCGTTCACCGCGTCCGTGAGCCCTTCCGGCGGCTGGAACGCCTCATGGGCGGAGCGGCGCGGGAAGGTGCGCCAGGGCGGCGGGTCCGCGAGTTCCACATCGCGCGGGAGGCCGTCGCCCCGGTAGTACGTCTGCCAGGTCATGTGGGGTCCTCGGGGGTGCTCGTGGGAGTCGGTTCCGGCGGCGTCGGTCCCGTGGGAGGTGGTTCCGGGGATGCCGGCTCCGGGGATGCCGGCTCCGGCGGTGGGGCCGCCCCCTCGTACCAGAGGCAGAAATCCAGCCAGTCCCGGTCGTGCCACACCGTCCGCAGCTCCGCGAGCGCGTCCAGCAGCCGCTGTTCGGCGGGCGGCAGATGCGGTGCGGGGACACCCGCGTCGGCGAGCCTGCGCCGCTGGTACGCCTCCCCGAACCCGGCCGGCAGCCGGGGCCACAGCAGCCCCAGGCAGTCGCGGTGCGCGTCCCCCGCCCGGCCTTCGCCGGCGCCGGGCCAGAACAGGACCGGGGTGTACGGCAGCAGCGTCTCCAGCAGTTCGGCGAGGCGGGGCGGCGCCGGCCGGTGGTCGACCCCGATGGCCCGCTGGAAACGACGCATCCGCAGCAGCCCCTTGAGCGCGGTGGTGTCCTGCGCGGTGACCGGATCCAGCCAGTCGACAGGGGCCTCGCCCCCGGTGGGTCCCGCGTCGAGCAGGGCCAGCCGCCGCCGGGCCTCCCCGTTGATGCCGCGCAGCCGCCGGGGGACCCCGAGCCGCCGCGCCCAGCGCAGGGTGACGGTCCGGTCGGCGCCGAGTTCGTACAGCCCGGTGGGGACGTGCTCCGGGTGCCATTCGGCGAGGACGGCGCTGGGGGCGGCGATGTCGACGTGCCGCAGCGGCTCCCCGGCGGGCAGCAGGGACTCCGCCCACTCCACGATCTCCGGCAGCCGTTCCTCGACCCCGGAACGGGTGGGTACGCAGGCGAACTCCCGCTGGTGCCGGGCCCGGTCGCCGACCCGGAGGAAGCCCGCCAGGGACTCCGGCCAGTCGACCGGGGCCGCGTGCAGGCTGATCACCAGCCGGGGCACGTGGTCCTCGCGGAGTCCCGCGTAGGCCTCGCGGGCGTCGTTGAGGGCGATGACGGCGTCGGCGCCCCGGGCCCAGCCGAGGACCGCCGGGTCCCCGGGATCGAGGCCGCAGGCCCCGGCGACGGCGACCACGCAGCGCGCGAGCGCCCCACCGGGGCCGCCGGACGCGCCCGGTCCGCCGGACAGCAGCGCGGGTGTGGTGCGCAGCACGGCGAATTCGAGGAGATGGCGGAGGAGTTCGCTGCCGCCGACCGCTGCGGGTGGCGCGAGCGGCGGGGTGCCGGGTGCGGCGGCCATGCGGTTCACCGTGACGATCGCGGTCCGCAGGTGGGGGGTGGAGAGCCCGGTGGCCCAGTCGGTGAGGAAACGGCCGGTGGCGACGGCGGCGAGCAGCGCTTCGGCGGTCTCGCGGACCCGTAGCGCGGCGGGGTCCAGGGACGCGGCGGCGCTCCGGGCGAGACGGTCCAGGGCGTCGGGGGTCCAGGCGGTGCCGGGGTCGGCCTGGGTCCACTCGGCGAGGGCGTCGTGGAGTTCGGCGGCGCCGAGGGGGCCGAGAGCGCCGGTGGTGCTCACGGAGTGGCGGGTGTTCCGGGCCAGCCAGAGCCCGGTGGCCGGGGCGCCGGGGTCGCCGTCGTACTCCAGATACGTGGTGTCCTGCCGCAGCAGCCGTTCGCCCAGCCCGGCCTTGACCGTACGCGGCGACAGGAGCGGACCGGCGTCGGGCACGCCCCGGCGCAGCAGGGCGGTGAGTTCCCGGCTGAAGTCGAGGTCGTAGGCGGGCCGCCGGGCCGTCGCCGCCATCAGGACGGCGACGCGTTTGAGGCCCTGCGCGTAGCCGCCGGTGAGGGCGGGGCCGCCGGGTGCGCCGGCGGCTGCCTGGCAGGTGTCGAGGAGCGCGATCACGCCGTCGACGCCGGGCTGGTCGGCGGCGGCGGCGAGCAGCGCGCCCACGTCGACGGCGCCGGCCATCTCGCCGGGGCGGGAGTCCCGGGCGAGGAAGTGCAGGGTGGCGGCGTCGTCGGGGGCCTGCCCGTGCCCGATGAAGACGAGCACGAGCACGGCGCCCGCCGCCCCGGCCCGCAGGATGGCCTCCCGCACGGCGCCGTCGACCTCCCGCCGGTCGGCGGCCCCGGCCCGCATCCGGGCGGCCCCGGGCACGGGGCTCTCCACGCAGCCGCCGACCCGGGGATCGGTCAGCGCACCGAACACCCCGTCGGCGACCTCGGCGAGCCCCGGCAGCTCCTCCTCGGCGGCGCACTGACTGGCGACGACGAGGACATGCCGCACTCCGGTCCCGGCCGGGTCCCCGGGGCCGTACGGGGGCCGGCCGCCCTGCGGGGTCCGGCCGCCCGCTGTCGCGCTTCCTGCCCACGGGCCGGGCGGGGGCGGGGGGACGTCCGCGTACTGGCTCCGGGGCTCGCGGTCGGTGGTGTGCGGCTCCGGGGGGTGTGGTGGTGCGGAGACGGATGGGAGGCCGGGGTCACGGTCGCCGGGCTGACCGGGCGCGCTGGAGGCTTCGGTATCGGCTTCCTGGAGCGTTCCCGGCGTTCCCGGCGGGCGTGGTGTTCCCGGTGTTCCCGGCGGGCGTGGTGGCTCGTCCCCGGGTGTCGCGGTGTCGTGGAGCCGGCTCGTACGGCTCGTACGGCTGGTGCGGTCGGTGTCCTCGGCCGGGGCGGCAGTGCGCGTCCCGGGCGTGCGTGGGTGTGCGGTTGCGGGTGCGGGGAGGCCGGGTTGGTGGTCGCCGGGGCGGCCGGGTGCTCCGGTGGCTCCGGTGTCGGCTTGCCGGAGCGTTCCCCGTGGTGCGTCCCCGAGTGGGCATGGCTGTCGGCCTGCGGTCGATGGTGCGAGGGAGCCCGGACGCTGGTCGCCGGTGCCGAGGGACCCGGGTGTCCCGGGTGGGCGCGGTTGTGCGGTGACGGGCGCCGGTGCCGGTGCCGGGAAGGCGGGAGCCCGGTCGCCGGGTTGGTGGGGTGCTCCGGTATCGGCTTCCCGGAGGGTTCCCGGCGTTCCAGGCGCGCCCTCTGGTTCGTCCCCGGGTATCGCGGTGTCGTGGAGCCGGCCCGTACCGCCGGTGCGGTCACGTTCGGCGTCCCCGGCCGTCGCGGGTGCGGGCCGTCCGTCGTGGGCGGTGGTGTGCGCGACCGGCGGGGACGATATCCGGCCACCTGCCGCCGACAACCCGGCATCAGCCGGAGCATCCGCGCCCCGGCCCCCGGGTCCGGCCGGCGCAGGGCCGCGCAGCCCGCCCGCGTCACCCGTACCGCCGGGAACACCCTCCGCCCCGGCGCGCGCGGGATCCCCGACGTCCCCGGGGAGCGATCGTGGTCCCGGGACCGCCGGGCCACCCGGAGTCGCCGGAGTCTCCCGTGCCGTCATGAGGCCGGGGCGCCGCCCAGTGCGGCGACCGCCTCCATGATCCGGCCCGCCACTTCGGGCCTGCGCAGATACGTGGTCGCGGGGTGGACCCAGAGCCGGCACGAGTCCAGGTGCTCCGGTTCCGGCCGGACGCCCGCCGCGTTCGGGACGAAGGACTCGGCGAACCCCGTGCGCGGCACGACCACGTCGTCGCGGTCGGCGAAATCCAGCCAGCGCCCCACGCACGCTGGCGTGGCCGGCGGCCGGGGCCGCAGCAGGGGCCAGACGACCCCCTTCGTCGCGATCGGCGAGCCGAGGGTGACGAAGAGCGGGACCGGGCCCGGGTAGTCCGCCGCCAGCGTCTCCAACGCGACCACCGTGCCCAGCGAGTGCGCCACGACGATCGCCGGACGCGAAGGGTCGAGACAGCCCCGTACCAGGGCGCGGATCCGGGCGTCGAGCGTCACCCCGGCGGCGTCGGGCTCCTTGCGGCGCAGATAGCGGCCCGGCTGCCCCAGGGCCCGCAGCGCGTCCCGCGCGCTGAGCCACTGCGCCAGCTCGCGGACGGCCGGCAACGCCGCGACCTGCGCGCACGCGTCGAGAGCGATCCTGGCGGTGCCGAGCACGCCCTGCGCCCGCGCCGACGCGTCCTCCGCCGCCCTCAGTTGGGCCTGCGCGCGGGCCAGCCGGCGGTCGCCCCGGTGTTCGGGGCTCGCGGCCTCCTGGTCGAGGAGTTCGCGGACGAGGGCGAGCACCATCCGGGCGTCCTCGTCGTCAAGGTCGAGTTCCGGTTCGCCGCCGCCCTGGGGCCGGGCCTTTCCGGTGAACAGCTCCCCGTACGAGGCGAAGACGGTGTCCACCGACCACCCTCCGGTCACCCCGGAGATCGCGGGGGCGTGTCCGGCGGCCCGCGCGCCCTCCGCGAGCGCCCGTGTCCACTCCGTACGGGTCGGCTCCGCCTCCCGTGGCCGCCCGATCCCGTGCACGAACACCAGTTGGGGACGGGATCCCCCGCGGTCCGCTCCGCTCACCGTACGCACCAAGCACCCCCTTCCGGGCGGCCCGGCCCGCCGCCCCACCCCCGTGTACGCGATCCCGCCGACCAGGTGGCAGAACGCTACCAACTCCTCTGTACGGGACAAGAGTCGACGGGTTTGTCAAGGGGGGACCCTTTCGGCCGGGAGTGGTCCTCACCCCGGAACCCGAGGTCGCAGGCCGGGGCGCCCCGACCCCGCATCGGCCCCCGCGGCCCCGTGAGCACGCTGACGGCCCCCGGGGCCGGGTGCCGGAGTACCTCGCGATCGGGACCTCCGTGCGGGAGGCCGGGTACCGGGTACCGGGCGCCGTACCGGGCGACGGGCCCGGTGGAGTGGGAGTGGCTCGCGGCCGGCCCGTCGGCGCCCGTCTTCGCCGCCGTACCCGCCGGGGAGTGACCCGGGTGGTCGGGCAACGACCCGGGCGCCGAGGAACCGGCGGCCAGGAACCGGCGGCCAGGAACCGGCGGCCGGCCGGGGGCATCAGCGGCTCAGTACCTGACGGCCGTCCCCACCTCGGCCTTCACCTCACCGGTCAGCTGCCGGTGGCTGATCGCGTCCACGGTGCCCGTGGCGCCGCCGGCCACGTCCTTGACGTCGGCGACGACGGCGTCCAGCAGATTCCCGCTGCTGTCCGTGAAGTCGACCCGGACGGCGAACGACTTGGCGGAGTCGGTCGTGTTGCGCACGGTGACCTTCACCGAGGTCTTCTGATCACCGCCGGTGGCGGGCTTCCCGAGCGTCACGGCGTCCTTGGCGTTCACCCCGCCCTTGATCTCCTCCAGCTTGCGGTCGGCCTCCTTCGTCGCCGACGCCACCGCCGAGGCGACCTGCGAGGCGGCTCCGGTGACCTTGCCCCCGGCGGACTCCACCGCCCGGGACGCCTCCGCCACCGCCGACGAGGCCGCGGACGTCACCCGGGCCCCGGCCGACGCCGCCTTCGACGCCAGGTCGGAAGGGCTCGACACACTGTTGTCGGAACAGCCCGCCGCACCGGCTCCCAGCGCCACCGCGAGACCGGCCGCGACCGCGCTCCGCCGCCATCGATCACGACCACGACCACGACCACCCACGTCAGCCGCCTCCTTCGTCCGGGACCGTCCGGGATCCGTCAGGGATCCGTCCCACCAGTCAAGGAGGCGGGGGCCGGGCCCGCACCCAGGGGTACGCCATCCGGGCCGGGGACCCGGGCGCCGGGTGAGGCGTTGTTACACCGCCGAGGCCCCAGGGAAGAGAGGAACTGGTGGGGGTGGTGAACGTTCCGGAGCGGTGGGGGAAATTCCGGAGCCGTGAGGGAAGAGAGCCACCCGTGAGGATCGACGTCCATGCGCATGTCTGGACCGATGAGTATCTGGACCTGCTGCGCGGATACGGCAAGACGGACACCGACACCCAGCGCGGCCTGGGCGCCGGCGTCGGCGACGGGGAACTGGCGGCCCGGTTCGACCTGATGGACTCGGCCGGGGTGACCCACCAGGTGATCTCCGCGCCACCGCAGTCGCCGCACTTCGCCGAGGAGGAGCACGCGGTCCACGCGGCCCGGTTCGTCAACGACCTGTACGCGGACACGGTACGGGCCCGGCCCGACCGCTTCCTCGCCTTCGGCTCACTGCCCTTCCCGCACGTCGACGCCTGCCTCACCGAACTCGTCCGGGCCCTGGACGAACTGGGCATGGCGGGCGTCTCGACCACCACGTCCGTCCTCGGCCGGTCGGTGGCCGACCCCGCCTTCGAGCCGGTGTACGAGGAGCTGGACCGGCGCGAAGCGGTCCTCCACATCCATCCGGCGGGCTGCGGCGCGGGCACACCGCTGATCTCCGAACACCGGCTGACCTGGTCGATCGGCGCCCCCATCGAGGACACGATCGCGATCATGCAGCTGATCCTGGCGGGGATCCCCAGCCGCTACCCGGGGCTGCGGATCATCGCATCGCACCTGGGCGGCGCCCTGCCGATGCTGCTCCAGCGCGCCGACAACCAGGTCGGCTGGGAGGCCCCCGGCACCCCCGAACTGCCCAGCGCCGCCGCCCGTCGGCTCTGGTACGACAGCGTCGGCCACGGGCACACCCCGGCGCTCCGCGCGGCCGTGGAGACCTTCGGCGCCGACCGGATCCTGCTCGGCACGGACTTCCCGTACGAGGACGGCGACCTCTTCCGTACCGCCGTCGCCTACATCGAGCACGCGGGGCTGCCGGAGGACCAGGCGCGGCGGATCCTCGACACCAACGCGACGGGTGTGCTGGGAGTGCGGCCATGAGCATCCCCGAGGACGTGCGCACGGTCGAGGTGAACGGGGTGTCGCTGGCGTACCGGGAGACGGGGCGGGGCGAGCCGGTCGTCTTCGTCCACGGGGATCTGAGCGATCTGCGCACCTGGGACGCGCAGCTGCCGGTCTTCGGCGCCTCGTACCGGGCGATCGCGTACAGCCGCCGCTACGCGCGGCCCAACGCGGACATCCTGCCCGGCACGCTGAACCCGATGGGGCCGCACATCGGCGATCTGCTCGCCTTCCTGGACCGGGTCGGCGCCGCGCCCGCGCATCTGGTGGCGAACTCGTGGGGCGCGTTCGTCTCCCTGCTGGCGGCGGTGCGGCGGCCGGACGCGGTCCGGAGCCTGGTCCTGGAGGAGCCGCCGGTGGTGCCGCTCTATCTGAGCGACCCGCCGAGCGCCGCCGAACTGAAGCTGCTGGCCGGTCGGCCGGCCGTACTGAAGGACCTGCTCCGGTTCCAGCTGGGGACGGTGCTCCCGGCGGGACGGGCGTTCCGCGCGGGCCGGGACGGGAAGGCGCTGCGGACCTTCCTCCGGGGGGTGCTGGACCGGAAGGCGTTCGGGTCGCTCAAGCGGGAGCGGGTGCCGCAGATGTGGGAGAACCTGTCGGCGCTGAAGGCGGGGCTGTTCGGGGCGGGGTTCCCGGTGGTGGACACGGAGGCGGTACGGCGGCTGCGGACCCCGACGCTGCTGGTGACGGGGTTGCACAGCGCGCCCGTGCTGCACCGGCTCGTGGACCGGCTGGAGGAGCTGCTGCCGGACACCGAGCGGGTGGAGATCGTGCGGGGTTCGCATCTGATGCACGAGGAGGATCCGGCGGCGCTGAACGGGGCGGTGCTCGACTTCGTCGCCCGCCACTGACCGTGCTGTTGACGCTCTGATTCCGCTCGTACACGTACACGTACACGTACACGTACTCGTACTCGTACACGTACACGTACACGGGCCGGGCCCGGCGGTCGGTCCACCGGGCCCGGCACGGCACGCCCCGGGCGGGTGCGTCGCGCACCCGGGGGCGCGTCCTCAGTCGCGGGAGTGCCGGCGGCCGGTCATCACCAGCGCCGTTCCCGCGAGCAGGGCGGCTCCGGCCAGTCCGCCGACGCCCACGAGGGCCTGCGCCTGGGCGCCGGTACGGGCCAGTTCGGCCCGGCGGTCGCCGGCGGTGGCCGTCGCCGCCTCCCTGATCAGCCGGGTGACGACATCGGGGTGGGACATCATCGAGACGTGCGACGAGTTCAGCTCGACCGTGTGCGACTTCGCCCGGCGGGCCTCGAAGCGTTCGAGGTCGGGCGCGATGGCCTTGTCGTGCTTCGAGACGACGAACCAGGACGGGATGGAGCGCCACGCCGCCTTGGTCGCCTTCTCCTCGAAGCAGGCCGCCGCGATCGGCCGCTGCTCGACCGCCATCACCTTGGTCTCCGCGCGGGCCAGATCGGCGCCGAAGACGCTGTGGAACTTGTCGTCCCGGATGTAGAGGTCCTGTCCGGTGGTGGTGCCGTCGGTGTACGGGACGGGCTTGAGCGCGGGCTGCAACTCGCTGCCGGTGAACTTGGCGGAGAGGGCGCCCAGCGTCTCGCCCTTGTCGGGCATGAAGGCGGAGACGTAGACGAGGGCCTTGACGTTCGGGTTGCCGGCGGCGGCCTCGGTGATGACCGCGCCGCCGTAGGAGTGGCCCGCGAGCACGATGGGGCCCTCAATGCTCTTGAGCACGCTGGCGATGTAGGTGGAGTCGCCGGAGAGACTGCGCAGCGGGTTGGCGGGGGCGACCACCTTGTATCCGTGGTGCTGGAGGCGTTCGACGACACCGCTCCAGCCGGAGGCGTCGGCGAAGGCGCCGTGCACGAGGACGACGGTGGGCTTGGCGCCGCCGTCGGTTCCCGCCGTCGCTCCCGCCGTGGTTCCGGCGGCGATGGCGGGCCCGGTGGCCAGGGCCGACGCGGTGAGGGTCAGGACGGCTATCCGGGCGGCGGTGCGGGGAGCGCGGGATATGCGGGACCTGCGGGACATACGGCGGGAGGACGGTGAGGACGGCGGCACGGCCATGGCGGGCTCTTCTCTCGGGGAGGGCTCGGAGCGCTCGGGGGCTCTGGGGGAATTGCTCTCGTTCCTCAGCGTTGGCGAGCGGCGGTGCCGGCGCGCGCGGCACGGTCCGGAAGGGTGAAGGACACCGGCATACGGGGGATTGGACGGGTGAGAGGTCGTGGACCCCGGTCCCCGGGGCGTGCGCGAGTCCTGGGGCGGTGCCGGCGTACGCGAGGCCATGAGCGGCGTACGCGGGACCCGCTGGGGGCGTACGCGCGGTCCGTTCCCCCGGGCGGGGGGCGGGGGGCGCGAATCGTGGGTCCGATTTGTGGAATTACCCCGGGTTCGTGACCAACCAGGCCCGGACATTCCGCATCTTCGGGAGCAGAGCGGCAGTGAAGTCCCCGGGGCGACCGGGCGCCGGTGGTCCAGGGAGGGCGGAATGTCAGTGACGGTGCCGAGGGTCGCGGAGCGGGGGAGGCGGCGGCGTGCCCGGCTGCTCTGCGCGGTGTCGCTGGCCGTCCTGGTGGTCGGCGGTACGGCGCCGGGGGCCGGGGCGTCCGGTTCGGGGCGGGAGCCGGTGCCGTCGGCGCTCGTTCCCGGGCTTCCCGGGGACCTCGGGGCGCCCGGGCTTCCCGGGGTACCCGTTCCCGGGGGCCTGGGCGGGCGGGCCGCGGACAGCCGGGCGACGGATACCCGGGCGCCGGACGAGGCGCCGGACGCGGACCTGGTGACGCCGGCCGCCTCCGCCGCACCCTCTGCCCCTTCCATCCTCTCCGTCCCCTCCCTCCCCTCCGTGCCCCCGTCATCAGCGCCGGGCACACCGTCCCCGCCGCCGCCCAGGACCCGCGACGGCGGGACGGCGGAAGCGGCGGAAGCGTCCGAAGACTCCGGGGACTCCGGGGACTCCGGGGACGCCGACGGCCCGCGCTCCCCTGCGAACCGGCGGCCGGCCCGGCCCGAGGTCACCCGGGGCAAGGGCTTCACCGCCGTCGGGTTCGACCTCGGCGACACCGCGCTCCCGGGCGGCGGCGGCTTCCGCGCCCCGGTCCGGGGCCAGCTGGTGCTGCCCGCGTCGGGCCCGCCCGCCCGGCTGGTGCTGCTGAGCCACCTCCGGTCCGGCAACTGCTCGACGGGCGACCTCGCCGACGGCGGTGTCTTCGCGTACCCGTGCCCGGCGGGCAGCGAGGAGGTCCGGTACGACCGGGGCTGGCGCTACCTCGCCGAGTCGCTGGCCCGCCGGGGGTACGCGTCGCTGATCCCCGACCTCGGCCCAATCTGGGTCGGCCACGACGTCCGGGGCGCGTACGACCAGGTCGAGGCGGTCCTCAAGGTCTTCGGCGAGCAACGCGACGCGCTGGCGCGGGCGGTGGAGGACGGTGGCGACACCTTCGGGACGCGGCTGCGCGGCCGGGTGGACCTGCGGACGGCGGCCCTGGTCACCCACTCCCGTTCCGCGTACGCCGCCGAACCGATGGCACGGCGCTGGGCGGCCGGCCCGACCCGGATCCGCAGCCAGTATCTGCTCCAGCCCGCGCTGGAGACCTCGGCGGAGGACCCGTACGGTCCGATGAGCGCGCCCCCGGCGGACCTGCCGTGGCTGACGGTCCTCAGCGCGGAGGACGCCGACGTCGGGTACGCGGGGAACGTCTACCTCTCCGACCACCTCGGGCAGCGGCGCACCGCACCCGCCGGGGCGGTCACCGTGCGCGGCTTCGGCCACAACTACTTCAACCGGGCGCTGTCGGCGGCCCGCGCCGACGACCGGGTGTCCTGCACCCGGAACTGCCCCGGTCCCGCCGCCCACGAGAGGCTGCTGACCGCCACTCTGGGCGACTGGCTGGCGGGGACCTGGGGGCCGGGCGGGTCCGCCGGGATCCCTGCGGGTCCTGGCCGGTCCACCGGAATCGCCGCGGGACCGGTTCGGTCCACCGGAATCGCCGCGGGTCCGGGCCGGTCCACCGGAATCGCCGCGCTGGACGACGTCCGGGCCGCCGTGCCCCGCGGCTTCGGCGGCGTACCGGCGCGCTGGCTGATCCCCGGCACCCCGTCGGTGCGGCGGGAGACCGTCGTCGCCCTGCCCCGCGCGGGTACCGCACCGGGCCGCGCCCGGGTGACCTGGTCGGCGACGGGTGACGCGACCGCGCGCCTGTGCCGCCAGTACCACCCGCAGGACCCGGCACGGCGGCCGGACAGGTGCGACGACACCGCCCTGGGGGTCGTGGACTCGACCACGCCGCTGCTCCAGGTGCGCTGGAAGAGGACGGGCGGGCTGCGGATCCCGCTGCGGCTGCGGCAGACACCGGACCGGCTGACCCTGCACCTGGCACCGTTCGGCGGCCGGGACGAGCGCTCCCCGGGCACCCCGCTCCGGCTGACCCTGCGGGACACCGGTGGCCGCGGTGCCACCGTCGACCTGCCGGCCACGGACCCGGCGCTCGCGAACGCCGCCCGGGGCGAGCAGGGCGCCGCCTTCCAGATCAGTACGGTCCGCGTGCCGCTGGAACGCTTCCGGGGCGTCGACCCGTCCCGGCTGGACCGCCTCACCATCGGCGGCACCGGTGGCGGCCCGGACGGCGTCCTGCTCCGCCAGGCGGAGTTCACCGGTGCCCCACCGAAGGGCACTCCGGCGAACCCCGCCCCGGGCCCGCACGACCAGGCGACGGGCCCGACCCCCCAGGGCGCCCGCGCGGACCGCACCCCGCCGGCGACCCCCCGCCCCCCGCGCGCCGAGCCCCCGCGCCACATGCTCTCGGACACGGGCGGCCACACCCTGAGCGCGGCCCTGGTCAGCCTCGCCCTGATCGCGATCGGCCTGACCCTGGTCCGCCACGCCCGCTCCCGACGCCCCTGAGCGCTACGGGGCCGGCGCCCGGGTGGTTCAGACGGTGGAGGCCAGCCAGCCGACCGTCTCCGTCGTGTGCGTGCCGTCGCTCCGTGCCGCGCTGCCGGCGTTCACCTCGTTGAGCCGGATCAGGAATCCCGTCGTGGTCACGTCGTGGATCCGGATACCGGGCGTCTCCGGCCCGTTGAACGTCTGCGTCAGCGGCAGCACGATGACCGTGGAGCCGGCGGGGAACGGCGTCGGGAAGGACACCCGGGTGAAGGTGGAGGTGTCGCCTCCGGTGGTCGCCACGGGGCTGCTCGACGCGAGGGTGATCCGGCCGGTCTGGATGAGGCTCATGGCATGTCTCCTGACTGTCGGGGGCGTCCCGCGGCGGAAGGGGCCGCGGGGCTGCGGGGGGTCTGCTCCGCTCCCGGACCACTCATGCGCTTCTCCTACGATCGAGTGATCGACTTCCGGACAGTCACCGGCCCGGGTGAACGGGGCCGGGCGGCCCCCGTAGAGTCGGGTGGATGCACGAGTCGCCCGCCGCCCTGGTCCAGCAGTTCCACCACGCCTTCGGCCTCGACGCCCGGCCTGCCCCGGCGGAGATCCCGGCCGAACTCGCCGCGCACCGGCAGGATCTCCTCGCCGAGGAGTTCGCCGAGGTGGCGGAGGTTGCCGTGACCGGCCCGCTGGACCACCTCGCCCAGGAGCTGGCCGACATGGTCTACATCGCGTACGGCACCGCGCTGGTCCACGGCATCGACCTCGACCAGGTGATCGCCGAGGTCCACCGCGCCAACATGTCCAAACTGGGCCCGGAGGGCACCCCGGTCCGCCGCGCCGACGGCAAGGTCCTCAAGGGCCCCCACTACCGCGCCCCGGACATCGCGTCCGTCCTCCGCCGCCAGGGCTGGACCCCGCCGGCGGAGTGACCTCAGCCCTCGATGCCCCGGGCCCGCCCCCACAGCTCCTCGGCATGCCCGGTGAACCGGTCGAAGAGCCCGTCGGCGCCGTACCGACGCAGATGCAGCAGCGGTGAGTCGTGCCCGACGAGCCGCGCCAGATGCGGGGTGACCAGCGCGTCGGCGTCGAAACGGAACACCGACAGCGCGAGATGGGCCGGTGCGTCGTCCACCGCCGAGAATCGCGCCTCCACCCCGTCGACAGCCCCCATCCGCTCCAATTGCTCCAGCGTGGTGCGAACTCGCGCGGACACGGTGAGCGCCACTCCCTCGACCTCCTCCCGCCGCCGCGTCGCCTCCCCCTCCGGATCCCCGAGCAGAAACCGAACCCGGCAGCCGCTTTCGGCCTTCCGCCGGACGGTGTCGGCGAAGTGCGGCACCTGCGTCCAGAAGAAGTAGTTCGTGTACCCCGCGAGGAAGATCTCCGACTCGGCCGAAGCGACCAGCTCCGCCCAGAGGGTGGACGGGCACGCTGACCGGTACGGGTAGCTCCGGACCAGCTCCCGGTCGCCACCGGTCTTCACCCGGTCCTGCACCGTCTTCGGCCACAACATCTCTTCGTCCACTCCCAACACCCGGCAGGCGTCTGCCCGGTTTCTCGCGTGTGGTGTGAGATCAGCACTCCCCAGCCATCGTTCCACTTGCTTGGTGGAGACCCCCACCCGGTGTGCCAGTCGACGGGAGGACAGTCCCGCGTCGTCCATCGCGGTCCGCAGCGCTTTGTTCACGTCAACCCCCGCGTGGTGCCTTTTGGGCTTTCTTCGACCTTAGAGATCGATGTCCCAACCGTCCGCGATTCCCGGCGAGATACGTCCGCAAGGGTGGGCCACGATCGGACCATGACCGATTCGGCCAAGAGCCCCGCACCACAGGGGAGCTACCCGGACTTCAACCCGCTCGCCTTCCCGCCGTGCGAGTGCCCGGATCCCGACTGCACGCTCAAGAGCCCCCGGCAGGGCGCCGGGGAGTCCCTCGTCATCCTCGCCCTGCGGGCGCGCGTGCGCGAGGACAACGAACGGCGCCGGACGTTCGGCGACTTCGGCCGCTGAAACGCGGCTGCTGATACGAGAGAGGGTCCGCCCATGAGACGGCGTCCGCGTCGACGCGTCCACGAACCCCTGGCCGGTGCCGTGAGCACCCTCATGGCCTGTGCCCTGTCCCTCGGGCTCCTGACCTGGGGACTGTCCGACGCCCTCTGACCCTCTGAACCTCTGACTCTCTGGCCCTCTGATCCCTTGATCCCCTGATCCCCGTCACCTGGACGGAACGCCCGGGACCCCCTTGCCCCAGGTGGCGCCAGGTGACGGCCCCCGGCCCACCGCACCGGGCCGGGGCGTACGGGCCCGGTCGCAGCCCCCCGCCGCGGCCGGGCCCCATGGGCGGTCTCAGGCCCCGGCGCCGCCCCGCTCGTGCCACTCCCGCGCCAGCATCGCGTAGTGCAGCTCCCCGCCCCACTCCCCCTTGAAGATCTCCGACTCCACGAAGTGCGCCTCCTTGCGCATCCCCAGCCGCTCCATCACCCGCGCCGACCCCGTGTTGCGCGGGTCGCAGCGGCCGATGACCCGGTGGAGGTCCAGGTGGTCGAAGGCGACGCGCAGCATTTCCGCCGCCGCCTCCGTCGCGTAGCCCCGGCCGCCGAAGGACGGGTGGAAGACATAGCCGAACTCGCCCTGCCGGTGCTCCTCGCTCAGCCAGATCAGCAGGACATAGCCGATGACCTTGCCGTCCAGCTCGACGGCCGCGCACAGCGCGTCCTTCTCCTTGCGGAGCGCGGTCTGCCCCTGGCGGGCCGCCAGCTCGCGGGCGTTGTCCTCGGGGGTGCGGGGCTCGTTGAAGAGATAGCGGGCCACGTCCTCCCGGGACTCGAACTCCAGCATGTCCGCCTCGTCGGCGGCGGTGAACGGGCGGAGGACCAGACGCTCGGTCCTGATCGGCGTGACGAGTTCGAACATGCGCGTTCCTTGCCTCACGGGTCTGCGAACGATTCCGGGATCGATTCCGGGATCGATTCCGGGATCGATTCCGGGAACGGGTCCACGAACGGTTCCGGATGTACGGATATCGAACGTATGGGCACCGGACGCCGTTCCCATCAGCCCGCCGTACGGCCCGCGCGGCCCGCGCGGCGGGGCTCCGGGAGGCGCAGGACCAGGCCCGCGACCGGTTTTGGGCCGAAGGACGTGGATTTGCGGGGCAGCAGCACCCCTGCCTCGGCCAGGGCGCGGACCGTCGGTTCCGTGACGGCGGGCAGCAGGACCGCGACGCCCCGGTCAGGGGCCGCGACCGAGGTGATCGCGAGGCCCGCGTCGTGGACGTGGTGGACCGCGCCCGGGAGGTCCGGCACCGACCAGGCGCGTTCCAGGAGCAGATGGTCGGCGATCGCCGCCGGCAGGTCGTGCCAGGCCGCCGGGCGGCCCGCCAGTGCCCTGGCCAGCGGGGCGGGCCGGGGCTCCGTGACGCTCCAGGCGCCGCCGGCCCCGGTGAGCACGATCTCGCCGGGCCCCGGCAGCCGGGGCCCCTCCGGCAGTGGACGCACCCGGGCCACCTCCGCCGCCGCCCGCGCCGCCTTCTCCGCGTCGACGCCCGGAACCACCCGGTGCACGGCGGCCAGCCGCAGGGGGTGGGCCTCCTGGTCGACCAGGAGCGCCAGCGTCCGCCCCCACGGCCCGCGCGGCTGCCGCGCCGCGAGCCGCAGACAGGCCGCGTACCGGTGGTGCCCGTCGGCGATCAGCGCGCTGCCCCGGGCCGGGTGCGCGGCGACGAGGGCCTGTTCGACCGGGTCCGTGCAGGCCCACAGGGTGTGCGTCACATCGCCGTCGCGGGCCGTCGCCAGCGGGCGGCGCGCGGTGATCCGGTCCAGCAGCGCCGTCGCCGGGGAGCCGGGCGCGCGATACCCCAGCAGCAGGGGTTCGAGCTGGGCCCGCAGCCCCGCCAGATGCGCGGCCCGCTGGGAGACCACATGGTCCCGCACGCCCTCGTGGGGCAGGACCGGCACGCCGCCGCCCGCCAGCTCCAGTTCGCCGATCACCCCGCGCTGGAGCACCTCGTCACCGCAGTGCTGCCGGTAGACGTAGAGCGCCGGGTGCTCGTCCCGGACCAGCACCCCCCGCTCCAGCCAGAGCGCCAGCTGCCGCGCGGCCTCGTCGGGGCGGGCCGAGTAGAGGAGCCGTGCCAGGTGGTGCGGACGGCGGCGCAGGGCCAGTGCGTGGGCGGGGCGCAGCCCGTCGTACGGTGGGCAGATCACCCGGGAGAGGTCCCCGGCGGCCACCGGGGTGTACCGCACCGCCCGGAAGGGCCGGATCCGCAGTCCGGGGCCGGGCAGGGGGGTGAGGGAGGGCATACGGCGTCCAATCTCGGCGGTCTCGCGAAGGTCAGGGGGGCGGCGGGCAGGAGCCACGGGGAGGGTGCGTCGGGGAGGTGCGTCGGGGGGCGTGCGTGCGTCGGGGAGGGGAAGGGGGCGGCCCACCCCCGAGGGACGGGCCGCCCCCACCGCTCAGGCCGCCCGCGCCACGGCGGGCGCCTCCAGCCGGCCCGCCCGGTGCAGGCCGTGCAGCGCCAGCGCGCACAGCAGACCGAGGCCGGTCAGCGCGAGCCACGGCAGTGCCGGGAGGCCCGCGTCCCGTGCCGCGTCCAGCGCGGCTCCCGTGAGCAGGTTGCCGACGGTGATCCCGACCCCGCACACCGTGTTGTAGAGCCCGTAGTGCGTGGCGACCAGCCGGTCGCCGGAGAGCCGGACGATGGTGTCCATCTCGAAGGGGTACGCGATCATCGTGCCCACCGCGAGCAGCAGCGCCGCCAGCACCGGCGGTACGGCGGCCAGCAGCCACCGGCCCGCGCCGTCCGCCGGCACCGGCAGGGCCACCGCCGCCAGCAGCGGCAGGAAGGCCGTGCCCATCGTCAGCAGCCCCCACACGAGGGCCCGCCCCGGTGCCACGCGCGCCGCGAACCAGGCCGTCACCCGGGTCTGGAAGAGGATCGTGGTCAGCCCGGAGACGGCGAACAGCACCGCGACCGCCGCCGTGCCGAAGTCCCCGTCCCCGCCGACCCGGCGGACCTCCAGCGGCAGCGCCAGATAGACCTGGAACGTGAGCACGTACGAGCCGGTCATCGCCGCCGCGAACAGCAGGAAGGACCGGTTGCCGAGGATCCCCCGCCACGCGCCGCGCGGCACCGGCCCGCCGGAGCCGGCCGGCTGTCCGCGCCGGGCCGGCAGCGAGCGGATCTGGACGAGGCTCAGCACCGCGAAGACCCCGGCCGCGACCAGGCACGTCAGCTGGAAGCTCACCCCCGTCAGCGCCATTCCCACCAGCGGCCCGAGCAGGATGCCCGCCTGGTAGAAGACGTTGAAGAGGGCGAACGCCTCGACGCGCCGCTCGCCCGCGTCCGCCGCCAGATACGCGCGGACGGCGGGGTTGAAGAGCGCCCCCGCCAGGCCGGTGGCCGCCGACGCCGCCAGCAGCGCGGGCAGCGACTGGACCAGGCCGAGCGCCGCGAACCCGGCCGTCCGCAGCACACATCCGGCGACGATCAGCGGCTTGTAGCCGAACCGGTCGGCGAGCGCGCCGCCGACCAGGAACATGCCCTGCTGGCTGAAGTTGCGGATCCCGAGGATCAGCCCCACCGTCCACGCGGCCAGCCCGAGCGAGCCGGACAGATGCGCGGCGAGGTAGGGCATCAGCATGTAGAAGCCCAGGTTGATGGTGAACTGATTGATCATCAGCAGCTGGACGGAGCGCTCGTACGACCGCATCCGCCGGAACGTGTCCCTCACGACGCGGCGCTCCCGCTCGCGTCCACGGCGTCTTCCGTCGCCAGGGTCAGCGGGTCGACGACCGAGGCGCACCGGGTCCAGCGGGTGACCTGCTTCTCGTCCACCCGGCCCACCACCTCCGGCTCGGCGGCCGGCGGCCCCTCCAGGAGCCCGTGCGCGGCGCAGTAGTCGTCGTCGTACACCGTGCCGAGGTAGCGCTGCGGCCCGTCGGGGAAGACGGCCGCGATCCGGGTGTCGGCGGGCAGGGTCCGGGCGAGCCACCCCGCGACCAGGGCGACCGCGCCCACGCTCCAGCCGCCGCTGGCGTAGTGGGAGGAGGCGAGGGCGCGGCAGGTCCACACGGCCTCCGCCGGTGCCACCCAGTGCACCTCGGAGAAGTGGTCGTACGCGACATTGCGCGGATAGATGCTGGAGCCGAGGCCGCGCATCAGCCGGGGCGCGGCCTGCTGGCCGAAGATGGTGGAGCCGACGGTGTCCACGCCGACCAGCCGCAGCTGGGGGTAGAGCTGGCGCAGCACGCGGGAGACCCCGGCCGAGTGCCCGCCGGTGCCCACGCTGCACACGAGGACGTCGACATGGCCGAGTTCGGCGGCGATCTCCAGGGCGAGCGGGGTGTACGCGGTCGTGTTGTCGGGGTTGTTGTACTGGTCGGGGCACCAGGAGCCGGGGTGCCGCTCCATCAGCTGGGCCACCCGGTCCCGCCGGGCCTGCTGCCAGCCGCCGCTGGGGTGCGGCTCGGAGACCACGTTGACGCGGGCTCCGTACGCGGTCAGCAGCCGGGTCATGGAGGATTCCAGGCCCGGGTCGGTGACCAGGGTGACGGGGTGGCCGTGGACCATGCCGGCGAGGGCGAGTCCGAGGCCCAGGGTGCCGCTGGTGGACTCGATGATCCGGCCGCCGGGGCGCAGATCGCCCCGGGCGCGGGCGCGTTCGACCATGTGGAGCCCGGGGCGGTCCTTGATGCCGCCGGGGTTGAAGCCCTCCAGCTTGGCCCAGAAGCCCCGGTCGCCGGAGGCGAAGGGCTCGCCGACGCGCAGCAGGGGGGTGTTGCCGACCAGGCCGGACAGGGCGGTCCGCGCGGCGGGGGAGGCGGTGGTGGGGGTGCCCCCGGCGGTCAGGGGGGTGGTCGGGGGAGTGGTCAGGGGGGTGGTCTTCATCGTCTCGTGCTCTCGTTCGTGTACGGCGGAGGTGGCTTCGACGGGTACGCGGCGGTGCCGCCGGGCGGTCGCGCGTGGGGTGCCCCCTAGGTCCGTCTGCGCGCGCTGCGGGCGAGGACGGCCCGGCCGTCCCGGGGTGGTCCGGCCGTCTCCGCCGCCGCCGGGCCGGTCGCGGCCGCCTGTTCGCCGTCGGGCCCGGGGGGACCGGGGGTTCCGAGGGGCCGGGGCGCCTCCCGCCGGTCCGCCGGGGCCTGCCGCACGGACCCCTGGTGTTCCGCCGCACAGCCGGAACCGGAGCCGGAGCCGGCCGGTGCGCCGGGGGAGTACGCGGAAACGGTCCGCACCTCACCCGGCGGGAGACGGTCCGCCGCGTCCTGCGCCGAGCAGCCGAGGACTCCGGCGATCAGCGCGCACAGGACACACAGGGCGCACAGGACGTACGCCGGGAATGCGGCCCGGCCATGGGAACGCTTTCGGGCCGGGAACATGGGGGGTAAAAACGGCACGGTTCCTCCGGACACCGCCTTCCCGGGATGAATTCAGGGGAAGGAGGCGGAGTTCGGGTGGGGGGAAGTGCCGTCGAAAGTCCCGTTCGCCTTATGGGAGGGTCGTCCGGGAAATGCCGGATGTAAGGAATCCGGTGGGCGACCCCGGGCGGAGGAGATCCGCGCAAGGGAATCCGTACACGTCCGGAAAAGGGCGTGTGAGGGGTGGGAACGGGTCCGTCGACCGGCTCGGGGCGGTGACCCCGGGACGAGGGAGGACGGATCCTAGATGCGCAGCACGCCGGTCGGCGCGGGACGGGCCGAGGGCTCGGTGGCCGGGCGGCAGCGGGCCGGTGCGGCGGGCCGCGTCGTGCGGTCCCGCGCGGTGGAGAGCGCCACCGCTTCGGCGCCCGGGTTCGCGGTACCGCTGTTCAGCTGCGGCTGGCCGGGCATGCACTGCTCGACGGGGTGGACCGAGCCGTCCGAGTGGGTGGCGAGCAGCGCGTGCGCGGAGGGGTCGCCGTGGGCGGCGGAGGGCGCGGGGGCGTGGACATGCCCGCCGGGGTCGGCCGCTGTCCGGCCCGCGTGGCCGGCGTGGTCGATGTGATCCGCGATCCCGGTGGACGCGGTGGTCCCGGCGCTCCCGGTGGACCCCGGCCGCCCGGCCGAACCGCCCACCACATGGCCGGAATTCATTGCCGAAAAGGAGGCGGTGGTGAAGTGATGTACCGGACTTTCCCGGTTCAGCCCATGGGCGAACACCAGCCCGAGCGCCAGCACGGCGAGCCACACGATGTGCAGCGGACCCCGAAATACCCGGGTCCGCGGAACACCGAAGGGCGACCGGGCCGTAATCATGCCGTGATCATAGCGTGGCGCCCGCGGGGAATGACAACTCCAGCTGTACAAAGCGGCCTTGAATGGCCGTGAACAGTTCCCCTCGGAACGGTGAACGGTCCTCCCCCGCCGTACGCCCGCGCGCCCGCACACCCCCACCTCAGTGCACGAAGCTGTACGTGCGCCAGACGCCCGCCCCCGGCGCGACCACGTCGGACGTCGTCGTCGGTACGTAGATCGACGCGTCGCCCGAGCAGTCGCCCGTCGGATACATGATCATGTCGACCAGGGTGTTGTTCAGGACCCGCACCGCCCCCGGCGTCTCCACCGCGTGGCACCCCGTCACCAGCGGACTGTTGACCTGCACGTGCCGGTGCGCGGCCGTCTCGTACTCGACCGTCCCCACGGCGGTCCGGCCCAGCCCGGAGCAGCCGGCGACGGCGGCGGTGGCGACGGCCAGCAGCGCCGCACCGCCGGCGCGGGCGAGACGCCTGCGGTGGTGCGACACGGTCGCGGTCGCGGTCGCGGACAGGGGGGTCACGGACATGGGCGGGTCCTCGTCTCTCCTGCGGCTCAGGGGGACGGACACGTCCCGCTGGAGCCACCCTGCCGCCCCCGCCCCCGGGCGGCACCCGCTGCGCGTCCGCCCGGGTTACCCCTCACTCCGGAGACTCCCCCGCCGCCTCCCGCCCGCCCCCGGGGTCCGGCTTCCGCCGCCGCCCCGGCCGGGCCCGTACATGCATCCGCTCCCCCTGGCGGCCGAAGAGGCTCAGGATCTCCACCGGCCCCTCGCCGGTGGAGCCGAACCAGTGCGGCACCCGGGTGTCAAACTCGGCCGCCTCGCCCGAGCCGAGCACCAGATCGTGGCCGGGCAGCACCAGCCGCAGCCGCCCGGCGAGGACGTAGAGCCACTCGTACCCCTCATGGGTGACGGGCTCGGGGGTGGTCCGCGAGGCCGGGACGACCATCTTGAACGCCTGGAGCGGCCCCGGCTGCCGGGTCAGCGGCACCACCGTGCTGTCGTGCCCCGCGCGCGGGGTGAGCCGCACCCGGGGGTCGCCCACCTCGGGCGCCCCGACCAGCTCGTCCAGCGGCACCTGGTACGCCTGCGAGATCGGCAGCAGCAGCTCCAGACTGGGCCGTCGCCCCCCGGACTCCAGCCGGGACAGGGTGCTCTTGGAGATCCCGGTGGCCTCGGCGAGGGCGGTCAGCGTGATGCCGCGCTCGGTGCGCAGCCTCCTCAGCCGGGGGCCGACCTCGGTCAGCGTCCGGGACACGGTCTCGGGGATGTCCATCCCCCCAGGGAACCCGCTCGTCCCCGAAACGGCAACCGCGTTCCCGCTTCCCGCGCCATCGCCTGCCTGGACGCCCCTGTTCAGTAACAGAGCGTGTGCACAGCCCTGTTCATGACCTTGGCACTGAAGAACCGTCTCCACCTGGGGCGTTGAGAGAAGGAACGGTTGCTCTGGGGGCGGCCGGGTCAGAGGAGACCGGCGATGTCCGTGACACTCGCCACGCTCCGTCGTTGAACTGCCGTAGACGCGTGTGCACGGTCCGCGCCCGCTCCGCCGCCCCGCCACTCTGGAGATGCCGTTGCTCGGTCACCCCTTGCCCTCCTCGTCCAAGCCGGGGATCGCGAGCTACGCGGCCCCCTCCCTCGGCTACGCGCTCTTCGCCACCCGCTGGCTCCAGGCCCCGCTCTACTTCGGTCTGGTGGCGGCCCAGGGCGTCTATGTCTACAAGTTCTTCAACGAGCTGTGGCACCTGGTCGCCCACATCATCAGCGGCCATGTCAACGAGACCCATGTGATGCTCGCGGTCCTCAAGCTGGTCGATGTCGTGATGATCGCCAACCTGCTGATCATGGTGATCGTCGGAGGGTACGAGACCTTCGTCTCGCGCATCGGCCTCCAGGGCCACCGGGACCAGCCGGAGTGGCTCTCCCACGTCAACTCCAATGTCCTGAAGGTGAAGCTGGCCACCGCGATCGTGGGGATCTCCTCGGTCCATCTGCTCCAGATGTTCGTGGACGTCGACCACACCGAACAGCACTCGCTGCTCTGGGGGACGGTGATCCACATGGCCTTCATCCTGTCGGCGGCGATCCTCGCCTATATGTCCGGGCCGATGGAGTCGCGCAACTACCAGCCCCCGGGCCCCGGCGGCGGCACCCGCGCCCCCCGCCCGCCCCGGCCGTCGTCACCCACCCAACTGATCATCTCGGAACGGGCCCTCCCGGAGGGGCTGACCGGCTCGATGAC
Organism: Streptomyces yaizuensis; assembly: GCF_034961445.1. NCBI lineage: Bacteria > Bacillati > Actinomycetota > Actinomycetes > Kitasatosporales > Streptomycetaceae > Streptomyces > Streptomyces yaizuensis. Next base: position 140,086 of record NZ_BSBI01000006.1, read on the forward strand.
GCTGCGCGACCTGCTGCCCGCGCAGTCCACCGGCGAACCCCGCCCCGCCGCCGACGGCGTGATCGTCCAGGACCGCAACCCGGTCGTGAACACCGCGAAGGCCGGGCACGCGGGCAGCGCGGGGGTGAGCGGCGACGGCGAGGGCACCGGGACCCGGGTCACGGACCCCGCCCGCGCGGCCGGCCCGGGCGCGTACGTCCCGCATCAGCAGTCCTACCAGCAGTCCCACCAGCAGTCCTACGAGCAGTACCCGCGCTACCCGGAGCGCGCGGAGTACGGCGGGTACGGGGACCACGGGCATCACCCGGAGCGGCCGGAGCGGCGGGGGACCGCCGCCGAGAACCGGATCCGCGCCGCCGGCTTTCCCGTCCGGACCTCGCTGGAGGAGTTCGACACCCACGACGGCTCGCAGCCCGACCGGGAGACCGTCGACCGGCTGGGCCGGCTGGACTTCCTGCGCGGCCGGGGCAACGCCGTCCTCGTCGGCCCGCCCGGCACCGGCAGGACCCGGCTGGCGGCCGGCATCGGGCTGCGGGCCTGCCAGGCGGGGCACGAGGTGCGGTTCGCGACCGCCGCCGAGTGGGTCGCCCGGCTCACCACCGCCCACGCCGACGGCCGGCTCACCGAGGAGCTGGCAGGACTCGACCGGTACGCGCTGATCGTCGTGGACGGGATCGAGTACGTCCCCGGCGACCCGGAGGCGACGAACCTGCTCTTCCGGCTCGTCTCCCACCGTTACGAGCGGGGCTCCGTCGTCGTCACCGGCGACCGGGCGCCCGGCTACTGGGGCGAGATCCTCGGCACCGGCCCGGTGACCTCCGCGCTGGTGGACCGGGTGACCCACCACGCCGAGGTCGTCACCCTCCGGGGCGACGGCCGGGCCCTGGTCGCCGGACCCGACCTCCTCTGATCCCTCCGCTGTGCCCCCGGCCGCCCGCGCGGCCGGGGGCACAGCCAAACGGCTCCTCGGGGCGGGTCAGCGGGCGCGCAGCAGCGGCAGCACGTCCCGCAGGTCGTCCGTGTCCAGGACGTGATCGGCCGCCGCGCGGGCCTCGGCGCCGGCGTTGAGCGCGATCGACGTGCCGACCGCGCCGAAGAGCGGCAGATCGGTACGGGAGTCGCCGATGGCCGCGACCTCCGCGAGCGGGATCCCGCGCGTCCGGCACCACTCCTCGGTGAACGCCCGCTTGTCCTCCTCGTGGAAGTGCCGGTCGACCCGGCCGGAGAGCGCGCCGTCCACCAGGTCCATGCCGGCCCCGGCGACGGCGGTGAACCACGGCCGGTGCTCCAGCTCCTCCACGGCGAACTGCCAGGCCAGTGTGGTCAGGAGCAGGGTGCAGCCGCCTTCGGTGAGCGCGCTCAGGGTCTCCTTCACACCGGCGATCCAGGGGACGCCGGCCAGTGGCGCCCGGTACCGCTCGGGTGTCACCCCGCGCAGCAGTCCCGCCTCCCGGACGGCGAACTCGTGGTTGTCGATGCGGTGGTCGTCGTAGAGATGTTCCAACTCCTCGACCACGGGCCGGTGGCCGAGAGCTTCGGCGAGGACCAGGGAGAGGGTGGTGCCCCGGATCAGGGTGCCGTCGAGGTCGAAGACGATCACGGGGTGTCGGAAGGTCATCGCGGTGACTCCAGGCGGTCGCGGGCGGTCGCGGGCGGCTCGGTCCCAGTGTTCCGTACCGCTGTACCGACGCACTGGGGCACCGGCGCACTGGCGTTCGGGATCGTCGTACTCCGTCGCTCCCCCGGGTGATTGACGCACAGTGACGATTCGCGGTGCCGTACGGGCGGCGGCGTCAACGTCCGCGAGGTCAGGGCCGGGAGCCCGTCCCGGACGGTTGCGAGGAGTGATCGACTGCGGTGGGTCAGCGCACAGCGCACCGTCCAGGCAGCCACCGGAGGCCACCCCATGCACGCCCTCGACCGCCGTACCCCGAACGCACTCGCCGCCATGATCCTCGCCCTGGCCTGCGGGCTCGCCGGGACGGCCGCCGCCGCGCCCCGGACCGTCTCCGGCGACGGCGGGGACCGCGTCGGTGTCCTGCGCGCCCGGGGCGAGGCGTATGTGAAGCAGGGCGGCCTCGGCGCCCCCTGGATCCGCGCGGCCGGGGACGTCAAGCAGATCGCCCTCGCCAAGGACCGCGTCGGCGTGGTCACCGGCGACGGCGTCGCCTATGTCAAGGACGGCGGCCTGGGCGCCCCCTGGGTCCGGCAGGCCGACGACGTACGCGGGATCGCTCTCGCCGGTGACCGGATCGGCGTCCTCAAGGACAACGGCGAGGCGTATGTGAAGGAGGGCTCGCTGACCGCGCCCTGGACGCTCCAGGCCGACCGGGTCAAGGCCCTGGAGCTGGCGGCCGACCGGATCGGCGTGATCAAGGGCAATGGGGAGGCCCAGGTGAAGCAGGGCTCGCTGACGGCGGGCTGGGTGACGCAGTCGGCGGACGTCGTCGACCTCGACCTGACGGACGACCGGGTCGGGATCGTCCAGCGCGACGGCGAGGCCTTCGTGAAGAAGGGCTCCCTCGACGCGGGCTGGGTGCGGCAGTTCACCGACACGCTCCAGCTGGAGCTGTCCAAGGACCGGATCGGGGTGCTGCGGGACACCGGTGAGGCGTACGTGAAGGAGGGCGACCTGGATGCCGGCTGGGTGCGGCAGGCGGCCAACACCCTTCAGATCGCCCTTTCCGGCGACCGCGTCGGGATCGTCCGGGGCGACGGTCAGGCCCAGGTGAAGGAGGGCGACCTGAACGCGGGCTGGGTGCACGAGGCCGACGGCGTCACCGAACTCGCGCTCTCCTGAGGCCTGGGCCCTGGGTCCGGGGCCCCTGAGGCCTGGGTCCGACGCGGGGACGTCAGCGGGGCCGGCCGGTCAGCACCACTCGACGTCCTCGTGGTTGGCGACGATGCTCACCTCCAGCTCCCCGTCCGCCACCCCGTCCACCGTGAAGTACGCCGTGCTGGAGCCGATCTTCTTGGTGAAGCACCCCTTCCGGGAGGTCGGCCGCCAGCCGTTGGCGGGCGCGGCCTCCCGGTAGTGGGCCGCCGCATTGGCCTCCGTCCTCGCGTACGCGTACCGGTTCCCCGCGTACACCCACAGATCGTCGTCGTCGCACCCGGTGTACGCCCGGGGGCCGGCGGTCCCCGCCGGGCCCGCGTCCAGCAGGGGATCGGTGGCGAGGACCTTCGCGAGCCGGTCCTCGCGGTCCCGGCAGCCGTACTCGAACAGGAAGTACCAGGCGGACGGCCCCAGCAGCGTCCCGAACAGGCCCAGCACCAGCACCAGGGCCGTGATGCCGGCGACCCGATTCCTCTTCCTGGCCGCGCCCGCGCCCGTGTCCGTGTCCGTATCCGTGTCCCCGTGTGTCCTCATGCGCCGGGACGCTAGCGCATGTGATCACCTGCGCTCGAACCGATGTGCCGATGTGCCGATATGCCGATGTGCGGTCAGAAGGGGATGGGTACGGCGGCCGGGGCCCGGAACGCCGGGGCGTTCTCCCGTACCCACTCCCCGAAGGTCCGGGCCGGGACCCCGTGATCCGGCGGACGGTGTCGCGCACCGCGCTCAGCCCGTCGTTCAGGTCGCCGCCGGTGATGTCGAGGACGGCGTCGGCGGCCTCGTCCCCGAGGAGTCCCGCCAGCTCCCGATGGGCCTCGTCCCGTCCGATCCCGGCGAGTTCGATCTCGCGGCCGAGCGCGTCCCCGATGGCCGCGAGCTGCTGCCGGGGGGTGACCGTGGCCGGTCCGGTGAGTTCGTACGTACGCCCCCGGTGTCCCGGGGCGGTCAGCGCGGCCCGTGCCACGGAGGCGATGTCGGCGGGGTGGATCGCCGGGAGCCCGGTGTCCGGGTGGGCGACCCTCACCGTCCGGCCCGCGCGGACGGCCGGTGCCCACCACAGCGCGTTGGACGCGAACTGGGTGGGCCGCAGCACCGTCCACGCCATCCCGCTCTCCTTCAGCAGCCGTTCGACCGCCAGGTTGGGGTCCAGCCAAGGTGAGCCCAGAAAGGGCAGTGGGATGATCTTGAGGTGAAGCAGCCCGCCCCCTGATCTCAGAACGTCCTCACGAGCCCATGGCGCGGCCGGGACGGGCCGGCAGGAGCCCTCCCCCCCACTCCTCTCCCCGCACGCGCCCCTCGGAAAAGTCCAGCAGCGGCCCGGAGGGGCGGGCGTCCAGCCGGTGCGCCGCGGTCGACGGACTGCCCGGCACCGGCCCCTGGGTCACTCGGCCGGTGCGCGGGCCGAAGGGGCCGGTCGCTCAGGTTCCGCCGGGTTTGCCCGTCGAGACCAGCAGGAGGACGGACGAGCCCGGTGCCACCGGTTCTGCGCCGCCCCGGGGCTGACTGCTGATCACCTGTCCGGCGGGAGCGTTCCAGTCCGTGTGCCGCATGACCGTGCAGCTCAGTCCGAGTCCGCGCAGCAGGCTTCCGGCCTGTTCGACCGGCATGCCGGCCAGGTCCGGCAGCGCGATGCCCGCTCCCGTGGTCTGCTCCTGCTCCTGTGCCGGAGTCGCATCGGCGCTTCCGCTCTTGGGGGTGCCGGTGGCGAGCGGGGTGCACGCCCCGTTCGCCGGTGCGGACAGGGACGGGGAGGCGCCGGGCGCGGGCGGCACGGGCTTCAGCGCGAAGAACCCCACCGTGGCGCCCGCCAGCACGCAGCACGCCGCAGCGGTGCCGAGGAGCGCCCGGCGGGTGCGGCTGCGGCTGACGGCTCGCTCGATCGCGGCCGCGTCGACGACCGGCGCCGTCGGCCCGTCGGCGAAGGAGGCCACCGCGGCACGCAGCTCGGCTTCGAGGCCCGGCTCGAACGGGGCCGGTCCGGACGACGTGTTCCTCACTTCGTACCTCCGAAAGCGGCCGACGGCGTGTGCGGCGCCTGGGCGCCCGATACGGAATCGCGCAGCTTGGCCAGGCCGCGGGCGAGCTGGGACCTCACCGCACTCGAAGAGATGTCCAGGACGTCGGCGACCTGCCGGGCGTCCAGATCGTGCAGGTAGTACAGGACCACCACGCTGCGCATGCCCATCGGCAGCCCGAGCAGTGCCTCGATCAGTTCCGCGCGCAGATCCACCTGCCCGAACCGGTCCCGGGGGTCGGCCGTCTCGGGCACCCCCGACAGCCCGGGGCGCTCGCCCCGGCGCGACAGCCGCCGCCAGCGGTCGTTGGCCAGGTTGACCAGCACTTTGCGCACGTACGCCTCCGGCGAGTCCGCCACCGCGACCTTCCGCCACTGTCGGCACGCCCGCTCCAGCGTCTCCTGCACCAGATCCTCGGCCACGTGCACGTCACCGGTCAGCGCATACGCGGTGCGGAACAACGCTCCCGACCGCTGTGCGACGAACTCCGTGAATCCGATGCCCGGACCGCTCCTGCGAAACCTCACCCGCCGACCTCCTCTCCTCGTCCCGTCCCGATCACTGCCCCCATGACGGCGGAACGGGGCCGGGTGCTGCACCGAGCCGCCGGCAGTGACGCGAATCACAGCCGGGATGGAAGGGTGTCCCAGGACCTCGCGCCGCTGCCGCCCGGGGTGCGGGCGGGGCCCGGCGAAGCGGAGGGCCGCCGGGCGGGCGGCCCGCAGTCGGCCGAGAAGAACGGGGGCGCCTCTTGCCAGGTACTACGTTCGCCGACGTCGGCGACGGACAGGGCCAAGCCCTCGGTGGTGGGCCCGGAACGCGGGCTCACGCCTTCAAGATCGTCTCACTGCCCCTTCTGGGCTCACCTTGGCTGGACGCCAGGTTCTCGCGGGCGGGCCCGAGGTGCGGATGGGGTCAGCGCGGTGATCGACGACACCAGCACCACATGCTCCACCCCCGCCTCCCGGGCCGTCGCGAGCACCCCGGCGTCGTCGCCCAGACCGGGTACGAGGACGAGCGCCCGCACCCCGACCAGCGCGGTCGGCAGCGACTCGGGCCGGGTCGGATCGCCCCGTACCGCGTCGACGCCCCGGGGGAAGGCCGCCCGCGCGGGGTCGCGGGTGAGGGCGCGCACGGGTTCGCCGCCGTCGGTGCTCAGCTGTCGTACGAGGGCACTGCCGATGTTTCCGGTCGCCCCGGTCACCAGGATCATGGTCGCCCGGTCCGTTCTGTCACCGGCGGGCGGATACCCGCATGGCCGCGACCGTAGGACGTCCACCGAAGTTGAGGTCAAGCGCCGGACGAGCAGGACCTGCCGTCAGGGTGCGGCGGTACGGGCCCGTACCAGGCCGGATTCGTACGCGGCGATGACGGCCTGCGCCCGGTCCCGGGCGCCCAGCTTGGCGAAGACGCTGGTGACGTGGTTCTTCACGGTCTGGACGCCGATCCCGAGATCGTCCGCGATGGCCGTGTTGTCGAGCCCCGTGGCGATCAGGCGCAGGATCTCCGTCTCCCGGGCGGTGAGGCCGTCCAGAGCCACCGCGAGCGGCGACGCCGGCGGGGACACGAACGAGCCGATCAGCCGGGTCAGCAGCCGGGGCGCGACGACGGCCTCGCCGGAGTGGACCGTACGCAGCGCGTTCGTCAGCTCCTCGGGGGAGATGTCCTTCGGCAGGAAGCCGGAGGCACCGGCCCGCAGCGCCCGCAGGACCTGCTCGTCCATGTCGAACGTGCTCAGCGCGAGCACCCGGCAGCCGGGCAGCTCGGCGGTGAGCCGCTCGGTGGCGCGTATGCCGTCCATGACCGGCATCTGGAGGTCCATCAGGACGACGTCGGGGCGGAGGCGGTGGGCGGCGGCCACGGCCTGTTCGCCGTCGTCGACCTCGCCGACGACCGTGAAGCCGGGCGCGCAGCGGACGATCAGCGCGAGTCCCCGCCGTACCAGGAGCTGGTCGTCGGCGATCAGGACGGTGATGGGGCCTGCGGGCCGCCCACCGTCCTGCTCGGGGGCGCTGTCGTCGGGTGCTGCCTGTGCGGCTGCGGTCATCGGGGCCGTACCTCCTTGGTGTCCTTGTTGTCTTCCGGTGTCCCGGTGGCCGGTGTTCCAGTGTGCAGGGGCCGGGGGCGTTCCACAGTGGTGGTGGCCCCCCTGTGGGACGCGCGGTTCAGGCGGGAGCGTCCGTGGCCTGCGGGTGCGGTGCGAGCGGCAGGGTCGCCACCACCCGGAAGCCGCCGCCCTCCCGGGGTCCCGCGTCCAGCGAGCCGCCGTGCACGGCGACCCGTTCCCGCATGCCGAGCAGCCCGAATCCGCCGCTGACCAGCCCGTGCGCGCCGCCCGCGCCGGGACCCCCGTCGCCGCCTCCGCCGTCGTCGGTGATCTCCACGACGACGCTGTCCGGGCGGTAGTCGAGGTGGACGCGGGCGCGGGCGGCCCCGGCGTGCTTGCGGGTGTTCGTCAGGGCCTCCTGGACCAGCCGGTAGAGCGTATGGCCGACGGTCGCGGGCAGCGCCGGCCGGTCGCCCGTGATCCGCAGGCCGACCGGGAGCCCCGACACCTCCGACTCCGCGACCAGCCGCCGGATCTCGTCCACACCGGGCCGGGGGCCGGACGCCGCCTCGTCCGGGCCGTCGTCGCTGCGCAGCACCCCGAGCAGCTGACGCATCTCGCTCAGCGCGGTCCGGGCGGAGTCCTCCAGCGTCACCAGGGCCTCCCGGCTGGCGTCGGGATCCCGTTCCAGCGCCGACCGGGCGCCGCCGGACATCAGATACATGGTGGTGATGTGGTGGGCGACCACGTCGTGGAGTTCGCGGGCGATATGGCGGCGCTCCTGGGCCACGGCACGTTCGGCGAGCAGCCGGCGGTTCAGCTCGACCTGGTGGCGGTAGCCGCGTACGGCCGTACCGACGACGATCACCATCGCGACGGCGATCACGTCCGAGAAGACCGCGAGCCCGGGGGAGAGGAGGCGGTCGCTGCCGACCCCGCGCAGGAACTCCACGCCGAGCACGGCGACACCGGAGACGGCGATGACCGCCCGGCCGCGGTGCAGGGCGACGGTGTAGAGGGCGACGCTGACGGCGGTCGGGAAGCCATGGCCGACGGGGGAGAACACGGCGGTGAGGGCGAACAGGGCCAGGACGCCCGCGAACACCGCGACCGGATGGCGGTGGCGGGCGAGGAGCAGGAGGGGAGCGACGGCGAAGAGGGCCAGGACGGGGGCCTCCACCACCGGTCCGAAGGTGCCGCTCGACCCGATGTAGTCGATCCACTCGATCGCGATGGTGGCGAGGACGATGAGCAGGTCGTTGCGGGCGAGGGAGACGAGGGGCGGCCGGGGCGGAACCGGGCCCGCCGGGGCATGGGGGGCGGAGCCCACGGGCTGGTCGGGACCCATGGGGTCGCTCCTTCGGTGTGTGCGCGGACAGGTGTGTCCGCCGGTGGTCTGTCGGTCCGTCCGGTCCGTCTGATCTGCCTGGTCTGCCTGGTCCTTCCGGTCCGGCGGTCCCATCAGGTCTGCCGGTCCTTCCGGTCCTTCCGGTCCCGTCGGCCCTTCCGGCCCCGCCGGTCCTTCCGGTCCGGGTCGGGGACGGGGGTACCCAGGACCTGGGTACCCCCCACCAGGATGGACCGGACCCGGGTCCCGGAGCCAGTCCGTCCCGCAGGCCGATGCCCGCCCGGTCCCGGGGTGATGACCTGGAAGGAGTCCATCCGCCCCTGCCCGACACCCGGGAGAGAACCCACATGGTCCGCAGACTCACCTCCTTCGCCATCCGGAGGCGATGGGTGACGATCCTCGTCTGGGTACTGATCGGCGGCGCCCTGAGCGTCGTCGGTCCGTCGATGACGCACCGCGTCACCGAATCACGGACGGGGGAGTTCCTGCCCGGGAGCTACGGTTCCGCGGCCGCGCTGGAGATCGCGGAGTCGGAGTTCGGCGTCACACCCGACGGGAACGCCGCGACCCTGCTCGTGGCCCGTACCGACGGCGGCCGGCTCACCCCCCAGGACCGGGAGGCGGTCGCCACCGCGGCGGCGGACCTCGGGAAGCGGCGGATCACGCCCCCGAAGTCCGAAGAGCCGTTCATGAAGGACTACGCGCAGACTCCCCGGGTGACCCCGGGGCCGCTCGCCCCGGACGGCACGTTCCAGCTGCTGACCGTGTCCCTCACCGGGAACCCGAACGACCCCGGACTCCAGGAGGTCCACCGGGAGCTGCGGACGGCGACGAAGGAGGAGTTCCGCGAGCACGGCCTGCGGGCCGGCTTCACCGGCGGGATCGCCGACAGGGTCGACGCGATGGACGCGGGCGAGACCCGGCAGAAGGTCATCGGCGCCCTGACGGTCCTCCTGATCGTCCTCCTCAACGTGCTGGTGTTCCGCAGTGTGCTGGCCGCGCTGCTGCCGCTGATCGCGGTGGCCATTGTGGGCGGCGCGGCGGCGGGCGCCGTGGCGGGCACGGCGCTGCTCCTCGACATCCGGCTCGACCCCTCGACGCCGTCCCTGACCCATGTGGTCCTGCTCGGCATCGGCATCGACTACTTCCTCTTCCTCCTCTTCCGGTTCCGGGAACAGCTGCGGGCCCACCCGGACCAGTCGGCCGCCGAGGCCGCCGCCGTCGCCTCCGGCCGGGTGGGCAACGCGATCGCGTCCGCGGGACTGACGATCGTCGCCGCGTTCGCGACGCTGGGCGTGGCGAGCTTCGGGCAGTTCCGGGTGCTGGGGCCGGCCATCGCCGTCTCGGTCCTGGTGATGCTGCTGGGCAGCCTCACCCTGATGCCCGCGCTGCTCGCCGTCACCGGGCGGGGCATGTTCTGGCCGGCGCGCGCCTGGAAGCGGGAGCCGGCCGCCGGGCGGGCCGCCCGCCTCGGCGAGGCCGTCACCCGCCGACCGGTGCGGTACGTCCTGCTCTCGCTGGCCCTGCTGGGCGTGCTGTCGGCGGGTGCCCTCGGCATGCGGATGACGTACGACCCGAGCGGCGGGGACCGGACCGAGGCGGTGAAGGTCGCGGAGGAGATCTCCCGCTCGCTGCCGGCCGGGGCGACGGACCGGCACACCCTGTACGTACGGAGCGAGAGCGGCGCCACCCTCGACCGGGCCGCCCTCGCCGACCTGGCCGGGGCCGTCGGCCGCACCGAGGGCGTGGGCCAGGTCGGGCGCCCGGAGATGAACGAGGACGGCAACGCCGCCCGTATCGACGTCGCCCTCACCGTACGGTCCGACACCCAGCGGGCCCGCGACCTGATCTCCGGACCCGTGCGCACCACGATCGGGGAGCACACCCCGCGGGGCACGGAGGCGCACATCACCGGGACGGCCGCCGTCTTCGCCGATGTCGCCACCGCCGTGGAGAAGGACCTGCGGGTGGTCTTCCCGGTCGCGGCGGCACTGATCGCGCTGATCCTGCTGGTGCTGCTGCGCTCCCTGGTGGCCCCGCTGGTGCTGCTGCTCTCCGTCGGGCTCGGCTTCGCGGCGACCCTGGGGGCGTCCACGTTCCTGTTCCAGCACACGCTGGAGCGGCCGGGGGTGATGTTCACGCTGCCGCTGGTGCTGTTCCTGTTCGTGGTCGCGCTGGGCACCGACTACAACATCCTGATCAGCGACCGGATCAAGGAGGAGATGGAACGCCCGGTGAGCACCCGGCGCGCGGTCGCCGACGCGATCCGGCACACGGCCCCGGCCATCACCACGGCGGGGCTGGTGCTCGCGGGCTCGTTCGCGAGCCTGGCGGCGGACCCGATGACGCAGGACGTGGGCTTCGCGACGGCGCTGGGGATCACGCTCTCGGCGCTGGTGCTCTCCCTCGTCCTGGTCCCGGCGCTGGCGGTGCTCTGCGGGCGGGCCTTCTGGTGGCCGCGCCGCCCGGCGGCCCGGGTGCCGGTGGCGCCTGCCGCGTCCGGGGAACGCGTACCGGTGGGGTCCGCGCCGGCGCCCGCCACCACCCGGTACGAGCCGACCGCGTACGAGCCGACCGCGTACGAGCCGACCACGTACCAGCGTCCGGCCTATGAGCCGCCTGCGGCGCCCTCCCCGTACGAGCGCTGACGAGCGGTGGCGAGCGCTGCCCCGGGCCCGTCCGACGGGCCCGGGGCAGCGCTAATTCCGTTGACGCGGCCGGAGCCCCTCCTGCTAGCCTGACAAAGGAGCTACCGTTCTGCTCACCTATCTGTGCTTATCTTCCGTTTCGCTACGTTCCGGGCTTCCGGCCCGATCGAAGAGGGTGTCTTGATGTCCCGGACCGCGCCGAGTGCGCCTCGTCCTGCCGCGTAACCGTCCGTCTCTTGCGCCCCGCCGCTCCGGCGCGGCCGCCGGATGTGTTCCCGGTCCCTGACCCGGCCCCGCCACGGGCCCGTCGAGGCCACTCGGCCTGCTCTTGCTGCCATGAACGACCTCCCAGCAAGGAGCACCCCGGGTGTCCAGCAACACCACTCAGCACATACTGAAGATCGAGACCTTCGCCTGCGCCTGGTGCGGTCTCACCGTGTCCGCCCGCGCCGCCGACAACACGCCGCGCAACCACTGCCCGTCGTGCCTGCACTCCCGCCATGTCCTCGACCACGTCGAGGGTGGCCCGAGCCAGTGCCACGGCCGGATGACCCCCATCGCCATCGCCGTGCTGCGCACCGGCGACTGGATGGTCGTCCACCGCTGTGTCCGCTGCGACGAGCTGACCTCGAACCCGATCTGCGCGGACGACAACCAGCTCATCCTGATGCGCATGGCCGTACGCCCGCTGGCCCAACCACCCTTCCCGCTCGAAGCGTTCGGAACGCTCTGACTCGGGAAGGAGAGCCACCGCCATGCCACGACGCAAGCCCGCCCGTGCCCGCGCCCGCTCCGGCTCGGGGCCCCGGCGCCCCCAGCGCCACAAGGACGTCCTGCACGGCAACGGCCGCCACCGCGCGAACGACTTCCGCTGTGCCGGCTGCCGCCTGGACGTCCCCCTGACCGCCCCGGGCACCGCCCACCGCAACCACTGCCCGCACTGCCTGGCCAGCCTCCATGTCGACCGCAGGATCCCGGGCGACCGCGCCTCGGACTGCCACGGCCGGATGGAACCCCTCAGCATGTCCGTCCGCCCGGACGGCGAATGGATGATCATCCACCAGTGTCTGACCTGCGGCGAACTGAGCGCCAACCGCATCGCGGGCGACGACAACCCCCTACCCCTGCTCCACCTGGCCCTCCGCCCCCTCCAATCCCCGACCGTCCCGACCCGCGCACTCCTCGCGCTCTGAGCCGCCCGCCCCGGCGGACCCCCGACTCCGGGGGCCCGCCGGGGCATCGGGCGCGCCCGCCCGCCGTCCCGCTCGGAACGGCCCAGCCCTGCCCTGACCGGCCCTGCTCAGTCCTGCTCAGCCCAGCCGGGCTCAGAACAGCCCGGTGTAGCCCTTCCATCCAGTGCCGATGCGCACCTTCGCGCGGAAGCCGCCCTTGCCGGTGCCGTCGTACCGCCAGAGCACGCCCGCCGCGTCCCGGGCCACCAGGTCGTCCCTGCCGTCCCCGGTCAGATCCCCGACGCCGACGATCGAGGTGAAGCCGCCCCAGCCGGCCCCGATCCGGACCTTGGCCCGGAAGGTGCCGTTGCCCGTGCCCTCGTACCGCCAGAGCACCCCCGCCGCGTCCCGGGCGAGGAGGTCGTCCCGCTTGTCGCCGTTGAGTTCGCCGGCGCCGACGAGCGTCAGCCCCTTCCACCCGGTGGACACGCGCCGGGCCGGCGCGAACGCCCCCTTGCCGTCGGCCTCGTACAGCCGCAGGGCGCCGGTCTTCTTCTCCCGGGCCAGCAGGTCCATACGGCCGTCGTTGGTGAGGTCGCCGGTGGCGAAGGAGTCGAACGCCCCCCAGCCGGAGCCGATCCGCACGGACGGGCTCTTCGGGGTGACGACGGCCCCGCGCGCCGGGCGGTAGGCCCGCAGGGTGCCGGAGGCATCGCGCACCAGCACCTCGTTGGCCCCGTCGCCGTTCAGATCGTCGAACGGGAGCAGCGTCGACGTGGTGGGCCAGACGCCGCCCTTCACCTTCGCCGAGAACGTGCCCGACGCGGTGCCCCGGTGGACGGTCAGCTCGCCCTTGGCCGTACGGGAGAAGAGGTCGACGTATCCGTCGTCACCGACGTGGTCGCGGTGGGCGGCGGGCCGCACGGGAGGCTTGCGGCCGGGCAGCCCCGTCCCCGCCGACCACAGTTGGCCGGTGAAGTCCCCGGTCGACTCGTGCCACACGGCGGTGGTCCGGCCCTGGGGCCCGCCGGTGACCTGGCCGATGGCCACGGCCGACGGCTTGCGGCTGAGCACGGTCGGCGCGGTCCAGACGCCGTCGACCCGCGCGGCGTACCGGAAGGCGCGCCCGGGCGGGCCGCCCGGCTCGGACTCCTGCACCCAGCCCGCGTGCACGGTCCCGTCGGGCCCGATGGCCGCGTCCAGCTGCTCGGAGGTGTCCGGCACGGGCCGCGTCGACAGCGTCCGTACCGGGGACCAGACCCCGGCGGGGGAGCGGGTGGTGGTCCGCACCCCGAAACCGCTCTCCCCGCTGTCCCCCCACACGAGCGTGATCTCACCGTTCGCGGCGACGAGCGGCTCCGTCCGGACCGCCGAATCGGCCGGGCCGACGGTCTCGACGGGACCCCACTGGCTGCTCCCCGCGGGGCGCACGGCGACCCTCAGGGTGGACTCGCCGCCTGAAATGTCGGGCGTGGTCGTCCAGGTGAGCACGGCCGTGCCGTCGGGCCCGCTCGCGGCCCGCGCCCCATGGGGGACGGTCGCGGGCGCGGAGAGCGCCCGGGGCGCCGACCAGGTGCCCGCACCGGCCGCCTTCTCGACCGCGACGATCCGGTTGGCCTGCGGACCGCCCTCGCTCCAGAGGACCGTGGTGGAACCGTCCGCCCCGAAGAGGATCTGCGAGCCGCCCTCCAGGATCTCGGCGGGCGTGTCGTCCAGCCGCACGGGCGCCGACCAGCCACCGGATGCACTGCCCCGCTCGTGGACGAATATCTCGGTGGCCCGCCCGACGAACCGGCTCCAGACCAGCACCGCCCGCCCGCCGGCACCGATCGCCATGACGGGCTCGGCCACACCGGCGCCGCTGACGATGTCCACCGGCGGCGACCAGGCGCTCGCGCCCGGCGCGAGCACCGACGTACGGACGGTCCTGACATCCCCCGTCCGCAGCCAGGTCAGGGCCACGGAGCCGTCGGGAGCGGGCAGCAGCCGGACATCCTGCCAGCCGCCGCGCAGGTCCATGGTGTCGACGAGCGTCGATGCGCCCCAGACGGAGCTGTTCGCGGGCCGCACCGCCGCCCGGATCTGGAGGTCGTACGTCCCGGTGATCCGCTGGTGCCAGACGGCGACGACGGTCCCGTCGGAGGCGGTCACCAGCTCCGCGACCCCCACCCCGTCACTGCCGCCGGTCAGCGCGGCGGGAGGACCCCACGGCCCCGCGACCCCGCTGACCCCGGCGCTCCCACCCACCCCGGCGCTCCCACTGCCTCCGGCCGACGCGGCCACGGCCCCGGGCGCGGCCCCGGCGACGGCCCCCAGGACCAGTACGGGAGCGAGCGACAACCCGAGGGCCCGGCTCAAGGCCCCACTGGGGCGTCCGTCGGCTCTTCTCACGGTTCCTCCACTGCCTGCTGCGGACATGGAGGAACGCGCGGACACCGTCGTCCGGGCCGTGCTCCCCCACACGGTTCCGACCAGATTAGGTGCCGCCTCTGACAACGACCTTGCCATCGCCCTGCCGCGAACGGGCCCCGGGCGCACGGCACATGGAGTCCGCTCACCGGCTCCCCCACCACAGCAGACCGCAGGTGACGAGGGCCGATCCCGTCGCGGCGGCCGCCCCGCGTACGGCACCGAACAGGACGGTCCGCCCGAGCCGGCGGGCGGTCCTCCGATGCGTGTGCCGCGTCGTCCGTGCCATCGCATGTCCTCCCGAGGAGTGTGTGCCCGGCCCTGTCCCGAGCCCTTCGCCCAAGCCTCCGGCCCTCTCGCGGACGCCGTCCCGGGAAGCGGGCACACCGGGCGAACGCCGGTCTACGCTGCTGGTCGGCGACGTGCCCGCGGTGCCCGCAGCGGGCACGCCAGGGCGGAAGGGGAGGAACGCCGGTGACACGGCCACCGCTGGAATCGTCGGCGTCGGCGTCCGGGGAGCTTTGCCGGCAGCTGCGGGACCTGGAGGGGCGTGCGAAGGCCGCGCTCGTCCGGGACGGCCGCGGTTACTCACGCAGACAGGCGAGCGAGGCGCTGGGCAGACCTCCGTACAGCAGACCGGTCGCCGGTCAGCGGATCAGCTCCTGGGTGCCCCTCAGGCAGGACAGGGAGCCCCAGGTCCCGAGCGACCGCAACAGTGACGACGTGCTGGCGCTGATACGGCTGTGGAGTTCCTGGGCGGGTGAGAAACCGGATGAACGCTCCTGGCGGAACCTGCTGGAGAAGGCCCGGTCCGCCCGCGCGGCCCATCCCGGGCCGGCTGGTCCCGGACAGCCGGTCACCGAGGCCACCGACCCGTTCGCCCTCCAGGTACAGGAATCCATCGACGCTGCTGGTGCTGGTGCCGGAGTCCCGCTGCCCGTGCTGCCGCCCTACGCCCCGCGACAGCACGACCGATGGCTGGCCGGCGTGGTGGGAAGCGTGGCACAGCGCGCCACCGGCGAAGCGGCGGGAGCCATCGCCGTACTCGTCGGTGGATCCTCCACGGGAAAGACGAGAGCCTGTTGGGAGGCGCTCCGTCTGCTCCCCGCCGACTGGCGGCTCGTGCACCCGCTGGTGCCCGGCCCGGCCGAGGCGCTGATCACCGCACTGGACCGTGTCCGCCCCCGGACCGTTCTGTGGCTCGACGAGATCCACGACTACCTGAGCGGTGAACGGGGAGCCGAGGCGGCCGCCCGGCTGCGCGAGGCCTTCGCGGACCCGGCGCGAGGACCCCTGCTCGTCCTGGGCACGACCTGGCCCGGTGCGTGGACGGCCCTGGTCAGGGCGCGCCGGAAGGGCGAGCGGGGAGATCCGCGCGCGTCGGTGCGCGCTCTCCTCACCTGCCGGCACCACCGGGTTCCGGACACCTTCGAGGAGGAGGGCCTGCCCGAGCTGAGGCGTCTCGCCGCTGTGGACCCCCGTATCCGGGAGGCGCTGGAGTGCGCGGAAGAGGGGCAGATCACCCAGTATCTCGCCGGTGGCCGTGCGCTCGTGGACCGGTACGACACCGCCACCGCTCTGCAACGGGCCCTGATCGAGCCCGCCATGGACGCCCTCCGCCTGGGTCACGACACGGGCCTGCCCCGGCTGCTGCTGGAAGCGGCGCTCCCGCACTACCTCACGGGTCAGCAGTACGAGTGGGTGGCGGACGGCGACATCGACAGCGCGCTCGCGGAACTGGGTGAACCGTGGCGGGGGACCCGCGGCCCCCTCACGGACCTCACCGTCCGTGCGCCCGGCCGCCCCCTCGTCCGCACGGGCAGCGTCAGACTCGCGCCCTATCTGGACCAGCATGGGAGAAGGACCCGGCGCACCGGCGCACCGCCGGCCGGGTTCTGGGACACCCTGGTCGACCACGCGTCGCCACGGTCCCTGATCGCCCTGGCGGCGTCGGCGAGGGACAGGGGGCATCTGCGGATCGCGTTCCGCCTGCTCACCGCCGCCGCCGAAGCGGGAGTGCCGGGCGCTGTGCCGACGGTGTCCCAGCTGCTGAGTGAGGAGGGGCGGTACGAGGAGGCACTCCTGTGGTGCGGACCGCCCGCCGAGGCAGGGGACGCGGAGGCCATGAGCCGGGTGGCCGGGATCATGGAGATGGCCCGCCGGCCCGCCGAAGCCGTCGCCTGGCACAGGCGGGCCGCCGAAGCGGGACACAGCGCGAGCTGGAGCAGCGCCGGACACCTCCTCCGGTCCGGCGGTCACCTGCGGGAGGCCGAGGAGTGCCTCAGGCGCGCGGTCGACGCCGGGGTCCGCGGGAGCCACGGGGAGCTGGCATCGCTGCTGGCAGGGACCGGGCGCACGGAAGAAGCCCTCGTCCACCACCGCCGGGACGCCGAGACCGAAGGCGGCCATGCCGTGGCTCAGACCGCCGCCCTGATGCGGGAACGCGGCGACAGCGGCGTCGACATCCTGGCCTGGCTGCTGTCCCGGGTGGCGGACGAGAACCGGACGAAGGACCCGGTCTTCCGCTGGGCCTGGGGCGCGCTGGTGACGCATCTCGCCGAGGACACCGGGTCGCGGGACCTCATACGGAGAGCCGCCACCTCGGCGGGCGCGGGACCCGAGGCCACGCGGGAGCTGACCGCCCTGGCGGATCTGGCGGAACGGGTCGCCGCCGGAGAGCACCTCCGCGGGGCCCCGGACACCGCCGAAGCCGCCGAAGCGCTGCGGCGGGAAGGCTCCCTCGAAGAAGCCCTCGCGATCTACGAGGCGGAGGCACAGGCGGAGGCGCAGAGCACCGGCAACCGGGACGCCGCAGTACAGGCGGCCGCGCTCCACGAACAACTGGGCAGACCCGCGTCGGCACTCGACCGGTACCGGCGGGCGGCCGAGCAGGGACACCCGGACGCACTGGGACAGACGGCCCGGCTGATGACCGGGGCCGTGGGCGAGGACGAGACCTTCGTCTGGCTCCGGACCTGCGCGGACGGCCTCGCGGCGGAGGGCCGGCCGGATCAGCGTTCCACGGCCGCCGAACTGCTCCACGCCGCGGGCCGTACGGACGAGGCACTCGCCTGGCTCCACGACGCCTCGCGCGCCGGTGACCCGTACGCCTGGATCCAGTACGCGGAGCTGCTGGAGTCGGCGGACCGCAGCGAGGACGCGCGGCGGCTGCGGCGGTACGGCTGGGAGCCCGGCGGCGCGATCTCCGCACCGTGGAGCGCGGCGCCCCCGGAGCACCTGGCCCACAGGTCACCCGGGACCGGTGAGGGGCGTCAGTGACCCGTCCCGTCCGTGCTCTCGGCCGGCCGCTCCAACTCCGCGGCCCGGCGGTGGGGGCCGCCCAGCTCGTCGAGCCGCAGAGCCGGACCGGTCCGCAGGGGTGTCGCGGAGTCGGTCATACGGTCACGGCAGGGGACCGGATCAGCGCTTTTTACGGCGCCTGGGTGAGGCAGCCGGCGCGGCCGGGGCGAGCGGGGCGGTCGGGGCGGCCGGGGGGAGCGGGGTGATGGACGTCGAGCGAAAGGCGTACCCGTCCTGCCGGAACCCGGGCGCCTCCCAGCGCAGTTCCACCCGCTGCCCGGCGGCCAGGGTGCGAAAGCCCGCCATCTGGATGTCGGAGTAGTGCCCCCAGCACCCTCCTGGCGTCTCGGGGCAGTCGAGCACGCCCCACCCTTCCTCGTCGCGCCACTCCCGGACCACCGCTGTCACCATGGCGACGACCCTACGCCGGGACCGCACCCTTCAACCGCTCCCCCTGTGCCCCCGTCACGCGATGTGGTGGGACTCCTCCGCGTGCGCCCCGGTACCGACAGGGGGCCTGCTCGTGGCCAGCCAGGAGCGCGCGGGTCCCGCCGCCGTCCCGGTGTCGACGGTGAGATGGAGCCGGGTGCCGCCGCCGGGGGCGGGGTAACTGCGCTGCTCCGTACCGGCGAAGCAGTGCCGCAGGGCTTCGGCGACCGCGCGGGCCGCGTCGGGCGAGGCGGCCACGATGCGGACCTCCGCGTGTCCGGCCGTCGGCAGCAGTGTCCCGGGGTCGTGGGGTTCCACGGTGGGCGTCCTTTCATCGGCGGGCGACACATCGGCGGGGGCGCCACAGGCGTCCCCGCCGACTGCCCCCGTTCAGCGGGAGATTCAGGTCATCGGGCCGGAACCTCCGTGTGTCCATGTGTCGATGTGTCCGTGTGTCCGGGATACGGGGAGGTCCCGCTGCCCGACGAGGGCCCCGTACGGGGAGACGCAGGCGCCGCCCTCGGTCTCCCAGGTGTCCTCGCGGCTGCGGGCATCCCGCATCCCGCGGCTGATGGCGGCCTCCTCGGCCATGAGGGCACCGGCGGTGAGGACGCTCCCCGGGATCGCCGCGGCGCCCATGAGCCGGGCCGCGGCGGCGGGCTCGGTCCCGGGCGGGATCACCAGCAGGTCCCAGCGGCCGACGGTGAACGACAGCAGGATCACCTTGTCGGGGTGCAGCTCGGCGAACCAGCCCACGTGGACCGTGTGCCCGGCGACGGACACCTTGTGCGGGACGACGGGCCAGCGGGCCGGATTCACCGCGATGCGCGTGATGCGTCCCCAGACCCCGTCGAGCGCGGCGGCCAGCGGGGGCAGCTCCGCTTCGAGATCGCGGGTACGGGGCCACCAGGCGCCGTCCAGCCGGCCGGCGAGGGCGGTCCTCGGGGTGAGGGACAAGCGTGCCGGGGACTCCGTGGCGGCGTCACGGCGCACGGTCCGGTCGAGGATGGTGGTCATGGCGGGACCTGTCCCCGGACCATCCGTCGGCAGCCCGGTTCTCCGTGATCGCCGGAAACGACACCCGCGTGGAAGCCGGTGTGCGAAGTACTCCCGGTACCTTCACTGTACGCCTGATCAACAGCTCTGAACCGGTTTCCACCTGCGGCTTTCCGCCGTACGGGCGGCGGGGGCACCATGAAGGCACCACCGGCCCTCCCGTCACGGCCCGGACCCCTTCTCCCGCAGTTCCGGTACGCGGTGCACCGCGTCCGCGTACCAGGATCCGTAACGGGCCCCCAGGACCGCGGCCGACGCCCCGTGCGCGTACACACTGAACGCCACGGTCACGGCGACGACGGCGCTGAAGAGTTCCGTCCCGGGAAGCTGTTCCTCGAAGGCGATCAGCCCGAACACCACGGACGCGAGCCCGCGCGGGCCGAACCAGCCGATGTAGGCCACGGTCGGCGCACGCAGCCCGGACCCCAGGAGGGCGACGGCGACGGGGACCATGCGGACGAGCGTGAGGCTGAGGACCGCGTACAGCACCATCCGCCCGTCGATCCGCTCCAGCGTCGGCCCCAGGATCACGGCCCCGAAGACCAGGAAACTCAGCGCGGCCAGCAGCTCGCCGAGCCGGTCGCTGAATTCGACGCCGTGCCGGATGTCGTCGTCGGTGGCGGGCGGGCGGCCGGCCGGTGTCCTGTCGCGCAGGGCGGAACCGAAGGCGAGGCCAGCCACCCACGCCCCGATGAACCCGCTGCCGTCGATCACGACACACAGGGCGTACGTCGTGGCGGGCACGGTCAGGACGAGGATCTGCCGCCAGCCGGGGGTGCTCCGGTCGCGGGCCGCCGACCAGCGCAGCAGCCGCGCGCCCAGCCAGCCGGCCGCCAGTCCGACGGCGCTGCTGGCGACGAGGGCGAGCAGGAAGGCGGCGAGCGGGCCCCGGCCGCCGCCATGCCCGCCGGCCGCGGCCGCGAGGGCCAGGACGAAGAAGGGCAGCACGATGCCGTCGTTGAGACCGGACTCGACGGAGAGCCCGTGCCGTACCGGAGCGGGCACCCGCCGGTCCGACACGGCCTGCTGCCCGAGTGCCGCGTCGGTGGGGGCGAGGACGATCCCGATCAGCGCGAGCTGCCACACCCCGAGGCCGGGCAGGAGCGCCCAGGCCAGGAGCCATCCCAGCAGCATGGTCAGGGGCAGCCCGACCGCCAGCAGCCGCACCGGCAGTGAGCGCTCCCGGTGCAGTTCCCGCCGCCGGACCGCCGCGGCCCCGGTGAACAGCACCAGGGCCAGGGCGCTCTCCAGCAGTACGCGGACGACTTCCGCGTCGTGGGCGCGGTCGATGAGATCGAGCCCCAGGGGGCCGACTGCCAGACCGCAGGTGACGAGCACCATCGGCCCGGAGAGAACCGTCGTGGACAGCCGGCGCGACACCGTCGCGTAGCCGCCGAGCACGGCGCCCGACGCGATGACGGCCCAGGGATTCACCGGTCCTCCTCCACGGGCCGTCCGTGCCGGCCGCCGCTGGAAACCCATCCCCTCCCCGTACCTGGCCAGCTTGGGCCGGAGACCCGGGCGGGGGCGGGGTGGCGCTCCGGTGAGTCCCCTGGTTGCCCCGTATGGACCGGACTGGTTCTCGCAGATCTTGTTGCCGGGTCCGGGTTCGACCACACCGCAGTTACGGGCCGACCCGCTGTCCCTCCTGGTGACGCCGGGGTCCGTTCAGCCGAGGGGAACGGCGTCCGCCGCGTCGGTGTGCCAGTTGGTGACGACCGGGCGATCCACGACGATGGGGCCGACCGGCAGGGAGACGGGGTTGGGGTCGTCGTTTCCGACGCCGACGATGATGCTGTCCAGTTGCTTGCCCCCGTTTCCGCCGGTGGTCTTCGGGTTGACCCCGGCGTAGGCGGTGGTGCCGCCACCCAGCTTGATCTGCCGGCCGGCGCTCTGCTCCGCGGGACCCGCCTGGGTGCCGTCGGAGCCGAACGCCACGGTCGGAAGCGCGGCGGGCAGGTAACAGCTGATTCCCGACTTGGCCTTCGCGACGACCAGGATGTACCCGCCGGCCTGGCTCTCGGACCTGGTGCTCCAGGAGATGTCGTTGGCACCGCAGCTCTGCTCGACCGGCACCCGCTTCCCGTTCCCGGTGTCGAAGCCGGAACCGGCCGCGCCCATGGCCTCCTCGCCCGCTGCCTCGCCCGTCGCGTCGGCCCCCTTGGCGGTGCCCTTGGTGGTGCCCTGACCACTGTCTGCGGCCGACGAGCCGGCCGACGAGCCGGCCGGGGTGGCAGCCGGGGTGGCGGCCGAGGAACCCTGCGCGGCGCCGCTTCCCGTGATCCCGTCCGTTTCCTGACCCTGGCACGCGGTCATCAGTACGAGATTGCACACGAGGACGGCGGAGGCGAGGAAGGCCTTGCGTCGGTTGTCGGACATGAGATCCCCCTGGACATCGATGGTCGGGACCGAAGTGACCCCGACTTCACGGTGGTTGGTCGATCAGTAGGAGGGAACTTTCGACCGGGAGGATCCAGACGGCTTCGTTCCAGGACAGCGCCGTCACAGACCGGTGACACGGCCACGAAGAGCTGCCGCGCGGCATACGCCAGGGAACGGGCCCGGACGCAGCACGGCGTCCGGGCCCGCGGGGCAGTGGCACAGAGGCCGGCTCAGAAGAGGCCCTTGTACCCTTGCCAACCGGTGGCGACCTTGGTGGCGCCGCCGAAGGAGCCCTTGCCGTTGCCGTTGTGGCGCCAGAGGGTGCCGGAGGTGTCGCGGGAGACGAGGTCGGCCCGGCCGTCGCCGGTGATGTCGCCGGTGCCCACGGTCACGTTGTACGACGCGCCCCAGTTGTCGAAGACCTTCACGCGGCCCTTGAACTTGCCGGCCGCGGTGCCGTCGTAGCGCCACAGCTCGTTCGACCTGTCCTGCACCAGCAGGTCGCCGTGACCGTCGCCGTTGAGGTCGCCCGCGCCCAGGATCTTCTTGTACCCCGTCCACTTGGACGCGATCTTCACCCTGCCGGAGAGCTTGCCCGTGCTCGTCGCCTTGTAGAGGTAGACGTCGCCGGTCGAGGCCCGGCGGGCGATCAGATCGGCCCGGCCGTCGCCGCTGACGTCCCCGGGCGAGGTGAGCACGTCGTACTGGTTCCAGCCCGTGCCCAGCGAGGTGTACGCGGTGGAAGGCGTCGGCGCCGCCCCGCACGCGGGCCGGTAGGCGCGCAAGGTGCCGCTGGCGAACCGGACGAGCACGTCGTTGCAGCGGTCACCGCTCAGGTCGCCAAAAGGCACCGCCTTCACCGTGGCCGGCCACCCGGAGCCCGTCCGCTTCCCCGTGAACGTCCCCTTCCCCGTCCCGTACTGGTACGTCAGCCCGCCCGAGCCGTTCAGCGTCAGCAGCTCGCCGAACCCGTCCGACCCGACGAAGTCACGACGGGCCGCGGCCGCTCCGGTGACCTTGACCGTGCCCGTCCTCGTCAGCGCCGCGCCCTGCCCGTCCGCGGGGGTGGCGGTCAGCTTCCAGGTGTAGGCGCCGTTGGCAACCAGCCGGCCGGATCCGTCCTTGCCGTTCCAGGCCGGGGCCACCACACCGCGCGCCAGTCCACCGGAGAGCGTGCGCACGGCCGTACCGGCCCTGTTGCTGATCACGAGCTTCCAGGAGGCCGCGGGCTTGTTCAGCCACCACTTCGGGCTCCACTGCGCGGCTCCGCCCTTGACGTCCGCCGAGGCGGCGACGGTGGCGTCGCGCGGGGTGAGGGCGGAGACGGGGACACCGCTGGAGATCAGACGGACGGTGTTGTCGGAGCGGAGCTGGGCGATCACGCCCGTGTACGGGTCGACATCCCAGTCGTACCCCTCGACCGTCCCGACGGTGCGGGACACGGGCTTCCCGCCGCGGACATCGATCACCTTCAGCCGGCCGGCCTCGGACGTCGTGACGAAACCGTCCCCGAGCTGTGCCGGTTCCCAGTCGCGACCGGCGACGAGGGTCAGGTTCCGCCCGGTGACGGTGTCGTGGACACCCACGCCCTCCGAGCCGCCCACGCAGTTCCACAGCAGCCACCGGCCGACCGCCTGGAAGTCGTTCAGCAGGCAGCCGCGCCCGAACCACACCGGCACGCCCTGCTTCCCGGTCAGCAGATCGACGGGGACCACGCCGTCGTTGCCGTCCCTCAGCCACGCGGTGGTGCCCCACATCGCCTGGACTGTTCTCCCCGTGGTGTACACCGTGCGCCCGGTGTCGAGGTCGACGATCCGGGTCTCCGCGCCGGTACTGGTGTACGGCCTGGTCAGGGCGGCGAAGCGGCCGCTGGCGGCGGACGCGGTCTGATAGCTGCGGGAGCTGTCGATCCGGGTACCGGGCAGTGACTGGGTCGCCCCGAGGAGGTGGGGCTGCTGGGCGGTGCTCGTGCCGTGACCGGAGATGACCGTCCGGCCGTCACCGGTGTCGATCAGCCGCGGACGCTCCTGCGCGTAGTTCTCCAGCGCGATACGGCCACGGGTGGTGCGTGCCCCCGCCGTGGGGGAACCGGCCACCCCGGTCTCACGGGTGTGCAGATACGTCCAGTCACCCACGGGATCCCGCTCGACGGTGGTCAACCGCCCCTGGGCGAGGGTCAGCTGGGAGACCCTGTGGGCGGTGGGCCGGGGGTACGCGTCCGCGACCCGGCGCACGGTGACCCCGCCGCCCGCGGCGGCCTCGATGAGGGAGACACCCCAGCGGTTCGTGTCGGCGCCACCCGCGACCAGCAGCCCGCCGTCCGGGGTCGGGACGGCCTGCCGTGATGTCCTGGCCAGCAGCGTCCGCGGCGCGGAGCCGTCGAGAGGGACGGCTTCCACCCGCGAGACCGGGCGGCCGATGTCGTGACGGCCCAGGGCGGGGTCGTACCGGGACACGACGGCGGTGTCCCCGACCAACCCCAGTACCTGCGCGATGTCCCCGACCCGAACGGTCCGCACGGCGGCGGCCGGGTCCTGGCGGGAGGCGACGTGGAGGGTGCCGTCGTAGACCCACACCACGTGGGTGGGGCTGATCGCGACCTGGGAGTACCACGCGCGCACGTCGTACGGCACGGTGATGAAGCGCCCCTGCTCGACATCGAGCCACCCGGTGACTTGTTCGTCGCCCTTCCGGTACCGCACGAGCTGCCCGCGCGCGTCACCCAGCCCGGCGGCGGACCACAGATGCACGCCGGAGGGAACGCCCTCCACCGTGCGGTCGGAGACGGACCCGTCGGCCCGCAGGTCCAGCAGATGCCACACGGAGTCGGTACCCGGGTGTCCCGCCGTCGTGACGACCGTCGATCCGAGAGTGCTGAAGTACGCGTGCCCGTCCGGCAGCGGAACGGTGCTGACCTGCCCGGACACCATGTTCCGCAATGTCACGACCCGGGCGGAACCGTCGTAGCGGGCGACGACGTCCGACCCCGCGCCGGCACTCGTGACCCCGTCCACCTCGCTGCCCGACGCATCGACGACCGTGTCGACCCCGCCGTACGTCGTCCACAACTGCCCCCGCCCCTCCTCGTACCGGAGAAACCCCGAGGGCCCCGCGCTCAGCAGACCCGTCCGGGGAACCAGGGACGTGGTGGCGGGCACGACCACCTCTCCGGCGACCGTCTTCCCCTGCGCGCTGCCGGCCGCGAGCGGGGCGATCCCGAGGGCGACTGTGAAGGAAACAGCGACGGCGGTGGCGCTTCGTACGAGCGCATGTCTGCCCATGCGGAACCTCTCCGGGGACGGTGTCGAAGGCTGGAGAGGCTTGTGCGTACGCCGTTGAGCCGCAGGCCATGAAGGCGCGGCAGACAGGACGTTCAGACACCCCCCGGCCAAGTGGCCGGAATATAGCATTACCTGTGTATGACCCACGGGCTGGGGAATGAGCCTTCGGCGCGGATCTGGCACGCCGCCCCTGAAGTGGTCTAGACAACAACAAACCCCCGGGTCTCCGACCTGGGGGTTTCTGTCTGGAGCGGGTGACGAGAATCGAACTCGCGCTCTGAGCTTGGGAAGCTCATGTTCTACCATTAAACTACACCCGCTTGGCCGCCGGGATGATCCGGTAGCGCGCCGCCCACTCTACCCCATCCACTGAGCCGCGGGTACGGTCCCGTTCCGCGTGGCGTGGAGAGTGCGGGGAAACCGCCACCGCGTAAGGGAGTTGGGGCGTACCGTGTGCGCGGGTGCCGGGGTCAGGGCGTCGACAGGGATCCCCTAGTGTGGGCTTTCGTCCGCATTTGTTAGGGGAAGGGTCGATGGGCTTGATGGAGCACACTCTCGTTCGCTGTGCCGAGGGGCATGTATTCGCCGCCGCTTCGTTTCCGATGCCGCGGCTCGGGGCCGGGCGGATCGGGCCCGGCCGGTTGATGAGGTGTCCGCGGTGTGCGCGGTTGCGGAGTGCTGTTCCCGTGGTGCCGGCGCGGCGGTAGCGGCGTCGGGCAGCGGTGACAGAGGGGTGCGTGGGGCGCGCGGGGACGTCCGAGTAGGGCGGGTCCGGGCGTTCTGCGTATCCTCGGGGGGTGCTTCTCTCAGACAAGGACATCCGGGCCGAGATCGACGCCGGACGGGTTCGCATCGACCCGTATGACGAATCCATGGTGCAGCCGTCGAGCATCGATGTGCGGTTGGACCGCTACTTCCGGGTGTTCGAGAACCACCGCTACCCCCACATTGACCCCGCCGTCGAGCAGGCGGATCTGACGCGGACGGTCGAGCCGGAGGGCGATGAGCCCTTCATCCTCCACCCGGGGGAGTTCGTGCTGGCTTCGACGTACGAGGTCATCTCGCTGCCGGACGATCTCGCGTCGCGGCTGGAGGGGAAGAGTTCGCTGGGGCGGCTCGGACTGGTCACCCACTCGACCGCCGGCTTCATCGACCCCGGTTTCTCCGGGCATGTCACGCTGGAGCTGTCCAACCTGGCGACCCTGCCGATCAAGCTCTGGCCGGGGATGAAGATCGGGCAGCTGTGCATGTTCCGGCTCAGCTCGCCCGCCGAGTTCCCGTACGGGAGCGAGCGGTACGGGTCCCGCTACCAGGGGCAGCGCGGGCCGACGGCCTCCCGGTCCTTCCAGAACTTCCACCGGACGCAGGTGTGATCATGAGTGATGTACGAGAGAACCTGACGTACGAGAAGTTCGGCGGGGCCGTGCGGGAGCTGGCCCAGACGATCGCCGACGACGGGTACGAGCCCGATGTCGTGCTGTCGATCGCGCGCGGCGGTGTCTTCGTCGCCGGTGGTCTCGCGTACGCGCTCGACTGCAAAAATATTCATTTGGTGAATGTCGAATTCTATACGGGAGTAAATGAGACTCTCGAAATGCCGGTCATGCTGGCCCCGGTGCCGAATGCGATTGATTTCTCGAACAAGCGAGTCCTGATCGCGGACGATGTCGCCGACACCGGCAAGACGCTCAAGCTGGTGCACGACTTCTGCGTCGACCACGTTGCCGAGGTCCGCAGCGCCGTCATCTACGAGAAGTCCCATTCGCTCGTGAAGTGCGAGTACGTCTGGAAGCGCACCGACGAGTGGATCAACTTCCCGTGGAGCGTGGAGAAGCCCGTCGTCCGGCGCGAGGGTCAGGTCCTCGACGCCTGAGCGCCGGAACGGATGGAACAGAAAGAAGGGGCCTGTACCGAGGGAATCGGTACAGGCCCCTTCTTCCGTGAACGGCTCAGATCGTGCCCAGCTTGATGATCGACAGCAGCGCGATCAGCTGGATCGCGGACGCCCCCAGCGCCTTCGGCCACGGCAGGTCGTGGGAACGGCTCATCATCAGCGTGAACAGCGCCCCCGCCCCCAGCCAGGTGGCCCAGCCGAGGATCTGGACGAACGCGTTCTCGCCGCCCAGGAACATCGCGAAGAGCAGCCGCGGGGCGTCCGTGATCGACATGATCAGCATGGAGAGGCCGACCGTCGGCTGCCAGGCGCCGTTGCCGCCGAGCTGGCGGCCCAGGGTGTGGGTCACCGCGCCCATGATCAGGCCGCCGATCACGAACGCGACGCCCGTGGTCAGGACATAGGGGATCGCCGCCGAGATGGTGGCGTTGATCGTCTCGTCGCGCGCCTGGTCGAAGCCGAAGAGGGCCAGCGCTCCGTAGAGGAACGTCACCGCCAGCGCGGGGCCCCACACGGCGTAGTCCCGCATCTGCCAGAACGTCGCCGTCGGCCGCAGCACGATGCCGCTCAGCAGCTGCTTCCACGGCAGCCTCGGCCCGGCCGGGGGGCCGTCCGCCGAGCCGGCCTGGTAGACCGCGCCTTCGCCGTACGGGTCCGGCACGGAGAACGCCTGGGTGTGGCCCGGGTTGTTCGCGTACGGGTCCTGCCGGCCGGCGCCCGGGCCCGGCTGCTGCTGCGGGTGCTGCTGCTCGTACGGGTACGGCTGCTGCTGCGGGTGGTGGGGCTGGGGCCGGCGTTGCTGCTGGTACGGGTCCGGCTCGCCGAAGTACTCCGGTTCGCCGTGGGGGCCCTGGTAGCCGCCGCCGTGGCCCCGGGGGGCCGCGTGACCCGGGTGGCCACCGGGGCCGGGCTGGCCCGGCTGGCCCGACTGCGGCCACCGTGCCGGTTGTTGCCGCTGGGCATGCGGAGGCACCGCCTGCTGCCCACCCCCGTACCCGGGCGGTGCCTGCTGCGGTCGCTGCTGCTGCGTGCGGTTGTTGTCCCGGCCGCGTCCGATCCTGAATCCAGCCACGTTCTCGAACGTACCCGCTCCCGGCCCGCCGCATGGGAGCGGGTGGGGCGGGTGGGGCTCTTTGCGGCCGACCTGTGACATCCCCTAAGGGGCGTACGGACCTGAAACCCGGGTGGCCTCCGGGCCGGGACGCGCGTACCCCCCGTACCAGCGCGGTACGAGGGGTACGAGGGGCACGAGGGGTGCAGAGAACTCAAAGATCCGCGAGCGACGGGCTACTGGGCCGGCTCCGGTTCCGGTGCGCCCTCCGGCTCCTCCGCCGGCTCCGGGTCCGACGGCGGCGTCCTCACCGACTCCAGCAGCAGCTGGGCCACGTCCACGACCTTCAGGCTCTCCTTCGCCTGGCCGTCGTTCTTCTTGCCGTTGACCGAGTCCGTCAGCATCACCAGGCAGAACGGGCACGCGGTCGAGACGATGTCCGGGTTGAGGGACAGCGCCTCGTCCACCCGCTCCGTGTTGATGCGCTTGCCGATCCGCTCCTCCATCCACATCCGCGCGCCGCCGGCGCCGCAGCAGAAGCCGCGCTCCTTGTGGCGGTGCATCTCCTGCTGGCGCAGGCCCGGCACGGCGGACATGATCTCGCGCGGCGGCGTGTAGACCTTGTTGTGCCGGCCCAGGTAGCAGGGGTCGTGGTAGGTGATCAGGCCCTCGACCGGGGTGACCGGGATCAGCCGGCCCTCGTCGATCAGGTGCTGGAGCAGCTGCGTGTGGTGGATGACCTCGTACTCGCCGCCCAGCTGCGGGTACTCGTTCGCGATGGTGTTGAAGCAGTGGGGGCAGGTGGAGACGATCTTCTTGGCCGACGCGGGCTTACGGGTCGACTCGTCCTCGTCATCCTCGCCGAACGCCATGTTCAGCATCGCCACGTTCTCCTGGCCCAGCTGCTGGAAGAGCGGCTCGTTGCCCAGGCGGCGCGGCGAGTCGCCGGTGCACTTCTCGTCCCCGCCCATGATCGCGAACTTGACGCCCGCGATGTGCAGCAGCTCGGCGAACGCCTTCGTGGTCTTCTTGGCCCGGTCCTCCAGGGCGCCCGCGCAGCCGACCCAGTAGAGGTAGTCCACCTCGGACAGGTCCTCGATGTCCTTGCCGACGATCGGGACCTCGAAGTCGACCTCCTTGGTCCACTCCACGCGCTGCTTCTTGGCGAGCCCCCAGGGGTTCCCCTTCTTCTCCAGGTTCTTCAGCATCGTGCCCGCCTCCGAGGGGAAGGCCGACTCGATCATCACCTGGTAGCGGCGCATGTCGACGATGTGGTCGATGTGCTCGATGTCCACCGGGCACTGCTCGACGCAGGCGCCGCAGGTGGTGCAGGACCACAGCACGTCCGGATCGATGACGCCGTTCTCTTCTGCCGTGCCGATCAGCGGACGCTCGGCCTCCGCCAGGGCGCTCGCGGGGACGTCCTTCAGCTGCTCCTCGGTCGCCTTCTCCTCGCCCTCCGCCGTCTTGCCGCCGCCGGCCAGCAGGTAGGGGGCCTTGGCGTGCGCGTGGTCGCGCAGCGACATGATCAGCAGCTTGGGCGAGAGGGGCTTGCCGGTGTTCCAGGCGGGGCACTGCGACTGGCAGCGGCCGCACTCGGTGCAGGTGGAGAAGTCGAGGATGCCCTTCCAGGAGAAGTGCTCGACCTGGGAGACGCCGAAGACGGCCTCCTCGTCCTCCTCGAAGACCGTCTCGAAGTCGATCTCCTTGCCGCCCGAGGTCATCGGCTGGAGCGCGCCCAGCGCGGTGGCGCCGTCGGCGTTCCGCTTGAACCAGATGTTGGGGAAGCCGAGGAAGCGGTGCCAGGCGACACCCATGTTGGTGTTGAGCGAGACCGTGATCATCCAGATCAGCGAGACGCTGATCTTCACCATGGCGGTGAAGTAGATCAGGTTCTGGAGGGTGCCGACATCCAGCCCGTCGAACGCCATGACCAGCGGGTACGAGACAAAGTACGCGGGCTCGTAGCCGTCGACGTGGTGGATCGCGCCTTCGAGGCCGCGCAGGACGAGGATGGCGAGGCCGATGGTGAGGATGACGTACTCGACGAAGTACGCCTGCCAGGCCTTGGAGCCCGTGAAGCGGGACTTGCGGCCCGCGCGCGAGGGCAGGCTCAGCAGCCGGATGACCATCAGGACGACGATGCCCACCACCGTCATCAGGCCGATGAACTCGGTGTACATCTCGAACGGGAGGAAGCCGCCGAGGACCGGCAGCATCCAGTCGGCCCGGAAGAGCTGGCCGTAGGCCTGGGCCAGGGTCGGCGGCAGGGTGAGGAAGCCGATCGCGACGAACCAGTGGGCGAAGCCCACGATCCCCCACCGGTTCATCCGGGTATGGCCGAGGAACTCCCTGGCCAGGGTGATCGTGCGCTGCTTGGGCTCATCGGTACGGCTGCCGGCGGGCACGGGCGAGCCGAGCCTCACGAACCGGTAGATCTCCGCGACGGCGCGGGCGATGAGCGCAACGCCGACCACGGTCAGAACCAGCGAGACGACGATCGCGGCGAGTTGCATGCAGGGCTCCTCGGGCCTGGCGAGGTGGGGGACCAACCACAATTACTAAGCGGTAACTTATTTGGTCAGGTGCTGAGACTACCCATTTTCGGGGCGGCTCTGTAGCCGCGCGGCCGGTGATCTGTATCGCTCAGGTGTGCCTACCCCTGACGCTCCGTCGCCGCTCCCGCCTGCGTCCCGTGTGCATCCCCCGATCGGGCGCGCGACCTCGTCCGTTGTCCAGGGGTGCGGATAAGCGCGGGATAAAAGTTGAGTGCGGTCGACTCAGGTCTGTTGACTCGGAGGGAGGGGTCGTGCATCCTTGAGTCTGTTCCACTCAAGGTAGTCAGCTGGAGGAATTGACATGGCACGTGCGGTCGGCATCGACCTGGGCACGACTAACTCCGTCGTCAGCGTTCTGGAGGGCGGCGAGCCCACCGTCATCACCAACGCCGAGGGTGCCCGGACCACGCCGTCCGTCGTCGCCTTCGCGAAGAACGGTGAAGTGCTGGTCGGAGAGGTCGCCAAGCGTCAGGCGGTCACCAATGTGGACCGGACGATCCGTTCGGTGAAGCGCCACATGGGCACCGACTGGAAGATCGACATCGACGGGAAGACCTTCAACCCGCAGCAGATGAGCGCCTTCATCCTGCAGAAGCTCAAGCGGGACGCCGAGGCCTACCTGGGCGAGAAGGTCGCGGACGCGGTCATCACCGTTCCGGCGTACTTCAACGACTCCGAGCGCCAGGCCACCAAGGAGGCCGGCGAGATCGCGGGTCTGAACGTCCTGCGCATCGTCAACGAGCCCACGGCCGCCGCCCTGGCGTACGGCCTGGACAAGGACGACCAGACGATCCTCGTCTTCGACCTCGGTGGCGGCACCTTCGACGTGTCGCTCCTGGAGATCGGCGACGGCGTCGTCGAGGTGAAGGCCACCAACGGTGACAACCACCTCGGTGGTGACGACTGGGACCAGCGCGTCGTGGACTTCCTGGTGAAGCAGTTCGCCAACGGCCACGGCGTCGACCTCGCCAAGGACAAGATGGCGCTCCAGCGTCTGCGCGAGGCCGCCGAGAAGGCGAAGATCGAGCTGTCGTCGTCCACCGAGACGTCGATCAACCTGCCCTACATCACGGCGTCCGCCGAGGGCCCGCTGCACCTGGACGAGAAGCTCACGCGCGCCCAGTTCCAGCAGCTCACCGCCGATCTGCTGGAGCGCTGCAAGACGCCGTTCCAGAACGTGATCAAGGACGCCGGCATCGCCCTCTCCGAGATCGACCACGTCGTTCTCGTCGGTGGCTCCACCCGTATGCCCGCCGTCGCCGAGCTGGTCAAGGAGCTGACCGGCGGCCAGGAGGCCAACAAGGGTGTGAACCCGGACGAGGTCGTCGCCATCGGCGCCGCGCTCCAGGCCGGTGTCCTCAAGGGCGAGGTCAAGGACGTCCTGCTCCTCGACGTGACCCCGCTGTCCCTCGGTATCGAGACCAAGGGCGGCATCATGACCAAGCTGATCGAGCGGAACACCACGATTCCGACGAAGCGCTCCGAGATCTTCACCACGGCCGAGGACAACCAGCCGTCCGTGCAGATCCAGGTCTACCAGGGCGAGCGCGAGATCGCCGCGTACAACAAGAAGCTCGGCATGTTCGAGCTGACCGGTCTGCCGCCGGCCCCGCGCGGGGTGCCGCAGATCGAGGTCGCCTTCGACATCGACGCCAACGGCATCATGCACGTCACGGCGAAGGACCTCGGCACCGGCAAGGAGCAGAAGATGACCGTCACCGGCGGCTCCTCGCTGCCGAAGGACGAGGTCGACCGCATGCGCCAGGAGGCCGAGCAGTACGCGGACGAGGACCACCGCCGCCGCGAGGCCGCCGAGACCCGCAACCAGGGCGAGCAGCTCGTCTACCAGACCGAGAAGTTCCTCAAGGACAACGAGGACAAGGTCCCGGGCGATGTGAAGACCGAGGTCGAGACCGCCATCGGCGAGCTCAAGGAGAAGCTGAAGGGCGAGGACTCCGCCGAGATCCGCACCGCCACCGAGAAGGTCGCCGCCGTCTCGCAGAAGCTGGGCCAGGCCATGTACGCCGATGCCCAGGGCCAGCAGGCCCCCGCCGGTGACGCCCAGGGCGACGCCGGTGCCGGCCAGGCCAAGGCCGACGACGACGTCGTGGACGCCGAGATCGTCGACGACGAGAAGGACACCAAGGGCGGTGCCGCGTGACCGAGGAGACTCCGGGCTTCGAAGAGAAGCCCGACGTCCCCTCCGGCGCCACACCTGACGACGCCGCCGAGGCCGCCGACTCCTCCGAGCAGAAGGAGAAGGCGGCCCCGGCAGGGGACGCGGACAAGGTCACCGGCCTGACCGCCGAGCTGGACCAGGTGCGCACGGCGCTCTCCGAGCGCACGGGCGACCTCCAGCGGCTCCAGGCCGAGTACCAGAACTACCGTCGCCGGGTCGAGCGGGACCGGGTAGCGGTCAAGGAGGTCGCCACCGCGACCCTCCTGACCGAGCTGCTGCCCGTGCTCGACGACATCGGGCGGGCGCGGGAGCACGGGGAGCTGGTGGGCGGCTTCAAGTCGGTCGCCGAGTCCCTGGAGACCGCGGCCGCGAAGATGGGCCTCCAGCAGTTCGGCAAGGAGGGCGAGCCCTTCGACCCGACGATCCACGAGGCGCTGATGCACAGCTACGCGCCGGATGTCACCGAGACCACGTGCGTCGCGGTGCTCCAGCCGGGGTATCGCATCGGCGAGCGGACCATCCGCCCCGCCCGGGTCGCGGTGGCCGAGCCCCAGCCGGGCGCGGCACCCGCGAACGGCAAGGACGAGGCGGCGGCGAAGGACGAGGAGAGCGGTGGCCCGGACGAGGGCTGACGCGCGTTCGGCAAGGACCGTCCGGGGCGGTGACCCGGGGACCGTCCGGGGCACCGCCCCGGCCGGGTCCCGGCGGGCCGCCCCGGTGACCGCAAGTGCACCGGCCCAGGTGGCCGCCCGGGAGGAGGGACGTCGATGAGCACGAAGGACTTCGTCGAGAAGGACTACTACAAGGTCCTCGGCGTCCCCAAGGACGCCACCGAGGCGGAGATCAAGAAGGCGTACCGGAAGCTCGCCCGCGAGTTCCACCCGGACGCCAACAAGGGCGACTCCTCCGCCGAGGAGCGGTTCAAGGAGATCTCCGAGGCCAATGACATCCTCGGCGACCCCAAGCGGCGCAAGGAGTACGACGACGCCCGCGCCCTCTTCGGGAACGGCGGCTTCCGCCCGGGTCCCGGGGCCGGCGGCGGCAACTTCAACTTCGACCTGGGCGACCTCTTCGGCGGCGCCCAGGGCGGCGGCGCCGGCGGCGCGGGCGGCTTCGGCGGCGGCCTGGGCGATGTCTTCGGCGGCCTGTTCAACCGGGGCGGCGCGGGCCCGGGCGCGGGTCCGCGTACCCAGCCCCGGCGCGGCCAGGACATCGAGTCCGAGGTCACGCTCAGCTTCACCGAGGCGGTCGACGGGGCCACGGTCCCGCTGCGGATGTCCAGCTCCGCCGCGTGCAAGGCGTGCTCCGGCACCGGCGACAAGAACGGCTCCCCCCGGGTCTGCCCGACCTGTGTCGGCACCGGCCAGGTCTCGCGCGGCGGCAGCGGCTCCTTCTCGCTGACCGACCCCTGTGTGGACTGCAAGGGCCGGGGCCTCATCGCCCAGGACCCCTGCGAGGTCTGCAAGGGCAGCGGACGGGCCCGTTCCTCGCGCACCATGCAGGTCCGCATCCCGGCGGGCGTCTCCGACGGGCAGCGGATCCGGCTGCGCGGCAAGGGCGCGCCGGGCGAGCGCGGCGGCTCCGCCGGTGACCTCTATGTCGTCGTCCACGTCGGCGACCACCCGGTCTTCGGCCGGAAGGGGGACAATCTCACCGTCACCGTGCCCGTCAGCTTCACCGAGGCGGTGCTGGGCGGTGAAGTGAAGGTGCCCACGCTCGGTGGCCCCCCGGTCACCCTGAAGCTGCCCCCGGGCACGCCGAACGGACGCACCATGCGGGCGCGCGGCAAGGGCGCGGTCCGCAAGGACGGCACTCGCGGCGATCTCCTGGTCACCGTGGAGGTGGCGGTCCCGCAGGACCTGAGCGAGAAGGCGAAGGAAGCCCTGGAGACCTACCGCGAAGCCACCGCGGAGGAGGACCCGCGGGCCGAGCTGTTCCAGGCCGCGAAGGGAGCATGACATGGACGGAAGGCGCCGTAATCCCTACGAGCTGACGGACGAGTCCCCGGTGTACGTGATCTCGGTGGCCGCCCAGCTCTCCGGTCTGCATCCGCAAACACTGCGGCAGTACGACCGGCTGGGGCTGGTCTCCCCCGACCGCACCGCCGGGCGGGGGCGGCGCTATTCCGCCCGTGACATCGAACTGCTGCGGACCGTCCAGCAGCTCTCGCAGGACGAGGGCATCAACCTGGCCGGCATCAAGCGCATCATCGAGCTGGAGCACCAGGTCGCGGCCCTCCAGTCCCGGGTCGCCGAGCTGTCGGCGGCGCTGGACGGCGCGGCCGCGGCGATCCAGCAGCGCGAGGCCCAGGTGCACGCCTCCTACCGGCGCGATCTTGTGCCGTACCAGGACGTGCAGCAGACCAGCGCGCTGGTGGTGTGGCGGCCCAAGCGCGCCGACGGCTGATCACGCCGTCCGCGTCGACAGATCCTGCTGACGGTCCCGACGGTCCGGTCGCAGATGAGTGGCAGGCCCCCGGTGAGCGCTTTCGCGCCCCGGGGGCCTGTTTCTGTCCCCGGGGCGGTGGAGCGGTGACCGTACGGAGCGTCAGTTCCCGTCGTGGGGACGGTGGGTGGCCCGGGCCCGGCCTTCCCGCCGTCCCTGGTAACGGTGTTCCGCCGGTGTGATTCCGGTACGGGGTGGAAGGCCCGCGAGGGGCCCGTGCGCGGGCCGGCGGGGGCCGGTGGGAGGTTCCGGGCCCCCGGGGGCGGACGGTCGCCCTCCGGCGCGCTCGCGGCCCGGCCGGCGCCCCTCGGGCCCGTATCCCCGTACGCCTGTACGCCTGTACGCCCGTATCCCCGTACAGCGGAGGTCGGCTGAGGGAGCGTCACTCCTGCGGCGCCCCGCCTTTCCCCGTCGTACGCGGGTGAAACACCGGAAACCGTCGCCCCGGTGGCCTCGGGGCCGAGGACAGCGATTTCCGGCCTTGTTTCACCTGGGGGCAGGGGGAGAGCGCCCCGGACCCCCGAAAGGCCCTCAGATGCCCGGGAAAGCCCTCAGGAGTCCTCCTCCAGGATCTTCGACTGGGCGATCAGATACCCCAGCTGGGTCCGGCTGCCGCTGCCCAGCGACGAGCCCAGCTTGGCGATATGGGCCCGGCAGGTACGGACGTTCATCCCGAGCCGGCGGGCTATCGCCTCGTCCACATGCCCCTCCACCAGCAGTTTCGCTATGGAACGCTGGACCCCCGTGATCCCGTTCAGATCGGGCCCGTAGGTCACGGGCTCCTCCCACGGCAGCCCGTGCAGCCAGAACTGCTCGAAGACGCCGACCAGATACTCCACGATCCCCTTGTGCCGCAGCTCCAGCGCCGAGAGGCGGTCGCTGCTCGCCGGTATGAAGGCGACCTTCCGATCCACGATGATCAGCCGGTCGATGATCTCCTCCAGCGTGCGCACCTCGACCCCCAACGGCCCCACCAGCTCCACGTAGGCGAGCGTCGCGGGGTGGTGCCGGGCCGTGTGCTGGTAGAGCGTCCGCATCCGAACACCCCGCTCCAGCAGCGGATTCACCCGCCGCAGCGCCTTCTGCACCACATGCGGCTGCCGTCCGCT
The DNA here is from genome assembly GCF_034961445.1 of Streptomyces yaizuensis. Classification (NCBI taxonomy): domain Bacteria; kingdom Bacillati; phylum Actinomycetota; class Actinomycetes; order Kitasatosporales; family Streptomycetaceae; genus Streptomyces; species Streptomyces yaizuensis. Next base: position 176,245 of record NZ_BSBI01000006.1, read on the forward strand.
GCCGGGCTGTACCGTGAGGAGTTCCTCGGAGCAGTCCATCAGCACCTGGTCGAGGATCGCGTTGATGCGGTTGCGGCCTTCCAGGACCGTTATGCCCTGCGGGGCCGTCGAGTTCTGCGCGGTGAAGGCCATGAATGGCTCAAGTGCGTCGGTCAGCGCGACCGCACGGCGCCGTCGCTCTTGGATCTCCCTTTCGATCGGGTGTATGAGCTGTGACAGGGCGGCGGTGGGCGCGACGGGCCGCAGCCACTGCCCGTCGTCGGGATCCGGGTAGAGCAGGGCGAGGTCGAAGAGACAGGGTGTGGCCTCCGCTTCCGACCGGGCGATGCGTCCGGTGCGAAGAGCGGTGATGTACAGACTTTTCCCGGCCTCGCACAACTCGCCGACCGTATGGGAATGTCCCACTTCGCCATTGTTCGGCGTCATATGCACCCCCCTCAGGCTCTTGCAATACAGGAACATGATGCCTGCCGTCGCTGGTGCAAGCGTTCGGAGTGAGACATCGTCTTATGCGCGGGGGAGGAGGATTGATCAAACGAGGTGGAGATCACCCATGTCTAGGACGCTACGTGCTACTTGTGCTCTTGCCATAGCGGCTGCCGCGGTCGGCGTGGGCACCCTCGGTCCCCAAGACCCGACCTGGGACAGCTCTCCTGCCGACGTCGTGGCCGCCGTCGCCACCGGGGGCGTGGGGGACGCCGCCGCCGTCACCGCCGCCGCTTCGATCCAGAGCACAGAAGCATGACCGTCCCCCCGGACGACCGGGTCTTCCGGCGTGAGATGGCGACCGCCTACCGCTCTGGGTGGCACTTCATCGATCTCGTCACGGCCATCCCCCACCGTGGCGACTCGTTGATGGTCACCCTGTTCGGCGAGCCGATCGTCGTCGCACGCGAGGAGGACGAGGACGTCCGCGCCTACCGGTGTCTTCGCCGGCCCCGTGGTGCCCCGCAGCCCGTACGGTGCGCGATCCGTTACGGAATGATCTTTGTGAACCTCGATCAGCGCGACCACCAGATGGCCGAGCCCGACACCACCACCGCCACCCCCCGCAGTGCTTGAGCGATTCCCCCGTCGTTCCAAATCGCTCAGGCGCTTCCCCCACACAGCGGCGTCATCGCGGACCTGAAACGCGATGGCGCCGCTGTGCTGCGCACACTCGTCCGCAGGTCCGCGGCCGTCCGCAGGCCCGCAGGATCCTCAGGCCCGGCTGATGCCCGCGCCGCGCCCCAGCGCCCGTTCCACCGCTATCTCGATGACCACCCGGTCCGGGTTGGGCCCCGGCGTGCGCCCGTACCGCTCCGCGTAGCGCCGCACCGCGTCGGCGACGACGTCCTCCTCGGTGCGGATCCGCGCCCGGCCCTCCAGCGTCGCCCAGCGGCCCCGGTCCACCTGGCAGACCGCCACCCGCGCGCCGCCCTCGTCGGTCGAGCGCAGGATGTTGGCGACCTTGCGGCTGCCCTTGTTGGTGATCACCCGGGCGGTGCCGGTCCCCGGTTCGAAGGTGACCCCCACCGGGACCACGTGCGGGCTGCCGTCCGGCCGCAGGGTGGTCAGGCTGCACAGGTGGTACTCGCGCCAGAACTCCAGATACTCCGGGCTCAGGGCGTCGAGGTCGGTACCCGCCGCGGTCATGTCCGTTCCCCTCTCCGTGGTCATGACGTCGGTCATGACATCGGTCATGGCGTCAGCGTAGTTGCGGTTGCCAACGTTGCTGACCAAGGACGGTTCCACGCTGGCGCAGCATGGTTGAGCGGAATAGACTCAACTTTATGGACGTTGGATGAGTCACTAGGAGGGGGAAGTCTCCCCGTACCTGCCTGGACCAGCGTCGCAGGACCCAGCAGGACCCCAGCAAGGAGGAGAGACCGCACGTGGACGCCGAGCTGACCAACAGAAGTCGGGACGCCATCAATGCCGCGACCAGCCGGGCGGTGGCCGGGGGGCACCCGGATCTGACCCCCGCCCATCTTCTGCTCGCGCTGCTCGCCGGCTCGGACAATGAGAACATCACTGATCTGCTGGCCGCCGTCGAGGCCGACCAGGCGGCCGTGCGCGCGGGCGCCGAGCGGGTGCTCGCCGCGCTGCCCAGCGTCACCGGCTCCACGGTGGCGCCGCCGCAGCCCAGCCGCGAGTTCCTGGCCGTCGTCACGGACGCGGGCGAGCGGGCCCGGAAGCTGGGCGACGAGTTCCTGTCCACCGAGCATCTGCTGATGGGCCTGGCCGCCAAGGGCGGGCAGGCCGGCGCCGTACTGGCCGGTCAGGGCGCCACCGCCGACCGGCTGACGACCGCCTTCGAGGCCGCGCGCGGCAGCCGCCGGGTCACCACCCCCGACCCCGAGGGCCAGTACAAGGCCCTGGAGAAGTTCGGCACCGACTTCACCGCCGCCGCCCGCGAGGGCCGGCTCGACCCGGTCATCGGCCGGGACCAGGAGATCCGCCGGGTGGTCCAGGTGCTGTCCCGCCGCACCAAGAACAACCCCGTCCTCATCGGCGAGCCCGGCGTCGGCAAGACCGCCGTGGTCGAGGGCCTGGCCCAGCGGATCGTGAAGGGCGACGTCCCCGAGTCCCTGCGGGACAAGCGGCTGGTCTCGCTCGACCTCGGCGCGATGGTGGCCGGCGCCAAGTACCGGGGCGAGTTCGAGGAACGGCTCAAAACGGTGCTTTCCGAGATCAAGGAGAGCGAGGGCCGGATCATCACCTTCATCGACGAGCTGCACACGGTCGTCGGCGCGGGCGCGGGCGGCGACTCCGCCATGGACGCGGGCAACATGCTCAAGCCCATGCTGGCCCGGGGCGAGCTGCGGATGGTCGGCGCGACCACGCTGGACGAGTACCGCGAGCGGATCGAGAAGGACCCGGCGCTGGAGCGCCGCTTCCAGCAGGTGCTGGTCGCGGAGCCCAATGTGGACGACACCATCGCCATCCTGCGCGGGCTCAAGGGCCGCTACGAGGCCCACCACAAGGTCCAGATCGCCGACTCGGCGCTGGTCGCGGCGGCCACCCTCTCCGACCGGTACATCACCTCCCGCTTCCTCCCCGACAAGGCGATCGACCTGGTGGACGAGGCCGCGTCCCGGCTGCGGATGGAGATCGACTCCTCCCCGGTCGAGATCGACGAGCTTCAGCGCTCCGTCGACCGGCTGCTGATGGAGGAGATGGCGCTGCGCAACGAGTCCGACCCGGCATCGCGCCAGCGGCTGGAGAAGCTCCGCCGCGACCTCGCGGACCGGCAGGAGGAGCTGCGCGGCCTCACCGCCCGCTGGGAGAAGGAGAAGCAGGGCCTCAACCGCGTCGGCGAGCTGAAGGAACGTCTCGACAGCCTGCGCGGCCGGGCCGAACGCGCCCAGCGCGACGGTGACTTCGACACCGCGTCGCAGCTGCTGTACGGGGAGATCCCCGCGCTCGAACGGGAGCTGGAGGAGGCCACCGAGGCCGAGGCGGCGCGCTCCGGCAGCGCGTCCACCATGGTCAAGGAGGAGGTCGGCCCCGACGACATCGCCGATGTGGTCGGCGCCTGGACCGGGATCCCGGCCGGCCGGCTCCTGGAGGGCGAGACGCAGAAGCTGCTGCGGATGGAGGACGAGCTGGGCCGCCGGCTCATCGGCCAGGGCGAGGCCGTCCGCGCGGTCTCGGACGCGGTCCGCCGTACCCGGGCGGGCATCGCCGACCCGGACCGGCCCACGGGCTCCTTCCTCTTCCTCGGCCCCACCGGCGTCGGCAAGACCGAGCTGGCGAAGGCGCTCGCGGACTTCCTCTTCGACGACGAGCGGGCGATGGTCCGCATCGACATGTCGGAGTACAGCGAGAAGCACAGCGTCGCCCGGCTGGTGGGGGCGCCTCCCGGCTATGTGGGGTACGAGGAGGGCGGCCAGCTCACCGAGGCGGTGCGCAGGCGCCCGTACAGCGTGGTCCTGCTGGACGAGGTCGAGAAGGCCCACCCGGAGGTCTTCGACATCCTGCTCCAGGTCCTGGACGACGGCCGGCTCACCGACGGCCAGGGCCGGACCGTCGACTTCCGCAACACCATCCTGATCCTCACCTCCAATCTGGGCAGCCAGTACCTGGTGGAGCCGCTGACCTCCGAGGAGGAGAAGAAGCAGCAGGTCCTGGAGGTGGTCCGGGCCTCCTTCAAGCCGGAGTTCCTGAACCGGCTGGACGATCTCGTCGTCTTCTCCGCCCTCGACAAGGCCGAACTGGGCCGGATCGCCGAACTCCAGATCGGCCGCCTGGCCCGCCGCCTCGCCGAGCGCCGGCTCACGCTGGACGTGACGCCCGCCGCGCTGGAGTGGCTGGCCGACGAGGGCAACGACCCCGCGTACGGCGCCCGGCCGCTGCGCCGGCTGGTGCAGACCGCGATCGGGGACCGGCTGGCCCGGGAGATCCTTTCCGGCGAGGTCACGGACGGCGACACGGTCCGCGTCGACCGCTTCGGGGACGATCTGATCGTGGGCCGCGCGACCGGCGAGTGACCGTGGGGCCGGTTTCCCGGATGCCCTGGGGGGTGGGGGTTGTGACCCCCGCCCCACCATGGGGGAGGATGGCGTCAACCGTACGAAGGGAAATCCACGGTGACCATCGATCCGTCCTCGATTCCGAATTTCGGGGGCCAGCCCCAGCCCCAGGCCGCAGGACCGGCGGGCCCCGTCGTTCCCGACCAGGACCTGGTCAAGCAGCTCCTCGACCAGATGGAGCTGAAGTACGTCATTGACGACGAGGGCGACCTCGCGGCTCCGTGGGAGGAGTTCCGGACGTACTTCATGTTCCGTGGCGAGGCGGACCAGCAGGTCTTCTCGGTACGGACGTTCTACGACCGGCCGCTTCCCGCCGCCGACCGTCCGCGCGTCCTGGACGTCATCGACGACTGGAACCGCCGGACCCTGTGGCCCAAGGTCTACACGCACCTCCACGAGGACGAGGACGGCGGCGCCACGATCCGTCTCATCGGTGAGGCGCAGATGCTCATCGGTATGGGCGTCAGCCTCGACCACTTCGTCTCGTCCACGGTCAGCTGGGTGCGGGCCGCGATCGAGTTCGACAAGTGGCTCGTGGAGCAGCTGGGCCTGGAGCCCGCCGCCGAGGACGAGGGCGACGACGCGTCCGACGAGTCCTGACGATCGTCTTTCGTCTCGGGGGCCGTCCGGTACGCCGGGCGGCCCCCGTTCTCACAGCGCCACGGGCGAGAGCGTCAGCAGATAGGTCCCGTACGCGAACGAGACCGCCGCCAGGGCGCCCGTGACGACGGCCGCCGGTCCGGGCCGCGCCCGTGCGAGGGCCCGTGCCACCGGCAGCAGCAGCGGGAACGCGGGCAGCAGGAAGCGCGGCTTCGACTCGAAGAAGCCCGACCCGCCGACGGTGATCAGCACCAGTACCCCCGCGTAGACGATCAGCGGCAGCGGCGGCCGGTCCAGCAGCAGCAGCGCGTACAGCACCACCCCCGCCGCGACGATCACCAGCGTCACCGCGAGGGGCAGCGGCGCGGGCCGCAGCACGACATCGCGGACCACCCGCAGCGACCCGGCCCCGAAGTCGAACGTCGACGTCCAGCGGCGCTGCACGGCGAAGTAGCCCCCGAGCGGATCGCCCTCGCGCACCCCCACGTACAGCACGTACGCGCACCAGCCGACGGGCGCGAGCGCGGCCCCCGCCCACGGCCGCCACCCGGTCCGCCGGCCCTGCCTGAGCGCGCGTACGCCGTGACACGCGGCGGTGACGAGTACGGCGGCGGCGACCGCGATCCCGTTGGGCCGGGCGGCCCCGGCGAACAGCGACAGCGCCCCCGCCCACAGCCAGGCGCCGGTGAGCAGCGCGTACAGCGACCAGGCGGCGAAGGCGCAGAGCAGCGGTTCGGTGTACGCCATGGTGAGCACGACGGAGTGCGGCAGCAGCCCCCACAGCAGCACGAGCACGGTCGCGGCGCGGCGCCCGTACACCCGCTCACCGACGGCGTGGATCCCCCAGGCGGCGACCCCGGCGGCGACCCAGGAGACCACGAGCCCGGCGGTGCCGGGGGTGACGGGGACGACGGCGGTGACGGCGCGGACCAGCCCCGGGTAGAGCGGGAAGAACGCGAGATCGCTCTGCACGGCGCCATCGGGCCAGGTCAGGGTCCGCCCGTAGCCGTGCTCGGCGATCAGCAGATACCAGTCGGAGTCCCACGACCGCGCCAGTGTCCGCCGCGCGGGCCGATCGATGTGCCAGGCCCAGGCGGCCATGACCAGCAGCCCGGTCAGCCGCGCGGCGGCGAACAGCCCGAGCGCGGGGGCGGCCCGCCGGAAGGCGTCCCGCAGCCGACGGGTCCGGTTGTGGGCCGCCGCCGCGTCGCCGGCTGTCGCGTCCTCGAAGGTCTCTGCGGACAGGGAACACCTCCGGGCGCGCACGGGTCGTCAAGGAGACCTTCTGCGGCGATGCGCTCCGATGCGAGTGATGGGGGTGCGACACGGCGGGGCGGGGGCGGGTTCCACCCGGTCGGCTGACAGGGACGGAGCCCGCCGCCCGGGTGGGCGACGGGCTCCGTGGTGGGCTGTGCGGTTACGCGGTGGCGCGGGCCAGGGTGATCAGTCCGGTCCAGGCGGTGGGGGTGAGCATGAGGACGGGGCCGTGGGGGTTCTTGCTGTCGCGGACCGGTATGGCGCCGGTAGTGGCGTGGGCGGGGGCCCATTCGACGCATTCGCCACCGGCGCCGCTGCTGTGGCTCGACTTGATCCAGATGAAACTGTCCGTGCTGCTCATCAGGCGAACTCCTTGATCGCTTCACGCAACACGCGGAGAGACTTCTCGGGGGACAGTGCGTCGGCGCACAGCCGCTCGTACCCATCGGCACCGGTGGCCACAGTCGCCGCCGAGTCGATCACGTATCCCTCTCCGAGTACCTCCGCGTAGAGGACCGGGTCTTGGGCGGGATCATCGAACGACAGCAGCGTATAGCCTTCGCCCGCCGCTGGCGCCCCCGAGTCGTAGGGCAGGATCTGGAGCGTGACGTGAGGGGTCTGGGCCACGGTCATCAGATGTTCCATCTGCCCGCGCATGGCGGCCCGGTCGCCCACCATCCGGTGAAGGCACGACTCGTCCAGAACGACCCAGAGCAGGGGCGGGCTGGGGCGATCGCGGATGACCTGGCGTGACATACGAGCTGTGACCTTCTCTCTGATGGTCTCGTCGCTGTCACATGGGCTCCAGGACCGGTACAGGGCCTCTGCGTACGACCAGGTCTGCAAGAGCCCGGTCACGAGGAACGGGGTGAAGTACCTGATCCGCGACGCCCGCTCCTCAAGCTCCAGGTACGGCACGAACCACTCGGGATGCCCCCGCCTGCTGATCCGGGTCCGCAGCCGGGCGAACGACCCGCTCGTGTCGAAGAACCTGTCGCAGCTCTCGGCGAAGTACTCGCTCGGCATCGCGTGCCCGTGCTTGACCTTGGAGACGTAAGGCTGCTGGTACCCGATCGCCTCCGCCAACTCGCTCTGCGACTTCCCGGCGTGCCGCAATTCGGCTTCCAGCTCCTTGCCGAACCACTGCAATCCGTTCACCGGTTCGGATGATGATTCGTGCATGTGTGCAATCCCCCTTAGTTTCCAAGTGATGTGGAATCACCTCGGGTCTGGTGAAGGCATGCCCTCGCTCCCATTATGGAACCAGGAAGCGGCCTCTGTAGGGAAATTCGAGGAAAAGGAAATCTGTCACAAGCGACGCTCGCAGGTCAAGATTCCGCCGCGATCATGCGTGACCAGTGAGCGTAGAGTGCATGCAAATACCCAGCGCCTAAATGTGGGTGCCCATTGAATTTTTCGCATGCCCATTTCCGATTCGATTGCATGCGATAGGGAGTGCCGCGAATGGGTCCGTGGCCCGCGCCATGAAGGGGTGCAAAGTTGCATACACTGGGTCGAGTCGGGCTCGATCGTCTGCGTCCGTGCCGGTGCCGTCGCGAAGCGGGTGAGACACCCCCTCGGCGCGTTTTGCTCCGGGCCGCCGGCTTACGGGACCATGCCCGCATGGCCTCCTTGAAGCAGTTCGACCCCGCATCCGGGACCCGTGATTTCCTCGCAGCCGAGTTCGAGAGGCGCGAGCGCGCATTCGCGACCATCCGCACCGTGTTCTCCCGTTATGGCTTCCAGCCGCTCCAGACCCCGGCTTTTGAACGGCTTGACGTGCTCACGGGCAAGTACGGGGACGAGGGCGACAAGCTGATCTTCAAGATTCTCCGGCGGGGTGAACACGAGGCCACCGGAGAGGCCGATCTCGCTCTGCGCTACGACCTCACCGTTCCCCTGGCCCGCGCGGCGGCGGCTTACGGCAGTCAGCTGCCGTCGCCGTACAAGCGGTTCGCCATCGCGCCCGTGTGGCGGGCCGACCGTCCCGGCAAGGGGCGGTTCCGTGAGTTCGTCCAGTGCGACCTGGACATCGTCGGGTCCTCGTCGCCACTGGCGGACGCCGAGGTGGTCCTCGCGCTGCACGACGCCCTCGAAGCGCTGGGGGTACCGGATTTCCGCTTCCTGGTGAACTCCCGGCACGCGCTGTTCGGTCTGCTGGAGGCGTACGGAGTGCCGGACGATCTCGGCTCCGGTGCGCTGATCACGCTGGACAAGCTCGACAAGCTCTCTCCGGAGGTTGTCGTGGCCGAGCTGGTGACCAGTCGCGGGCTGTCGCCGGAGGTGGCACAGGGCTTGGTGGACGATCTGACCGCGCCCGACTCCGTCGAGCGGGTCAGGGGTGAACTCAAGTCCAGCGAGACCGGCCAGGCCGGGCTGGCCGAGGTGGACCGGCTGCTGGAGCTGACCAAGGGCGCGATCCCGGCCGAGCGCATCGCGTTCACGCCAAACCTCGTGCGCGGGCTCGACTACTACACCGGGATCATCTTCGAGGTGGTGGCTCCCGGCATGCCCGGATCGATCGCGTCCGGTGGACGGTACGACGGGCTCATCGGCCGTCTCGGCGGCAAGGACTCCCCGGCGTGCGGCGGATCGCTGGGCATCGAGCGCATCCTGCCCCTGCTCTCGCAGGCGGACGAGGCCTCGTACGCGCAGATCGACGTAGCCGTCACCGTGATGGGTGAGGAGCAGGCCGCCGACAGCTTCCGTCTCGCGGCTGAGATCCGCCGGGCCGGGGTTCGCACGGGTGTCTATCTCGGGTCGAGCGGAAAGTTCGCCCGGCAGATGAAATGGGCCGGTGACCAGGGGGCCCGTTACTGCCTTATTTACGGTGCGACCGAACGCGAGGCCGGTACGGTCACGTTGCGGGACATGGACAGCGGCGAACAGGTCCAGATCCCGTTCGATCAGGCCGCCGCCGAAGTCTCGCGGCGGTGCGCACCATCCAATTGACGTGCGGCGGATCCCTTCCGCTGCCGGCTGTTCCGAGGAGGAGCGGATGGGAACGCAAGGCGATCGCATCTTCCGGATCACTGCTGAGCGGGGGTTTCCGGACCCCTGGCTCAGCTTCGGGGACTCTCTCTGCGACGAGGCGGCCCTGAGCACGGAACTGACCCGCGCCATCGGCAGGGCCCGCAAGGAACCGGCGGCCGGGACGCGCGCGGAGGTCACGCGGGTCTTCGTGGCGAAGGAGGCGAACCTTCGCCACTGCGCCGGCATCCTGGAGCAGGTGATCGGCGACTATGACGCCTCCGGCATGTGGGGCGTCCTGGACGAGCGCGTCGGCAGGTTGGACATCGCCGACGTGCTGGAGACCTGGGGGCGCACCCAGGCGCTCCATCCGTTCCCCGTCGTACTCAAGAGCCTTGAGTTCAACTGGGGTTACATGAAGGAGTGCGGCGTCCGGGCGTTCTACGAGATGACGCGGGGCTATGTCGCGCGTCTTCAGGAGAACACCGGGCGGTGGCACGCGGCCTGGGACGGCGAGGTCGAGACCGGCGTGGTGGACCGCATCACGTCCATCGAGTGCGACCTTGCGAGCATCGAGGCCCCGATGCACTGCGACGTGTGCAAGAAAACGATCACTGCGCTGCTCTATCTCGACGGAGAGCCTGCGGTGATGTAAGCATGGTGGTGCCCCGTTCCGGTGCTCCGACTACCTCTCCGGGTGTCCGTAAGGCCGGAACGGGGTCTCACTCGTCGCCGCCGGCTGTGCGGCGGGCCGCCGTGCGCTACCCGGCGAGTTTCCGGAGCCGGTCCACTGCCTCGCGGAGCACCGCTTCCTTCTTGCAGAAGGCGAATCGCACGAACGGCGCCCCCTGTTCACGGTGGTCGTAGAAGACCGCGTTCGGAATCGCCACCACCCCGCACCGCTCCGGGAGTTTCCGGCAGAACTGGAAACCGTCCTCCTCGCCCAGTGGGCGGATATCCGTCGTCACGAAATACGTCCCCGCCGGCCGGTACACCGCGAACCCCGCGTCCGCGAGCCCCGCGCTGAGCAGGTCCCGCTTGAGGCGCAGATCGTCGCGCAGGCCCGTGAAGTACGCGTCCGGCAGGCGCAGGCCCTCCGCCACCGCGTACTGGAAGGGGCCCGAGGCCACGTACGTCAGGAACTGCTTCGCCGAGCGGACCGCCGTCACCAGTTCCGCCGGGCCCGTCACCCAGCCGACCTTCCAGCCGGTGTACGAGAAGGTCTTGCCCGCGCTGCTGATGGTGAGGGTGCGCTCGCGCATGCCCGGGAAGCCGGCCAGGGGGAGGTGTTCGCCGTCGAAGACCAGGTGTTCGTAGACCTCGTCCGTGATCACCAGCAGGTCGCGTTCCACGGCGAGGGCCGCGATCGCGGTCAGTTCCTCGCGGGTGAGGACCGTGCCCGTCGGGTTGTGCGGGGTGTTGAGCAGGAGCAGCCGGGTGCGGTCGGTGATCGCGTCGCGGAGTTCGTCCAGGTCGAGGTGGTAGGCGCCGTCGCGGGGGCGCAGGGTCACCGGGACGCGGTGGCCGCCCGCCATCGCCACGCAGGCCGCGTACGAGTCGTAGTACGGCTCCAGTGCCACCACCTCGTCGCCGGGCTCGACCAGGGCGAGCAGGGACGCCGCGATGGCCTCCGTCGCGCCCGCCGTCACCAGGATCCCGGTGTCGGGGTCGACGGTCAGGCCGTGGAAGCGCCGCTGGTGCTCGGAGATCGCGGTGCGCAGTTCGGGGACGCCGGGGCCCGGCGGGTACTGGTTGCCGCGGCCGTCGCGGATCGCGCGGATCGCCGCCTCGCGGACCTCCTCGGGGCCGTCGGTGTCGGGGAAGCCCTGTCCCAGGTTGATCGCGCCGGTCGCCGCCGCCAGCGCCGACATCTCCGCGAAGATCGTCGTACCGAACTCGGCCAGCCGGCGGTTCAGCAGCGGTCGGGTCGCGTGCGGGCCGGGTCCATCCATGGTCGCCATGGCGTCATCCTCCGGGGAAGCTCTGGACTTGCTCAAGTCCGCTTTGGCGCCGGAGCGCCGGGGGCATCCCCCTCTCACGCGCACAGCGCGGGAAGATAAGAACAACACAGCACCGGCACGAGACGCGGTCACGCAACGGCGCGGAGGGCTCGCTTCGGCGAATCGGCGAGAAGTAAGGACGTGGGGGACATGACCTTTGTATATGGCCTGGTTATTTGCACGGTGATAGCCGTGGCGGTCGTGGTGATGAATCGTCGGACCTCCGGCCCCCGGCCGGGTGTCACGAGGGCTCGCCGGCGCGGGGCGTCGGACGGGGGAGGTTCGAGCGGGGGGTACACCGGATACGACGGCGGCGGTTCGTCGTGCGGCTCGTCCTCGTCGTCCTGTGGCGGTGGTGGAGGCGGCGGGTGCGGCGGAGGCAGCTGACACGGGGCAGCGGTCTGCGGCCGCTCGGCGGCCGCGGGGGGGCGTGGCGTCCGGGGGGTTCTCCGCCGGACGCCTCGGCGCGCCCTGACCCGCCCCGCCCCCGCTCCAGCGGTTCTCCGGCCCCGCTCCGGCCCGGCTCCGCTCCGGCTTCGGCCCGGCTCCGGCCCGGCTTCGGCCCGTCTCTGTCCCGGATGTCCGGGGTGCGGTGAAGCTGTAGTTGAACAGTTGAACCAGCGGGGCCCCTAGGGGATGGAAACCCCTTCAAGTTGGGTAAAAACACTGCGAGCCCCGCGTACTCCATGATTCAGTCGCTGGCAGGAACCTGTTGGAACCACCCGGCCGTCGGGCGTGCTGCACGGCCCGATCAGGCGGTCCCCCCACCTTGTGAACTCCCGCTCTGGGGGCGCCTCAGGTTCACGTATCCACCGCCGACGCGTGTTTGCGGAGCCGACCCATGCTCACCACCCTCAGTACCGCCTACACCGATACCCGTGCCGACGACCTCGCCTGGGCACTCGGACGGGAGCCGCTTCCCGCCCTGGCCGTTCTCGACCTCGATCTGTCCGGCGCGAAGCTCCAGCTCAGGCTGCTCGGTGCCTCGCACCAAGTCCTGCTCGAAGAGGAACGCGGCACCTGTTCCGAGACCGTCGCCTGTATGCCCGGCAGCAGCACGCCCCTGCCGCTGGGCGTGGCCAAGAGAGTCGGCGACTGGGAGTACGAATTCGCCGCCCGGGTCGAGACCCTGTCCAGGGGCTCGTTCGCGGGGCGCGCGCAGGAACTCCTGGCGCTGGTCGCCGACCATCCGCACTCGCTCGCCGGGACCTTCCCCGGCTCGCCGCACGCCTTCACCGCGATGATGGCGCAGCGGGCGGAGGGCCAGGTGCGGTGGCGCACCTGGCACTCCTACCCGCAGGAAGGGCGGCTCGTCGTCACCCGTACCCGGGTCGGCGCCGTGTCCCAGCGGCAGCGCGCGCGGCGCCTGCCCGAGCCCGTGTCCGTCGCGCGATAACGCGTCCGGGCCCGGGTGTCCAGGGGGCGGCCGGCCACTGTGTGCCCGCCCCCCGGGGGAAGTGTGTCCGTGGGCGCCGGGCGCCGCCGGTGCGCCGGGTACGGGGAGTGTCCGGGCGCGGCCCGAGTCCCGGGCGGGGCCGGCGGGCCGCGTTCCGTGCCCCGTTTCCCGCGCCGGATCGCGGCCGGAGCCGGGCCCGCGCTCCGGCGGGGACGCGCCCTGGCCGGGCCCACCCGGCGCAGGGCAGGAGCACACGTGTGGGTGACAAACCGCGCCAGAATCGTGACGTAGCGTTACTGCATGATCGACCGGACGCAGCAGCTGGCACCGCCCCAGGAGGCCCCGGGGCTGCCCGTGCGCCCGGCCGCCGGCCGCTGGCTGGTGCTGCTGGTCGTCTTCGTCTGCGCGGCCTGCGGACTCGTCTACGAACTGGAGCTGGTCGCCCTCGCCTCGTACCTCATCGGCGACTCTGTCACCCAGGCGTCCGTGGTGCTCTCCGTGATGGTCTTCGCCATGGGCATCGGCTCGCTCCTCGCCAAACGGCTGCGCTGCCGGGCCGCCGTCGGCTTCGGCCTCCTCGAACTGGCCCTCGCCCTCATCGGCGGCTGCTCCGCCCTCGTCCTGTACGCCTCCTTCGCCTGGTTCGGCGAGTCCCGGGTCGTCCTGGTCTTCTTCTCGCTCGTCATCGGCGTGCTGATCGGCGCCGAACTGCCGCTGCTGATGTCCCTGATCCAGCGGGTCTCCCGGCGGGACGTCGACGGCACCGTCGCCGATCTCTTCGCCGTCGACTACGTGGGCGCCCTGGTCGGCGGGCTCGCCTTCCCCTTTCTGCTGCTGCCCTGGCTCGGCCGGCTCAGCAGCGGGCTCCTCACCGGCGCCGTCAACGCCGTCGTCGGCGGGCTGCTGGTGCTCTGCCTCTTCCGCCGCGACCTCACCCCCCGCTCCCGCGCCTGGCTGCTCGCCGCCAACGCCGCCGTCCTTGCCGTCCTCGGCACCGCGACCCTCCTCGTGGACGACTTCGAACGGGCCGCCCGCCGTGCCGTCTACGGCGACCGGGTCCGCGTCGCCGTCGAGACCGACGTCCAGGAAGTGATCCTCACCGGGGGCCCCGAAGGGCCGCTCGACCTCTTCCTCGACGGCCGGCTCTGGGTCAGCGCCCGCGACGAACACCACTACTACGAGGCCCTGGTGCACCCGGCGATGCGCGGCCCGCACGCCCGGGTCCTCGTCATCGGCGGCGGCGACGGCCTCGCCGCCCGGGAAGCGCTCCGCTACCCCACCACCGCCTCCGTCACCATCGCCGAACTCGACCCCGGCGTCGTCGCCCTCGCCCGGACCGACCCGGCGCTGACCGCCCTCAACCGGCACGCCTACCGCGACCCCCGGGTCCGGGTCGTCACCGGCGACGCCTTCGGCTGGCTGCGCACCGCCCGCCCCGGCCACACCGCCGTCTGGGACGTGGTGATCGTGGACCTGCCCGACCCCGGCACCACCCGGGGCGCCAAGTACTACGCCCAGGAGTTCTACGGGCTGATCGGCGGCGCGCTCGCCGACGGCGGGCGGCTCGTCGTCCACGCCGGGGCCCCCGACTCCCATCCCCGTACCTACTGGACCGTGGACGCGACCCTGCGGGCCGCCGGATACCGCACCACCCCCTACCGCGCCACCGGCCGGCTCTCCCGCTTCGCCGCCGGGCCCGAGCGCGCCACCGCCGCCGCACCCGCCCCCCGTGCCTGGGGTTTCCTTCTCGCCGCCCGGGGCGAGGCACCCCCGCTCGGCCTGGCTCCGGGCGGCCCCGCACTCCGCTCGCTCACCGCCGCCGCTCTCGCCGCCGACGCCCACGGCGCCGGACGCACCCGGCTGCCCGGCCTGGCGCCCTCCACCCTGATCCATCCGCGTTACGGGGAGTGAGCGGGGAGCCGTCCCCGGACCGGGAACGAAAGGAAGACGCGCACGGCCCCCCTGGGTAGGCTCGGACGCCATGGACCACGAGGTATTCGTTCCCGCCCCGGCCGACGCCGTACGCCAGGTGCTTTCCGACCCGGCGCGGCTCGCCCGCTGTGTCCAGGGGCTCAAGCCGGACCCCACGGGGGCGGGGGAGCCGGTCTCCGGGCGGCTGCGGATCCGGGCCGGCGGCCACACCGTCACCTACCGGGGCACCCTGAGCAGCGACGCCGACGGCGACGCCTTCACGGTCCGGGGCGCGGGCACCGAGGTGCGCGGCGCCGGCACCGTGGCGCTGGAGCTGACGATCCGTCCGGCCGCCGCCGACGGAGGGACCAACCTCAGCATCACCGGCACCGCCACCGTCGACGGCCGGCTGGCGCAGCTCAGCCCCACCGCCCGGGAGCAGGCCGCGCACCGGCTCCTCGACCGCTTCGGGGAACGCCTCGCCGAGGAGGCCATCGCTCCGGCGGGGTCCGCCGACGGGGCGGGCGCGGCCGTGCCCGCGCCCGGCCCCGGGCCCGACGGCCCCCGCAGCGATACCACTGCCGACACCGCCGACCTCGCCGACACCTCCGCCGCCGCCGACGGCGGGGACACATCCGCTCCGGACGGCGACGGCACCGAAGCGCTCCCGGAACTGCCCGCCCTCGACGGCCTCCCCGACCTCGACGAACTGTCCGTGCTCCGCGACGGCCCGCCCGCCGAAGCCGCCCACGCCCGCCGCACCATGATCGGGCGCAGCGCCGAGGAGGTCGACCACGCCCCGCCGCGCGGCCGCTACGCCCCCGTCCCCGCACCCGACCCGGACGGCGGCGGCCTGCCGCTGCACTGGCTCGCCCCGGCCGCCGCCGCCCTCGCGGTCGCCTCCGCCGTCGTCATCGGACGGGCGTTGCGCCGCCGTCGGTGAGCGTTTCGGGCCCGCGATGCCAGTAGGGTCCTTCGGATGAACAGCAGCGAGAAGAAGGTCCGGCTGACCGCCGGCGACGTGGAGTTGACGGTCGGTCCGCAGGACGGCTGCCGGATCGAGAGCCTGATCGTCGGCGGTACGGAGCTGCTGCGCCAGGGCGAGCGGTTCGGCTGTTTCCCGATGGCCCCCTGGTGCGGCCGGACCGAGAACGGGCTCTTCCGCAGCGGCGCCGACACCTACGTACTGCCGATCAACGCCGCGCCGCACGCCATCCACGGCACCGTCCGCGACCGGGCCTGGCGCACCGCCCGGCACAGCGCCACCGAGGCGGTCTTCACCTGCGAACTGACCGATCCGTGGCCCTGGCCCGGCACGGTCACCCAGATGGTGGAGCTGACCGAGGACTCCCTGACGCTCCGGATGGGGGTCGAGACCCAGGAGAACTCCTTCCCGGCGCAGGCGGGCTGGCACCCCTGGTTCCGGCGCACCCTCGGTGACAGCGAGGTCCGGATCGGCTTCGAGCCCGCCTGGCAGGAGGAGCGCGGCGAGGACCATCTGCCGACCGGCCGCCGGATCGACCCCCTGCCCGGCCCCTGGGACGACTGCTTCGGCATGCCCGGCGGCGTCGATGTCACGCTGACCTGGCCGGGGCTGCTGGAGCTGACCGTGGCCAGCCGCGAGGAGTGGGTGGTGGTCTACGACGAGCAGGCGGAGGCGGTCTGTGTGGAGCCCCAGACCGGGCCGCCGAACGGGCTCAACACCCACCCCCGGCTCGTCACCCTGGTCGACCCGCTGGAGACGGCGACGACGTGGACCTGGCGGCGGCTCTGACCGAGCCCGGCAAGATCCGAAAGAGAGGGGGCCTAAGCTCGTGGGCATGAGTGATGTACGTGCCGATCTGCTCCAGCAGATCAAGGACAAGGCCGTGGTGCACGGCAAGGTGACCCTCTCGTCGGGTCTGGAGGCGGACTACTACGTCGACCTCCGCCGGATCACCCTGGACGGGTCCGCCGCGCCGCTGGTGGGCCAGGTCATGTCCGAGCTGACCGCCGACCTCGACTACGACTGCGTGGGCGGGCTCACTCTGGGCGCCGACCCCGTCGCCACCGCGATCCTGCACGCCTCGGCCGCCGCCGGCCGCCGGGTGGACGCCTTCGTCGTCCGCAAGGCCGCCAAGGCCCACGGCATGCAGCGCCGGGTGGAGGGTCCGGACATCAAGGGCCGCCGCTGCCTGGTGGTCGAGGACACCTCCACCACCGGTGGCTCCCCGCTGACCGCCGTCGAGGCCGTCCGCGAGGCGGGCGGCGAGGTCGTCGCGGTCGCCACGATCGTGGACCGGGCCACCGGCGCCGGCGAGAAGATCAGCGAGACCGCCGGGGTTCCCTACCGGTACGCCTTCGCCCTGGACGAGCTGGGCCTCGCCTGAGCCGTCGGGTGTGACGGATGCCGCCTCGCAAAGCCGCCCCAGATGTCGGCCCGGATCTTCCGGGCCGGCGGGGCGGCTTTCTGCTCTACCTCTCTGACCTGCGCAGATGGTCAGGTGTACGACTGTTTCACGCACGGTCTCACGCACTGTTTCACGTGAAACATGCCGCCGCCCGTACGGCGTAACCGACCGGGCCCCGACCAGCCGCGCGGCAGGTCTGGAAAGATAGGGATCCGACGATGACGTCGCCCCCAGGTCAGGGCCAGCTCATATCGCTTACCCGCACATCACAAGGAGCGGACAGATGCCCATCGCAACCCCTGAGGTCTACAACGAGATGCTGGACCGGGCGAAGGCAGGAAAGTTTGCCTACCCGGCCATCAATGTGACCTCGTCGCAAACGCTCCACGCCGCCCTGCGCGGTTTCGCGGAGGCCGAGAGCGACGGCATCATCCAGGTCTCCACCGGTGGTGCGGAGTTCCTGGGCGGCCAGCACAGCAAGGACATGGTCACCGGCGCCGTCGCCCTGGCCGAGTTCGCGCACATCGTCGCCGCGAAGTACGACGTCACCATCGCGCTCCACACGGACCACTGCCCCAAGGACAAGCTGGACGGCTTTGTCCGTCCGCTCCTCGCGGTCTCCGCCGAGCGGGTCGCCAAGGGTCAGAACCCGCTCTTCCAGTCCCACATGTGGGACGGCTCGGCCGAGACCCTGGCCGACAACCTGGCCATCGGCCAGGAACTGCTGGCCATCGCCGCCGCCGCCAAGATCATTCTTGAGGTCGAGATCACCCCGACCGGCGGCGAGGAGGACGGCGTCACCCACGAGATCAACGACGAGCTGTACACCACCGTCGACGACGCCCTGCGCACCGCCGAGGCCCTGGGCCTGGGCGAGAAGGGCCGCTACCTGCTCGCCGCGTCCTTCGGCAACGTCCACGGCGTCTACAAGCCGGGCAATGTGGTCCTCCGTCCCGAGCTGCTGAAGGACCTCCAGCAGGGCGTGTCCGAGCGGTACGGCAACGCCGACCCGTTCGACTTTGTCTTCCACGGCGGCTCCGGCTCCACGGCCGAGGAGATCGCCACCGCGCTGGAGAACGGCGTCGTGAAGATGAACCTCGACACCGACACCCAGTACGCCTTCACCCGCCCCGTCGCCGGGCACATGTTCGCCAACTACGACGGCGTGCTGAAGATCGACGGCGAGGTCGGCAACAAGAAGACCTACGACCCCCGGACCTGGGGCAAGCTCGCCGAGGCGGGCATGGCCACCCGTGTCTCCGAGGCGTGTGTCTCGCTGCGCTCGGCGGGCCGCAAGCTGAAGTAGGCACGAAGCAGGAATGACGTAGGCACGCAGTAGACCGGTCGGCGGTACGCCCGCCCCGGATCGGCTCACGGACACGGTCCGGCGCTCCCCACCCCGGGGGCGCCGGACCGTTCCCGTACCCGGCCCCCTCCGCTGTCTCCTCCGTGCCGCTGTCTCCCGCGTGCCGGGCTTCGGTGTTCCGGTCGTGCCCGTCCGGCGGCGCTGGGATGATCCGGACATGGATGTCCGCCCGGGAGAGATCAGGCTCGCCTCGGCCACCGGCCGCTGGGTGATCCTCACCACCGTCCTCGGCTCCGGCATGGCACTGCTGGACTCGACCGTCGTCAATGTCGCCCTGCCCCGGATCGGCGAGAGCCTCGACGCCGACCTCGCCGTCCTCCAGTGGACCGTCAACGCCTACACGCTCGCGCTGGCCGGCCTGATCCTGCTGGGCGGCGCGCTCGGCGACCGCTACGGCCGCCGGCGGATCTTCGTCCTGGGCATCATCTGGTTCGCCGTCGGCTCCTTCCTCTGCGGTCTCGCGCCCACCGGCGAGCTGCTGGTCCTCGCCCGCGCCTTCCAGGGCATCGGCGGCGCCCTGCTCACCCCCGGCTCGCTCGCCCTGATCCAGGCCAGCTTCCACCCGGACGACCGGTCCCGTGCGGTGGGCCTGTGGTCCGGCTTCGGCGGCGTCGGCGCGGCCATCGGCCCCTTCGTCGGCGGCTGGCTCGTCGACGGCCCCGGCTGGCGCTGGATCTTCCTCATCAACGTGCCCCTGGCCGCGATCTGCGTACCGATCGCGCTCCGGCATGTGCCCGAGTCCCGCGACCCGGCCGCCCACCACGCCCGCTTCGACATCCTCGGAGCCGTCCTCGGCGCGGCGGCGCTCACCCTGGTGACCTACTCCCTGATCGCCTCCGTCTGGTGGGCCGGGGTGGCCGGGGTGGTGGTCGGCGTCCTCTTCGTCGCCGTCGAACGGCGCAGGCCCGATCCCATGCTGCCGCTGTCGATCTTCCGCTCCCGGCTCTTCACCGCCGTCAACCTGGTCACGTTCTGTGTGTACGCGGGCTTCGGCGGCTTCTTCTTCCTGGTGGCGCTCCAGCTCCAGGTGGTCTCCGGCTACTCCGCCCTCGGCGCGGGCGTCGCCCTGCTGCCCACCACCTTGCTGATGCTGTTCTTCTCGGCCCGCTCCGGCGAGCTGGCGCAGCGGACCGGCCCCCGGCTGCCGCTGACCGTCGGGCCGCTGATCTGCGCCGCCGGGATGCTGCTGATGCTGCGGGTCGGGCCGGACGCCTCGTACGTGACGGACGTCCTGCCCGCGATGCTCGTCATGGGGCTCGGCATGGTCACCCTGGTCGCCCCCCTCACCGCCACGGTCCTGGCCTCCGTGGACACCGCCCGCGCCGGGATCGCCAGCGGGGTCAACAACGCCGCCGCCCGCGCGGCCGGCCTGCTGGCGGTGGCGGCGCTGCCGCTGCTCACCGGGATGGGCCCGGAGGCGTACCGCTCGGCGGTCGAGTTCGACGCGACCTTCCGCAAGGCGATGCCGATCTGCGCCGGTGTCCTGGTGCTCGGCGCGCTGATCGCCGCCGTGACCATCCGCCGCCCCGCCGGCGCCGGTGTCCACCCCAGGTGCCGCTTCAACTGCGCCGCCGTCGCACCCCCGCTGGAGACCGGCGAACCGGACCGCGCACAGGCCGCGACCGCCCTCCCGTCCGACGGCCCGGGACCGCCCGGCGGCACGGATCCGGAAGGGCCCCGGCCCCCCGGCGGTACGGGCCCCCAGGCGCCCGGGGGCCCCGGCTCCGGCCCCGGCCGGTGAGGGAGACTGGGGCCATGAGCATCCACGAGAACCTCCTCGGGGGACCGCCCCCCACCCATCTGCCCGACGAGGCCGAGCCGCGCGAGCTGCTGGCCGCCGGCACGGCACCCGCCGAAGTCGCCGCCAAGTACCCCACCTCCTCGCTGGCGTGGGCGCTCCTCGCCGACGACGCCTTCCAGCGCGGCAGCGTGGTCGAGTCGTACGCGTACGCCCGTACCGGCTACCACCGGGGCCTGGACGCGCTCCGCCGCAGCGGCTGGAAGGGCCACGGCCCGGTGCCCTGGGAGCACGAGCCCAACCGGGGCTTCCTGCGGGCCCTGCACGCCCTGGCCCGCGCCGCCGGCGAGATCGGCGAGCAGGCGGAGTACGAGCGCTGCACCACCTTCCTGCGCGACTCCTCCCAGACGGCGGCCGACACCCTGAAGTGACCGGTCAGGAGCCCGCGCCCCACCCGCGCACGCACGGCGTGCGCCCCATGGATCAGCCATGGAGGGGGCGCGGGCTCCGGCCTATGATGCGGATGGGGACCGGGGCCCACACCGACCAGGAAGGGGCGGACCGCTACCCGGACTCGTCGAGGAGACAGCGATGTCACATGACGCAGACGCCACCCCTGACACACCTGATACGCCTGGCACGCTTGATACGCCTGGCACCCCTGGCACCCCTGGCACAGACACCACCCCGCATCTCGATTTCGAGGGCACCACTCCGTACGAGGACTACGTCCAGGCGGATGTGCTGACCCATCTCCAGCACCCCCTCTCCGACGACCCCGGGGAGATGGTCTTCCTCGTCACCACCCAGGTGATGGAGTTGTGGTTCACCGTGATCGTCCACGAGTGGGAGACCGCCGGGCGCGCGCTGCGCGAGGACCGGATCCCGGTGGCCGTGGACGCGCTCAAGCGTTCCGTACGCGAACTCGAAGCCCTCAACGCCTCCTGGAAGCCGCTGGGGCAGCTGACACCCGCGCAGTTCAACTCGTACCGCGCCGCCCTGGGCGAGGGCTCCGGCTTCCAGTCCGCGATGTACCGGCGGATGGAATTCCTGCTCGGCGACAAGTCGGCGTCCATGCTCGTACCGCACCGGGGCGCCCCCCGCGTCCACGCCGAACTGGAGAAGGCGCTCCAGCAGCCCAGCCTCTACGACGAGGTGCTGGCCCTGCTGGCCCGGCGCGGACTGCCCGTCCCGGCCGAGGTGCTGGAACGCGAACCGGGGCGCAAGTACGAGCCCAGCGAGGCCGTCGAACAGGTCTGGGCGGCCATCTACGGCGACCCGGACGCCCACGCCGAACTCGTCCGGCTCGGCGAGGCGCTGACCGACGTCGCCGAACTGGTCTGGCGCTGGCGCAACGACCACCTGGTGGCGACCCGCCGCGCCATGGGCGCCAAGACCGGCACCGGCGGCTCCGCCGGAGTGGCCTGGCTGGAGAAGCGGGCCCGTGGCCAGGTCTTCCCCGAGCTGTGGACGGCGCGCAGCCATGTCTGAGAGCGGTGCGGAGACGGCGGCTCGGCGGGCGGCCGCCCTGGACGCCGCCGACGGACTCGCCCCGGTGCGCGCGCTCTTCGCCCTGGACGACTCCGTCTACCTCGACGGGAACTCGCTGGGCGCCCTGCCCGCCCATGTCCCCGCCCGGGTCGCCGATGTCGTCGCCCGGCAGTGGGGCGAGCTGCGGATCCGCTCCTGGAGCGAGAGCGGCTGGTGGACCGCGCCCGAGCGGATCGGCGACCGGATCGCCCCGCTGGTCGGCGCGGCTCCGGGGCAGATCGTGGTGGGCGACTCCACCAGCGTCAACGTCTTCAAGGCGGTGGTCGGCGCGATCCGCCTGCTCGACGGCCATCCGGACGGGACTCGATCGGACAGGACTCGACCGGACGGGACTCGACCGGACGGGACTCGATCGGACGGGACTCGATCGGACGGGACTCGATCGGACAGGACTCGATCGGACAGGACTCGCCCGGATGGCGGAACCGCGCGTACCGATGTGCTCGTGGACGCCACCACCTTCCCGACGGACGGTTACATCGCCGCCTCCGCCGCCCGGCTGACCGGGCGCCGGATCGTGCCCGTCCACCCCGGGGAGCTGACCGCCGCACTGGGCCCGGCGACGGCCGCCGTCCTGCTCAACCATGTCGACTACCGCAGCGGACGCCTCCACGACCTGCCCCAACTCACCCGCGCCACCCACGCGGCCGGCGCGATCGCGATCTGGGACCTCTGCCACAGCGCGGGGGCGCTCCCCGTCGGACTCGACGCCCACGGCGTGGACCTCGCGGTCGGCTGCACCTACAAGTATCTGAACGGAGGGCCCGGTTCACCGGCGTATCTGTACGTCGCCGAGCGCCATCAGAAGGCGTTCGACTCCCCGCTCCCCGGCTGGAACTCGCACGCCGACCCGTTCGCGATGACCGCCGCCCACACCCCGGCCGACGGCGCCGTACGGGGCCGGGTCGGCACCCCGGACATCCTCTCCATGCTCGCCCTGGACGCCGCGCTCGACGTCTGGGACGGGGTGCCGATCGACGCCGTACGGGCCAAGAGCCTGGCGCTGAGCGACTTCTTCCTGGAGTGCCTGGACGCCCGGCTCACCGCCCGGTGGGGCGGCGGACTGGGATCCTCCGGCTGTCCGCTGCGCCTTCTCACCCCGGTGGACCACGCGGAACGGGGCAGTCAGATCGCCCTCGGCTGCGCGTCGGCCCCGGCCGTGATGGAACGGCTGATCGCCCGGGGAGTGGTGGGTGACCTGCGCCGGCCGGACGTGCTCCGGTTCGGCTTCACCCCGCTGTACACCGGGTTCGCGGACACGGAGCGGGCGGCGGCGGCAGTCGTCGAGGTCGTGGCGGAGGTCCTGGCGGAGGCCGTGACGGACGGCCCGGTGGCGAGCGGCTGAGCCCCGCCCGCACCGCCCGGGTGCCTGGTACCGTCCCGCTGATCAGCTCGTTCACGCGGTCGTTTCCCCAAGCCCGGGACCTCATCGGCGACTTCCGGGAACCCCCGGCTCCGGGAATCCCCGGCCTCCGGGAATCCGCGACTTCTGGGAAGGTGACACCGCATGCAGGACCCCGTGGCCCGGGACATCGCCGAGTCCGAGTCGGTCTTCGCGCATCCGGCCGTGGACCCCGACGCGTCCCTGCCCTACGGCGACCACCCCGACCAGGTCGTGGACTTCTACCGCCCCCGGGACGGCCGGGAGCGGTCCCCGCTGGTCGTCGTGGTGCACGGCGGGGCCTGGCGGGCGCCCTACGACCGGCGCCACATCTCCCCGTTCGCCGACTTCCTCGCCCGGCGCGGGCTCGCCGTCGCCAGCGTCGAGTACCGCAGGGGCCGCGACCTGCCCCAGCAGGGTGGCGCCGGCCCGGTCGCCGGGCGCTGGCCCGAGACCTTCGACGACCTTGCCACCGTGCTCGACGCCCTGCCCGAGCTGGTGGAACGCGCACTGCCCGGCGCGGCCGACCCCCGGCGCACCGTCCTCACCGGCCACTCCGCCGGCGGCCAGCTCGTGCTGTGGGCGGCGGCCCGGCATGTGCTGCCCGCCTCCTCGCCGTGGAAGCTGCCCGCCCCGCCCGCGCTGCGCGGGGTCGTCGCCCTCGCGCCGATCGCCGACTTCGCGCGGGCCGTGGAGCTGGACGTCTGCGGTGGCGCGGTACGCCAGCTGCTGGGCGAGCCCGCGACCGGTGACGGTGACGGCTCCGCAGCGGCGGACCGCAGGGCGCAGACCGATCCGGCCGCCCTGCTCCCGTCGGGCATCGCCACCGTCGTCGTCCAGGGGCAGGAGGACATCGTGGTGCCCGCGCAGGTCGCGGAGGCGTTCGTGGACGCGGCGGCCCGGTCCGGGGAGACCGTCGGGCTCACGCTGCTGCCGGACACCGGGCACTTCCCGCTGATCGATCCGGCGGCGGACGCGTGCGCGGTGGTCGCGGAGGAGATCGACCAGCTGGCCTGGTGAACCGGCCGACCGCCGGCCCCGATTACGGACAGAAACTGACCGCAAGGCTTCCTACTGTTCCCTCCATGACGAACCTTGTTACCGGGGCGACCGGAACCGTCGGCCGTGAGATCGTGCGGGAACTCCTGGAGCGCGGCCACTCCGTCCGCGCCCTCACCCGCGACCCCGCCACGGCCGACCTGCCCGCCGCAGTGGAGACCGTACGCGGCGACCTCACCGACCCCGACTCGCTCCGGGCCGCGCTCGACGGCGTCACCGGTCTGCACCTGATCACCTTCGGCGGCCCCTACTACGCCCCCCTGGAGACCGGCCCGCGCATCCTCGAACTGGCCCGCGAGGCCGGCGTGCGGCGGATCACCGTCCTCCACGGCGGCGGCCCCAGCCCCGTGGAGGACACCGTCCGCGCCGGGGACATCGACTGGACCGTGCTCCTCCCCGTCGAGTTCATGGCGAACGCGCTGGAGTGGGCCGAGCCCGTCCGCACCGCCGACGAGGTCAGCGAGCCCTTCACCGGCCGGCTCAGCGCCATGGTCCACGAGGGCGACATCGGCGCCGTCGCCGCCGTCGCCCTCACCACCGAGGGTCACGCCGGACAGGAGTACGTGATCACCGGCCCCGAGGTGCTGACCGTCCGGGACAAGACCGAGGCGCTGGCCACCGCCCGGGGCCGGGCGATCCGGCTGGTCGAGCTGAGCGAGGAGGAGGCCCTGGCCCGGTGGGCCGCCGCCGGCCACTCCCACGAGGTTGTCGACTTCCTGCTGAGCGTCTACCGCGACACCCCGGCCGTCGGCCGCACCGTCGCCGACACCGTCGAACGCGTCACCGGCCGCCCGGCCCGCACCTTCGCCGCGTGGGCACGGGACCACGCGGACACCTTCCGTGCCACGCCCACCGAGGCACCGGCCGCCGGATGACGGACGGCGACACGTAGTCCTCAGGACGGACGCGGCAGGATCCCCAGCGATGGGGACGACCGCGTCCGTCCCTCCGCATACCGTTTTGTACGTGACCCAGAAGACCCACAGCCCCGAATACCAGCTGGCCGCCGGCGCGGCCAAGGGCCTGCCGCCCGAGCTCTTCCGTGACGCCTTCGCCCCCCGGCCCCTCCCCCGGATGCGGACCGACGGGCCGCTGACCCGCCGCCTGCCCGCAGGCCGGCGCGCGGCGGCCGCGTGGGCCCCGCACGCCGTGATCGCCTTCCTCACGCTGGTCACGGTCCTGATCTCGGCCGAACTCACCACCGGCTACCACCTGGCCGGCAGCACGGTGCTGGTCCTCAGCCTGATACCCGTCGGCACCGTGCTGCTGGCGTTCGTCCGCCCCACGGCCGCCTTCTGGCTCTCCCTGATCGTCTCACCGGTCGTCGCTGTCGGCGCCGGCTCCGCCGGGTTCTGGCCCTGGTCCCCGGCCTCCTTCTTCACCCATCTGATCGTGATGGTGCTCGCGGCCCGCGCGACCCGGCCCGCCATCGCCGGCTGGATGTGGGCCACGACCGTGCTCTACGCCCTGCTCAGCGAGGTCTTCATGCCCGGCGTGGGCAGCAGCTCCGCGTGGATGCTCTTCCTCTCCAGCCTGGCGATGCTCACCACCTCGCTGGTCCACGTCCGCCGGCAGGCCGCGCAGGACATCGCGGCCGAGCAGTCCGTCACCGCCGTCGAGCGCGACCGCCGCACCACGCTGGAGGAGCGCACCACCATCGCCCGCGAGCTGCACGACGTGGTCGCCCACCACATGTCCGTCGTCGCCATCCAGGCCGAGGCCGCGCCCTACCGGGTCGAGAACCCGCCGCCGGAGCTGGAGCAGGCGTTCGCCACCATCCGGGAGAACGCCGTCGCCGCCCTCACCGAGCTGCGCCGGATCCTCGGGGTCGTCCGCGCGGAGGACTACGAGGCCCCCGACGCGCCGCAGCCCGTCCTCGCCGATCTCGACGGCCTGCTCGCGAACGTCCGCGAGGCCGGTCTCACGACGGAGAAGGCCGTCACGGGCGCCGTGCGCACCCTGCCGCAGGGCGTCGAACTGTCGGCGTACAGAATCGTCCAGGAAGCGCTGTCCAACGCGCTGCGGCACGCCCCGGGCTCCACCGCGCGGGTCGAGGTCGGCTATGTGCTCGGCGGACTCGGCCTGCGGGTCGTCAACACCGCCCCGCAGGGGCTGGTGAAGCCCTCGCCGGGCGCCGGACACGGGATCACCGGAATGAGGGAGCGGGTGGCGATGCTCGGCGGCGCACTGACCCACGGGCCGACCGGGGAGGGCGGGTACGAGGTCACCGCGTTCATCCCCGTCGCCCCGGCGGACGACGAGACCACCGCCGACACGGTCGTCCTGGAGACGGGCGGGGACCCGGCGTGACCATCCGCGTGATGATCGTCGACGATCAGATGATGGTCCGGGAGGGCTTCTCCGTCCTGCTCAACGCCATGCCCGACATCGAGGTCGTCGGCGAGGCCGTCAACGGCCGGGAGGCCGTCACCAAGGTGGCCGAGCTGCGGCCCGACGTGGTGCTCATGGACATCCGGATGCCCGAGCTGAACGGCATCGACGCCACCCGGGAGATCGTCGCGTCCGGCACCGATGCCAAGGTGCTGGTGCTGACCACCTTCGACCTGGACGAGTACGTGTACCAGGCGCTGCGCGCGGGAGCCTCCGGCTTCCTGCTCAAGGACGCCTCCGCCCGCCGGCTCGCGGAGGGGGTGCGGGTGGTCGCGGCGGGCGAGGCGCTGCTCGCGCCCACCGTGACCCGGCGGCTGATCAACGAGTTCTCCAAGCTCACCCAGACCCCCCGGGTCAGCGCCCTCTCCCGGGTCGGGGAGCTGACCGAGCGCGAGACCGAGGTCCTGGTGCTGATCGCCCAGGGGCTGTCGAACGCGGAGATCGCCTCCCATCTGGTGGTCGCCGAGTCCACGATCAAGACCCATGTGAGCCGGATCCTGGTGAAGCTGGGGCTGCGGGACCGCACGCAGGCGGCGGTGTTCGCGTACGAGGCCCGGCTCGTCTCCCCGGGATAGGCCCCGGGCCCCCGGGCCCGGTGGTTTGTGCCGGGCGGTCGGTGTACTCGCTGGTCACAAGCGGGTGGCGGACAGGTCACGGCTCTGGCCAGCGGGGGAGAACCGGCGTTAACGTCCGGTTATGAACGCACGTTTCGCGCCATGGTCGCCCGCTTTCGTCGCCGATCCCTACCCCGCGTACGAGCGGCTGCGGGAGGACGGCCGGGTCCACTGGTTCGAGCCCACCCGGCAGTGGCTCGTCCCCCACTACGCGGACGTCTCGGCGCTGCTGCGGGACCGCCGGCTGGGGCGGACGTATCTCCACCGCTTCACCCACGAGGAGTTCGGGCGGACCCCGCCGCCCGCCGCGCACGAGCCGTTCCACACCCTCAACGACCACGGCATCCTCGACCTGGAGGCCCCGGACCACACCCGGATCCGGCGGCTGGTGACCAAGGCGTTCACCCCCCGTACGGTCGCGGCCCTGGAGCCGACCGTCCACCGGCTCGCGGCGGAGCTGGTCGCCGGGTTGAAGCGGAACGGCGGCGGCGATCTCCTCGCCGATGTGGCCGAACCGCTGCCGGTGGCCGTGATCGCGGAGATGCTGGGCATCCCGGAGGCGGACCGGGGGCCCCTGCGGCCCTGGTCGGCCGACATCTGCGGGATGTTCGAGCTGAACCCCTCCGAGGAGACCGCGCGCCGGGCGGTGACCGCGTCGCTGGAGTTCTCCGCGTATCTGCGGGGCCTGATCGCCGAGCGCCGCTCCGAGCCGGGCGACGACCTGATCTCCGCGCTGATCGCCGCGCACGACGAGGGCGACCGGCTGAGCGAGCAGGAGATGATCTCCACCTGTGTGCTGCTGCTCAACGCGGGCCACGAGGCCACGGTGAACACCACCGCGAACGGCTGGTGGACGCTTTTCCGCCACCCCGAGCAGCTGGCCGCCCTGCGCGCCGATCACACGCTGCTGCCGACGGCCGTCGAGGAGCTGATGCGGTACGACACCCCGCTCCAGATGTTCGAACGGTGGGTCCTCGACGACATCGAGATCGACGGCACGGTGATCCCGCGTGGCGCGGAACTCGCCCTCCTCTTCGGCTCCGCCAACCGCGACCCGGCCCGCTTCCCGTCCCCGGACACCCTCGACCTCACCCGCGCGGACAACCCCCACATCACCTTCGGCGCGGGCATCCACTTCTGCCTCGGCGCCCCGCTCGCCCGCCTCGAACTCGCGGCCTCCTTCGGCGAACTCCTGCGGGAGGCGCCGACCTTGCGGCTCGTCGGGGAGCCGGAGTGGAAGCCGGGGTATGTGATTCGGGGGGTGCACGAGCTGCGGGTGGAGTTGTAGGGGCGCGTGGGGGTGCGCCGGGGGTGTGTGCTTGTCGGGTGAGCCGACTGTTCGGGTGAACTGATGCCTCATGGGGTGCTTTTGCCGGGCGGGCAGGAGTAGTCGTATGACCATGGCATTGGGTGACCGACATCAGAAGAAGGACGTCGAGGCGGCGTTGAAGCGGGCCGAGGCGGCGGGTCTGAAAGTGACCCGTGACAAGAAGAAGCACACTTGGGGTTACGTCCTCTGCTGTCCGTGCAGCCAGCGCTTCCGGGTGGACTGCACGCCCAAGAGCCAAGGGGACGAGGCAGCCGAGATCGACCGATTCACGCGAGGGCACCGAAACTGTGCGTAAATGGCGCTTTACCCTGCATCTGCAAGCTCCGCTGACCCCGGAGCAGTCGGACACCCTGGACGGTCTCGACCGCTTCAGTGACGGGCGCACCTGCCTGGTCGAGGGTCCCGGATTCGCCGAATTCCGGTGCTCCTTCGACGCGGAGCAGCTCACCGGGGCCATCGCCGAAGCACTCGGAAGGTTCGAGGACTTCCCGGGTGTGCTCGTCCGCAGTGTCGAGCTGGACGAATTCGCCCTGGAGGACAACGGCATGGCGACGCCGGCGGTCGTGCCGGCGCCTGTGTAGGAGAGGAGCGGCAATGCATGAATGGTGGTTCGACCTGCATTTGCAGGAGCCGCTGACACCGGAGCAGTCGGACACCCTGGACCATCTCGACCGCTTCAACGACGGGAGGATCGGTCTGGTGGAGAGCCCAGGGCGGGCGCACTTCAGCTGCCTTTTCCCAGCTGCCACTCTGACGGAGGCGATTGCCGAGGCGCTTGCCTTCTTCGAGGACTTCCCCGGGGTTCTGGTGCGCAGTGTGGAGATGGATCACTTCGACCTCGACAAAAACGGCATGGCCACCCCGGCGGTCGTCCCCGCGCCCCGGTGAGGCGCGGGGCGCACCCCGTACCGATCAGCTGAAGACGATCATCGAGCCCTGGCCCAGGCTGCGCGTGGCCGCCGCGTGGAGGCCCAGCCAGACGTGGCGTTCGCGGGCGAAGGGGTTGTCGTCCAGGGGGACCGGGGCCGCCGGTTCCTCCAGGGAGGTGGGGCGGAGGGGTGCCACCGGGGCCGCCGGTGGGTTGGCCGGGTCGATGCCCAGGGCCGGTGCCACGAACTCCAGCTCCCGCAGCAGGCCCTGGGTGGAGCCGAGCGGGCCGCCGCCCGCGAGGAGGGCCTCGGTGGCCAGGGGGCTCGCGAAGTCGACCGGGACGTACGCGCCCGCGTGGTCGTAGTGCCAGACCAGGTGGGACTCCTGGGCGGTGGACTCGAACATCTCCAGGAGCTGTTCGTAGTCGCCGCCCAGTTCGTCCACCGGCGTCACCGCGAGCCCGCAGAGCCGCAGCAGATACGCCCGGCGCAGGAAGTGCAGGGCGTCGTAGTCGAAGCCGGCGACCGGGGCCACGTCGCCCGAGAGGCCCGGCATATAGGCGAAGACGGGCACCGTCGGCAGTCCGGCCCCGGTCAGGGCCTCGTCGTACGCGGCGAGTTCTTCGGCGAAGGGGTTGTCGGGGCTGTGGCAGAGCACGTCGACAAGGGGGACCAGCCAGAGGTCACAGGCCAAGGGGGGCTCGCTCTCCTAGGGGTCGGGGCCGGGGCGGGAACACGCGGCCAGGGCGGCGCCGGGCGCACGGGGCGCACCGGGTGGAAAAGGGCGGCGCCGGGCGGGGATACCGTCGCACATCGTGCCCGGTCATGGCAGTCCGGGGACATCCTTGCGTCGCCCCCTTCACGCTCTGTCCTCTCCGTTCCCTCCCGGTGCTCCCTTCCCCGTTCATTCCCCGCGAGCCGTGCCCACATCCCACACCCACACGCCGCCCACCGGCCGCCCGGGACGGCCGAGCAGCCGCTCGACGGTGGCGTACAGGGCGTGGTCGTTGTACTGCGGTGTCAGCACCACCACCCCCGCCCGCCAGGCCTTCAGGTCGGCCCGCGCCTGGGCCTGCCACTGCGGGCCGATCTCGGGCACCTCGCCGCTGTTGCGGACCTCGCCGAAGAGGTTGGAGGTGTGGCGCGGGGTGGAGCCGTAGATCCCGATCCGGTCGGGGCCCCACGGTCCGTTGAAGTAGCCGCCCGCCAGCGGGAAGCCGAGGCCGGTGGACGACTGCCAGTACAGCGGATCGGCGCCGCCGGGGCCCGGCAGCGGCACGGTGACCATCGACTCGCCGTCGGCGAGGTACGAGCGGTACATCCCCTCGGTGACGAAGGCGGGTACGGGCGCCCGTTCCCGTACCGGGTACGGCGTCGGCAGTACGGGCAGCAGCGCGGCGGTGACCGCCAGCAGTCCGCCCGTGCGCAGGACCATCGACGGTGCCACGGTGAACCGGTCGACGGCGAGGGCGAGCAGGGCGCCGATCACCGGCGCGCAGATCATCGCGACCCGGGACTCGATGACCGACTCGAAGAGCGGCAGCTCCGCCAGCGCCCACCAGGGCCCGGTGAGGACCACGTCCGTGGACGGGATGCGGAACTTCACGCCCAGCGACAGCAGCGCCGCCGCCACCGCCGTGAACGCGAGCGCCTTCACCAGCGCGGAGCGCCGCAGCCACAGCACGACCACGGTCGTGAGGAGCAGCACCGGCCAGCCGAAGAACGCGTTCTGCTCGGTGCGGTTCATCGCCAGGGGGTCGGCGTCCTCGGCGTCGCCCGCCAGCGAGCGCCCGGCGAACTCCACGAACGCGCGCGGGCTGTTGTTCGTGTTGTCGCCGTGCATGATCTGGGTGTAGCTCTGCGGGCCGAAGAACTGCCAGCCCAGCGGGAAGGCGACCAGCGGCAGACAGACCGCGAGCCCGATGAGGGTGCCCCGCAGCAGCGGCCGCCACGCCACCGCCGCGACATCGCGGCGGCAGAGCGCGTACGCCGCTCCGAAGAAGAGCATCCCCATCGCGGCGAGCAGCAGCGCCTCCTCGCCCAGGAAGATCTGGTACGTGGTGAAGAGCCCGAGGAGGATGCCGTCGCGGACCACCTGGCGGCCCTCGCAGAGCCGCAGCGCGCGGTCGACGATCACCGGGATCATGAAGAGGGCGAGGAAGTTGGGGTGCGCGTTGCCGTGGGAGATCATCGGTGGCGCGAAGGCGGCGAAGCCCGCGCCGACGGCGGCGGCCCAGCGGTCGGCCACGAGCCAGCGGCCGAACACCCGGTACCAGCAGATCGCGGTGGCGGCGAGGCCGACGGTGAGGACCAGGGCCCAGGTGACGGGGGGCCCCAGCAGCAGGGTCACCGGGGTGAGGGGCACGGACAGGCCCAGCATCACGGTGTTCGCCATCAGGTTCACCCCCTCGGGGTGGCCCTGGAGTGTGGTGAAGAGGGGGTTGCGCAGCTGGGTGACGTTCTCGGCGGTGACCCGGAAGAACCACTCCCACTGGTTCTGGTCCTGGCCGGCGTCGGCGAGGTAGCCACGGTCCAGATCGGCCCACAGGTCCTGGTAGAGGACGAAGGCCGCGAGCAGGAAGCCGAGGACGATCAGCAGGTCGACGCGGGTGAGGGAGCGGGTCCGCAGCCGCAGCAGCTCCAGCAGCACCCGTCCGTAGTCCAGGGGGCGGACCTTGGAGCCGGGCCGGTGCGACCAGCGGACGGGGACCTCGGTCACCGGCCAGCCCTCGCGCCGGAAGTGCCGCAGGATCTCCACATCGATGCCCCACCCGTCCAGCCGGGAGTCGGCGAACGCCGCCCGCGCCTTGTCGCCGTCGAAGAGTTTGAAACCGCACTGGGTGTCATGGATCCCCGGGACCGCGACGGTGCGTATCAGCCGGTTGCCGAGCCGGCCGAGCCATTCCCGTACCCGCCACTGGTGGATCTCTATCAGCGAGTCGGGGTGGGCGCGTGAGCCGATCGCGGCGGCCGTGCCCGCCTCGGCGAGCAGCTTCCCGAGCCGGTCCAGCTCCTCTATGGGGGTGGCGAGGTCGGCGTCGGTGACCAGCACCCGGCGGCCGTACGAGGAGAGCACGCCGCGCCGCAGCGCGTCGCCCTTGCCGTGGTTGGCGCCGTCGGGCGCGGTCAGGACCTGGATCCGGGGCTCCGTGGCGGCGGCTTCGCGCGCGACCCGCGCGGTGCCGTCGGTGGAGCCGTCGTCCACCACGATCACTTCCCAGGTGAGGGCGGGATCCGCCGACAGATGGGCGCGGATCGCGTCCAGGGTGGGGCGGAGCCTGCTCTCCTCGTTGTACGCGGGGACGACCACGCTCAGCTCCACGCCGCCGCCGTCGACGGCGGGTGGGAGGGTGACGGGGTCCGGGTGCGGGGCCATGGTCACCGTTCCCGTCGCTCCCGTCGGTCCGGCAGATCTGGTCGCTCCGGTCGGTCCGGTCGGTCCGGCAGATCCGGTCGGTCCGCCGGATCGGGCCCGTCTGTACGGTCCGGTCGTTCCAGGCGGTCCGCCCAGGCGAGCGCCCGGTCGTTGTGCGCGTCGATGACGGCGCGGGCCGCGCCGAGGTCCCCGAGGGTCACCGCGTCCACCAGTTCCTCATGGCCGCTCCACAGCCAGCCGCTGCGGTCGTCGTCCACCCTGAGGTGGGGGACGGCGAAGACCCAGCCCTGGACCCGGAGTCGGTGGAGAAAGCCTGATATATAGGGATTGGCAAGGATGGTTCCAAGTTCGTGCCAGTAACGCAGGTCATACCCGATATGGATGTCCAGGTCGCCGCAGCGGGCCGCGCGGGCCGCCTCCTCGGCGCGGCGGCGCACGGCGACCATGGCGACGGCGTGGGTACGGGCCCGTCCCCGGCGCTCGGCGTGCCGGATCACCCCGTCCATCACCAGGGAGCGGGACTCGACCATCGTCCGGTAGTCGGCGACGGTGAAGCGGTGCACCTTGAAGCCCCGGTGCTGGTCGCAGTCGAGCAGTCCCTGTGCGCTGAGGTCGACGAGCGCCTCGCGCACCGGTGTCGCGGAGACCCCGTACTGTTCGGCGATCTGCCGGACGGTGAACTCCTGGCCGGGGAGCAGCCGCCCGGCCAGCACCTCGTCCCGCAGCGCGTCCGCGATCTGCTGCCGCAGGGTGTTGCGGGTGACAGCGGTACGCGCGCCGTTCGGTCCGGGCCGGGGCATCGGTGGCTCTCCTTCGCCAAAGTGGGTCCCGGACACGATAGGCCAGTCAGTATATGGACCAAGTGAGGCGCAGATGGGTGAAATCGGGGCGAATGGTGTCTTCGAGGCGGCGACGGGGGACGGCCCGCCGACCGCCGGCGACGCCGCCCGCACGGCGGAGGTACAGGCCGCCTACGCAGGGCTGATACAGATCCGCCGGCTCACCGGGACCGCTCCCGCGCCCTGGGAACGCGGCCGGATGGTGTGGGCGGTGGCGCTCGCGCTGGAGGCCGGTGGCGTACCGCCGTCGGCGGTGGCCGGGGACGGCGCGCGGGTGGCGGCCGGGTACCGGGTGGTGGCGGACGCGGAGCGGCCGGACGCGGTACGGGTGGAGTGGGCCGGGCCGCCGGGCGGCGCGGCCCCCAGGGAGGCGGAGGGGCGGCTGCGGGAGGGCGCGCGGGTGCTGGCGGAGGCCGGCTGGGAGGCGCTGCTCTACCGGGGGGCCGGCGGACGGCGGTTCCTGGAGGTCGAGCCGGCGGGGTGAGCACCTGTGCTCCGGCCCCGGCCCTGCCCCTGCCCCTGCCCCTGCCCCTGAGCCTTCCGGCCCTGCTCCTCCGGGCCTCCGGCTCCCGGGCTCATTCCGCCGCGTTCGGTGCCGCGTCCGCCGCCGGGGCCGCCCTTCTCACGTACACCCCGATCCGCGCCTGGTCCACCACCCGCTCCGACACCAGCCGGAAGTGGCGCTCCAGCACCTCCCGCTTCATCTCCTCCCCCGGCACCGCGTCCAGCGGCTGCCCGCGCCGGTCCTGGAGGACCAGGACCCGCCCGGGGTGCTCCAACATCCGGTCCCGGATCGCGGCGGGTGCCAGCTCCGTCCCGAACAGCGTGTCCGACGTGCGCGGCGAGCGGTCCAGCGAGAGGTCCGGCAGCCCCCGGAAGCCGTCGGCGTGCACGAGGGACCAGACCCGGCGCCGCTGCGGGGTGAAGAGCACCGCGTCCCCGGGGCGGGCCAGCTCCGCGACGGCGTCCGCCACCGCGCCCACATCGTTCTTCCGGCTCTCCGGCGACCGCAGATGCGGGCCCTGGGCGACCAGGGTCAGCAGCGCCGCCGCGGCGGTGGCCCCGGCGACCGTCCGCGACCAGTGGTGGTCCAGCGCCGCTCCCAGCAGCAGCGCGAATCCGACGACATACGGCAGCACATAGCGGTCCACGAAGAGCGGGTGGCCGAAGGAGACGACGATCAGCAGCGCCGACGGGAGGACCAGCAGCGGCAGGGCCAGCGCCCCCACCCGGTCCCCGCCCGGCGACCGGGCGCAGAGCACGCCCACCGCCGCCAGCGCCGCGAACGCGCCCACCTGCGCGAAGTCCGGCCGGCCGATCCAGTCCACCTGGGCCGACTGCGTCACCGAGAACAGCGCCAGCGGGGCGAGGACGACGCAGATCACCGCCGCGGCCCGCCACCAGCCGCGCGGCGGCCGCCCGGAAGCATCCGTTCCGCGACTCCCGGTCCCTGCTCTGGCCTCGGTCCTGACCCCCGTCCTGATCCCCGCCCTGATCCCGGCCCCGTACCCGCCCGGCCGGTACAGCGTCACCGCGTGCGCGACCAGCGTCAGCACCGCGAACTCGTGCAGCAGACACGCGGTCAGCAGCACCGCCCCGTACGCCCCCCACCGCCGCTGGAGCAGCAGCAGCGTCGCCCAGGTGACCAGCGCGCACACGAGCGCGTACGAACGCCCCTCCTGCGCGTACCGCTGGACCACCGGCAGCACCGCCAGCACAAGCCCCGCCAGCAGCCCGGCGCGCGGGCCCGCGAGCCGCAGACCGATCAGCGCGACCCCGGCGGCGGTCGCCGCCATCGCCAGCACCGACGGCAGCCGCAGCGCCACGAGCCCCGGTTCCCCGGCGTGGAACACCACATGCATCAGCAGGTAGTGCAGACCGTGGACCACGTCCGCCGTCCCCAGCGTCGCCCAGATCTCCGGCACGCTCCGCCGCGCCATCTCGTAGGTGACCGCCTCGTCGCCCCACAGCGTGCCCTCGCGGCGGATCCCCCAGAGCCCGAGCACGAGCGCCAGCGCGGCCGGCGGCAGCGCGCATCTCCACGCCGTACGGGCAGCGCGGGCAGCGCGGGCAGCGGCGGGCGGAGGTCCTGGCCGGGCCCCGGGCAGCGGGCGGACAGGTGCGGTCGCGGCATCGATCATGCGGCGAGTCCACTGGCCCGCGCATTGATGGGCAGGCCCCCCACGCCGTACCCATCAATTCATTTACCCTGCCCAGGGGCCACATGAGGGTCATCCGAGGGCCGCACGGGGGACGGGGAGGGGCGCGGGATGGGACGCCGGGAGAAGGCGCTGGAGCCGACGGAGGGGCCGGCCGCGGCCTTCGCCCACGCCCTGCGCGAACTCCGCCGCACGGCCGGCGGACCCACCTACCGGGCGATGGCCGAAGGCTCCCCGTACTCCGCCCCCACCCTCTCCCAGGCCGCCTCCGGCGAGCGGCTGCCCTCGCTCCCCGTCGCCCTCGCCTACGCGGCCGCCTGCGGCGGGGACCCGGCGGAGTGGGAACGCCGCTGGCACCGGGCGGTGGCCGACGACCCCGTCGTCGCCCCCGACGACGGCACCGCCGCCCCCTACCCCGGACTCGCCCGCTACGACTCCGGGGACCGCGACCACTTCTTCGGCCGCGACGAACTCGTCACCGATCTGCTGAAGCTGATCCGGCGCCGCCCGTTCGCCGCGCTCGTCGGCGCGTCCGGCAGCGGAAAGTCGTCGCTGCTGCGCGCCGGTCTGGTGCCCGCGCTCCGGGACGGCGGCGGACCGGCGGCCGACGTGATCCGGATCCTCACCCCCGGACCCACCCCGGCCCGCACCCACGGACCGCTGGCCGAGGAGGGGGCGCTGCTCCTGGTCGACCAGTTCGAGGAGGTGTTCACCCTCTGCCGGGACCCGGCCGAACGGAACGCCTTCATCGAGCTGCTGACCGACTCCGGCTGCCGGGTCGTCCTCGCCGTCCGCGCCGACTTCTACGGCCGGTGCGCCGAACACCCCGCGCTCGCCGCCGCCCTGCGCAAAGCGGTGCTGCTCGTCCCGCCCATGAGCCCCGAGCAGCTGCGGGCGGCGGTCGTCGGCCCCGCCGGCGCCGAGCGGCTGATCGTGGAACGGTCGCTGACCACCCGGATCGTCGCCGACATCGCCGACCAGCCCGGCGGGCTGCCGCTGATGTCCCACGCCCTGCTGGAGACCTGGCGCCGGCGCCGGGGCCGGACCCTCACCCTGTCGGCGTACGAGGCGATCGGCGGCGTCCAGGGCGCCGTCGCGCACACCGCCGAGGAGGTCTTCACCGGCCTCACCCCGGGCGAGGCACGGGCCGCGCGGGCACTGCTGCTGCGCCTGATATCCCCCGGTGACGCCACCGAGGACACCCGCCGCTCGGCCGGCCGGGACGAGCTGATCCGCTCGCCCGAGTCCGAACGGGTCCTGGAACGCCTGGTCTCCGCCCGGCTCCTCACCGTCGACGACGGGACCGTCGACCTCGCCCACGAGGCCCTGA
Source organism: Streptomyces yaizuensis (assembly GCF_034961445.1). Classification (NCBI taxonomy): domain Bacteria; kingdom Bacillati; phylum Actinomycetota; class Actinomycetes; order Kitasatosporales; family Streptomycetaceae; genus Streptomyces; species Streptomyces yaizuensis. The sequence goes on from NZ_BSBI01000006.1 coordinate 213,286, forward strand.
TCCGGGGCTGGCCCCGGCTGCGCGAGTGGATCGGGACGGACCGCGAACGGCTGCGGCTGCACCGCCGGCTCACGGAGGCGGCCCGGAACTGGGACGCCCTGGGACGGGACGAAGGGGCGCTGTACCGGGGGGCGCAACTGGCGGCGGCCCGCGAGACCTTCTTCGCGGCGGAAGAAGCCGAAGAAGCCGAAGAAGCCGAAGAAGCCGAAGAAGCCGAAGACGGTGCTGCGGAGGACAGGGAGACCGAAGAGGTCACGGGCTCCCGATTCCGCCGGGTGGCCGGCTCCCGGCTGCTCGCCGACCGCCGCACCCGCGCGGGCCGTACCCGTACCCGTACCCGTAGCCGTATGCGCCGGGCCCGGACCCGGCGTTCCGCGACCGCCCCCGGGGCCGCCCTCACCCCCTGCGAACAGGACTTCCTCGCCGCCTCCGTCCACGCCCACGACACCGGGCTCCGCGCGGCGGCCCGCACCACCCGCCGGCTGCGGGCCCTCACCGCCGCGCTCTCCGTCCTGCTCTGCCTCTCCGCGATCGCCGGATTCGGACTCTGGCGCCAGAGCCTGGCCGGCGACCGCCGCGCGGTCGAGGCCGACGCCCGGCGGCTGGCCGGTCTCGCGCACACGGTCCGCGAGTCGGACCCGGCGGCCGCGCTGCGGCTGAGCGCCGCCGCCTGGCACCAGGCGGACCTCCAGGAGACCCGGGAAGCCCTCTTCGAGGCGGCGGCCCAGCCCGACCAGTCCGTCTTCCGGGTACGGGACTTCTTCGACGGCACGGGGACCGTCGGCCGCATCGGCGTACGCCACCACCTCGGCGCCGACGGCCGCAGTCTGCTCCTCCTCACCCCCGACGGGGTCGTCCTCCAGGGCCTGACCGCCGGTACGCCCCACAGGCGCGGGGCCGCACTCGGGGCGCATCAGCGGCGGCTGATCGCCGTCGACCCCGGCCACCGCACGGTCGCCGTCGGCACCGACCGGGGCATCCGGCTCTGGGACCTCCACCGGGACCGGCTGACCGGGCCCGCGTTCGGGCCGCGCACCGGCCGGATCGAGGGCTGGTTCGCCCCGGGCGGCGATCTGCTCGCGGCCCGGGAGCCGGGCGGCCCGCTCCGGCTCTGGGACACCGCCACGGGCCGGGAACTCCTCGACACCGGCGACCGGCGGCCCGGGATCGACCGGGCCGCCGTCTCCCCCGGGGGCCGGTACCTGGCGTACTGCCCCGGTGGCGGACCCCTGCGGCTGTGGGACATCACCGAGCGCCGGACGCTCCCCACGCCCTGGACCGCGCGGGCCGGCGGCGGCTGCGGCGCGGGCGGGTTCCACTTCACCCCCGACGGCCGGGCGCTCGCCTTCGCCACCGCGACCGGGGTCCGCACGATCGAGGTACGGACCGGCCGGGAACGCCCCCGGATCACCACCGACGGGACGCCCCTGCTGGCGTTCAGCGCGGACGGCTCCCACCTCGTCACGCTCACCACGGACGTGCTCCGGCTCTGGCGGACCGACGCCACCGGCGCACCGGTGCTCCACCGCCCGCTCAGCGGACTCCCGCACGCGGAACCGCGCCTGGACCTGGAGCGGGGGCTCGTCCGCTTCCGCGAGGGCGAGGCGTCCGCGCTCACCTTCCGGACCGTCGACGTGGGCAGTGCCGTCTCCCGGCAGTGGGAGCACCGCCCGCTCGACGCGGCCCTGTTCTCCCGGGACGGCGGGGTACTGGCCACCGCGCGGTCCCGGGAGTACGAGATCCGCCACGGCGACGGGCGGCTGCGGCGCGGCTTCCCCGGGGTCGGCGCGTGCGCCGCCCCCTGCCGTCCGCTGATGGCGCTCGACGACCAGGGGGCGCGCTTCGCCCGGCTCGACGCGTCGGGCCGGGTCGTCTTCCACGACCTGGCGCAGCCCTCCGCCGGCGACCACGCGTACGAGAGCGCCACGGACCGGCCGCCCGGCGGGTTCGTCCTGCCGTTCAGGCCCGGGGTCACCGGGATGTTCTTCGCCTCGGAGGGCGATCTGCTCGGGGTCTCCCGCCGCACCGCCGTCGATGTCGTCCGCTGGCACCCCGGGCGGCAGGCCCCGGTCTGGGCGCCCCTGGCCCGCGGTGACCACGGCCGGGTGATCGGCACGGGGACCGAGGAGGACCTCTTCTTCACGGAACACCGGCGGCTGATCACGAATGAGGAGGTGAAAGACACCCATCAGCTCATGGAGGGCGAGGAGGCGGCGGTGTCCGTGGCCTTCGGCCGGCACTGGGGCAGCGCGGCGATGGCCGACGCCAGGGGACGGGTCACGGTCTGGGCCCGCGCCGGCAACGCCCTCAGCAGGGTACTGCTGCCGGCGGAGCGGCCCTCCCCGCACGGCCGGGCCGCTCGGCCCGTGGCGCTGGCCCTCTCCCACGACGGCCGTACCCTCGCCACCGGCGACAGCCATGGCGCCCTGCGGCTGTGGGACGTCGAAAGCCAGCGGAGTGTGCCGCTCCCGCCCGCCGACGGCCCCGTGCTGGCCCTCGCCTTCACCGGGGACGGGACCGGGCTGCGGGTGTCGACACCGCATACGGCGTCCCACACCCGCGCCCTCGATCCCGGGCGGATGGCGCGGGAGGTCTGCGCGCGGATCGGCCGGCTGATGCCCGACGAGATCCCCGTGCACGACGACCCCCTCCTCCCCACTCCGGACCCCGGCTGCGAGGACCCGGGGTCCGGGGCCGGGACCCGTACGGAGAACGGTTCCGGTGACGGGCCGGGGCGGGGGCCGACGCTGTGGGGCGGCCCCGGAACAGCGGGACGGAGGACGGCCGGACGCACCGCGGGGCGGCCGGCCGCCCGGGCGGTCAGACGGTGAACCCGTCCGCCACCGTCAGCGCCGCGTCCAGCACCTCCAGACCCTCCCTCACCTCGGCCTCACTGACCGTGCACGGCGGCACGACATGCGTCCGGTGCATGTTCACGAAGGGCCACAGCCCGCCCTCCTTGCAGGCGGCGGCGAACGCGGCCATCGGCGCCGCCGCCTCCCCGGACGCGTTGTACGGGACCAGGGGCTCCCGGGTGGCCCGGTCACGGACCAGATCGAGCGCCCAGAACACCCCCGTACCGCGCACCTCGCCCACGCTCGGGTGCCGCTCCGCCAGTGCGCGCAGACCCGGGCCGAGGAGTTCGGCGCCGGTGCGGGCGGCCCGTTCCACCACGTTCTCGTCCGCCATCACCTGAAGCGTGGCGACGGCCGCCGCGCAGGCCAGCGGGTGACCGGAGTAGGTCAGTCCGCCCGGGTAGGCCCGGGTCTCGAAGGTCGCGGCGATCCGGTCCGAGATCGCCACCCCGCCCAGCGGGACATAGCCCGAGTTGACGCCCTTGGCGAAGGTCAGCAGATCGGGCACCACGTCGAAGTGCTCGGCCGCGAACCACTTCCCGGTCCGCCCGAAGCCCGTCATCACCTCGTCCAGCACCATGACGACGCCGTACCGGTCGCAGATCTCCCGTACCCCCGCGAGATAGCCCGGCGGCGGGACCATGATCCCGGCGGTGCCCGGGATGGTCTCCAGGACCACGGCGGCCACCGTCGACGGGCCCTCGAAGGCGATCGTCTCCTCCAGATGCCGCAGCGCCCGCTCGGCTTCCTCCGCCTCCGTCGTCGCGTAGAACGGCGAACGGTAGAGGAAGGGCGCCCAGAAGCGGACCACACCGGCGGTGCCGTTGTCGGAGGCCCAGCGCCGGGGGTCGCCGGTCACGTTGATCGCCGTGCCGGTGGCCCCGTGGTACGAGCGGTACGCGGAGAGGATCTTCGGCCGGCCGGTGTGCAGCCGGGCCATCCGCACGGCGTGCTCGACCGCCTCGGCGCCGCCGCTGGTGAAGAAGATCCGGTCCAGGTCGCCCGGGGTGCGCTCGGCGATCAGCCGGGCCGCCTCCGAGCGGGCCTCCACGGCGAACGCGGGGGCGAAGGTCGTCAGCTTCCCGGCCTGCTCCTGGATGGCGGCGACGACGGTGGGGTGCTGATAGCCGATGTTCGTGTAGACCAGCCCGCTGGTGAAGTCGAGATAGCGCCTGCCCTCGTAGTCCCAGAAGTACGAGCCCTCCGCGCCCGCGACGGCGAGCGGGTCGATCAGCCCCTGGGCGGACCAGGAGTGGAAGACGTGGGCGCGGTCCGCGGCCTTGACGGCGGCGGCGGTCACGGGGTCGGCGGCGGGCCGCTGGGCATGAGTGGTCATGCCGTCAGCGTACGGAGGGCGCGGTACGGCCCGTCATGGCCACACTGTCGGGCCCGGCGGCCCCGGCCACGGCGTTCTGTCGGGCCGCGCCCGCCGGTACGCGGGACTTCCCTGGGCGGATCAGAAGTCGAAGACGGGTGTGGTCTCCCGGTGCAGGACGCAGGCGTTGGTGAAGGTCTTCCGCCAGCTCACCACCCGGCCCCGGAAGTCGCCGTACGCGCTCGCCGTGACCGGGTTGTAGTCCAGCGGGCAGATCCCCGGCTCCCCGGCCAGCGCGTTCGGGTCGCCGCCGGCCAGCGCCAGCGCGTCGCAGGCGGCCACGGGCTCGGGGTGGGTGCCGCCCGGCGGGTCGCACAGCAGCGTGACCGAGCGGTGGCCGCCGCTCCCCGGGCCCGCGACGGTCAGCAGCAGCCCAGGTCCGATGTGCGCGGCGGGGGCCGCCTGGCCGGCCGGTACGGACGCGGCGCCGGTGCCGGTGCCGGTCCCGAGGGCGGCGACGACGGCGGCGACGACGGGAACGACGGTACGGAGGACCGCGCGGCGGCGCATGGGAACTCTTCCTGCCGGAGGGACGAACTCCCCCAGACCAGCGCCGATCCCCCCGGTGCGGTCGGTGGACACGCCGGGCGGTCCCTCGTCCGGCGTACAACCAACACCCGTCTCCCCCGTACGGAGGAGACGGGCGTTGCCCCTGGGGCGGAAGAACTTCCGGCAGGGGCGGACGACCATGGGTTCATGCCGAGATCACAGGGACAGTCGCCCTTGTCCGTCCATGTACCCCGGGCGGGGGCCGTCCGGACCGCACCGGCGGGCCGTCGCAACGGGTCCGGTTCGGGGAGCTGGGACCCGGGCTGACGGGCCCGCCCGTGAACGCGGGGAACGGGTGGGCGACGGGCGACCCCCGCCCGGGGCCGTGCGGTCCGGGCGGGGGTCGGGGGTGATCAGGAGGAGGTCACGGGGTCTTCTTCGTCACCTCCAGATCGGCGGTGGGCTCCTTCACCGTGCCGCCGGGGGTACCCGCGGCCTGGCTGGTGTTGTTCCCGGGCACCGGGTCGTGTGTGTCCGAGTGCACCGTGGCCGTGTTGCGGATGTCGCCGCCGTCGCCCTCGTACTCCGGGTCCAGCTTCACCCGGAACACCCAGGTCGTCGACGCCCTGGGGGCGAGGCTGTCGAGCGGCCCGCACTGCACCGTGTCCCCGGAGACGCACGCGTCGTCCGAGGAGACGAAGGTCAGCGCGGTCGGCAGCATGTCGGTCACCCGTACCTGCTCGGCCGTCGACGGGCCGTTGTTGGTGACGGTGATCTCGTAGTCGAAGGACTCGCCGGGGGCGATGGGGGCCGTGGTCGTCGGCCGCTTGACGATGGCCAGGTCCGCCGACGGCTGGGCGACCGAGCCGCCGGGCGGAAGCTCCTCGTCCTCGTCGTTGCGGCTGTTCGGGTCGATGTTGTCGGCGGTGACCTTGGCCCTGTTCAGCAGGTCGCTGCCGTCGCCCTTGTAGTCGGGGTCGATCCGTACGGTCAGGGTGTAGTCGACGCTCTGGCCCACCTGGAGCGGGGTGCTGCGCCGGCAGTTGACCAGCTGCCCGGAGACCGTGCACCCGGCGGGCGACGACGACACATAGATGAGTCCCGGCGGCAGGCTGTCCGCGAGCCGCACATTGAGGGCGTCCGCCGACGGGCCGTTGTTGGTGATGTGGATCCGGTAGTCGAAGGTCGACCCGGGTGGCAGCGGGGTGCTGCCCACGGCCGTCTTCGTCACCGACAGGTCCGCGTAGGGCTGGTTGACCGCGCTGCCGGGCAGCCCGGCGGGCGGGCTGGTGTTGTTCCCGGGCACCGGGTCGGTGGTGTCCGACGCCGCGGTCGCGGTGTTGGCGATGTCCGATCCGTCACCCCGGTAGTTGGGGTCGAGCCGGACGGTGAAGGTCCAGGTCTTCGACGCCCCGGGGGCGAGGGCGGCCTCCGGTCCGCAGCTGACGTTCTGTCCGGTCGCCGTGCAGCCGTCCGGGGAGGAGACGAAGGCGAGCGGAGCGGGCAGCGTGTCGGTGATCCGGACGTTCCGGGCGCGGGAGGGGCCGTCGTTGGTGACGGTCACCGCGTACGCGAAGGTCTGACCGGGGGAGACGGGAGTGGTGGTCGTGGGCCGCTTGGCGGTCCACACATCGGCCTGCGGCTGGCTGACCCCGCCCGGCGGCCGCACCGGCGGCGAGGTGTTGTCCTCGGGGTTGGGGTCCTCGGAGTCCGATGTGGAGGTGGCGGTGTTGGCCAGATCGCTGCCGTCGCCGGTGTACGAGTCGCTGAGCTTGACCCGGAAGGTCCAGGTCACATGGCCGCCGGCGGCGAGCCGGGCGAGCGGGCCGCAGGTGACCTGCTGACCGGAGGCCCGGCAGGGGGCGCCGGACGAGACGAAGGTGATCCCGGCCGGCAGGGCGTCCGTGACGGTGACATTGCGGGCGTCCGACGGCCCGGTGTTCTCGGTGATGATCTCGTACTCGAACTCCTCGCCGGGGACGATCGGTCCCGAACCCAGCGCGTTCTTCACGGTGTTGAGATCCGATACGGGGGTGAACGGGCCCTCGGGGATCACCGGGTCCGGCTTGTTGTTGCCGGGGTCGGGGTCGACGGCCTCGGAGGTGCCGTCGGCCGAGTTCCCGAGGTCGCTGCCGTCGCCCTGATAGGAGGGGTCGAGACGGACGATGAACGTCCAGTTCTTGGTCTCGCCGACCGCGAGCTGGGGCTCGGGGCCGCAGGTGATGTTCCGTCCCGACGCGGTGCAGCCGTCGGCGGAGGAGACGAACTCCATGCCCTCGGGCAGGAGGTCGGTGGCGATCACCTCGCGGGCCACGGACGGGCCCCGGTTGGTGGCGGTGAGGGTGTAGGTGACCATCCCGCCGGGCGGGACGGCCCGGGACGCCGGGGCCCGGGTCAGCCGGGTCTCGACCCGGGCCGGGCGCTCGTGCGCCACGAGGGGGGCGGAGAGGGCGGCCGGGGGGAGCAGGGAGGGGAGCTGGGGGGCGGCCACGGCGCCACCCGTGCCGGACCACAGCGGTAGTACGCACGCGAGCGCGGCGACGGCCGCTCTCACCGTGGGGGGCCGATGTCTGGTCGTTCTCATCTCACATCGATTCCGTTCCGTTCAGTGGTCCGGGGGCCGGGGACGGGCCCTGCGGGCGGGTGGCGGGTGGCGGGGGACAGCAGGGGCAGGGGGGTAGGGGAGTCAGTCGGTCCGCTTGGTGAGGACGATGTCGGCGGTCGGTGGATTCGTCCGGCCGCCGGGGGGCCCGGCGGAGCCGCTGTTGTTGGTCTCGTCGGGATCCTCGGTCGCCGACGACGCGGTGGCCGTGTTGCGCAGGTCCGAGCCGTTCCCCTCGTACGTGGGGCTCAGCCGCACCCGGAACGTCCAGGACACCGAGGCTCCCGGGGTCAGCGTCGTCACCGGTCCGCAGCGCACCGTCTGCCCCGACGCCGTACAGCCGTCCGGCGACGAGACGAAGGCGAACGCGGTGGGCAGGGGGTCCGTGATCCGCGCCTGGCGGGCGTTCGACGGGCCGTCGTTGGTGACGGTGACGGTGAAGTCGAAGCTCTCACCGGGGGAGACGAGGGCGGTGGTCCCGGTCCGTTTGACGGTCCGCAGATCGGCCCGGGGGACGGTGACCCCGCCCGGCGGGATCGCCGTCGCCGTGTTGTTCGCGGTGTTCGGGTCGGGGACGTCGTGGACGAGCGTCGCCGTGTTCACGAGGGTGGAGCCGTCCCCGGTGTACGCGGGGTCGAGCCGCACCCGGAACGTCCACGAGGAGGTGGCTCCGGACGCCAGGCTCGCGAGGGCGGGACAGGTGACGTTCTGGCCGGCGGCCGTGCAGCCGCTGCCGGAGGAGACGAAGGTCAGCCCGGCGGGGAGGGTGTCCCTCAGCCGTACGTTGGTGGTGTTCGAAGGACCGTTGTTCACGGCGGTGACGCGGAAGTCGAACTGCTGGCCCGGGGTGACCGGGCCGGTGCCGACCCCGTTCTTGATCGCGGCGACGTCCGCGCGCGCGGTCACCGTCGTGGTCACGGAGGCGGTGTTGTTGGTGGGATCCGTGTCGCTGCGGTCGGCGGGCGGGGTGACCGTGACCGTGTTGGTCAGCGTGGCCGGCTGGGCGGGCGCGGTGCCGGTGATGGTGTAGGTCGCGGAGCCGTTCCGCAGCAGATTCACCGTGGTGGCCAGGTTGTTGCCACTGCCGGACGGCTGGCCGCAGGAGCTGCCCGTCGTCGCCGTGCAGGTCCAGGTGACACCCGTGAGCCCGGGGACGGCGTCCCGGACGAACGCGCCCATCACGTCGTTCTCGTTGCTGTTGGAGACCTTGACGGTGTACGTGACCGGCCCGGTGCCCGCCGGGACGGTGCTGACGTTCGCGGTCTTCGTGACCGACAGGTCCGCCGGGACGTTGATCTTCAGATCGCCGATCTCGTGGATGTTGGTGGCGCCGCCCGTACCGCCGGAGAAGCCGACCTTCAGGGTGGGGGGGAGGGCCGGCTGGTTCGCGATCGTCGACACGTTGAAGTCGGTGATGATCTGCTGCATCGCGGTGCCGGGGCCGGTGTCCGACCAGAGGGAGACCAGCAGTTGGCCGCCGCTCGGGGTCACGGTGACGCGTACGGTCCGGTAGTCGCCGCGCCCGCAGGTCTCCACGCTGGTGGCGGGGAGCGCGCAGGGGGAGGAGCCCTGGGTGGGGCCGGGGGTGGAGGTGCCGAAGCGGTAGCCGGTGGTGTTGTTGCCGCCGCCGCGCAGCACGATCCGGTTGGCCTGGGTGCCGGGGCCGCCGTTGCCCACCGACGCGCTGGAGAAGTTGCCGAACTCGTCGATCCCGATGCCGAGGAAGGCCCCGGGGACACCGGCCCGGTTGCAGGGGTTGCCGCCGCAGGCGTAGCCGAGGCTGCCGCCGGGGGCGCCGGTGCCGTTGGCGGAGGCGCCGTTGGCGAGGAAGAAGGCGAGGCCGTCGCCGCGCTTGCCGTCGAAGGCGGTGCCGCCGTAGGTGGCGTACGTGAACTCGGCGACGATGCCGAGGCCGGTGGAGAAGGAGTCGTTCATCTCCCAGGCCCCGGACTGGTTGCCGGCCGCGCTGGTGAGCCGGAGCCAGCCGCCGCTCTGGAAGGTGGCGCTGCCGACGGCCGTGCCCAGGCTGCCCACCGCGGAGTCGAAGGGCTCGTGGACGGGGAAGCTGAGGGCGCGGGGGCGGGCGGCGCGGCCGTCGGGGGTGCCTGCGGGGGGTGCGGTGGGCGCTGCCGATTCGGTGGATGCGGTGGATGCGGCGGGTACTGCGGGTGCGGCGGATTCAGCGGATTCGGCGGGGAACTGCGGTGCCAGCAGCAGCAGTCCGCACACGGCGGCCAGGGCGAGCCGGCGGGGGGCGGTGATGGCCGGACCCCAGATGAGTCTCATGTCCGCGGACCTTCGTCTCGGGTGTCGGTCGGGATCGTGCGGGTGGGGCGGGGGAGAGGGGCGGCCCGGGGCCCGGCGGGCGGCTCGGCCGGTCAGGCCGGTCAAGCCGGCCCGGCCGGTTCAGCGGGGGGTGCGCCGGGCCCGGTTGGCCAGGAGCAGCAGGGCGGAGCCGGAGGCGAGCGCGAGCCCGGCGGACCAGGGCAGCCAGGCGGGGAGGTCGCCGCCGGTGTGGGGCAGCTGCGGGGGCGGGCCCTGGGGGCCGCCCGGTTCCCCGGGTCCGCCGGGCTCACCGGGGTGCGGTTCCCCGGGTCCGCCGGGGCCGCCCGGCTCACCGGGCCGGCCGGGTCCGGTGGGGGACGGGTGCGGATGCGGGTGCGGTGCCGACGGGAGCTTGAGCAGGAGCGGGCCGCCGCCGGGGCCGGTGGTGCCGGCCCGGTTGCTGTTGTTGCTCAGGACCGGGTCCCGCGTGACGGAGGTGACGGTCGCGATGTTGTCGATCTCCACGAACCTGCCGCGGCCGCCGTCCCCGCCGCCGCCACCGCCGCCACCGCCTTCGGTGTCGTCTTCGGTGTCGTCTTCGGGGCCGAGGAGAAGTTCGTCGGTGGTGGCGTCGGTGGTGGTGCTGTCCGTGACGCTGTCCGTGACGCCGGCCGCGGACCGTGCGTCGTTCCGTACCCGGACGGTGAAGGTGTACGTGACCGAGGCGCCCGCCGCCAGCCGGTCCAGGACCGGGCAGGTCACCGTCTGCCCCGACGCCGTACAGCCGTCCGGGGACGAGACGAAGCGCACCACGGCCGGGAGCGGGTCGGTGACCTTCACCTGGCGGGCGGTGGCCGGGCCGTTGTTGTGCACGGTGATGCGGTACGCGTAGCTCTCGCCGGGGGTGACCCAGCGGCGGCCGGAGGCGAGCACGGCGGTCATGGTGAGCGCCAGATCCGCTCTGCCGGAGCCGGGGGGCACCGGGAGCCCGGTGGTCGACGCGGTGTTGTTGGCCGGGTCGGGGTCGGCGGTCTGGGAGGAGACGGCGACCACGTTGGTGATGTCGGTGCCGTCGCCGTTGTAGCCGTCGGCCAGCCGGACGATGAGCCGCCAGGAGTGGGACGAGTTGACGGCGAGCCGCGCCAGGGGGCCGCAGGTGATCCGCTGCCCCGACGCCCTACAGCCGTCGGGGGAGGATTCAAAGACCAGGGCCTCGGGCAGCTCGTCGGTGATCACGACGTTCACCGCCTGGGAGGGGCCGTGGTTGGTGACCGTCACGCGGTACTCGAAGATGTCCTCGCCCTCCGCCAGCCGCTTGCCCAGGCCGGCGGCCGGTGCGGCGCCTTCGGGCGCGTCGGCGGTGGCACGGGCAGGGGTGTCACGGAGCGCGGGGCCCCGGACTCCGCCGGTGGTGTCGGTGGTCTTCACGGGGCCGGCGGGGGCGGTGGGCTGCCCCGCTTCGGCGCGGACGGCGAGATCGGCCCGGCCGGCCGCGTACTCCCGGGTCCGGTCCCGTACCGCACCGAGAGGGTCGCCGATCCCGACGGGTCCGGCGGCCCCGGCCGGCGGGAGGGGGTCCGCGAGAGGGGACACGGGTGCCGCGGGGCGGCTCGGGACCGGGGACACGGCGGGGCTCTCCGCGCCGCCGGGAACCGGGTTCCCCGCCCCCGTCCCGGTACCCGTCCCCGCCCTCGTCCCCATCTCCGTCACCATCACCGGAACGGGTGCCTCCGCGTATGCGGCTCCGGCCGGGGCCAGGCCCGGGACCCCCGCCGCCAGCGCACAGCAGACGGCGAGCGTGCCACCGGCACGGCGGACGGCCCTCCCGGGCCGTCCGTGGATGGTTCTCATACGGGATGCCCTCCGCGCTGTTCATCAACGGTGATCCACAGGCACCAACCCTCCCCTCCATCGGCTGATTTATCTGATAATCGGTAGTTATTACTCGTAATGCACTAACAGAAGCACCCGGAGAGGCAGTCGCCCCGGCGTGTCCCGACGACGCCGTCGTCGGTGCTTGTCGGTGCTTGTCGGTGCCTGTCGGCCCGTGCGCGGCCCGTGCACGGCCCGCGCACGCCGGAGGCGGGCGCCCGGACCATCGCCGGACGCCCGCCCCGTAACCCGTGCGCTCCCGGCGTCACCGCCGGGACGGTCTCACTCGGTGACGACCAGCCAGATGTTGTTCGTCGCGATGTCCTCGGAGCAGGTGTACTGGATCAGCTGGTTCCCCTCGCCGACCCAGTCCTTCACATTGAGACACTTGCCGCTGTGCCGGGCCACCAGCTGGTGACCGACGCCCTTCGGCACGAGCTTCCACTGCTCGTTGTGATCGGTGCCGCACGGCCACTGGACGATCTCGGCGAGGTCCTCGCTGTTGCTGCCCTTCACATTGAGGCACTTGCCGCTGTGCACGGCCTTGAAGCGGATGTAGCCGCCGCCCATGTCGTCCGGCTCCCAGATCTGGTTCGTGGCGCGCGTGAAAGCCCCCTGGATCACCTGCGCGTCGTTGTTCTGGGAGGCGTCCGACACGGTGGCGGCCTGGTCCGCCTGTACCGCCAGCCGCAGCGAGACCTGGCGGACCGGGATGGAGCGGTCCCCTGCCTCCGCCTGGCCGGGGTTCGCCGAGGCCGGGGCCGGCCCGCCCAGTAGCAGTGCCGTGCCCGCCAGGGCCGCGGCCGTCGCGCCCGCCGTCCACCGGGAAATCCTGATCATGCGCCCTCCCTTGTGCGGAGCCCCGCCGGCGGGGGACCGGCGGCGACTCTCCGTGCGACTTCTGGCGCTATACGTAGCCAATGGGGCGGAGGGTAGTCGTGAATCCCGTAACCAGAATCGGTCGATGTCAGGGAATAGTGGGGGGAACCGTTTCTCTGGTCCCTACGCTCCCAGGGCGCTCCGCGGCCCGGTCGCCCGACCCGTCCGTGGCCGGAAGCCCCCGCAGGTCACGGCGGTCCCGTCCGGAGCTGATCACCGGCCGGAAAACGCGGGTACCGGGCGGGAAAACGCCGGTGCCCGGACGGGAAGACCCCGTCCGGGCACCGGACCTCTGCCACCGGGGGCGGCCCGGGGACGGCCCCGGGGTGGCTCAGATGAAGGAGTTGATCTCGATCGTCTCGGTACGGCCGGGGCCGACACCGATCGCGGAGATCGGCGCTCCCGACATCTCCTCCAGCGCCTTCACATACGCCTGCGCGTTCTTCGGCAGGTCGGAGAAGGTCTTCGCCTTGGTGATGTCCTCGGACCAGCCCGGCAGCCGCTCGTAGATCGGCTTCGCGTGGTGGAAGTCGGTCTGCGAGTAGGGCAGCTCCTCGACCCGCTTGCCGTCGATCTCGTACGCGACGCACACCGGGATCTCCTCCCAGCCGGTCAGCACGTCCAGCTTGGTGAGGAAGAAGTCGGTGAGGCCGTTCACCCGGGTCGCGTACCGGGCGATCGGGGCGTCGAACCAGCCGCAGCGGCGGTCCCGGCCCGTGGTGACGCCACGCTCTCCGCCGATCCTGCGCAGCGCCTCGCCGTCCTCGTCGAACAGCTCGGTCGGGAACGGACCGGCGCCGACGCGGGTGGTGTACGCCTTGAGGATGCCGATGACCCGGCTGATCTTCGTCGGGCCCACACCGGCGCCGGTGCAGGCGCCGCCGGCCGTCGGGTTCGAGGAGGTGACGAACGGGTACGTGCCGTGGTCGACGTCGAGCAGGGTGCCCTGGCCGCCCTCGAAGAGCACGACCTTGCCGTCGTCGATGGCGTTGTTCAGGATCAGCGTGGTGTCCGCGACGAAGGGGCGCAGCTGGTCCGCGTAGGCCAGCAGCTCCTCGACGATCTGCTCCGACTCGATCGCGCGCCGGTTGAAGACCTTGGCGAGCAGCTGGTTCTTGGACTCCAGCGCCGCCTCGACCTTCTGGAGCAGGATCGACTCGTCGTACAGGTCCTGGACCCGGATACCGACGCGGTTGATCTTGTCGGCGTAGGTCGGGCCGATGCCCCGACCGGTGGTGCCGATCTTCCGCTTTCCGAGGAACCGTTCCGTCACCTTGTCGAGCGTGACGTTGTACGGAGTGATCAGATGGGCGTTTCCGCTGATCAGCAGCTTGGAGGTGTCCACGCCGCGGTCATTGAGCCCGCTCAGCTCGGAGAGCAGCACGGCCGGGTCGACGACGACACCGTTGCCGATGACCGGCGTGCACCCCGGCGAGAGGATTCCGGAAGGGAGGAGGTGCAGCGCGTACTTCTGGTCGCCGACGACGACCGTGTGGCCGGCGTTGTTGCCGCCCTGGTAACGCACCACATAATCGACCGATCCACCGAGCAGGTCGGTGGCCTTTCCCTTGCCCTCGTCACCCCACTGAGCACCGAGCAGCACAAGTGCGGGCACAGGCGTACACCCCTTCCGGGCGGGGCATGTCCAAGGTCAGGGGCGTGAGCCGTGCCTGAGTCCGCGGACCGGTTGCCCCGGAATAGACGAAGCCCCTGGCGCAATAGCGCAAGGGGCTCTTGCACAAAGATGCTACCCGAGGAAGGACCGAGGTGTCGGCTCACGACCAGCTGCTGGTGGTCATCGACCCGGTCGCCCGCCGAAGCGACGGCGAGTCCGTTCGGATCGCGAAGGATGTGCTGTGCGGTGGATCATCGGTGAAGATCTGCCTTCCGGAGGGTCCCGAGGAATTCGCCAGAGCGCTCGCCCGCAGGGGGTCGCGGCGGCCCGTGGTGGTCGGGGACGACCGGGCGCTGCTGCGGGCGGTGGCCCTGCTGCACCGGGACCGCTGGCTCGGGGACGGGGCGCTGGCGCTGGTGCCGGTGGGTCCCGCGGTGGAGCTGGCGCACTCGCTGGGGGTGCCCCGGGGCGCGGTCGCGGCGGCGCGCGCGGTCCTCGACGGGGCGGTCCGGCGGCTGGACCTGCTGGTCGACGAGAGCGACGGGGTGGTGGTGGGGGATCTGGCGATCCCGGCGGGACCGTCGCCCGGGGGCGCGCGCCCGGTCCGGGCCGTCCTGCGGCTGCTCGCCCGTTCGCTGGTCCGCTCGGTTCCGGCGGTCGGCGCCGGCGGGCACCGGCTGCGGATCGAGGCGGACGGGGTGGTCCTGTCCGACCGGGACCGCGAGGTGGCGGCGGTCACGGTGCGCGCGGTGGACGGCCGGGCGGAGGTGGTGGTCCAGCCGGGCGGGGCGGGGGAGCCGCTGACCGCGAAGGCGCTGACGGTGACGGTCTCGGGGCCGGACTTCCGCTACCGGGCCGACACGACGATCACCGGGCCGGTACGGACCCGGACCTGGACGGTCCGGGCGGGGGCCTGGGGCCTGACGCTGCCCCCGGGCCGCGAGCCGGAGGCGGACCTGTCGGCGGCGGGGGCGGGCGCGTAACCGGGCTGTCCAGCGGTACGGGGGCGGGTGGGTCGGCGGGGGACCCCGGAGGACCCCGGGGGACTCCCGAGGTCAGCGGTGGTCAGCGGGAGCCAGCAGGGGTCAGCGGGGGTCAGCGGGGGGACTCCGGCGGGCGCTGGCGGGGCATGTTCGGGCGGGCGCCCGGCGGGATCGAGGAGGAGCGGGCCGCGGTGAGCGGGTCCGGGGGCGTCGCGCGGAACGGGGCCGGGGGCAGGGGCGCGGGCTGGAGGGCCAGCGGCGCCGGCGGTCCGGCGAACTCGCGCATCCAGTCGGCGGTCTCCGCCCGTACCAGCTCCGTCACGTCGTCGGAGAACCGCCGCAGCACCCCGAGACACCGTTCGGCGGCCTCCGCCGCCGTGCCGTCGGCGGGGCCCAGGATCTCCCGGACGCTCTCCGACGCCCAGTCGAACTGGAGCTTCTGGAGCCGTCGCTGCACCGCCTGCGCCGTGGCCACGCTCCGCATCCACCCGGAGGTGATCCCGAAGTAGCGGTCGCAGGCGAGCGCCGCCGCCCCGAGGAGGAGCGCCAGGTAGCCCCAGCCCGCCGCCGACGGCAGGACCCCGGTGAGATCGGCGAGGGGCAGGGCGGCACCCGCGACGAAACCGAGCGCGGCGGCCAGCCGGAGCGCCCGTCCCGTGCGGCGCTTCCAGACCCGGTCGGTCAGATACCACTCGGCGGTGCGCAGCGCGCCCGTCTCGACCCAGCGGTACAGCTCGTCCAGGCGCTCGGCGGGCCGGCCCCAGTCGCCGAGGGGGAAGGGCCTGCCGGTCAGATCCCCGCGCTGCGGCTCCCCGCGTTGCTGTTCCCCGCGCTGCCGCTCCGCGCGTTGCTGTTCCCCGCGCTGCGGGTCGCCGCGCTCCTCCCGGGCCGGCCCCCCGGGCTGCATCTCCGGCTGGCTCACCGGGGCACTCCTCTGCATGGTGTGACGGGTACGGTGCTGCTGCGTGGTGTGACGGGTACGGTGCGCACGGCGCGGCGGTACGGCGCTGCTCTCGGCCGCCCCCGTCGCGTTCCGTCGCCTTCCGCGCATATGTCCGTGGCGTGCGCGCGGACGCGTATGCCCTTCCTACCGCCGAATGGCGGCCCCCGTGGCGGAGAACGCCCGCTCTCTGCCTCTGGCCGGGCCGTGATCAGCCGGGGGCTCCGCAGGATACTCACTCGAAAGAGGTGCCGTCGCGGGGTTCGGCGCACCTCGCGACGACCACGTAGGCTCGGGTGACCGAAACATCCGTCGACGACGTGCCTGGAGTGACCGTGATCCCCGGTGGTGGCCAGCCCAATATGCAGCAGCTTCTCCAGCAGGCCCAGAAGATGCAGCAGGATCTCGCGCGGGCCCAGGAGGAGCTGGCGCGGACCGAGGTCGAGGGCCAGTCGGGCGGTGGTCTGGTGACCGCGACCGTGACCGGCTCCGGCGAGCTGCGGGCGCTGGTGATCGACCCGAAGGCCGTCGACCCGGAGGACACCGAGACGCTGGCCGATCTGGTCGTCGCCGCCGTCCAGGCCGCCAACGAGAACGCGCAGCAGCTCCAGCAGAGCAAGCTGGGCCCGCTCGCGCAGGGCCTCGGGGGCATGCCGGGTCTGCCCTTCTGAGGCTGCCGAGGCTTCTAAGGCGCGGCAGGAACAACTACCGTACGGGTCACGGAGCCGTACGAGCCGAGGAGAGGCAGTCCGTTGTACGAAGGCGTGGTCCAGGACCTCATCGACGAGTTGGGCAGGCTGCCCGGCGTCGGTCCCAAGAGCGCGCAGCGGATCGCCTTCCACATCCTCCAGTCCGAGCCGACCGACGTCCGCCGGCTCGCGCACGCCCTGCTGGAGGTGAAGGACAAGGTCCGGTTCTGTGCCGTCTGCGGCAATGTCGCGCAGGAGGAGCAGTGCGGCATCTGCCGCGACCCGCGCCGGGACCTCGCCGTCATCTGTGTGGTGGAGGAGTCCAAGGACGTGGTGGCGATCGAGCGGACCCGCGAATTCCGGGGCCGGTACCACGTCCTGGGCGGGGCGATCAGCCCGATCGAGGGCGTCGGCCCCGACGACCTGCGGATCCGTGAGCTGCTCACGCGGTTGGCGGACGGCACGGTCACCGAGCTGATCCTCGCCACCGACCCCAATCTGGAGGGCGAGGCGACCGCCACCTATCTGGCCCGCATGATCAAACCGATGGGTCTGCGCGTCACCCGGCTGGCCAGCGGTCTGCCCGTGGGGGGAGACTTGGAATACGCCGACGAGGTCACGCTCGGGCGTGCCTTCGAGGGGAGACGACTTCTCGATGTCTGACGTCATGCTGCACGCGACGCACCAGGATCCGGGCGACTTCGCGGTCCAGATCGCGGACTCGATCGAGTCCTTCATCGTCGCGACCACCGAGGTGGCGAAGGGTGACGAGCCCGACAGCGCCGTGCCCTTCCTGCTGCTCGAAGTCTCCCAGCTGCTGCTGACCGGCGGCCGGCTGGGCGCGCACGAGGACATCGTCCCGGACGAGCGGTACGAGCCGGACACCGGCCCGGAGCCCGACGTGGACGACCTGAGGGAACGCTTCGCCGTCCTGCTCGACCCGGTGGACGTGTTCTCCGAGGTCTTCGACCCGTACGAGCCGCGCAAGGCCCCGGTGGCCTGCCGGATCTCCGACAACCTCGCCGACATCGTCACCGATCTGCGGCACGGGCTCGCGCACTACCGGGCGGGCCGGGTCTCCGAGGCGCTGTGGTGGTGGCAGTTCTCGTACTTCTCCAACTGGGGTCCGACGGCGTCCGCGACGCTGCGCGCGCTCCAGTCGCTCGTCTCGCATGTCCGGCTGGACCAGCCGCTCCAGGAGCTGGACGGGCTGGACACGGACGAGCTGGCCGACGAGGCGCTGGCGGAGGAGGCCGGCCAGGTCATGGCCGAGGAGATCGCGGCCCCGCTGGGGATCCGTACCGTCTGATCCGTACTGTCCGATCCGGCACCGTCCGATCCGGCGCCGCCTGATTCGGCACCGTCCGATCCGGCACGGTCTGATCCGGCACCGTCCGCCTGATCCGGCACCGCCTGATCCGTGTGGCCTGATCCGTACGGGTCGATCGCGCGGCCCGGCGGAGCGTACCTTTTCAGCCAACGGCGGCCCCTCTCCCGATGTGAGCCGCCGCACACCCCGCGTACACCGCCGTTCCGGGGGCATGAGTCCGAGCGCGGCCGTGATCACTCCCTGAGCGGAACATCTCACGATGTGAATGCCGAGGGATCGGTTCCGGCCGCTCGTTAGACTGAGCCGACCACAGTACGAAGCTGTGGTGGAGAACCGAGCGAGGAGCGCACGTGGGCCTTGTCGTGCAGAAGTACGGAGGCTCCTCCGTTGCCGATGCCGAGGGCATCAAGCGCGTCGCCAAGCGGATCGTCGATGCCAAGAAGAACGGCCACCAGGTGGTGGTCGTGGTGTCCGCGATGGGCGACACGACGGACGAGCTGATCGATCTCGCGGAGCAGGTGTCACCCATCCCTGCCGGGCGGGAATTCGACATGCTGCTGACCGCGGGGGAGCGCATCTCCATGGCGCTGCTGGCCATGGCGATCAAAAACCTGGGTCACGAGGCCCAGTCCTTCACGGGCAGCCAGGCGGGCGTCATCACCGACTCGGTCCACAACCGGGCGCGCATCATCGATGTGACGCCGGGCCGGATCCGTACCGCGCTGGACGAGGGCAACATCGCCATCGTCGCCGGGTTCCAGGGCGTCTCCCAGGACAAGAAGGACATCACCACGCTGGGCCGGGGCGGTTCCGACACCACCGCGGTCGCCCTCGCGGCCGCGCTGGACGCCGAGGTCTGCGAGATCTACACGGACGTCGACGGTGTCTTCACCGCCGACCCCCGGGTGGTGCCCAAGGCCCGGAAGATCGACTGGATCTCCTTCGAGGACATGCTGGAGCTGGCCTCGTCCGGTTCCAAGGTGCTGCTCCACCGCTGCGTCGAGTACGCCCGCCGATACAACATTCCGATCCACGTCCGCTCGTCGTTCTCCGGCCTGCGCGGCACCTGGGTCAGCAACGAGCCGCAGGGAGACCAGCAGGTGGAGCACGCCATCATCTCCGGAGTCGCCCACGACGTCTCCGAGGCGAAGGTCACGGTCGTCGGGGTGCCGGACAAGCCGGGCGAGGCCGCGGCCATCTTCCGGACCATCGCCGACGCCGAGATCAACATCGACATGGTGGTGCAGAACGTCTCGGCCGCCACCACGGCGCTCACCGACATCTCCTTCACCCTGCCCAAGACCGATGGCGCCCGCGCCATCGACGCCCTGGAGAAGGCGAAGGGGCAGATCGGCTTCGAATCGCTCCGCTACGACGACCAGATCGGCAAGATCTCGCTGGTCGGCGCCGGAATGAAGACCAATCCCGGGGTCACCGCCTCCTTCTTCGAGGCGCTGTCGGACGCGGGCGTCAACATCGAGCTGATCTCGACCTCCGAGATCCGCATCTCGGTCGTGACCCGCGCCGACGACGTGAACGAGGCCGTGCGCGCCGTGCACACCGCCTTCGGGCTCGACAGCGACTCCGACGAGGCGGTCGTCTACGGCGGCACCGGGCGATGACCCACCGCCCCGCCCTCGCGGTCGTCGGCGCGACCGGAGCCGCCGGCGGGGCACTGCTCCAGATCCTCTCCCAGCACGAGGACGTCTGGGGCGGGATACGACTGATCGCCTCCCCGCGCTCGGCCGGCCGGACGCTGGCCGTGCGCGGGGAGGAGTGCGTCGTGAGGGCGCTGGACGAGGACGCCCTCGCCGGCTGCGACGTCGTGCTCTTCCTGACACCCGACGACATCTCCGCGCGCTGGGCGCCGGTCGCCGTCGCCCGGGGCGCGGTGGTCGTGGACACCTCCGCCGCCTTCCGGCTCGACCCGGAGGTGCCGCTCGTCGTCCCCGAGCTGAACCCGCACGCGCTGCGCATCCGGCCGCGCGGCATCGTCGCGAGCCCCCGCGACACCTCCCTCACGCTGCTCCCGGCGGTGGGCGCGCTGCACGCCGCCTTCGGCCTGCGGGAGCTGGTGGTCTCCTCCTACCAGGCGGCCAGCGGCGCCGGACGGGACGCCTCCGCCGCGCTGCGGCGGCAACTGGCCCTCGTCTCCGGCATGGAGCTGGGCACCGCCACCGGTGACATCCGCCGGGCCGTGGGCGACGGCGGCCTCGGCCCGCTGCCCGCGCCGCTCGCGCTCAACGTGGTGCCCTGGGCGGGCGAGGTCCGCCCGGACGGCTGGTCGTCCGACGAGGTGGGGCTGCGCGACGAGACCCGCAAGGTCCTCGGGCTGCCCGGCCTGAAAGTGGCGGCCACCTGTGTCCGGGTGCCGGTCCTCACCGGGCACTCCCTCACCGTGCACGCCCGCTTCGAGGACGAGGTCACCGTCGCGCGGGCGCACGAGATCCTGGCCACCTCGCCGGGCGTGGTGCTCTACGACGAACCGGCGCTGGGCGGCTTCCCCACCCCCGTCGATGTCGTCGGCACCGATCCCACCTGGGCCGGGCGGGTCCGCCGGGCCCCGGACGACCCCCGCGCACTGGAGCTGTTTCTCTGCGCCGACAACCTCCGGCAGGGAACGGCACTGAATTCCGTCCGTATTGCCGAGATTGTCGCTGCGGAATTCCCTCGGTGATGGTTGCTTAAACCCTTGATCACATCGTTTGATGATCAAAAGTCGAACTGATCTGGAACGGTGTGGCACAGGTTTGTAGGATCTGTGAACAACCTGTGGTTGAGCTGTGTTCAGGACCATGGTCGAAAACATGTGGCCCCGGGTGGGCGGATGGCTGAAAATTCTTCTCCCCCGCTCTGCAACCGGCGGCCGGGCGGGAGGCGTCTTGGCGTGCACTTCTGCATGTCGCCGCAGGCAAATGGGGCATTGGGGAAGAGCGGGTACGCATGACAGCAAACCAAACATCGCTGAACGCGATGGCGTACGCGTACAACCCTGACGGGGGGATGCGTGTCCAACAGGCGTGGCAGACGTACTCGACTTCGCAACGGTGGTCCCGGTCCGCAGAGCGCCGATGCGCCTGCTCGGGGGTGGCGCGGTCGCGCCCGCACCCGTACGCGGGGAGCCGGTGCGGCCGGACTTCGGCACGCCCGCGCGCCCCACGCGGCGGCGCCGTTCCACCGGCGGCATGCCGGTGATCGCCCCGATGCCCACCCCGCACGCCTCGCCCCTGCCGGGTCAGCGTGAAGGCGCTGATCAGGCCATGACCGCGGGCACCACCGTCGACCACCTCACCGAGACCTACCGCGCCCACTACCGGTCGCTGCTGGGTCTCGCCGCGCTGCTCCTGGACGACACCGCCTCCTGCGAGGACGTCGTGCAGGAGGCGTTCATCCGTGTGCACTCCGCGCGCAAGCGCGTCCGCGACCCCGAGAAGACCCTCGCCTATCTGCGGCAGACCGTCGTCAACCTCTCCCGGTCCGCGCTGCGCCGCCGCATCCTCGGGCTGAAGCTGCTCTCCAAGCCGATGCCGGACATGGCGAGCGCCGAGGAGGGCGCCTACGACCAGCTGGAGCGCGACGCCCTCATCAAGGCGATGCGCGGTCTCCAGCGCCGCCAGCGCGAGGTCCTGGTGCTGCGATACTTCGCGGATATGACGGAAGCTCAAGTCGCTGAGACACTGGGCATATCCCTGGGATCGGTGAAGGCGTACGGGTCCCGGGGCATCGCGGCGCTTCGCGTCGCCATGGAGGCCACGGCGTGAGCGGCGAGGACAAGAGGTTCGACCGGCACGAACCGGGTACGGGCAGCACAGGCAGGACGGGCCGCGCGGACGGGCCGATGGACGACCGGACCGGGAACGGGACTGTGGGCAAGGACCAGGAGCACGGCGGCACCGAGGGCGGCACGCCCACGGAGCCGGGCGGCGGCGCCCCCTCCGGCGAACCCGCCTCCGCCGAGTCCCGGGCCCGGACCGAAGCCGAGGCGGAGGCCGAGGCCTCCTCCGACGAGCCTGCTGAGTCCGGCGGGCCTGATGGGTCCGGTGGGTCCGGTGGGTCCGGCAGGCCTGGTCGGTCTGCTGAGTCCGGCGGGTCCGGCAGGCCTGGTCGGTCTGCTGAGTCCGGCGGGCCTGCTGAGTCCGGTGAGTCTGGCGGGTCCGGTGAGCCTGCTGAGTCCGGCAGCGGTCCGGACCGTCCCACCACCCCGGTCTTCTCCCTGGCCGGAACGGGCGGCGCCGTCTCCCCCGGCATGACCTCCTCCTCCGGCATGGACGAGGACGGGCTGCGCCGGCTCTTCCAGGACACGGTGGGCGGCCTCGCCCCCACCGACGGGGCTCTCGACCACCTGCGCCGGGCGGTGCCCGCGCGCCGGGCCCGCAAGCGGCAGGCCCTCGTCGGCGTGGCAGCGGCCGCGCTGCTGCTGGGCACGGCGATCCCCGCCTTCGTCCATGTCGCGGGCACGGGCACCAGCGACAAGGACGCCCGGGTCAACCTGGGCAGGGTCCAGGACGCCCATGGCGGCACCGGCCAGATCCCCACCAAGGGCGGCACGGCCGAGAAGAGCCTCGCCGAACGGAGCGACGGCCCCACGACCCCGCCGGACCGGCCGAAGAAGGAGAGCCGGACCCCGCAGCGGCCGGACGGCACGACACCCGGCACCGGCTCCGGCGCCGGAGGCGGCACGGGCTCGGTCCCGGTGCCCCCGCGCGGCAATGCCGAGCCCTTGCAGACCCGCTGCGACGCCTCCCAGCTCACGGTCGCCCTCGCCGAGTCGGGCGCCCCGGGCGCCGACGGCTCGGTCTACGGCACCTTCCGGATCGTCAACGCCTCCGGCGACACCTGCACCGTCGAGGACCCGGGCACGATCTCCCTCCAGAACTCGGGCGCGGCGGACCCCGCCAAGCTCACCGTGCTCCGGCACACCCCGGGCGGCCCGGCGGCCGGTCTGCCCGACCCCTCGCAGGAGGCCCCCGCGCTGCTGCTGGCGCCGCAGACCTCCTACGAGGTGCGATTCGCCTGGATGCCGAGCGAGTCCTGCCCGACGACGGGGGAGTCCCCCTCCCCGACGCCGTCCGAGCCGCCCGTACCGGGCGAGGCCGGTGGCGGCGGTGGCGCGGAGACCTCGGCCGACGGCATGGCCCCACAACTGATCACGGAGAGCGGCGGCACGGCGGACGGCTCCGTCACCGTCTCCCTCGTGGCCGACTCCGCCCCGACCGCCGAGACCAGCATCCCCAACGCCTGCGCGGGCACGGTCTACCAGACGGGCCTGCTGGCCACCTCCGCATAGCCGCGACGCCACAATGTCCCCGGCCCCGGCCTGACGACCCTCCACGGGCGTCGCCGGGCCGGCGGCCCGCCGGACCACCCACCGGGTCCCAGGCCTGGCACGGGCCGGGCCATGAGGCCGTGGGGCCCGGTTCAGGTCACAGGGAATCCGGCGCCGGGCCCAGCTCCCGGCCCCGTCACCTCCGGCCCCGTCTCAGGCCGTGCTGCCAGGGCCGGATCCCGCGCCGGAGTCCCTGGTCGAAGTGCGGGGCCGGAGTGCGTGGTCGGAGCCCGGGGCCGGGGTGAGGGGCCGGGGCCTCCGGGGTCGGTCCGGCGGTGGGGTCCTGGCCGTCCGGCGGTGAAGCCCCCGGCCGGATCAGGCCGCCGGGTCGGGCGTCAGACCCAGCTCGCGGTCGCGGAACTCCTCCGCCTCACGGCGGACCAGCCGGAACCACATGAAGAGCATGAAGGCCGCGAAGACGAACCACTCCCCGGTGTAGCCGAGGTTCTGGAACGCCTTCAGATCCAGCCCGCTGCCCTCGACCATGACCGGCGGCACCGCCACCATGTCCGCGTCCGCCTTCATCAGAGTGATCCAGGCGTTGTGGACCTCGTCCGGCACCAGGTTCACCAGGGACGCCGCGCTGATCATCCCCAGCTGGCCGGCCGGCAGCCCGCCGGTCGAATGCACCCCGTCCGTGCCCATGTGCTCGGACGGCTGGAGCACACCCGTCACGGTGACCTCGCCGGAGGGCGCGGCCGGGAGCGGATCGTCCTTCGGGACCCAGCCCCGGACCACGGGGAGCACGGGACCGCCGTCGGTCTTCAGCAGCGTCAGGACATAGTCCCCCCGCTCACCGTCCACCTGCCGGTCCGGCACCCGGAACTGCTTCCCGTACACCCCCGACGCGGTCGCCGGCCGCCCGGCGGTCCGCTTGTCGACGGGCAGCAGCTCCGTCAGCGGCACCGCCGCCCGCTCACTGGGGGCGGGGGCCTTCTTGGCCTCCTGGTGGGAGTCGACACGGTCCTCGAACCTGTCGAGCTGCCAGGTCCCCATGAAGATGCAGAACGGGATCGCCAGGGCGACGAAGGCATTGATGCCCCACCACCGGGGAGTCAGCAGGAACCGGTACACCCCTCCACGGTACGGAACGCCCCCGGTGACCCGGCGGCCCACCCCCCTCTCCGACCTCTCTTCTCCGTTCCCCGCCCCCGCCCGCCCCCGCCCCGCCCCGCCCCGTCTCGTCCCCGCCCGTCCCCGCCCCCGCCCCCGGCCCGGCCGGGGGCGGCGGGGAGCGGCCGGCCCCGTCCCGTCCCCGCCCCCGGCCCGGCCGCCGCCCGGGAGCGGCCGGCCCTGCCTCGGCTCAGGCCCCGGCAGCCTCCCCACCCGCTCCGGATCCGCCGGTGCCCAGATGCGCGGAGGCGAAGGCGATCTCCTGCGCCACCTGCTTGATCCGCTCCTCGACCACCAGCGACCCATGGCCCGCGTCATAGCGGTACACCTCGTGGACCGCGCCCCGGGCCGCCAGCCGGTCGACGTAGTTCTCCACCTGGCGGATCGGACAGCGCGGGTCGTTGAGCCCGGCGGAGATGTAGACCGGGGCCCGCACCTCGTCCACATAGGTCAGCGGCGACGAGGCCGCGAACCGCTCGGGCACCTCCTCCGGGGTGCCGCCCAGCAGCGTGCGGTCCATCGCCTTCAGGGCCTCCATCTCGTCGTGGTACGCCGTGACGTAATCGGCGACCGGCACCGCCGCCAGCCCCAGCGCCCACGAGCCGGGCTGGGTGCCCAGCCCCAGCAGGGTCAGATAGCCGCCCCAGGAGCCTCCCGCCAGAACCAGCCGCTCCGGGTCGGCGAGACCCGAGGCCACCGCCCACTCGCGGACGGCCGAGATGTCCTCCAGCTCGATCAGCCCCACCCGGTGCTTCAGGGCGTCGGTCCACTGTCTGCCGTATCCCGTCGAACCCCGGTAGTTCACCCGGACGACCGCATAGCCGTGGTCGACCCAGGCCGCCGGGCCCGCGGCGAAGGAGTCGCTGTCGTGCCAGGTCGGGCCGCCGTGGATGTCGAAGACGGTGGGCAGCGGGCCGGTGGCCCCCGCCGGGCGCTGCACCAGCGCGTGGATCCGGCCTCCGGGGCCCTCCACCCAGACGTCCTCGACCGGTACCGACTCCGGGGCCCGCAGGCCCGGCGGGTCGAGCACCACCCCGCCGGCCGTCGAACGGACCCTCGGCGGCAGCGCCGCCGACGACCACAGATACTCGACCGCCCCGTCCGGCCGGGCCGTGGCACCCGAGACCGTGCCCGCCGGGGTGTCGATCCGGGTCAGCTCCCCGCTCGCCAGGTCGTAGCGGAACAGCTCGCCCCGGGCCTCGTAGCCATGGATGACCAGCAGGCCGGACCCGTCCGGATACCACTCCGCCGACACGTCCCCGGCCAGCCCCAGCGCGAGATCGGTCTCGGAGCCCGTGGCCACATCCCAGATCATCGGCTCCCAGCGGCCGCGCCGCTGATGGCCCACGAGCAGCCGGGTGTCCCCGTCGACCGGGGCGAAGCCGAGCACTTCGAGGCCCAGCTCCTCGGCCCCTCCCCGGGTGTCGTCCAATTCGGCCACCGTGGAGCCGTCCGGCCGCACCACCCGCAGCGCGGAGTGCATGGCGTCCCCGTGCTCGGTGTGCTCGACGGCGATCAGGGTGCCGTCGTGGGACAGGTCGCCGACCCCGGCGGACTCCCGGTGCCGGTAGATCTCCACCGGCCCGGACCCCTCGCGGACCACATGGATCGTGCTGCCCTCCTCGTCGGTGGAGCGCCCGACCACCGAGACCCCGTGCCGGCCGAGCGCCAGCCCCGCCCCGTACGACGCGGCGAGACCGGGAACGGCGGGCACGTCCTCCCCGCCGCCGAAGGGCTGGCGCATCCATATGCCGAACTCGTCGCCGTCGGAGTCGCTGAACCACCAGATCCACCGGCCGTCCGGGGACAGCACCCCGTCCGTCGTCCCGCTCGGACGGTCGGTGGCCTGCCGCTGCTCCCCGCTCGCCCGGTCCCAGGCGTACAGCTCGTAGGTGCCCGTGGCATTGGAGACGAACAGGGAGCGGTCGGGCGCGTCGACCGCCCAGTCGGGCAGGGAGACGCGCGGGGCGCGGAAACGCCGCTCCCAGGCGGGCATCGAGTCGCTGGTCTCAGTCATGTCCCCCATTCTGCGCCCGGCCCCGACAAACCGTTCGCGTCCCGCCCAGCCTGTGGATAACGTCGGCGCCATGGACGAGCACACCCCCTCCGACCTGCCCGGACAGCCCCTCCCTGCCGGTATGACAAATCAGAGCGCCCCGGCTGACGGGTGCGCCGGGTCCGACCGGAGGGGTCACCGGCAGGTGCCCGCCGACTGGCGCGAGGCCAACCGCTCCAACTGGGACGAGCGCGTCCCGATCCATGTGGCCAGCGACTTCTACGACGTCAAGGCCTTCCGCGAGGGCCGCGACTTCCTGCGCGACTTCGAGGTCGCCGAGGTCGGCGATGTCACCGGCCGGACCCTGCTCCACCTCCAGTGCCACTTCGGCCAGGACACCCTCAGCTGGGCCCGGCGCGGTGCCGCCCGCGTCGTCGGGCTCGACTTCTCCGCCCCGGCCGTGGCCGCCGCCCGCGCACTGGCCGCGGACGTCGGCCTCGGCCCCGACCGGGCCGCGTTCGTCGCCGCCGACGTGTACGACGCCCCGGCCGCCGTCCCCGAGCCGTCCTACGACATCGTCTACACCGGCACCGGCGCGCTGAACTGGCTCCCGGACGTCGACCGCTGGGCCCGGACCGCCGCGTCCCTGGTCGCGCCGGGCGGATTCCTCTATCTCGCCGAGTTCCACCCGCTGACCGACGCCCTCGACGACGAGACCGGCTCACGGGTCGTGCACGACTACTTCTCCCGCGACCCCTGGATCGACGACGAGCCCCTCACGTACACCGACGCCGGGCCCGGCACCGCGATCACCAGCAGCCGCACCGTCGAGTGGCAGCACCCGATCGGCGACGTGGTCTCCGCGCTCTGCGCCGCCGGGCTGCGGCTGGAGTTTCTGCACGAGCACGACACCTCGGTCTTCGCCCGCTTCGACGACCTCGTACAGACCGGGGAACAGCGCTACCGCTTCCCGGAGGGCCGGCCCCGCATCCCGCTGATGTACTCCCTGAAGGCGAGCCGCCCGCGCTGACCGGGGCCGTCGCCCGCGCAGCCCGGAGACGCAGCCCGGGAGACGGGACGGCCTACGGGGACTTCGGCAGCCGTACCACCGCCGTGCCGCCCTCCAGATCGACGGAGGAGCGGTGCGGCGGCGCCCCGTCCTCCTCGTCGTCCCGCAGCAGCAGCGCGCTCTGCCGCTCCTTCAGCTCGTTCTGCTTGCCGGGCGAGAAGCTGGCGTGCAACTGCTCGAAGCCGGTGGCGGACACCTGCCCCCGCCGTCTGCCCAGGCCCGTCGCCCGCAGGATCTGGTCGGCGAAGGCGATCAGCAACAGCACGATCACCAGACCGGGGAGGGTCATGAAGACCACGAACTCCATGGTGGTGCTCTCCTTCTCTGGACATCCGGAACCCCACAGGCCGGGAGCCCCGGAACCGCGGGACGCCCCGGAGGCCCCGGGGTGTCCCGGAAAGCCTCAGGAAGCCGCGGCCGGCTCCCCCACCGCCACCGCCACCGCCGCCGCGTAACCGGGGTCGGTGCGCACATCCGTGATCGACCACCCCGGCACCCCGGCCGGTACGGGCCCGGCGCCCACATGGGTCAGGGACAGATCCTCGGTCAGCCCCGCGCCGGTGGCCTTGAGATACGCCTCCTTACGGGTCCAGCAGCGGGCGAACGCCCACTGCCGCTCCTCGCTGGCGAACCCTGCCAGCTCCGCCCGCTCCCGGGGGTGCAGCTGCCCCGCGATGTCGTCCACCGCCGACGCGGACGGCCGGCCCTCGATGTCCACCCCGACCGCCGTGGCCGCCAGCGCGATCAGCACCCCGCCGGCGGTGTGCGACAGCGAGAAGTGCACCGGATCGCCGGGGACCACCGGCCGGCCGTGCGGCTTGTCGCAGTGGGCGCACGGCCGCCGCTCCATCACGACCTCCGCGGGCTCCACCCCGAGCCGGGCCCCCAGCAGCCGCCGCAGCGCCACATGCCCCACCGCGTAGGCGTCCCGGTCGACCGGCCGCAGAAAGCCGTCCAGCCGCGCCCGCTCGCCCGCGTCCAGCACCTGCCGGTGGGCGAGGGCGTCGGCCGCCAGCTCCGTCACCCGCCCGAACCAGACGCGCTCCACTCCGGGCGGCGGCACGGGCTGCGCTGTGCGCCGGACGTCTGACGGGGACTCGGTCGCCATGCTCTGCCCTCTCCTCACCGCCGCGGGCCCGGCGGCCGTCGCCGCTGTCCCCCGCGTCCTCCCGGGTGGTGCTCTGTGGCATCCAACGCCCCGCCTGCCACCCCGGTTCCCGACCGCCCCGGAACCGTCGTGACGTGTGGCCCCGCACCGGCACCCGGCGGATAGTGGGGAAGGCGTGCGTGTCCGGCGCCCCGGGTGCCGGTGCGCCGCCGGGCGGATCCGGCACAGGGGGACCCCAAAGGGGCGGCGGAACGCCGGGGACAGGGCCACGGAGACCAGGGAAACCAGCCAAGCCAGGGAGACCGGAATGAGCGAGATCGCCGACCAGGTCAACGACATCCACCGGGAGGTGGCCACCCGTTCGGTGGAGGGCGACGAGGCCAGGGTGGTCCTGCTGCACCGCGCCTACGACGCCCACCCCGCCGACGTCTGGGCCGCCTGCACGGACCCCGCACGGATCGGCCGCTGGTTCCTGCCGGTCAGCGGAGACCTCCGGCCCGGCGGCCACTACCGCCTGGAGGGCAACGCGGGTGGCCGGATCCTGCGCTGCGAGCCGCCCCGGCTCCTCCGGGTGAGCTGGCTCTTCGGCGAGAACCCCGGATTCAGCGAGGTCGAGCTGCGGCTCACCCCCGCGGGCAATGGGGGCACCGCCCTGCGACTGGAGCACGTCGCCGTCGTACCGGTCGAGATGTGGAAGGGCTTCGGACCCGGCGCCGTCGGCGTCGGCTGGGACCTCACCCTCCTCGGCCTCGGGCTGCATCTGCTGGGCGGCGAGATCGCCGACCCCACGGCCTGGCAGGCGACCGACGAGGCGCGTGTCTTCATGACCCGCAGCAGCGAGGCGTGGGGCGAGGCCCACCGCGCCTCCGGAGCCTCCCCCGAGGCGGTCGCCGAAGCGGTCCGCGGCACCATCGCCTTCTACATCCCCCCGCCCGCGGCCGACACCGACGCCGGCTGACGGGCCCGGGAGTACGGGGCCGGCCCCCACCCCGTACCGCCCGGTGGCCGGATCACACGCCACCGGCCCACCCCGTAACCGACCCTCCGCAACCGTCATCCCGTACCACCCGTACTGTGCGCCAGGGCCCTTACCGCGTATCCGCCCCCGCCGCCCCGATACCCCCCCCGCTGCCCGGCTACCCCTTGGCCCCCGGGTCGCCGGCCCCGCCCGCCGCCGACGGCCAGCAGGACAGCAGCACCCGCTCCAGCCGGTGCCGGCCCGACTGGTCCACGTCGAAGACCTGCATCACCCGCAGCGCCCGCACTGTCTCCGCCGCCTCCAGCTCCACCGGCAGCGCGTCCTGCCTCCGCAGCGGATCCGGCAGGTCCACCAGCCCTGTGCCGACCGCCGCCCGCACGTCCTCGCCGCTCAGCCCGTCCTCCGTCATCAGCTCACGGACCGCCCGGTACGCACACCACAGCCGGGAGCCCGGTTCGAGCCCCGCGAGCCGCAGGAACTCGGCCGCCCCCGCCTCCGTATCCAGCCACTCCGCAACCGACCGCAGCGCCTCCCGCTCGCCGCACCCCTCCCACAGCCCCGCCGCGACCCGGTCCACCAGCAGCGGCCAGCCGCCCGTGGCCGCCGTCAGCCGCTCCAGCGCCGCCTCCGACGTGAACGCGCTCATGTCCAGCGCCCACGTCCGCAGCCCGCTGGCGGTGAACCGGCGCAGCGGCACCGTGTCGATGTCGCCCTCCCGCTCACCGGGCAGGAACCACAGCGCCCGCTGCCGCGGACCGGCGACGATCACAGCCGACCGGGTCACCCCCGCCCGCTCCGGCAGCATCCGCTGCGCGCTCTCCAGCGAACTCAGACAGGTTCCGGCCACCGGAGACTTGGCGTGAAGGTCCGAGACGACGACCCGGCCGCGCCCCGGCGTACCGCCGGTCAGCTCCCGCTCGAAGTCGGAACGCCGCACGACCGGCGGCATGGTCCACCCGGTGCTCTCCGCGATCTCCCGCAGCGCCGGGGCCACCCGGTCGATCCCGGTCGCCGGGGTCCCGACGACGACCCGGGCGAGGTTGCGGCGGTCCGGATCGCGCCGCCCGCCGGGCAGGATCTGCGCCACCTGGGCCGCCGTCAGCGGGGAGTGCGTGCGGGTGGCCCGCGAGGTGTGCCGGGACTCCAGCGCGGAGAGCCGTTCGGTGATCTCGCGGCTCGCCGCGTTCTGGAGCTGGGCCTCCACGTCCTCCAGGGTGCCGATCATGTTCAGCGCGTTGGCGCCGCGCAGATGCCAGCCCCGGTGGTCCGGGTCGGGCGCCAGCACCCCCAGCCCCTCCATCTCCGTCAGATACGCCCGGAACTGGTCCGGATCCAGGTCGCGGAAGCCGTCCGACCACCAGTACGTGCACTCGCTGCGCAGCTCCGCGTGCGTCAGCAGGGCACCGAGCCCCTGGTGGTAGGCGTGCAGGGCCACCACGTTGGCGATGACGTTGTACCGGGAGTCCAGCCGCAGCGTGTCGTGGAAGGCGCCCGTGATGGAGCGCTGCAACTCCTTGTCCGACTGCACCTGTTCCACGTCCGCGCGGGTGATCCGGTAGGGCGGCGGCTCCGGGGCTCCCCGGCGGCGTTCGTGCATCGTCTGCACCAGCCGGTGGACGAACATCTGGAGCAGGAACGGCTGGTACGAGCAGTGCCCCAGGATCCGGTGGACGAGCGTCGGCTCCTCGAAGCGGTGACCGAGCGCGGTCAGCGGACCGATCAGCAGATCGGCGGCCGCCTGGGGCTCCAGCGGGCCGATGGGCTCCGGGTGCTGCGAGAGATGGCTGAACGGGTTGTTCACCGCCAGCGTCGCGTACCGCTGCACCGAGTGCAGCCCGGCGAGGACCACCTTCACCCCGTCGTCGGTCCGCGCGCTGAGGTCCCGCAGCCGCCGGGTCTCCGTGAACCGCGGCGAGTCGGCCTCGAAGAAGCCGTCCGCCTCGTCCAGCATGATGAGCATCCGCCGCCCGCTGTCCGCCCGCAGCCACCCGCGAATTCCCGCCAGTACCTGTTCGTACGTCAACGTCGCGTCCGAACGCACCTTGCGCGGCATCACCAGGGCACCCCGGTCCAGCAGTTCCCGGCCGATGATGTGCCAGATGGTCGCGGACGGGGCATTGGTGCCCGTGTACGTGGAGTCCAGGCTGAGCACCAGGCCGACCTGGCCGCCCGCGGGGCCCGCGCCCCGCTCGAACTGGCGGGCCGCCTCCCGCAGCAGCGCCGACTTGCCGAGCCCCCGGCCCCCGAACAGCACCTGGTTGCCCGCCGGGAGCTGGACCGACTTCAGCTCGTCGCTGCGGCCGAAGAACATCTCCTCGGCGACCCGGCCGCGCTTCTCGCTGACGTACGGATTCACCGCCGAGAACGGCAGCAGCACCCGCATCGCCGCACCGAGCAGTTGATTGCCGCGGGCGGCGAGATGGGCGAGCGCCGCGTCGTCCAGCACCAGCAGCGGACGGCCGCCGATGCACTCGGACGCCAGCCGGGCCCGGCCCGCCGCCGACAGGGTGCCGAAATAGGCCACCAGCAGCCCGCCCTGGCCGGGATCCTGCCGTACGCGCGCGAGCAGCGCCTCCGGGGCGGGCTGGCCCCACACCAGCATCACCCGCAGCCGGCCGCGCAGCCCGGAGCCGAAGTCGGGGACCAGCGCCTCCCCGGTGTGGGTGACGTCCGGGACGTCGAGGAAGCGGTACTCGCGCCCCAGACTCTTCTGCTGGTCCCGCTGCGGCCTGCGGGTGCTGCGGTAGCCGATCAGCCGCAGCGCGGGCATCAGCAGACTCTCCTCGCTCAGCCCGTCCAGCCGGCGCGCGCCCTCCCGGGACGCCATGTCCCGCCAGCCCGCGAGGCCCTGCGCCGCCGCCTCGGCGAACTCCGGCGACATGGCCGAGAAGTCCAGCGCGTCCAGGCCGAGATGGCGCTCACGGCGGCGTACGGCGTCGATCAGCTCCTCGGTGACGCCGTCCGGCAGGGCGTCGGGGACGGCCGGGAAGAACCGCGAGAACGCGGCGAGCGCGTGGTCCGTCTGCCGGGTGTCCGGAATGGCCTCCCCGACCGCCAGCGAGGAGATCAGCTCGTGCGCGGTCAGCAGATCACCCTCGTCCAGCAGCGGCGTCACCCGGGCGGCGTCCTCCGGCGCGAGACCCGGGATCCCGGCGAGCCGGGCCCGCAGGCCGGCGGTGAAGCCCGCGTTCGCCCGCTCCAGCTCCTCCGCGAGGGCGTCGAGCCGGGCCCGCGCCCCCGCGAGATCGCTCACCGGGGTCAGCGGGACGGCCCGCAGCCGGTGCTCGAACGCACGCTCCTCGGGCTCCTGGAACACCTCGTTGACCCGGGCCCGGCGCAACCGGTCCTCCAGGATCCGGCGACGCTGCTCCAACTCGGCCGCGGTGCGCCGGCCCGCGTCGGCGACCAGGGCGCACAACTCGCCCACCGGGGACGGGACGTCACCGGGGTCCGTGCCACCGGCGGTCGTGCCGCCGAGCACGGTGTCCAGCAACCGGCGGGCCACGTCGTACCGCTCGGCCGCGGTGTGCAGCCGTACCGCGTCCGCGGGGGCGCGGTGGCTCGCGGCCAGGAACTCCCCCGGCCCGGTGGCGGGAACGATCGCCTCCCCGGTGGCGGTGTCCAGCCGGACGCCCGCGATCCGCAGGAGTTCGGCGCCGAGAGCAGGGGCGGGCCCGCAGCGGGCCGGGGCGAGCCGGTCCTCGCCGGAGAGCAGCCGGAAGGTGAGGGCCAGCGAGTCGGCGGCCGCCCGGTGGGCCGAGGCGGCGTAGGCGGGCCCCGGCGGGCTGTCGCCGCCGACCCCGTCCGGCGGGGCGGCCGCGGGGAGTTCGGCCAGCTCGGCGGCGACGCGGTCGCGCAGCCCCAGGACCGTGGCCCGCATCTCCTGGACCTGGTCGGCGCCCCAGTCGGCGGCCCCGGCGTCCAGCGCGCGGGAGCACGCCACCCATCGCTCGACCAGCCGCAGCTGGTTCTGGGCCAGCCGCAGCAGGTTCTGCCGGGCGGCCCCTTCGAGCCGGGTGCGGCTGGATTTCATCAGCCGCCGGTCGATGTCGCCGAGACGGTCCTGGAGCACGGTGCCGCCGCTCAGCTCACGGACCCGTGCGGCGACCTCGTCCCGCACCCCACGGTCGTCGGCGGCGGCCCGGTGCAGCAGCCACCCGAGCAGCCCGTCCCGGGCGAGCCACTGCCGCGCGATGTCGGAGGCGCGGTTGAACCGGAGCCTCGGGTGCTGTTCCAGGCTCTGCCGGCACTCCTCGCGGGCCTTCTGGAGCGCCCGTTCGAGCCCGGCGGCGTCGCGGGCGAGCGCCAGCGGCGGCGCGTGCAGCAGCGTCGACTGGAGCGCCCGCTGCGAGACCTCACGGGCGACGGTGGCGAGCGCGGGGGAGACCACCCCCGCCAGCCGGCCGAGCGGGGCGCCGGTCTCGGGGTCGCCGGTGACCAGGACGGTCCGCAGCAGCGCGGCGGTCAGCAGCAGCGTCTCCGGCCGGCTGGCGGCCAGCTCCTCCAGGTCGGTACACGCCAGTTCGGAGCGGACATGGGCGTGTCCGGTGCCGTTGCCGGTGGCGTCCAGGGTGTTGCTGTACGCGCTGATCCGCAGCGCGGAGACGCGGTACGCCGGTTCCCCCGCCTGCTCGGCCAGGGCGGCGGCGAGCCCGTGCCGGCCGTCCCCGACGAGCCGGGCGAGCGCGGTCGCCTCCGCGCCGGTGGGGGTACGCGGCGGGGCGCCGTACCCATCCGCGTCGGCAGTGCTTCCGGTGCTTCCGGTGTTCCCAGTGGTGTGGCCGGCGGTGCCACCCGTGCGTGCACCGGGACCGGACACCGGTGCGGATACGGGTACGGGTGCGGAGGCGATGGGTTCGGGGGTGCCGGGCGCGGTGTGCGCTGTGGGGCGGTACGCCGCGGCTTCCGGGACGGGGCCGTCAGGTGCCACCGGCCCGTCCGGGTCCGGAGCCTCGGTCGTGGCCGTCGGTGTCGTCCGGGGGGCGGGTGCCGTGGGCCCGGAGTGCCCGGAGGGCCGGGACCCGGGGGCCGGTGGGGTCGGTCCGCCGGACTGGGGCTCCGCGGACAGCGGTTCCGTGTCCCCGGGGCCGGGGCCGGGGCCGGGAGCGGGGGCGGTGCACCGGGGCTCCGTGGGGTCCTGGGGCGGCGGTTCCGGCGCGCTGGCCGCAGGTGTCGGCGGCCGTTCGGCCGGGGGCCCGTGGGGTACGTGAGCGGGGGCGCCGGGCTCCCGCGCCGGAGGCTCCGGAGCAGTGTCCACCGGGGCGGGCGGCGGTGGGCCCTCGTCATCCGGGCCCTCGTCATCCGGGGGCCGGATTTCGCCCCCCGGGCCGCCGTCCGACGGGCCGTACGGACGCCCGGCCGCCGGCTCCGGTGGCGGCGGATCGGCCAGCTCCAGCCCCGCGTGCTGGGCCGCCAGCGGGAGGAGCCAGGGCGCCTGTCGCGACATGCCCGCGAGCAGTTCCAGGATCTCGCCCGCCCGGTCCCCGTCCCGGGCCAGACCGACCATGGTCAGCAGGGTTCCGAGGGCCGCCGCGTCGGCGCGTTCCCGTTCATCCCACGTGGGCCGGGCCAGCAGCGCCCGGGCCCGCTCGTGTGCCTGGGGCACGGCCCCGTCGGGCACCACGGAGCCCTCCGTGCGGGTCAGCCGGCCCACCGTCCCCAGCCGTTCGCGCAGCTCCCCGTCGGCGAGCCGGGCCAGCACATCGGCCGTGTGGTGACGCACGGCGGCGAGTTCGGCCCGTACCTCTGTGGCGCCGTGCGCGGTCAGGCCGGCGAGGGCGTCGTCGAACGCGTCGGCCAGCGCGGTCAGGGCGCCGATGTCCGCGTCGGCGGGGCGGGCCCCGTCCCCGATCGCCCCGGTGAGCCGGCGTAACGGATCGCCTGCGTCCGCCAGGGCGCGGGTGAGCCGTTCGACGGCGGCGGCCAGCCCGGTGGCGTCGGGGGCCGCCGCCGGGGCGGCTGCGGGCGGCCCGCCGGTCACCGCGTCCAGCTCCGGGGTGAGGTCCACCAGCCGCCGCGCGGCCTCCCGTACCGCCGACAGCTCCACCGCGCCCGCGTGCTCCGCGAGCCAGGGCTGATCGAGGGCCCAGAGCCAGATCCGGGCGTCCCCGGCGGTAGGCCGCAGCGCCGACCAGAGCGCCAGCCGCAGCAGGGCGGGGCTCCAGCGCCGGGTGAGCGGGGGCGGCGCCTGGTCGGGGTGGGCGGCCGAGCGGACCGTGGCGAGGACCAGATCGCCGAGGAGCGGCTGCGTGAGATGGGCGACGGCGTGCCGGGCGCGCTCGGAGTCCGGCTCCCGCCGCAGCCGGGCCAGCAGATCCCGGCAGAGCGCGGGGCCGACCCGGGTGCTGGCGACGGGCATGCGCAGCGCGCCCAGGACCTGGCGGCGGCGCTGGACGGGCATCGCCTGAAGGACGTGCTCGACATCAGTCCGCTCGATGTCCCGTACCGCGTCGCCCAGCTGGGGCACGAGGGCGGCCAGGGCGTGGGAGAGGTCGGCGAGCGCGGCCCGTACCGGAGGCGGCTCTTCCGCCTCGCTGTCGGTAGCTCTGCCGGTACCGGTACCGGCAGCTGTGCCGGTGGCCGTGCGGGGGGTTTCGGACTCCTCACGGGAGGGTGGCCGGTGACGGCGCGGTGAGGTCACGGGTACTCCAGGTGGGGGTGTGCGCGGCGGAACACACGGACGCGTACGCCGTGGGGTCGGCGCACGGGTCCGGAGTGACGGGGATCCGGCGGTCCGGCGGCGCGGCGGTCCGGGAAGGGCCGGAGGGCCGGAGTGGCGGAAAGCCGGTGGCGGAGAAGGTGTGGAGTGAGGAACAGCGCACAAGGGGATCGCGGGCGGCTACCGCGATGCGACCCGGGCGCGTATTCGGAAGCCGTGGCGGCCCCGGCCGAGGGCGGTGGCGCGCGATACGGCTCCGCGGGGCGGGGTGGGACGGCCGTGCATGTTCATACGTGCACATCATCACGGAGCGACTACGGAAAGTGAAGCGCCTTGGGGGCAAAGGGCGTTGAAGGTCTTGTGGAGAGACTTGGCGGCGGACAGGCGGACAGGCGGACAGGCGGACAGGCGGACAGGCCGTCAGGCGGGGGCCGAGGGCCGAGGGGGCGGCGGGCAGGGCCGGCGAGGACCGGTCCCGGGGTGCCTCAGCCGGCCGGGGCGCTGCGTCCCACGACCGTCCCCGCCCGGTCGATGCAGATCACGTCCACCACCACCGGCGCCCCGCGCAGTACCGCCAGCGCCTCGTCCCGTGCCGCCACCGCCACCAGATCACCGAGCAGCACCCCCGCCGCCGCGCACGACTGGAGCGCGGCGAGCCCGGTGTTGGCCTCCGCGACCTCCCGCACCAGCGTGTCGTCCGCCCCGCCCCGGCGGGCGAGTTCGGCCAGGAACCCCTTGTCGACCTGGGAACGGGCCGAGTGCAGATCCAGATGCCCGGCCGCCAGCTTCGAGAGCTTCGCGAAACCGCCGCACACGGTGAGCCGTTCCACCGGATGCCGGCGGAGGTACTTCAGCACCGCGCCGGCGAAGTCCCCCATGTCCAGGAGCGCGTCCTCGGGCAGCCGGTACTCCGCGACCACCGTCCGCTCCGACGTGGAACCGGTACACGCGGCCACATGGCGGCGCCCCGCCGCCCGCGCCACGTCCACCCCGCGCCGGATGGAGTCGATCCAGGCGGAGCAGGAGTACGGCACCACGATCCCCGTCGTGCCCAGGATCGACAACCCGCCCAGGATCCCCAGTCGGGGGTTCCATGTGGAACGGGCGATCTCCTCGCCGTGGTCCACCGAGACCGTGATCTCCACATCGCCCGAGCCGCCGTGGAGGGCCGCCACCCGCTCGACGTGGTCGCGCATCATCTGCCGGGGCACCGGGTTGATCGCCGGCTCGCCCACCGCCAGCGGCAGCCCCGGCCGGGTGACCGTGCCGACGCCGGGCCCGGCCCGGAAGACCACGCCCGTACCGGCCGGCAGCGCCCGCACCGTCGCCCGTACCAGGGCCCCATGGGTGACATCCGGGTCGTCGCCCGCGTCCTTGACCACCGCCGCCATCGCCCGCCGCCCCTCCGGCGGCGTCTCCAGCTCCTCGCGCGCCAGCGCGAAGGCCGGTGTCTGCCCCTTGGGCAGGGTGATCGTCACCGGGTCGGGGAACCGGCCCGTCAGCAGGGCCGTGTACGCGGCGGTCGTCGCGGCGGTCGCGCAGGCCCCGGTCGTCCAGCCGGAGCGCAGACCGGTGTGCTTGAGTTGGGCGACGCGCCCGCCCGGTGCCTCACTCATGAAAGGGTCCGCGCTCCGTGCACATCGTGATTCTGGGGGGTACGACGGAGGCCCGCCGACTGGCGGAGCTGCTCCACGGCGCCACCCCCGGCCTGCGGCTGACCAGCTCCCTCGCGGGCCGGGTCGCCGCGCCCCGGCTGCCCCCGGGAGAGGTCCGCACGGGCGGCTTCGGCGGCAGCGAAGGGCTGGCGGCATGGCTCGGCGCGCACCGGGCCGATCTGCTCATCGACGCCACCCATCCCTTCGCCCGGAAGATCAGTTCCAACGCGGCCTACGCGGCCGCCACGGCCCATGTTCCCCTGCTCGCGCTGCGCCGCCCCGGCTGGGTCCGCCGGCCCGGTGACGACTGGCACCCGGTGGACTCCCTGGAAGCGGCGGCGCGGCTGCTGCCCGCGCTCGGGAGCCGGGTCTTCCTCAGCACCGGGCGGATGGGGCTCGCCGCCTTCGCGCCCGGGGCCGGCCTGTGGCACCTCGTCCGCTCCGTCGACCCGCCGGAGGGACCCGTACCGGAACACCTCGACGTCCTGCTGGACCGGGGCCCCTTCACCCTCGAAGGGGAACGGGAGCTGCTGGCACGCCACCGGATCGACGTCGTGGTGACCAAGGACAGCGGGGGCGCGGCCACCGCGCCCAAGCTGACGGCCGCCCGGGAGGCCGGGCTGCCGGTGGTCGTCGTGCGCCGCCCGGAGCCGCCGCCGGGGGTGGCGGCCGTCCCGGACCCGGAGGCGGCGGTCGCATGGATGCGGACCCGCTTTCCGTCGGTTTTCGGCCTCGCCGACGGTGTCGCAGGCGGATTCGCCGGCTAGGAAGGGTCCGGCGCGCAGTCGTGCCGGTCACGCTCCGGCGAGTAGAGATGGCTGTCGCGGAACCCCTCCGCGCCCAGCGTCCGCCCCACGATGATGACGGCGGTACGGACGATGCCCGCCGCCTTCACCTGCCCGGCGATGTCGGCGAGCGTGCCGCGCAGCACGATCTCGTCGGGGCGGCTGGCGAACGCGACGACGGCGGCGGGGCAGTCGGCGCCGTAGTGGGGCAGCAGCTCCGCGACGACCCGGTCCACGTATCCGGCGGCCAGGTGCAGCACGACAAGTGCGCCACTGCGGCCCAGCGTGGCCAGATCCTCGCCCTCCGGCATGGCCGTGGCACGCTGCGCGACCCGGGTGAGGATCACGGTCTGGCCCACGGTCGGCACGGTCAGCTCGCGCTTGAGCGCGGCCGCCGCGGCGGCGAAGGCGGGGACGCCGGGGATCACCTCGTACGGGACGCCCGCCGCGTCCAGGCGGCGCATCTGCTCCGCGACCGCGCTGAAGACGGACGGGTCGCCGGAGTGCAGCCGGGCCACGTCCCGGCCCTGCGCGTGCGCGCGGACCAGCTCGTCGGTGATCTGGTCGAGGGTGAGCCGGGCGGTGTCGACGAGCCGGGCGCCGGGCGGGCATCCGTCCAGGAGTTCGCGCGGGACCAGGCTGCCGGCGTAGAGGCAGACCTCGCAGGAGGCGAGGGTCCGCGCGCCCCGCACGGTGATCAGGTCGGCCGCGCCGGGGCCGGCGCCGATGAAGTACACGGTCATGTGCTGCTGTCTCCTTCACTGCGTCCGGCTGCACCCGGTCCGGTTCCGCTGTGCCCGGTTTCGGCGTGTCCGGTTCTGGTGCTTCCGGCTTCGGCGGGTCCTGCCTCGGTGCTTCCGGCTTCGGTGCGACTGGCCTCGGCGCGTTCGGACGACCGGTCGTGGCCGGGTTTCCGCGCCGACCACTGGGTCACCGGCATCGCCTGCCGCCAGCCCGTGAAGCCGCCGACGGGCACGGCGTGCGCCACCGCGAGCCGTACCAGCTCGCCGCCGTGCAGCCGGTGCCGTTCCGCGAGCAGCGCCTCGGACTCCAGGGTCACCGTGTTGGCGACCAGCCTGCCGCCGGGGGGCAGCGCCTCCCAGCAGGCGTCCAGCAGGCCGGGGGCGGTCAGTCCGCCGCCGATGAAGACGGCGTCCGGGGTGGGCAGCCCGGCGAGCGCGCCGGGGGCGGCACCGGTGACGACCCGCAGCCCGGGGACGCCGAGCCGGTCGGCGTTGCGGGTGATGCGGTCGGCCCGTTCCGGGTCGCGTTCGACGGTGACGGCCCGGCAGGAGGGGTGCGTACGCATCCACTCGACCGCGATCGAACCGGAGCCGCCGCCGACGTCCCAGAGGAGTTCGCCGGGGGCGGGCGCGAGCGTGGCGAGGGTGGCGGCGCGGACATGCCGTTTGGTGAGCTGCCCGTCGTGTTCGTACGCGGAGTCGGGCAGGCCGGGCACCGCGCCGAGCCGGGGCGCGTCGGCGGAGCGCCGGCACTCCACGGCGACGACGTTCAGCGGGTCTCCGGGTGCGTGCGGCCAGTCGTCGGCGGTGCCCTCGCGGATACGTTCCGCCGCGCCGCCGAGCTGTTCCAGTACCCGTATCCGGCTGGGGCCGAAACCACGGTCCCGCAGCAGGGCGGCGACCTCGCCGGGGGTCGCGGCGCCCGCGCTGAGCACCAGCAGCCGGCGGCCGTCGTACAGGGCGGCGGCGAGCCGGGCGGCGGGGCGGCCCACCAGGGTGACCACCTCGGTCGCCTCCACCGGCCAGCCGAGGCGGGCGGCGGCCAGCGAGACGGACGAGGGATGCGGCAGCACCCGCAGGGCGTCCGCGCCGAGAACGTCGGCGAGGGTCCGCCCGATGCCGTAGTGCATGGGGTCGCCGCTCGCCAGAACGGCGATCCGGCGGCCTCGGTGGGCGGCGAGCAGCCCGGGTACGGCGGGCCGCAGCGGTGACGGCCAGGACACGCGGACGGCCGCGCACTCCGGGGGCAGCAGGGCGAGCTGACGGCCGCCGCCGATGACGACCTCGGCGTCCAGGAGCGCTGTCCGGGACGCACCGGGGAGCCCGGTCCAGCCGTCCGCTCCGATGCCGACCACCGTGACGGCCGGGGCGGGCGCCTGGCCTGCGGGGGGTACGGGGGGCACGGGCCGTTACCTCGGGGTTCGGGTGGCGGGGGCGGGGCGTGCCGGGGTGGGACGCAGGCGCACTCTACTGTTCGCGCGCCCTCCGGTTTCGGGCAGGGCCCTACCCTTGTCGCGCGGAGTGCGCAAGGGCTGTGCACGCGCGGGACAGGTGCGGAGGAGCGGGCGATGGGCACGGCGGGAACGGTGGTGCTGGGGATCGAGTCGTCCTGCGACGAGACCGGCGTGGGGCTGGTGCGCGACGGTGAGCTGCTGGGTCACGCCATCGCCTCCAGCATGGACGAGCACGCGCGGTTCGGGGGCGTCGTCCCGGAGATCGCCGCCCGCGCCCATGTGCACGCGATCGGACCAGTGATCGGCGAGGCCCTGACCCGGGCCGGTCTGACGCTGTCCGACGTCGGAGCGGTCGCGGTGACGTCTGGCCCCGGGCTCGCGGGCGCGCTCCAGGTGGGGGTCGCCGGCGCGAAGAGCCTGGCGTACGCGCTGGGCGTGCCGCTGTACGGCGTCCACCACCTGGCCGGGCACGTCGCCGCCGACACCCTGGCGCACGGGCCACTGCCCGACCCCTGCGTGGTGCTGATCGTCTCCGGCGGGCACACCTCGCTGCTGCTGGTGCGCGATCTGGTGCGCGATCCGATCGTGCACCTCGGGGACACCCTCGACGACGCGGCCGGGGAGTGCTTCGACAAGGTGGCGCGGGTCTTCGGGCTGCCGTATCCGGGCGGCCCCGTGATCGACCGCGTGGCGCGGGACGGGGATCCCGCCTCCGTGGCGTTCCCCCGGCCGCTGACGGGGCCGCGCGACGACCCGTACGCGTTCTCCTTCTCCGGGCTGAAGACGGCCGCCGCGCGCTGGGCCGAGCGGCACCGGGGCGCGGGCACGGAGCTGCCGGTGGCGGACGGCGCGGCCGCCCTCCAGGAGGCGGTCGCCGATGTCCTCACCCGCAAGGCGGTGGCGGCCTGCGCGGCGCACGGGGTGGGGACGCTGGTGGTGGTCGGCGGGGTCGCCGCGAACTCCCGTGTGCGGTCGCTGGCGGAGGAGCGCTGCCGGGCCGCCGGGATCGAGCTGCGGGTGCCGCCGCTGGACCTCTGCACCGACAACGGGGCGATGATCGCGGCGGTCGGCGACCTGCTGGTGCGGGCGGGCGCCGCGCCGGCGCCGCTGGATCTGTCGATCGATCCGTCGGCGCCGCTGGAGTACGCGGCGCTCCAGCCGCTGCCGGTGGTGGCGAGGGTGGCATGACACCGGCTCCGCTGGACTGATTCCGGCGTTTCTGGTGTCTTCGGGGGTCGGTGTTTCCGGGGGGATCTGACGGGTACGGAGAGCCGCCGCCCGGCCGGGAGCGGCGGAACCCTCGATACCGGGCCTCCGCAGCCGTCGGGCGACGGGCCGTCGGTCGGCCGCCCGGCCGGCTTCCCGGTCAGCGGCCCGGCCCGTCCTTCGGTCAGTCCTCAGCCTTCGGTCAGTCCTCCGGATAGCGCCGGGGGGTCCAGACGATCTCCGTGCCGTCGCCGCGCCGGACCGTACGGGTCTGCGACGAGCCGACCAGCAGGATCGTCCGCATGTCGACCTCCTCCGGCGCCAGGTCGGCCAGCCGGACGATCCGGACGCTCTGCTCCGTACCGCCGACGTCCCGCGCCACCACCACCGGGGTGTCCGGCGCGCGGTGCTCCAGCAGCAGTTCGCGGGCCTTGCCCACCTGCCAGGTCCGGCTGCGGGAGCCCGGGTTGTAGAGGGCGAGGACCAGATCGGCCGCCGCTGCCGCGCGCAGCCGCCCGGCGATGACCTCCCACGGCTTGAGCCGGTCGGAGAGCGAGACGGTCGCGTAGTCGTGCCCGAGGGGAGCGCCCGCGGCCGCGGCGGCCGCGTTCGCGGCGGTCACCCCCGGAAGCACCCGTACCGGGACCTCCGCGTACTCCGGCAGCGCCGACGCCTCCAGGACCGCCGTCGCCATGGCGAAGACCCCGGGGTCGCCGCCGGAGACGACCGCCACCCGCCGGCCCCGGCGGGCCAGATCGAGTGCGAACTCGGCCCGCTCGGACTCGACCCGGTTGTCCGAACCGTGCCGCCGCTGACCGGGGCGTACCGGCACCCGGTCCAGATAGGTCGTATAGCCGACGAGGTCGTCGGCGGCGGCCAGGGCACCCCTGGACTCGGGGGTCAGCCACAGCGGACCGGCCGGGCCGGTGCCGACGACGACGACCTCACCGCGCTCACCGGGCCCGGCGGACTCCGCCGGCTCGGGCGCCTGTGCGCCGATACGGCTCGGCAGCACCGCGACCGAGAAGTACGGCACCGAATCCGGGTCGACGGAGGCCAGTTCGGCCGTGCGCTCCCCGGCCATGGTGGCTCGTTCCACATAGCGGGCGTCGGCGAGCCGCCCGGACCGCTCCAGCGCCCGGCGCACCTTGGGGAAGGTCCGCCCCAGCTTCATCACCACCGCCGCGTCCGTCGCGGCGAGCCGGGCCGTCAGCTCCTCCTCGGGCAGGGTGCCCGGCAGGATCGTCAGCACCTCCTCGCCCTCGGCGAGCGGCGCCCCGAGCCGGGCCGCCGCCCCGCTCACGGAGGTGACCCCGGGGACGACCTCCGTCTGGTACCGGTCCGCGAGGCGCTTGTGCATGTGCATGTACGAGCCGTAGAAGAGCGGATCGCCCTCCGCCAGCACCGCGACCGTCCGCCCCGCGTCGAGATGCGCGGCCAGCCGGTCCGCCGCCTCGGCGTAGAACTCCTCCATGGCGCCCCGGTAGCCGCCCGGGTGGTCGGTGGTCTCCGTGGTGACGGGGTAGACGAGCGCTTCCTCGACATGGTCGGGACGGATGTACCGGGCCGCGATCGACCGGGCGATCGACCGCCCGTGCCGGGCGCTGTGGTACGCGATCACGTCCGCTTCGGCGATGACCTCCACGGCGCGTACGGTCATCAGCGACGGATCGCCGGGGCCGAGCCCGACTCCGTACAGCCGGCCGGTCGTTGTGGCGCTCATTCTTCCTCGCTCGCGATCGCGTTCAGGGCGGCCGCAGCCATCGCGCTGCCGCCGCGCCGGCCGCGCACGACCAGGTGGTCGAGGCCCGAGGGGTGCCCGGCCAGGGCGTCCTTCGATTCGGCGGCGCCGATGAAGCCTACGGGGACGCCGATGACGGCCGCCGGGCGAGGGGCACCCTCCTCGATCATCTCCAGGAGCCGGAAGAGCGCGGTCGGGGCGTTGCCGACGGCGACCACGGCGCCGTCGAGCCGGTCCCGCCACAGCTCCAGCGCGGCGGCGCTGCGGGTCGTCCCGAGCCGGGCCGCCAGCTCCGGCACGGAGGGGTCGGAAAGCGTGCAGATCACCTCGTTGTCGGCGGGCAGCCGCTTGCGGGTGACCCCGCTCGCGACCATCGCCACGTCGCAGAGGATGGGCGCTCCGGCCCGCAGCGCGGCGCGGGCGCGGGCCACCGCCAGGGGGCTGTAGGACAGATCGCGTACGAGATCGACCATCCCGCAGGCGTGGATCATCCGGACCGCGACCTGGCTGACATCGGCGGGCAGACCCGCGAGGTCGGCTTCCGCGCGGATGGTGGCAAAGGACTGGCGGT
This sequence comes from Streptomyces yaizuensis, assembly GCF_034961445.1. Taxonomy (NCBI): domain Bacteria; kingdom Bacillati; phylum Actinomycetota; class Actinomycetes; order Kitasatosporales; family Streptomycetaceae; genus Streptomyces; species Streptomyces yaizuensis. The sequence goes on from NZ_BSBI01000006.1 coordinate 257,584, forward strand.
AGATGGCCGCGCCGTCCTTCTCGTATTCGAACACGCTGTTCTCGCTGCTCTCGCTCATCGGGTCACCGCGTCCGGAGGGACGCGGGCGGCGCCGGGTGCGCCTGTGCCATGGTGGCGGTGGGGTCGCGGGGGCCGTCCAGGGGGTCGGCCCTCCGGGAACACCGGTGGTCAGGGTGCGGGGCCAGGGGCCGGGGTCAGGGGCGGTTGCCACGTCCGCTGTGGGCCGGTTGCCCGTGGCGCTCCGGGGGCGGCGGTCTGGAGGACAGAGGACAGCGGTTCAGCGGGAGGCAGCCGCTCAGGAACCCATGGCTCAGGAGGTAGTGGTTCGGAGGACAGCGGCTCCGGAGGCAGTGGGCCGGGACGCAGCAGCTCGCGGGACGGCTGCCGGGTATCAGGCCACTGCGAATCAGGCCACTGCGGATCCGGCTGCTCGGGATCAGGCTGTTCGGGATCAGGCCACTCGGAAGACAGCGGCTCAGGGGACAGCGGCTCAGGGAACACGGCGCGCACCGGCAACCGCGGCCGTCAGATCCGGTCCGCAGGCGACGCGGACGGAAGCGGCGGACGGGCGGTCCGCGCCGACCACGGAGATCCGGTAGCCCTCGGGGACGGCCACCACATCGACCCGGTCGCCCGGCGGCCGTCCGCACCGCCGCTCGCACCCGGACCAGTACACCGGCAACTCCACCACCGCCGGCCCGGCGGCCGAAGGCCGGTACGCCCCGGCCCGCACCACGTCCGCCGCGTCCGCGCGGACGTCCGCCAGGGACTTCGCGCAGCCCGGATGCCCGACGCAGGCGCCCACGCCCCGCCACGGCGAGCCGGGGGCGGTGACGAGCCCGGCGGCGGCGAACCGGGCGAGCCACGCGTCCGCGCGGGCGGCGGCGACCGCCGGGACGACGACTCCGCGCCAGGGGGTCAGCCGCAGCTCGCCGCGCCCGTCGTCGCGCGCGCAGTCGGTCAGCAGCCGCCACTGGTCGCCGCTGATCCGTCCGAAGGGGATCCCGACGCAGAGCGCGACCCGGCCGGAGTCCGGTCCCGGCACCGCACCGGGCGACGGCCCTCCGACGGCCCCCGACACCTCGGCCACGCCCGGCGCTCCGGTCGCCGCGGAGGCCCGGTCCGCGGAGATCCGGTCCGCCGTGGCGTGAATGTCCGTACCCGTGCCACGGGTCAGCCGGTGCGCGACCTCGCGGAGCAGGTTCCCCCGTACCGCGTCGGGCAGTTCACCGATACGCCAGATACCCCGGGGCGGGCCCCCGCGTACCGCGTCCGTGCCCGAGGATCCACCCCCGCCCCCGCCCCCGGCCACCCCGGCCACCGCGTCCGCCGCGTCCAGGAAGACCGCCGCCGCGACCGCCGCCGCCCGTGCCGCCAGCCCGCCCGGCACCCGGAGCGCCGTGTGTCCGCACCCTGCCAGCCGCAGCAGCGCGCCGCCGTCCGCTGCCGCCGTGAGGGTCACGTCCGCGCCGAGGGCGCCCACGTCCCCGCGCCCGTCGTCGAGCGCGAACAGGAACCGCCCCGACAACGCCTCCAGCCCCGGGGCGCCGCCCACCAGCAACGCGTCCAGCTCCCGCAGCCACGGCCCCACATCCGCGTTCCCGTTCCCGTTCCCGTTCCCGGGCTCGTCCAGACCGGAGAGCGGGGAGGCGACCACGTTGCGGATCCGCTCCCGCCGGGCCGACGGCAGCAGCCCCGCCCCGGTGAGGAGATCCGCGAGTTCCGCGCCGCAGCCGTCACCGAGGCCGCGCAGCTGGACATTGCCCCGGGACGTGAGATGCAGCACTCCGTCGCCGAGTCGCCGCGCCGCCCGCGCGAGGGCGTCCGCCTGGGCCACCGCCAGCACACCGCCGGGCAGCCGGACCCGCGCCAGCGCGCCGTCGTCGGCCCGGTGCAGCCGCAGCGCACCGGGACAGGCATCGCCACCGGCCCGGGAGACCGCCCCGGAGACTGCCTCGGAGACGGCCCCGGAGACGGGCCCGGACGCGCCCCCGGCCGACTGCCTGGTGCCACTGGACGACGGCCCGGAGCCGCCGTACGACGACCCGGAGCTGCTGGAAGGCATGGACATGGCGGCGAGCATACCGATGGCCATTCCGGCACTCACCTGCATAGACGCCCATATCGCATATCCCGCGCGACGGATGCGGCCCGTACGATGTGGCCCGGCGGATCACCCGGTCCGCCCTCGCCGGCGACGGCGTAAGGGGAGGAAGCCCGGTGCGATTCCGGCGCGGTCCCGCCACTGTGAATCCGGCCGGCCTGGCCGGATGAGTCAGGAACTCCCGCCGTCCGACACCGCCCGGGGCGCGGAAACCCCGAGGAAGGCCAGACGCCGCATGCATCAGTCGTCCGGGGACCAGACCGCCCCGCAGCCCCACGAGATCCTGCTTCTGTCGACGTCCGACACCGATCTGCTGAGCGCTCGCGCCGCCGAGGGCCCGGTCTCCTATCGCTTCGCCAACCCCTCCCGGCTTCCGCTGGACGACATCCCGGCCCTCCTCGACGGCGCCGGACTCGTCGTCGTCCGCCTCCTCGGCGGGGTGCGGGCCTGGCAGGACGGCCTGGACCGGCTGCTCGCGAGCGGCCTCCCGGTCGTCGTGCTCACCGGTGAACAGGCCCCCGACGCCCAGCTGATGGAGGCGTCCACCGTCCCCATCGGCATCGCGGCCGAGGCGCACGCCTATCTCGCCCACGGTGGCCCGGACAATCTTGGCCAACTGGCCCGTTTCCTCTCCGATACGGTGCTGCTGACGGGCCACGGCTTCGAGCCGCCGGCCCCGGCCCCGACCTGGGGCCCCCTGGAGCGCACGCCGTCGGCCGGACCGGCGGCGACCCCGGCGGATACGACGGCGGACACGACCCCGGCGGCGACCCCGGCGGATACGGCCCCCGTGGTCGCGGTCCTCTACTACCGCGCGCACCACATGAGTGGAAACACCGGCTTCGTCCACACCCTGTGCACGGAGATCGAGCGCGCGGGCGCCCGCCCCCTCCCGCTCTACGTGGCCTCCCTGCGCGCCCCCGAGCCCGAGCTGATCGACACGCTCCGCGCCGCCGACGTGATCGTCACCACCGTGCTCGCCGCCGGTGGCACCCGCCCCGCCGAGGCCTCGGCCGGCGGCGATGACGAGTCCTGGGACGCGGGCGCCCTCACCGGGCTCGACGTCCCCGTGCTCCAGGCGCTGTGCCTGACCGGTTCGCGCGCCGCCTGGGAGGAGAACGACGAGGGCGTCTCGCCGCTGGACGCCGCCAGTCAGATCGCGGTCCCGGAGTTCGACGGCCGCCTGATCACCGTCCCGTTCTCCTTCAAGGAGATCGACGAGGACGGCCTGCCCGCCTATGTCGCCGACCCCGAGCGGGCCGCCCGCGTCGCCGGGATCGCGGTCCGCCACGCGCGGCTGCGCCATGTCCCGGCGGCCGACAAGCGGCTCGCGCTGGTGCTCTCCGCGTACCCCACCAAGCACTCCCGTATCGGCAACGCCGTCGGTCTCGACACCCCCGCCAGCGCCGTCGCCCTGCTGCGCCGACTGCGGGCGGAGGGGTACGACTTCGGGCCGGAGGAAGACCTTCCGGGCGTGGTCTCCGGCGACGGCGACGAGCTGATCCGTGCACTGATCGACGCGGGCGGCCACGATCAGGACTGGCTGACCGAGGAACAGCTCGCCGCCAACCCGGTCCGCATCCCCGCCGCGGACTACCGCCGCTGGTACGCGGGGCTCCCCGCCGCGCTGCGCGAGCAGGTCGAGGAGCACTGGGGCCCGCCGCCCGGCGAGATGTTCGTGGACCGCAGCGCCAACCCCGAGGGCGACATCGTCCTCGCGGCGCTGCGCCGGGGGAACCTACTCATCGTCATCCAGCCACCGCGCGGTTTTGGCGAGAACCCGATCGCGATCTACCACGACCCCGATCTGCCGCCGTCGCACCACTACCTCGCCGCCTACCGCTGGATCGCCACGCCCCGGGCGGACGGCGGCTTCGGTGCGGACGCGATGATCCACCTCGGCAAGCACGGCAACCTGGAGTGGCTGCCGGGCAAGAACGCCGGTCTCTCCGCCGCCTGCGGCCCCGACGCCGCCCTCGGCGACCTGCCGCTGATCTACCCCTTCCTCGTGAACGACCCGGGCGAGGGCACCCAGGCCAAGCGGCGGGTCCACGCCACGCTGGTGGACCACCTGGTGCCGCCGATGGCCCGCGCCGACTCGTACGGGGACATCGCCCGCCTGGAACAGCTCCTGGACGAGTACGCGCAGATCTCGTCCATGGACCCGGCGAAGCTGCCCGCGATCCGGGCGCAGATCTGGACCCTCATCCAGGCCGCGAAGCTCGACCACGACCTGGGCCTGGAGGACCGGCCCGAGGACGACGGCTTCGATGACTTCCTGCTCCACGTCGACGGCTGGCTCTGCGAGATCAAGGACGCCCAGATCCGGGACGGGCTCCATGTCCTGGGCGGGGCGCCGCAGGGCGCGGACCGCGTCAACCTGGTCCTCGCGATCCTGCGGGCCCGCCAGATCTGGGGCGGGAAGACGGCGCTGCCGGGGCTGCGCGAGGCCCTGGGGCTGGACGAGTCGGCGGCGACCCGCACGACGGCCGACGCGGCCGAGGAGCGGGCCCGTGCCCTGGTCCAGGCCATGGACGACGCCGGCTGGGACCTCGCCGCCCTTCCGGCGGACGAGAGCGAACAGGTCCGGGCCGTCCTGGAGTTCGCCGCCCGCGAGGTGGTCCCGAGGCTGGCGGCCACCACAGCCGAACTCGACCACACCGTCCACGCCCTGAACGGCGGCTTCGTCCCGGCGGGCCCCTCCGGTTCGCCGCTGCGCGGACTGGTCAACGTCCTGCCGACCGGCCGCAACTTCTACTCCGTCGACCCGAAGGCCGTCCCCTCCCGGCTCGCGTGGGAGACCGGACAGGCCCTCGCGGACTCCCTCCTCACCCGCTACCGCACCGACAACGGCACCTGGCCCACGTCGGTCGGGCTCTCCCTGTGGGGTACGAGCGCCATGCGCACCGCCGGCGACGACGTCGCGGAGGCCATGGCCCTGCTGGGCGTCCGGCCGGTGTGGGACGACGCCTCCCGCCGGGTCACCGGCCTGGAGCCCATCCCGCTCGCCGAACTGGGCCGCCCCCGCATCGACGTGACGCTGCGGATCTCCGGTTTCTTCCGCGACGCCTTCCCGCACACGATCGGCCTGCTGGACGACGCCGTACGCCTCGCCGCCTCGCTGGACGAGCCCGCCGAGGACAACCACGTCCGCGCCCACACCCAGGCCGACCTGGCCGAACACGGCGACGAACGCCGGGCCACCACCCGGATCTTCGGCTCCCGTCCCGGGACGTACGGGGCGGGCCTGCTCCAGCTGATCGACTCCCGCGACTGGCGCACCGACGCCGACCTGGCCGAGGTGTACACGGTGTGGGGCGGCTACGCGTACGGCCGGGAACTCGACGGCCGGCCCGCGCGCGCGGAGATGGAGACGGCGTACCAGCGGATCGCGGTCGCGGCGAAGAACACCGACACCCGCGAGCACGACATCGCCGACTCGGACGACTACTTCCAGTACCACGGCGGCATGGTGGCGACCGTCCGCGCACTGCGGGGCACCGCCCCGGAGGCGTACATCGGCGACTCCACCCGCCCGGAGACCGTACGCACCCGGACCCTGGTGGAGGAGACCTCCCGGGTCTTCCGCGCCCGCGTCGTCAACCCGAAGTGGATCGAGGCGATGCGCCGCCACGGCTACAAGGGCGCCTTCGAGCTGGCCGCGACCGTCGACTACCTCTTCGGGTACGACGCCACCACCGGCGTGGTCGCGGACTGGATGTACGACAGGCTCACCCAGGCGTACGTCCTCGACCCGGAGAACCGGGCCTTCCTGGAGCAGGCCAACCCGTGGGCCCTGCACGGGATCGCCGAACGGCTGCTGGAGGCCGAGTCGCGGGGCATGTGGGAGAAGCCCGACCCGGCGATCCTGGCGGCACTGCGGCAGGTCTATCTGGAGACCGAGGGCGACCTGGAGGCCGAGACCGACGACTGACGCCCCGCCGCCGGAGGGCCATTTCCGGCTGGCCCTCCGGCGACGCACTCACTGGGCACAGCCAACCCCGAGAACGACCGCGCCGACGACCCCGACCCCGCCGGCACAACCGACCACCAACCCGACGACCACCAGCCACCGCCGCGCCCGCCCGACCACGGACGACCCACCCGGCTCCCACCCGGCCGCGATGGCGATCCGCTCCCGTACACCCGTCTCCGCCATCAGATCCCGCACGTGTCCGTCCCCCGTCCGCTGACCCTGTCGTCGTTGGTACGGACGAGGATAGGCGGGCCGCTCACAGGCCTGCCGCCGCCGCGAACCGGGCACTGAACTCCCATACCCGCTCCACCGGCTTATGAACGGTGAACCGCTCGCCCAGCAGCTCCCCGCCCAGGGCCAGTTCGCCGGGGGAGTCCGAACTGATGGTCTTCCAGGAGCTAGACCGCCGTCGGCGTCGGGTGACAGGCGGTGGGACGTGTATTCTGCCCGTACGGACGTGCTCCAGGGCGAGGCGGATCAGGATCGTCCCCTGGCTCTCTCCTAAAAGATCATTGGACACGTGGAAAGGGTCTGATCCCCTCAGTGGATTCAGACACTTGCTCCGGTCTGGTGAGTCGGGTGGCGGGATTTGAACCCACGGCCACCACTGGTGGGCGTTGATTCGGCAAGCGGATGATGCTGCACACATTGCTTGAAAATCCGTCAAGCGGAGGTTGCTGCTGAGTCTCCGCCTTCCTGGATCAACCTCTCCCATTCGTCCATGATTGCTTGCCCGTCGATGAACCGCTGTACGGATTTTACTAGATTCTTCATCAATGGGCGGATTTCTTTACTGTATTTTGAAATGCTGTCAGCGTTTGATGCGAAACCCATGAGGATTGGCACGTTTTCGCGCGAAGTCTTTGCCGCATCCACAACGGCGCGGAGGAACTCCTGTACAGGAGCGCGGTCCGCGTCGGGAAGGTTTGGTCCGTTCGCTATTTTGATAAATGTCAGCACGCCGGGGTCGACGACGGCCAGCTCGGAGGCGTATCGCTCCCCCAGTTCGGCCAGTTTCTGTACCGGCTCGTGCAGTCGGCCGGCAAGCTCGTTGCTGACTCGGAGCCTTCCACCGAATCCGCCATTGCGTTTGTCGGATTCGTTGACTTCCTCAGTGGCCCATCGCATCTGGGAGCCGATTTCTGATGTCGCCTGACCGAATCCGGTCAAGCATTCAGCCAGTCGCGGCAGGGCGCTCTCCATGCTGGCGAGCCGATCGACGATTCCTGCTTGGTCGTCAATCAGTAGTGCTTCCTCTTGAGTGGTGGGTTCCAACTCGCTGGAGCGATCCAGGATCTCCGCCAGACGCTGTGCCAGTTTATGGACGGCTCGCCTGTATTCGGGAGACCCTTCATCTTCGAGGCGAAGATGTCTCCAGTCAACATAATTCCGCCTCTTGATCAAGGCGGCTACTTCATCGTCTTGACTTTCTTCTAGTAGGCCCGAAGGGCCGCTGTAGAGAATTGGAAGCAGTAGATCATCCAGTCCGCGGCTAGACGCATGACTGGAGAAGGTGATTACTTCGCGGCGGCACTCTTGACTCCTTAAGAATCGAGGAGTGACGATGGCGATCATGAAAGTTGTTCCCATGATTGCCGAGTCGACTCGCGAGCGCCATTCCTCGCCCCAGGAAATGTCTTCCTTGTCGAAGAATATATGTAACTGGCGGCCGCTCATGATCTCGAACTCGTCTGCAATGAGATCGACCAATCTTTTGATTCTGCCGCGTTCAATCTGATCGTCTCGGCGCGTGTAGCTCCAGAAGCCGACAGGCTCGTCCTGATTCATGTCCGTACCCTATGACGCAGGAACCGAAGATGTCCCAGAGACGCAGCTTTTCCTACTATCTGCTCTCTGGCTGTCGCTCTGAGGCTGGGGTAGCGGGTTTGGCCGGGGCCTGCCTGGTTTTTGGCGTCGTGCAGAGAGTCCCGGCCCAACCGCCCGCACCCTGCGGCGAGCGGCGCGAGGCGCCTTGAACCTGTAGAGAGAGTTGTCACTCACACATCGGCAGTGTCGGTGAGTACGGGATCGGTCCAGGCGGCCTTCCGGGCCTCGTGCTGCCTTCCTCATGTCGGGACCGTGGCCGTGGGCACGGACGGCCCGGCTCATCCGGGTGAGCTGCTCGACGCCCTGGCCGCCGAGCCCGATGAGCGGACGATCCATGAGTGCCGAGCCCTCCTCCAACAGCGGTTGAACGGTCAGCCGACCTGAAGCTCCGAGACGACCTGCTGTGCCCTGTGCCAGACGGGTTCGATCCGAGGGTCTTCCGGGTGGGCGTCCGGTCCGAGGACCTTGGCGCACACCAAGAGCGTCATCAGCTTGCCGTCCCGGCTCTCGAAGTCGTGCCGCCGCTCGCGTCGTACGCGGTCGGCCAGAGCGGGGACGGCGAGCGAGGCGGCCCAGAGGGTCGCGGAGTCGAGGCCCCGGGGGGCGTTTCCCCAGTCCTCCCAGTCGAAGAGGGAGAAGGCCGGCGCGCTCATGTTGGCCCAGTTCAGATCGGCGTGGGCCGGAACCCATCGCTCAACGGTCGTGTCGATCACCTCGGGGAATACGCCCCGGATCGACTCGCCGACCAGCTCCTGCGAGATCTTGACCGTGTCCGGAGTGGCCACACGCCTGGTCTTGTTCCGCGCCAGTGCGTCCAGGGAATGCCCGAAGGCCCGCCACCACTCCTCCGACAGCGTCGGCTCCTCAGCCAGGACGGCGGTCCCGATCGGTGCCCCGGGAAGGAGATCGGTCTCGTCCGCTCGCCACATCACCGGCTCGTCCGTGTCCCGCCAGACCACACACCCCCGCCACGCGGGCTGGACAACGCCCTCAAGGCGGGCGGCGCTCTCCGTACCGTTCCACCCCTGGTCAGTGATCCGTTCGAGCGGGCGCCGCTCCACTCGTACCCAGGTGTCCCTGTCCGTCCGGGCTCCTATCGACCGGCGTTTGCGTACCACCGTGCCCGGGTCCAAACAGGCTTGAAGGGACCGCGCGACGCGATCAAGAATCTTGTCGACCGGCTCGACTCGGAGATCGGCAGCGCGAAGAGCGGAGACCGAGTGCGTCATGCGGGGACCGTAGCAGCGGGCCGAGGTGTCACGGCGGCATCTGAGCCCAGTGCGGCGTTCTCCGGCTGGTATCCGTAGAAGGCCCTGCAGGAGGCTCGGCTCGTCCCTCTGCTTGGCGAGCCGTGGCCCGGCGGTCAGCGCAACCAATGCACTGTTCGCATGGCAACGGCCGTCAACGTGCTTCCGAGCGTCAGCAACTTGAGCGGTGCGCGGTCAAGGGTCACGTGCAGAGGCCCGCAACAAAGCTCGAAGACCGGTGTGCGCGAGGGTTGTTCTGGCAGGTATGCGGCCTGAACGGCAGGAGTGACGTCAAAGTTGAGGTGCTTGGCCATAACGTCTCCGGTTCTGCTGTCCTACGGCACAAGTCAACCGTAAGTAGGCGGGGATGGCTTGGCGATTGCGAGTGTGCCTACCTTGCAGCAGGTGCTGCTCAACTCCGCAAGTGACCTCGCCCGCAACGTCGGCTACGGGGCCTCGACGCGAGCCAGGAGTGTCTGACCAACGGACACGAACACTCAGCTATGGCGGAGCGATTCGCGGACTGACAGCTTGCCTACTCGTACGCCCTTTGGCAGGTACGAGAGGCCACGGAGGTCCTTGCTGCCGAGGCTGCGCTGATGGGTGGAGGAGTGGGTGACACCTTGGGCCATCTGGGATCTGTATGGGGGATCTCCAAACAGGTGGCGCGTAAGAAGTGGCCCGGCCCGGTCGATGACGGATCCGGTCAACCAGGGAAGATCCGGTGGAAAGGTATTGCGGGGTTGCCGAGATCACCTGCTGTCCGGACCCATATGCTCGGCTCCCCGATGGATCCCAAGAGGCCCAAGAAACGAGTCAGGGGCCCGATCCGCTCTCGCGGATCAGGCCCCTGACCTGGTGTTTCAGCTGTCGGGGTGGCGGGATTTGAACCCACGACCTCTTCGTCCCGAAGCAAGTTGGGTATGGGCGCCGCTTGGGCTGGTGTGGCTCTCACCTGCGCTGATGGTCCACAGACGTCCGCAGTTGTTCATGGACGTCCGTCACCGTTGTCACGCAGTTAGACACTCGCCGTGTCTCGTTCCTCTCCTGCGCACCGTGGGTCTCGTTGGGCCCTTCCAAGATCCGTGCGACGGGTGGCAGAGTGAACTTCAAGGCGCCAGCTAATCGTTTGTCAGTGGCACCGTCTATCTTGCGGCCTGTGGATTGGTTAACAGACGATGAGATCGTCGCCCTGACGAGTGAAGAGTTCTATGCATGGGTCGATACTTTGGAACCGTGCAAGGTTTGCTGCGACAAGTTTTGGCGGGTCGATGCGGGGCCCAGAGGGAGGGTATGTCCGCAGTGTCGTAATGCCGAACGGCAGGCACGTCGACACAACCTGACGCGTGCTCGTGTCAATGCGATCCTCAGAGTTCAGGACGACACCTGCCCCCTCTGCCGTAGCCTGGGAGGTGACTCCTCAATGGAGGGGCGATCGTGGTGGCACATCGACCATGATCACCACTGCTGTCCTGGTTCGACCTCTTGCGGACAATGTGTACGAGGACTGCTGTGCAGGGACTGCAATACGCGCGGCTTGGCCTGGTATGAAAGTCTCACGGTCGACTTGCGAACCTGGGATCACGCCAACGCCTATTTGGCCGATCCCCCGGCGCGTAGACCAGAGGCGGCGGTGCTGTTCCACGGTGATCTCGCTGGCGTCCGCTCGCGAGATGGGTCGTTTGCCAGTTGGCGCTCTAACAGACCTCTCCGTGAGACCTTGTAGACCTAGAGCAGGTCGGAGCCTGTGCAACTTCGTCGCAGAGGAGCGAAGCGCTGAGCTTGGGAGTCAGTGATCTTTAAGGCCCTGCGTGCGGTCTGACCTGCGACGATGAGCGCTGGGGGTGGTAGATCCACCACCCCCAGCGTCCGGCGGCAGCCGTGGTTTACCGACCTGCCGGGCACGGATCGGGCATGGCCTGTGATCCTCTACGGCTGCGGGAAGCTCTGCTCCAGCCACTGCCGGAGGGCGGGCACTGTGCTTCGTCCCTGATGACGTAGAGCGTCGACGATGTCCCGGCCGGCGAGAAGAACGATCGGGTGCCCGTCCTCGTGTACCTCCTCTTGGACCTGCCGGTTGAAGTGTGACGTGGTCACGAGGACACCGAAGTTGCGGTGCCGGATCCTTGAGATCAGCCGCGATACTTCCCGGACTCCAACAGAGTGGGACAGGCTGTAGCACTTGGCCTCAAGGGCGAAGTCGATCGCGATCCGACTCGTTGCCGGACCCAGGCCGTATGTGCCGATTGCGTCCCGGCCTCCGTCTCTGCTCGGCCTGGTCAGGTCGACTGGCCCCGTGCTGGGCGCGATCAGACGCCAGATGGCCACGGCGCACGCTTCGAAGTCGTGCTCCCGTCCGCGGAAGTACTCACGAATTTCCTCCAGCAGGGCTATGCCGTTGGCGTCATCGGGAAGCTGCTCAGCCTTAGAGCGGATCATGGTGGTCTGAGGGGCGAGCAGCGGCTTGTAGACGCGGCCTTCTACCCAGGTCCTCCACGCCTCAGGGCATCCCCCTTCAAGAGGGTTCCCGCCGTCGAGCAGGTGCTGGATCCAGCTGCGGGGGATCGAGTTGTGGTCAAGGACCGTGAAGTGTGAGCGGTAATTCTGGAACCGGTCCTTGGCTGTTGCCCGCCAGATTGCAGTCAGCTCGTCGTCCGAAGTCAGGGTCGGCCCTCCGGGGGCCAGCAGCCCGCGGAAGCGCACAGAGCGGCCGGCCGAAGCCGCCTTCTCGAACAGCAGGAACGGTGGGATCCTGGCCCGATCCGCTGCCGACAAGTGTGACGCTGCGAAGACATCACGCAGGAGGATGTTCCCTGCCCGCGATGTCTCATGGAGTCCCTGCCCGGGCTTCTTGTTGTCTCCGTAGTACGTGAAGGTGCCTGTGTCGATATCCAGGTAGTCCGGCCAGTCAACGTCGTTACCGCTGGTGTACAGCACGGACAGTCGTACTGTGCCCTGGGCTGGGGATCCGGCATGTCGGAATCCTCCCTGGTTGCCCACACCCGGTATCAGCTTCGATATTGGGTCATCGCCGGAGTTTCCCCGGGATCCGCCTGCGTAGAGCGCATCCACGATGAGATCCGCGGTGCTGAGGTCTTCGAACGCAACGTGGGGCTGTGGCGCCTGGGGCGTGTGTGAATGGGTCACCCGCAAGGTCTACCAGGTGCTGCTTGCAGCGGTCTGAGCCTCCTGGCATCGGGACAGATTGCGGTGGCCGACGGACTCAAGCCGTATGGTGCGGACTGTCCGGGAGGAGGAGCAGGATCGGGCTTCCGGTGCGGGTGCGGATCTGGCGGCTCTTTCTGGCCGCTGCTCACCGACACTTCTGGTGCGCTTTGGTGCGGAGCCGCCCCGGCATACGGAGAAAGGTGAGAATGGGCCGCCCGGGAAGTCTCCTACTGTACAGACGCTGAAATTACGCTTGACAATCCCTTGGTCTGGGCTGTCATAAAGAATGCGTCATAGGAAGCAATGAACGCCTCGCGTGCCTCCCTGATTTCATTCATAGCACCCTCGAACCTTTGCGGATCATTCAATTCCCACTCTCGTGGGATCTCAAGGCGTGAATTCTCCCTCCCCTCGTACCACATGTGATCCGATATCTTGTTGATCAAATCGCTTCCAGCTCCGATGAGCGCTCGATATGAATCATCAACATCGTTATCAATAAACCCTCTGGGTTCTCGATCGAAAAAATCGATCATTTTTTCGAGACTCTGGAATGGTCCTGCGGGGATTCGGGTTGCGATGAAACATTCTCGGAACCAAGTTACAAAGGGGCTCTGAGGCGATGCCTTCTCGTTGATCGCCCTGAACATCTCGGTGTCATGCTCGGATGGGGTAGTCAGTCGAGAGGTCAGAGATTCGATCTCCGCTTGGAGTTCATGAATCTTCCCGCGCGCCGAAAAGGCAATGTTGGCCACTACTACTACAGTCGCAAACAAGAGTATTGTCGTGAGTGAAATCAGGGCGTACTCTTCCTTCAGCCAATTACGCACTCCTGGCGATGCAAGAAAGAGGGCGGTTGCGGACATGTCGGCTACCAGTCCCGCGGTAAGGGCCATTACGGATCCGCTGATCTTTTCACTTGCTAGCCGCGACGGCATCGAGTCTCCTTGAAAATGTTCGGACACCTCAACGCGACATCATATTGGGGAGCGCTGTCGGTGAGGGGATTTTCCTGAAGGTCGGTGGAGGGGCTTTGGGCGGGAGCTGCCATGGGGCGAGAGATCGGGGCCCGTAAGCTGCTGGCGACTCGGGCAGTCTCTGGACCTGCCCGCTAAGGCCCGATGTGGGCCCCGATCTTCGAGGCTCGCCCCATGGTGGCTGCCTAAAGCCGTGGAGCCGACCCCCAGCCATAGAGGGGTTCTCTCCCGATGTCATGGCGTGCTGTCGCTGGCGCGGTCGGCGGTCCGGGCTGGAGCGGGGCGGAGACAGGAGCGGCGGCCCGGGGGAGCCGGGCCGCGCGCGGCGAGCGGAGCGAGGCGCCTTGAACCAGTAGAGAAAGTTGTAACTCACACCTCGGTCGGGTCGATGAGGGTGAATCGATCCAGACGGACGATGAGTTGGCCGGCGATGGTCCAGCGGATGGCGGGGCTGTCGAACGGGATACCCCTGGCGTCAACGGCTACGGGCTGCTCGCTGGGTCGGTAGAGAGCACCGTGGACTCCTACCGGGGTCCACCGCCGGACTCGTAGTGCCACGTAGCGGCGCCTGAGGTGGGGACACGCCTTCGTCGCCACGGTCGCGCACGGTCGGCAGACCGGGGGATGCGGGGTCTCCAGCCCTTGAGGCCAGGAGTCCGGGTCGTCCTCCGCCTCGCCCAGGAGCCAGAGGACTCCGCGTTCGTCGCAGTCGGCGGGCTTGCCGCAGACCTGGCAGAGCACGTTGGCCATCGCCAACCGCTGACGCAACGCGTGCACCGCTCCGAAGTCGGGCTTCCCCTTACCCGGAGTGGAGGGGATCCGCCGCCACAGCACACCCCGGGGGTCCCGGTCGAAGGAACGCTCGTCCGCGTACGCCAGTCGCCCGCGCCGCACCACCACTCGTACCTTCGCGGGGGCCTCCCCGGTCCACTGCGTGATGTACGGGACGGTGCCCTTCGGGAACGTCGCCTGGGTCATCCGGCGCACCGCCCCGCGAGCTGGCCGGCGTCGTGGTGCACGTCCTGGTGGACGAGGTCGGTGACCTTGTCGACCGCTCGGCCGCCGGGGACCCGGCTGATCTCTTCCGGAAAACCTGGGCAAGTGAGGCCCCAGACTCGATTTGTGCTCGTATACTCGTGCATACAAGTTCCTTCGTGCTGGTAGGCCGCCATGTGCAGCGGGTTCGGGCTAGACGAGTTTCACGCCGTCGTGGGCGCGGATGGCCGGCGGGTTCGCCGCGTCGAGTGCGTCCAGGACGCGGATCGCATACGCCTCGTCGGCGAGTTCGGCGACTTCGTCGCGGGTGACCCAACGCAGCGCGCGGGTCTCGCTTCCGGTGGTCGGCGTGCCGTCGGCGGCCTCGCACCGGAAGACCAGGGAGACGATCAGCCCCGTCATGTTCTTGTAGATCCCGGTGAGTGTCGCGGGAAGCGCGATCTTGATTCCGGTTTCTTCGAGGACTTCGCGCTGAAGGGCCTCGGGGATCGTCTCCTCACGTTCGAGGACCCCGCCCGGGGGCTCCCAGTGGCCGTTGTCGCGGCGCTGGATCAAGAGGGCCCGGCCGTGGTCGTCAACGATCACTCCGGCGACGCTCACGGAATGCGGGCGTTCAGGGTTCACGATTCCCGGGACCTCTCGGATGGCTAGGCTCTCCACCGTAGCAACAAGAGTCGCCCACTCGTCTAGACACCTAAAGGAGTAAGACGTGCCTTCACTCTCCTCCGGCCTGCTCGGGGATCTCGACCCGACAAGTGATCGAGCGGTGTTCCGGCAGATCGCCGATCAGCTGCGTGAGGCCATCGACCGTGGGCGGTTCAAGGAGGGGGCGAAGCTGCCCTCGGAAGCGGAATTGGTCGAGCACTACGGGGTGTCCCGGATGACCGTCCGGAACTCCTTCTCCGTACTCCAGGGGGAGGGCTTGGTCCACGCGGAGCACGGCAAGGGTGTCTTCGTCCGCCCCCGGCCGCCCGTGCGGCGGCTCGCCTCGGACCGGTTCGCCCGGCGCCATCGCGATCAGGGGAAGTCCGCGTTCATCGTGGAGGCCGACGCGGCCGGCAGTCACCCCCAGGTGGACGGACTGGAGGTGAAGGAGGAGAAGGCGAGTCAGGACATCTCCACCCGCCTCGGCTCGGTGCGACGGGTCCTCGCCCGGCGTCGCCGGTATCTGCTGGACGGGCGGCCGGTGGAGTTCGCCACCTCGTACCTGCCCCTCGACATCGCGCGTGGGACGCAGATCGCCGAACCCAACCCCGGCCCCGGCGGCATCTATGCCCGGCTGGAAGAGCTGGGCCACCGCCTGGACCACTTCGAGGAGGAGATCCGGGCCCGCATGCCCTCGCCCTCCGAGGTGAAGACGCTCCGGCTGGCATCCGGCGTGCCCGTGATCCATCTGGTCCGTACCGCGTTCGATACGGAGGGCCGGGCCGTGGAGGTCTGCGACACCGTGATGGCGGCGGACGCGTACGTCCTCAACTACCAGCTTCCGGCGACCTGATGGGCTGAGGCGGTGGCCAACGGTGGTGCGCGGGGCCGTCTTTCCGAACTCGTACACCCCAACAGGCATACTCGTATAGACGAGTGGGCAAGTTGTGTGGCAGGGTGATCGCCACGACCTCGGGGGAGTCCTCCCCCGGAATGCATCTTGTCTAGACGAGTAGATGGGGAGTTGGTTATGCGCACCATCCGTGTGGAGACCACGGCCGCCACGATCCTGCTCACGGAGGCACCGGAGCCCAAGATCCGGGACCGGCAGACGGGGGAGATCGCCAAGGACGCTGTCAGCGGCGAGTCCCTGATGACGATCGGCGTCGTCTACATCGAGGACGGTGAATCGGCGCTGATCAAGGTCACCGTCCCGGAGAGCGGGGTGGCGGACGGGCTGGCACTCGGGTCGCCGGTCGCGCTTCCCGGACTGCTGGCCCGGCCCTGGGAGAGCGTCTTCAACGGGCAGCAACGGCACGGCATCGCCTACCGGGCCGCCGCCGTCACCCCGGGCGCCTTCCCGTCCGCCCTCGGCGCCATCGCCTGATGACCGACCCGACGACGATCCTGGTGGTGGGTGGCCTCCTCGCCGTACTGGCTGGCGGGGCCGCCTACACCCGGGCCCGGCGCCCCTCCGCGCACTGGGCGGCGTTCGGAATGCAGGTCTCCGCCCTGCGGCTGCTCGGCTCGTACGGATCGGCCATGGAGGCATGCGGGCTCACCGTGCCGCCGTCCCGGCTGCGGGTCCTGCTGACCAGGGCCACCAGCCACCGCGTGATCCGGCCGGTCCCGCCCCGCCGGGGACTCATCCGACCGACGTCGACCGGCTTACGGCTCCGGCTTCGGCTCGCGCCGGGGCAGGAACCCGCCGATGTCGCCGCCTCGGCGGAACGACTCCGGCACGCCTGGGGCGTCCACGCCGTGTACGTCTCGACGGTCAAGCCGGGCATGGTCGAACTCCGGCTCGTCGGCTTCGACGTGCTGCGGCGGGTCCGGATGCCCCGCAAGGTCGACACCGGGCTTCTCAGGGTTCCGGTGGCACTGCGCGAGGACGCCACCGCCTACGTGCGGGACTACCGCGCCGTCCCCCACGGGCTCATCCTCGGCGCGACGCTGTCCGGCAAGTCCATGTTCCTGCGGCATCTGATCAGCGGGCTCGCCCGGCAGCCGGTGGCCTTGGTCGGGATCGACTGCAAGCGCGGTGTGGAGCTGGCGCCGTTCGCGCCCCGACTCTCCGCGCTGGCGACCGATCCGGAACAGGCCGCCGCGCTCCTGCCCGTACTCATCAAGGAAATGGAGGACCGATACGACGTGATCAAGGCCCGTCAGGGCATCTCATCAAGCACCCCGGACGAGGAGATCACCTCCGACATCTGGGGACTGCCGGACCACGAACGTCCCGTACCCGTCGTGCTGTTCGTGGACGAGGTCGCGGAACTCTTCCTCGTCGCCACGAAGAAGGACGAGGAACGGCGGGACGAGATGGTCACCCAGCTCATCCGACTCGCTCAGCTCGGCCGTGCCGCCGGCGTCTACCTGGAGGTCTGCGGGCAGCGCTTCGGCGCCGAACTCGGCAAGGGCGCGACCATGCTCCGAGCCCAGCTCACCGGCCGTGTCTGCCACCGGGTGAACGACGAAGGCTCCGCCAAAATGGCGCTCGGCGACATCGCGCCCGACGCGGTCATGGCTGCCTGCGCCATCGCCCCGGAACGGCCCGGCCTCGCCGTGGCCGGTGACACCTCCGGCGGCTGGTCCCGCATCCGCACCCCGTACCTCTCACTCAGCGACGCGGCCCGCACCTGCCAGAAGTACGCGCACCTGGTGCCCGACCTGCCCGCGCTGGAGCCGTTCCGACCCGCCCCCTGACCACGGAAGGAGCCGCACTGTGCGCGCTCATCTCGCCCGGGTCGACGCGGTACTCGTCCAGGCCGTCATCGCCGCCGCCCTCTCCTTCGCCCACATCCACGATGTCGCCCTCGCGGCCGGACAGGACGGTTGGAAGGCGTGGGCCTACCCGATCAGCGTCGACCTGCTGCTTGTCGCGGCCTGGCGGCGGCTGCGGACCGGGCCGTCGAAAGCCATGGGGTGGTGCTGGTTCGTCATCGCGCTCGCCGCCTCCCTCGGCGCGAACGTGGCCACCGCCGGACTCCTCGACTTGGACGACGTACCCGCGTGGCTCCGGATCCTCGTCGCGGGCTGGCCCGCCGTCGCCTTCCTCGGCGGAACGCTCCTCGTCCACTCGGCGCCAGAAGCGGAGCGCCTGGAGGACACGCCCGAACCGCCCATCCCGGAACTCCCACCCGCGCCGGTCCCGGCCGCCCTGATCGAACACGCCCGCAAAGTCGCCGCCGACCACCACACCCGTACCGGACAACCCATCGACACAGCGACGCTCCGAGCCCGCCTCGGCGTGCCCGCACCCATGGCCGACGCCATCGCCACCCACCTCTGAGCAGGAGACCACGATGCCCCGCCGCCACTTCCGCGACCTCATCCGCACCGGCCCCGTCCAGGTCGGCACCTCGTACGACCACAGGGGCCGCGAGCAGCACACCGCCGCCTGCACCGCCCCGCGCTGCGGCTTCTCCGCCGACTACGACAGCCGCGCCGCCGCCGAACTGGCGGCCCGTACCCACCGCTGCCCCGTCCGCTGAAAGGACCGTCCCATGAACGTGAACCTGCCGCTCGTCTTCGTCCTCGGCCTCTTCGCCTGGGGTGCGGTCAAGTTCCTCGGCGTCCGGACCTGGGTCGTCGTCGTGATCGCGCTCTTCGGCTTCTGGCTCTCGGACACCTTCCTCGCCCCCGCCATCAGGTCCGGCACGGAATCCGGAGTGTCCGTCATTAACGACCCACATGACTAGACGAGTAGACAGCTAGCGTGCCAACCCGGGGCGGTCTGATCCCGCCAAGAATCCACCGCCCCGGGGCGTCCCTCCCGACCGAGACAGTCAGAAGGAGAACGTCATCTTTACCAGCGCCACCCCGCCCCCGCTCCCCGAACTCCTCAATCTGGCCAACAGCGGCACCCTGCCGGGCATCCTCCGTCAGCTCTCCGGGCTCGGCGGCTGTACCCACCCGATCCGGCTCGACGGTCACCGCACGGAGTACGCCGTCGACATCCGGACCGGTGAGATCGGCTCCGTCCTGCACCACCTCGACGCGTCCGCGCTTCCGGCCGGCCATCTGCTGGTCCGCTGCAACAACCGGCGTGCGACCCGCTGCCGGGCCTGCGCGGAGGTCTACCGCCGCGACACCTTCCATCTCATCGCCACCGGCCTGCGCGGCGGCAAGGGCACCCCGGACACCGTCGCCGCCCACCCCCGGGTCTTCGCCACCTTCACCGCGCCCGGCTTCGGCCCGGTCCACAACCGCACGGACAAACGCTGCCGCTGCGGCGTCCAGCACGACCAGGACGACGCCGTCCTCGGCACCCCGCTGGACCCCGGCCGGTACGACTACGAAGCGGCGGTCCTCTGGAACGCCCACACCGGGGCACTCTGGCGGCGGTTCACCATCTACCTGCGCCGGGAGGTCGCCAAGCGTGCCGGACTCTCGCAACGCGCCCTCCGGCAGTACGCCCGGGTGGCCTTCGCCAAGGTCGCCGAATACCAGCGGCGCGGCGCGGTCCACTTCCACGCCGTGATCCGCCTCGACGGCCCGGACGGCGGCCACACCCCGCCCCCGGCCTGGGCCACCGCCGAACTCCTCACCGACGCGATCCACGCCGCAGCAGCCAAGGCCCGGGTCGACGGCCCGACGGTGGACGACCGGGCCCACTCCTTCACCTTCGGTCGGCAACTCGATGTCCGGACGATCCGGGGAGCCGACTTCCCGGGTGATCAGGCGCTGACCGACCGGGCCGTGGCCGCGTACATCGCCAAGTACGCCACCAAGGGCGCCGAAACCGCGACCGGAGCCCTGGACCGGCCCCTGAAGTTCGCCGCCGAACTCGCCCAGCTCGACATCTCCGACCACGCCCGCCGCCTCATCCGCACCGCCTGGACCCTCGGCGCCCGCAAGGACCTGGACCACCTCCGCCTCCGCGCCTGGGCCCACATGCTCGGCTTCCGGGGCCACTTCTCGACCAAGTCCCGCACGTACTCGACCACTCTCGGCGCCCTCCGCACCGCTCGTGCCGACTGGCGCCGCACACAGAACACCCCCGAGCATCCGACCGGCACGACGCACGTCCTCGCCCACTGGGTCTTCGCCGGAACCGGCCTCAGCGCCGCAGAGGAATGGCTCGCCGCATCCCTCACCCCCGCCCCCGGCACGGAAGGAGAACCCACCCATGCGTGACGACGAACTGCTGACAGTGGTTGAGGTCATGGCTCGGCTCCGGCTCAGTCGGACCACCGTCTACGAACTGATCCGTACCCGCCGGCTCGCCTCCATCCGTGTCGGCCGCGCCCGTCGCATTCCTGTGCAGTCCGTTCGCGACTTCATCGCCGGCGAGCTGAGGGAGGCAGCCTGATGGCCACCCGACGGAGCCGAGGAGACGGCGGTCTCCACTGGGACGACAAGCGTCAACGCTGGATCGCCACGGCCAGCCTCGGGTTTGACCCGAGCGGCAAGCGGATCGTGAATCGGGCGAGCGGGTTCACCTAGACGGCGGCCAAGAACAAGCTGAAGGAGATCCTTCGGGACTACGAAGACGGCCTCGCCATCGCGCCGACCGGCTACACGGTCAAGGATGCTGTGACCGATTGGCTCATGTACGGACTGGCCGGTCGGGACCCCGCCACGGTCAAGACGAACACGATCCTGTGCAATACCCACGTCATCCCGGCCCTGGGAGCCCGCAAGCTCCGTGACCTCAGCGCTGACGACGTGGACAGATGGCTTGCGGACAAGGCCAAGGCGCTCAGCACTCGTTCCCTGGAAGCGATCCGCTCCTGCCTCAACCGCGCGGTCAAGCGCGCCATGGCACGGGACAACGTGAAGCGGAACGTCGTGGAGCTGTGCTCAGTGCCCACCGGCCGCACTGGCCGGCCATCGAAATCCCTCACCCTCAAGCAAGCCGAGGCTGTGCTCGTCGCGGCCGAGGACTCCCCGCTGTACGCGTACTTCGTGGTGTCGCTGCTCACCGGTGGGCGCACGGAGGAGATGCGCCCCCTCCGCTGGGACCACGTCGACCTTGAGGGCGATCCGGACGTCGTTCCCGAGATCCCGCCGCACATCGCCGTCTGGCGCTCGGTCCGGAGCACCGGGGACACCAAGACGCGGAAATCCCGCCGGACCCTGGCCCTGCTCGGCCGCGCCGTCGACGTGCTGAAGGTCCAGCGGGAGCGCCAGGGCCGGCAACGGGTAGCGGCCGGTGACGAGTGGCAAGAGACTGGGCTCGTCTTCACCTCGGCAGTGGGCACTGAGCTGGACGCGGCGAACGTCCGGCGCGAACTCCGGAAGATTCTCGCGCGGGTCGCCCGGGTGCCCGGAATTGAGATCGAGCCGCATGAGTGGACGACGCGGGAGACCCGGACATCCTTCGTCTCGATCTTGTCCGATCGAAGCATCCCGCTGGAGGCGATATCCCGGCTCGTCGGCCACTCCAGCCCGGCCGTCACGGAGGAGGTCTACCGGAAGCAGACCCGTCTGGTGATCCAGACCGGGGCCGTCGCCATGGACGGGATCTTCGGCACGTCACCGCCCCCGAAGCGGTAGTCACGCAGTTAGTCACGCACAACGAATCAGGACCAGTGACTCACGTGAGTCACTGGTCCTGATCTGCTACTCAGCTGTCGGGGTGGCGGGATTTGAACCCACGACCTCTTCGTCCCGAACGAAGCGCGCTGCCAAGCTGCGCTACACCCCGATCGCCGCCACTGTCGTGGCGACATCGATTACTTTAGCCCACCGGCGCTCCCAGACGAAATCCGATTCGCGGGTGCGGCGGGCCTCGCGGTCAGGGGCGTTCCACCAGGGTCAGGAGGGTGGCCTCCGGGGGGCAGGCGAAGCGGACCGGGGTGTAGCGGCTGGTGCCGCAGCCCGCCGAGACGTGGAGGTAGGAGGTCCGGGCGTCGGCGGTGTGGGTGGAGAGGCCCTTCACGCGGTCGGTGTCCAGGTCGCAGTTGGTGACCAGGGCGCCGTAGAAGGGGATGCAGAGCTGGCCGCCGTGGGTGTGGCCCGCCAGGATCAGGGGGTAGCCGTCGGTGGTGAAGGCGTCGAGGGCGCGGAGGTACGGCGCGTGCACGACGGCCACGGAGAGGTCGGCGCTCTCGTCGGGGCCGCCGGCGACCTCCTCGTAGCGGTCGCGCTTGATGTGGGGGTCGTCCAGGCCGGTGAAGGCCAGGTCCAGGCCGTCGATCTTGAGGCGGCCGCGGGTGTTGCCCAGCCCGGCCCAGCCCGCGTCGTCGAAGGCGTCCCGCAGTTCCTCCCACGGGTTCTGGACCGGGGCGGCGACGGGCGCGTTCCCGTTGTGACCGTGGCGGCCCTGGGCCCTCTCGAACAAATAGCGGGCCGGGTTGCGGAGCGTGGGGCCGTAGTAGTCGTTCGAGCCGAAGACATAGACGCCCGGGAACTCCATCAGCGGACCCAGCGCGTCCAGGAGCTCGGGAACGCCCTCGGGGTCGGACAGGTTGTCGCCCGTGTTGACCACGAAGTCGGGGCGCAGGCCCGCGAGCGACTGGAGCCAGGCGCGCTTCTTGCGCTGGCCGCTGACCATGTGGATGTCGGAGACCTGGAGCACGCGCAGCGGGCGCATGCCCTTCGGCAGCACCGGGACCGTCACCCGCCGGAGGCGGAAGGAACGGGCCTCGAAGCCGGCCGCGTAGGCGATGCCGGCCGCGCCGATCGCCGTGATTGCCAGGGGTACTCCGTAGCGTGCGCGCATGCTGCCCATCGTCGCAGACCCCGGGGAGCGACCATGGGGCCGGGGCGGGCTTCGTGATCTTTGTACGAGGGAGAATGCCCAGGTCCGGGGTGCTGCGGGGGGTACAGGTGTTTTCTGGCGGATCTGTTCCGGCCGGGGAACCGGACCGTACCTTTGGGCGCCCGGGCCTCCGGTCGGGGCAGGGCGGGGCGGGGCGATCGCCGGGCCGGCGGGGCCGGCGGGGGCCGGGCCGCATAATGCGCGGCGCCGTGCGGCTCCGACCTGCCACACTTGTCCGTATGACCACGCTCAAGTCCAAGCTGCACGACGATCTCACCCACGCGATCAAGGCGCGTGACGAGCTGCGCTCGTCCACCCTCCGGCTGACCCTCGCGGCGATCAGCAAGGAGGAGGTGGCGGGCAAGACCGCCCGTGAGCTGTCCGACGACGAGGTCCAGAAGGTGATCGCCCGCGAGGCGAAGAAGCGCCGGGAGGCCGCCGAGGCCTTCGAGCAGGGCGGCCGGGCTGAGTCGGCCGAGCGGGAGCGGGCCGAGGGGGTCGTGCTCGACTCGTACCTGCCCAAGCAGCTGAGCGACGAGGAGCTGACGGCGATCGTCGCCGACGCGGTGGCCGAGGCCAAGGCCGGCGGTGCCGAGGGGCCGCGGGCCATGGGCGCCGTCATGAAGATCGTGAACCCGAAGGTGGCGGGCCTCGCCGAGGGCGGCCGGGTCGCCGCCGCCGTCAGGCAGCAGCTCGCCGGCTGACGGACTGGCTGACGGACTGACGTCGCCCCCGACATGCCGAAGGGCCCGGCTCCCCAGGAGCCGGGCCCTTCCGCATGATCACCCGTTTACGGGAGGCGAGGTCAGTCCCAGCCGCCGTTCAGGCCACCGCCCTCGCTGTCGCCGCCGTCCCCGTCGCCCCCGCCGTCCGACCCCAGGGTGGCACTGCCCGCACTGTCGCCGCCGGCGTTCTCGCCGTCGCCGCCCGCGATGCCGTTCTCCGGGATGGAGATTCCGGGGATCGGCTCCTCGTCGCCCGGCTTCCCGTCGTTGTCCCAGCCGCCGCCGTTGTCGCCGCCGTCACCGTCGGAGTCGCCGTCCCCGCCGCCGCCGGTGGTGGTGCCGGTGGTGGCGCCGCCCGTGTCCCCGTTGCCCGGGCGGTCGCCGCCCTTGGGCCGGTCCGGGATGGAGACGCTGTTGAAGGACGGGGCGTCCTTGTCCGCCAGCGCGCCGTTCATCGCGTCCCGCCAGATCGGGCCGGGCACCTGCCCACCGAAGACCTTGTCGTGGTAGATGCCGCCGATGGTGATGCCGAACATCTCCACCTGCTGGGTCGGCGAACCGACCCAGACCGCGCTGGAGAGGTTCGGGGTGTACCCGACGAACCACGCGTTCTTCCGGCCGTCCGTCGTACCCGTCTTGCCCGCGTTGGCACGGCCGGAAAGGCCCGCGCTCGCACCCGTACCGGAGTCGGAGACCACCCCGCTCAGCAGGGTGTTGATCGTGTCCGCGGTCCGCTCGCTCATCGTCCGCTCACAGGTGCTCTTCGGCACCCGCATGCTCTTCCCGTCCGCCGTGCGGATGGAGGAGATGGCGGTCGGGGTGCAGTGCGTGCCCCGGTTGGCGAAGGTCGCGTACGCGTTGGCCATGGTCAGCGGCGACATACCGGTGGAGCCGAGGGTCAGCGGCGCGGGCGCGACCGGCAGCTCTGCGCCGTTGCCCTGGACCAGCCCCAGCTCGGAGGCCATGTCGACCACCGGGCAGAGCCCTATGTCGTCGATCATCTCGACGAAATAGGTGTTGACGGACTTCTCCATCGCTTCCTTGAGGTCGTACGGGCCGACCTCCAGCTCGTTCTCGTTCTCCAGGTTGTCCGCCCGGTCGTTGATCCACATCTTGCCGTCGCAGGCCGGGATCGAGGACGGGTACGGCATGGAGTACGGCGAGGGGTAGACCTGCGTCGCCGGCTTGCCCTGCTCTATGGCCGCCGCCGCGACGAAGGGCTTGAACGTCGAACCGACCGGGAAGCCGTAGGCCGAGCCGCCCAGCTTCTGGTCGACCGAGTAGTTGATCTGGGTCTCGTTCTTGTTGAAGCCGTACGGTCGCGACTGCGCCATCGCGAGGATCTTGCCGGTGCCCGGCTCGACCATGGTCACCGCGGTGGCGACCTTGTCGTCCTGGTTCACATGGCTCTCGATCGACTCCTGCGCCGACTCCTGCGCCTTCGGGTCCAGGGTGGTCCTGATCGTCAGACCGCCGCGGTTCCAGATCTTGGCCCGCTCCTCGCGGGTCTTGCCGAAGACCGGGTTGGCGAGGAACGACTTCTGGACGTAGTCGCAGAAGAAGCCGGCGCCGTTGACCGCCGTGATGCAGCCGTTCTTGGGCCGGCTCACCTTCAGCTTGACGGCGGTCGCCTTGGCCTTGTCCGCCTCGGCCTGGGTGATGTCGCCGACGTCGGCCATCCGCTGGAGGACGATGTTGCGCCGCTTGCGCGCCTCCTCCGAGTCGTTGACCGGGTCGTAGCGGCTGGGCGACTGGACGAGGCCGGCCAGCATGGCCGCCTCCTCCAGCTTCAGGTCCTTCGCCGACTTGGAGAAGTAGCGCCGGGAGGCCGCCTCGACGCCGTACGCCTGCTGCCCGAAGAAGGTGATGTTGAGGTAGTTCTCCAGGATCTTCTTCTTGCCCAGCTCCTCCTCGACCTGGATCGCGTACTTCAGCTCCTGGATCTTCCGGCCGAGGGTCTGCTGGGTGGCCTGCGCGAACTTGGCGCGGTCGTCGCCCGCCTCCTCCACGAAGACGTTCTTCACATACTGCTGCGTCAGCGTGGACGCTCCCTCGGCCACCCCGCCGCTCGTCGCGTTCTTGTTGAGCGCCCGCAGCACACCCTTGAGGTCGATCGCGCCGTGCTGGTAGAAGCGCGAGTCCTCGACCGCGATGATCGCCTTCTGCATGTACGGCGAGATGTCCTTGAGCGGGACCACCGTACGGTCGCGGGAGTAGACCGACGCAATCAGCTCGCCGTCGGCGTCCAGGATGGTGGTGCGCTGGCTGAGCGGCGGCCGCTTGAGGTTGGCGGGGATCTCGTCGAAGCCCTTGACCGTCCCCTTGGCCGCCAGGCCCAGCACCCCGGCGGCCGGCAGGGCGATACCCGCCAGCACCGCTCCCGCGAGCACACTGACACCGAGGAACTTGGCGGCTTGTTGGGGTCCGGTCAGACCGCCACCGGAGCGCTTCTTTGGCATGTAAGGGAGCCTACGTTCTTGTTCGCCGGACACACGTATAGGCCGTGGCCTAAGCTGCTCTCAACAGTCACAGCAGTGCGGTTTTGTATCAGGGTATTCCTGGAATCCGTACCAGGTCACAGGGTGTCTGTAGCAATTTCGTAGCAAGCCTCCCGCGGCGGCCCGGCGCCGCTCCCGCGAGCCGCATAGTCACAACGGTGGGAGTGGCCAGGCAAGTGGAATCCTTCAGTCCGTGTCCGAATTCTAGATAAACCCGGCCTATGTGCCCTCCCGCGGTCGAGCCGACCAGAGTGATCTGACCCTCTATGCGGATTATGTCCTTTATGCCATCAGGTCACTCCCCTGGGTGATCTGACGCGTACGCATAGTCCGTTCGGGCCATTCAAGATTGGGCCCGAAGGGGGTGTTGCGCTGTGTCCGCCTTCCGTAACGTCCTCAACTGGCAGCGGTGAATATGCCGCTGCCGCCGTGGGGGAGCCTCGATTCGGGAGAGGACGGCGCCGGGATGGGCTGGGTTACCGACTGGAGTGCGCAGGCAGCCTGCCGCACTACCGATCCGGATGAACTGTTCGTACAAGGGGCAGCGCAGAACAGGGCCAAGGCGGTGTGCACCGGATGCCCGGTGCGTACGGAATGCCTGGCCGACGCTCTCGACAACCGCGTGGAGTTCGGCGTGTGGGGCGGAATGACCGAAAGAGAACGGCGGGCTCTGCTGCGCCGGCGTCCCACGGTCACCTCCTGGCGCCGATTGCTGGAGACGGCTCGTACGGAGTACGAGCGGAGCGCGGGCATTCTGCCTGTCGGACTCGACGACGACGAGACATACGAGACGTACGCCGCGGTCGGGTGAGGTACGGCCACGGGCCGCGCCCCCGCGGTACGTCGCGTCCACGCCATCCGGCTCCCGGGTCCTCCGTGCTCCTCGGCCATCCGCTCCGTCATGCGCTCCGTCCCTCGCGTCCCCTGCGCTTCTCTGCTCTCCTCGCTCTCCTTGTGTGCCTCCTCCGCCGCCTCACTGTCTACTCATCGGGCGGCCACGGGTCACACCGCTCGCGCCTGCCGGCCGCGTACACCTCCGCGTGTCCTGCGCTCCCCGTGTCCGCGCTCACGCCTCTGTCGTCAAGTCCGCGCGCGGACCCGTACCGGGAAACGCCCGGTCGGCGCGCGCGAGCCGGTCGCCGATGGCGCGCAGGCCCGCCAGATCGTGCACATCGCCGGGCAGGGCGGCGACCTCCGCCACCGCCACCTCGGGATGGAGAGCGGTGAAGCGGTCACGGGTCCGCTGCTCGCGGGCGAGCACCTGCATCCTCTCGGCGTGCAGACGCAGCAGTCCGGCCGTCAGTTGCTCGGCGGTGTGGTCGTCCGGAGCTGCGGGGTCGTTCGGAGCCGCGGGGCCGTCTGGGGCTGCCGCTCGGTGGGACGGTGCCGGGTCGGGGGTCTCGGGTGGGTCGCACTGCTCGGGGGTGTGCGCCGGCTGCCGGGGGGTGCGTGCCGGAGTGTGTGCCACGGACAGGGCTTCGGGAGGGGCGTCCGCGGCCTCACGAACACCAGTCTTCCCTACCCCCTGATCGACAATGCGGCTTCCGTCAAGATTTTCTGACGTAATTTCCGAGGCAAGGATTTCGGCCGCGGCCAGCGCCCGCTGAGCCGAGAGCCGGTCGGCCCCGCTGCCGTGGACCCGGTTGAGGACCAGCCCCGCCAGCGGCATGTCCTCCGCCGCCAGCCGCTCCACGAAGTACGCCGCCTCCCGCAGGGCGTCCCGCTCCGGGGCCGCCACCACCAGGAACGCCGTACCGGGGGCCTGGAGCAGCCGGTAGGTGGCGTCGGCGCGGGTGCGGAAGCCGCCGAACATGGTGTCCATCGCCGACACGAAGGTCTGTACGTCCCGGAGCAGCTGACTGCCCAGCAGCTTGCCGAGGGTTCCCGTCATCATCGACATACCGACATTGAGGAACTTCATCCCCGCCCTGCCGCCCATCCGGGCCGGGGCGACCAGCAGCTTGATCAGCTTGCCGTCCAGGAACGAACCCAGCCGCTTGGGCGCGTCCAGGAAGTCCAGGGCGCTGCGCGACGGCGGCGTGTCGACCACGATCAGGTCCCACTCGTCGCGGGCCCTCAGCTGGCCCAGCTTCTCCATCGCCATGTACTCCTGCGTGCCCGCGAAGCCGGCCGACAGGGACTGGTAGAAGGGGTTCTCCAGGATCGCGCGGGCCCGCTCCGGGTCCGCGTGGGCCTCGACGATCTCGTCGAAGGTCCGCTTCATGTCCAGCATCATGGCGTGCAGCTCGCCGCCGGCGTCCGCCGAGTCCCCGGGGTCTGCCGAGTCCGCGGAGCCCGAGTCCGCGGAGCCCGAGTCCGCCGACTCCGCCGAGCGACCGGAGCCGTTCGCTATGCCCTCGACCCGGCGCGGCGTGTTGTCGAGGGAGTCGATCCCCAGCGACTGCGCCAGCCTGCGGGCCGGGTCGATGGTCAGCACCACCACCCGCCGCCCGCGCTCGGCCGCCCGCAGCCCGAGGGCCGCCGCCGTCGTCGTCTTGCCGACGCCGCCCGAGCCGCAGCACACGATGATCCGGGTGGCCGGATCGTCGATGAGCGGGTCGACATCGAGGGGGGTCGCCGACGCGTCCAGGGTCATGAACCGGTCCCTTGCTTCCGCAGTTCCTTGGCCAGTTGGAAGAGCCCGGCCAGCTCGACCCCCTC
The DNA here is from genome assembly GCF_034961445.1 of Streptomyces yaizuensis. Taxonomy (NCBI): domain Bacteria; kingdom Bacillati; phylum Actinomycetota; class Actinomycetes; order Kitasatosporales; family Streptomycetaceae; genus Streptomyces; species Streptomyces yaizuensis. The sequence continues at coordinate 286,116 of NZ_BSBI01000006.1, forward strand.
GCTCAGCAGGGGAAGCTCGTACGACGGCAGCTCCAGCCGGTTCAGCGCGGCCCGCTGCTCGCGTTCCAGGGCGACCCGCTGGGCGTGCTCCGCCGCCTCCTCGATCAGCGGGTCCACCAGTTCGTCGGCGCCGCTCACCCCGGCCGCCGCGAGCGCCCCGGCGATCTCCTCGCGCCGCTCGCCGGAGGCGCTGCGCACGGCGTCCTCGTCCAGGAGGTGCGGCCGGACCATGTTCACGATCACCTTGCCGACCGGGAGCCCGGCCGCGCGCAGCTCGGCGACGCCGTCCGCGGTCTCCTGGACCGGCATCTCCTCCAACAGCGTCACCAGGTGGACCGCGGTCTGCGGCGACTTGAGCACCCGCATCACGGCCTGGGCCTGGTTGTGTATGGGGCCGAATTTCGCCAGCCCGGCGACCTCGTCGTTCACATGGAGGAAGCGGGTGATCCGGCCGGTGGGGGGCGCGTCCATGACCACGTAGTCGTAGACGTACGAGCCCTGCGGCGAGCGGCGGCGCACGGCCTCGCACGCCTTGCCGGTCAGCAGCACGTCCCGCACGCCGGGGGCGACGGTCGTCGCGAAGTCGATGGCGCCGAGCTTCTTGAGGGCGCGGCCCGCGCTGCCGAGTTTGTAGAACATCTGGAGGTAGTCGAGGAGGGCCCGCTCGGCGTCGATGGCCAGCGCGAAGACCTCACCGCCCCCGGACGAGACGGCGATCTTCCGCTCCTCGTACGGAAGGGCCTCCGTCTCGAAGAGCTGGGCGATGCCTTGCCTCCCCTCGACCTCGACGAGGAGAGTCCGCTTTCCCTCGGTCGCGAGGGCGAGCGCGAGGGCGGCGGCGACCGTGGTCTTACCGGTGCCGCCCTTGCCGCTGACGACCTGGAGCCTGCTCACACATTCGAGCCTAACCAGTCCCATGGCGCGCTACGCACAGGCGGTGTGCGGGCTGCGTCACGCCCGGGGTGCGCCGGAGCACGCCCGGCGCACCCCTCGTCCCCACAGGGCTCGCGGCGGCTCCGGGCCGTTCCCGCCGCCCTCGGGGACGGGTCACGCCCCGCCTACGGCTACAGTCGGCTCCATGACCAAGTGGGAATACGCGACCGTGCCCCTTCTCGTGCACGCGACCAAGCAGATTCTGGACACCTGGGGCGAGGACGGCTGGGAGCTGGTCCAGGTCGTGCCCGGCCCGAACCCCGAGCAGCTCGTGGCCTATCTGAAGCGGGCGAAGGCGTCATGAGCGGCGCCGTCGAGGCGCGCATCGCCGAGCTGGGGCTGACCCTGCCGGACGTCGTGCCTCCGCTGGCCGCGTACCAGCCGGCCGTCGTCTCCGGCTCCTACGTCTTCACGGCGGGTCAGCTGCCGATGGTGGACGGCAAGCTGCCGGTCATCGGCAAGGTGGGCGCCGAGGTCACGCCGGAGGAGGCCAAGGAGCTGGCCCGGATCTGCGCGCTGAACGCGCTGGCCGCGGTCAAGTCCGTCGCCGGTGATCTGGACCGGATCGCGCGCGTGGTGAAGGTCACCGGCTTTGTGGCGTCGGCGGCGGACTTCACCGGGCAGCCCGGCGTCCTCAACGGCGCCAGCGAGCTGCTCGGCGAGGTGCTCGGCGACAAGGGTGTCCACGCGCGCAGCGCGGTGGGCGTCGCCGTCCTTCCGCTGGACGCGCCCGTCGAGGTCGAGATCCAGGTCGAGCTGGTCCAGGGCTGAGCCCCGGCCCGGCGGGACCGGTTCCGTCGGCGGGACAGCCCGCCCGTGGGCCGTCGCCCGGCAGCCGGCAGCCGGCGCCCGTCGCCAGAACCGACCGGAACCGACCGGAACAGCCACCGGAACTTCCCGCACCGGGACATTGAACGCCCGGTCAGCAAGCCCTTGGCCCCGCGCCCACCGCCTCCCGGTGGGCGCGGGGCCTTTCCGTTGCCCGTCGTCGCCCGACGGGGCCTCTTCGGCAATCGCCTGCACCTCTCTTGACGCGGAAGTGCCAACGGGTGTCACCTGTCCATGGTTAGGAACGTTTCCTATCCATGTGAACAGCCTGAACGACCTGAACGACCTGAACGACCTGAACGACCTGAACGACCTGAACGACCTGAACGACCTGAGCGGCTCCTCGAACGGCATCTCCGTACGACCGCCGGGGTCTCGCCGGCCCCCGCCCCCCTGCTCGACGCACACAGCGCGCACCCACGTCGGCGGACGCCGACGGACCACCCATGCACGTCGTCGTCCCAGAACGTGGAGGGATCCGTGGCATCAACCCCCCGCCGCCGCCACCCCCGCCGTTCGCGCAGAGCGACCGGCGCCCTTCTGGCCGTGGCCACAGCAGCTCTGACCGTGGCCCTGCCCGCACCCGGCCACGCCGGTCCGGTGTCCGGTCAGGTGTCCGCACCGGCACCGGCACCGGCACCGGTCTCCGATCGCGACAGAGCCGCCCCCGTACGGTACGAAGCGGAATCAGCGGCCATCTCCCAGGGCGTGACCGAGTCCAATCACGCGGGCTTCTCCGGCAGCGGCTTCGTCAACTACACCAATGTCGCCGGCGGCTATGTGGAGTTCACCGTGAACGCCCCCGCCGCAGGACCGGCGACGCTGGCGCTCCGCTTCGCCAACGGCACGACCGGCGACCGCCCCCTGAACATCTCGGCCAACGGGGGCTCCCCCAGCAATCTCGTCTTCGCCCCCACCGGCGCCTGGACCACCTGGTCCACCATGACCACCACCCTCACCCTCCGGGCGGGCGCCAACACCGTCCGCGCCACCGCGACCGCCGCCGAAGGCGGCCCCAACCTGGACTTCCTCGATGTCACCGCCTCCGACGGACAGGCGGCCACGGACCACGAGGCCGAGGACGCCGCCATCTCCCAGGGCGCCGTCGAGTCCAACCACACCGGCTACTCCGGCCGGGGCTTCGTCAACTTCCAGGCCGTGACCGGGTCCTCCGTCGAGTTCACCGTCGACTCCCCGCAGGCGACCAACGCGAAACTGGACCTCCGCTACGCCCTCGGCGCCGCCGGGTCCCGCGCCCTCGACGTCAGCGTGAACGGCCAGACCGTCGCCGACGACCTCTCCTTCCCGTCCACCGCCGCCTGGACCACCTGGCTGAGCGTCCCCGTCCCGCAGGCCACCCTCCAGGCGGGCATCAACAAGATCCGGGCGACCACGTCCTCGGGCGACGGCCCCAACCTGGACAAGCTCACCGTCACCCCCACCGGCCCCGCCGACGGCGTCCGGCCGACCGCCCCCGGCAACCTCCGCAAGGACGGTGAACCGACGGTCTCCACCGTCTCCCTCGCCTGGGCCGCCGCCACCGACAATGTGCGGGTCGTCGCGTACGACATCTACCAGCACGGCCAGCACATGAAGGCGGTCGACGGGAACACCCTCGCCGCCACCGTGACCGGGCTGGAGCCGGAGACCTCCTACGACTGGACCGTCTTCGCCCGTGACGCCGCCGGCAATGTCTCCGAGGCCAGCAACGCGGTCACCATCGCCACCCTGCCCGCGCCGCCGGACACCGAGCCGCCGACGGCACCCGGCGGCCTGCGCTCCCCGGGGAGGACCGCGACCAGCGTCGACCTCGTCTGGACCGCCGCCACCGACAATGTGCGGGTCACCGGGTACGAGGTGTTCCGCGACGGCGCCCTCGCCGAGACCTCCGACGGCCCGGCCACGACGGTCGCCGGACTGCGGGCGAACACCCCGTACGCCTTCAAGGTCCGGGCCTACGACCTCAAGGGCAACCGCTCCGCCTTCTCCCCGGAGATCACCGTCACCACCGGCGGCTCCCAGCCCGGCGGCGTCCCCGACCCGGGCCCGGTCTCCACCCTCGCGAGCGGCGTCGACGTCGCCTGGGGCCTGACCTTCCTGCCGGACGGCTCCGGCGTCTACACCGAGCGCAACACCTTCAACGTCGTCCGGCTCACCAAGTCGGGCCAGAAGACCGTCCTCGGCAAGGTGCCCGACTCGCAGACCACGGGCGGCGAGGGCGGCCTCATGGGCGTCGAGGCCGGCCCGGACTTCGCCACCGACCGCTATCTCTACTTCCTCCACACCTCCTCCGAGGGCAACCGCATCGCCCGGATGAAGCTGGAGACCAACAACACCCTCAGCGGCTACACCGTGCTGCTGCGCGGCATGGACAAGAGCCGCTTCCACAACGGCGGACGGCTGCGCTTCGGCCCCGACGGCAAGCTGTACGCGTCCATGGGCGACGCCCAGGGCCCCAGCAAGGCGCAGGACCGCAACTCCCTCAACGGCAAGATCCTGCGGATCAACCCGGACGGCAGCATCCCGTCGGACAACCCGTTCGGCAACGCCGTCTGGTCGATGGGCCACCGCAACCCGCAGGGCATCGACTTCGACTCCCGGGGCCGACTCTGGCAGGCGGAGTTCGGCGACGGCACCATGGACGAGGTCAACCTGATCCAGCGCGGCGGCAACTACGGCTGGCCCAGCTGCGAGGGGACGAACGGCAGCTGCTCCGGCTATCTCGCCCCCAAGAAGACCTGGCCGACCTCCGCGGGCTCGCCCAGCGGCCTGACCATCATCAACGACCATGTCTTCGTCGCCACCACCCGTGGTGAGCGCGTCTACCGCATGAGGATCGACACCAGCAGCAACCTGGTCGAGCAGAAGACCTACTTCCAGGGCACCTACGACCGGCTGCGGACGGTCGAGGTCGACCACGACGGCGACATCTGGCTCACCACCTCCACCGACAAGGACGGCACCAGCGGCAACGACCGGATCCTGCTGATCGACATCGTCTACTCCGGTGGGCCTCCGGGAAACGAGTTCGTGCTGAGCAGCGGCGCCTTCGGCGACAACGGAACCATTCCGGCCCGGTTCACCTGCGCCGGGGACGGCGGGGCGGGACAGGATCCCTCACCGCCGCTGTCCTGGGGCGCCGGGAACACCGGGGCACGCGGGTACGCCGTCGTCTTCGCGGACGTCGCCAACAACGGCAACAAGCTGCACTGGGCGATCTGGGACATCCCCGCGGCCCGGCTCACCCTGCCCGAGGGGCTCGGCGCCGGGTTCACCGTCCCCGGTCAGGACGGCGCCAAGCAGAAGGCCATGGGCAGCGGCGCCAACGCCCAGAAGTACTTCGGCCCCTGCCCGGGCGGCTCGACCCACCCGTACACCTTCACGCTGTACGCGCTGAACACGGCGACCGTGCCGGGGCTCGGCTCCGGCTCGTCCATGGCGCAGATCGAGACGGCGATCAAGGCCGCCGCCACGGCCGCTGTCCGGCTGCGCGGCAACTCCAACGCCCGTGCGTAGAAGCGGGTGACCGTACGCCCGTGCGTGCCGAGGAACGAGCGGCAACGAGCAGGAACGAGCGGGAACGAGGGGTACGGGGAACGCCTCCCAAGACGTGTCCGGAGACGCGTCCGGGGGCGGGGAGGGGCGGCCGGGACCGGACCGGCCGCCCCTCCCACGTTCCGGTTCCTGTGGTCGTTCATATGTTCCACGTGAAACATCGGCCCCGCACCGGCTCCCGCACCGGCTCCCGCATCGGCCCCCGTACCGGCGCGCGTACCGGCCCCACGGTCGGCGGTGACCCCTCGAACATCCGGGCGTGAGCGTCTAGCATCCGCCCATGTCCCAAGGTCAGTGGTACCCACCGGAGTGGCCGGACCGGATCCGCGCCCTCGCCCGCGGCGAACTCACCCCCGTACCGCCCCGGCGGGCGGCGACCGTGATGCTGCTGCGGGACACGGCCGGCGGACCGACCGCGCGCCCCGCCGTCCATATGCTGCGCCGCCGTGTCTCCATGGCCTTCGCCGGGGGCATGTACGCGTACCCCGGCGGAGGGGTGGACGACCGGGACGCCCGGCCGGTCCGCTGGACGGGTCCCACCCGTGCCGAGTGGGCCGCCCGCCTCGGCGTGGACGAGGCATCGGCGCAGGCCATCGTGTGCGCCGCCGTCCGGGAGACCTACGAGGAGGCCGGGGTGCTGCTCGCGGGCCTCACCCCCGACACGGTGGTCGGGGACACCACCGGGGCCGACTGGGAGACCGACCGGCAGGCGCTGGTCGACCGGAAGCTCTCCTTCGCCGACTTCCTGGACCGGCGCGGCCTGGTGCTGCGGTCGGATCTGCTCGCGGCCTGGGCCCGCTGGATCACCCCCGAGTTCGAGGCCCGCCGCTACGACACCTGGTTCTTCGTCGCCGCGCTCCCCACGGGCCAGCGCACCCGGAACGTCTCGACCGAGGCCGACCGCACGGTGTGGATCACCCCCGCCGAGGCGACCGGGGGCTACGACCGCGGTGAACTGCTGATGATGCCGCCCACGGTCGCCACCCTGCGCGCGCTCGCCCCGTACACCAGCGCGGCCGAGGCCTTCGCCGCCGCGCCCGCCCAGGACCTCGCGCCCGTGCTGGCCACCGCACGGGTCGTGGGGGACGAACTCGTGCTCAGCTGGCCCGGACACACCGAGTTCACCGCGCGCGTCACGCGGACGAGCACCACCCGAGGAACCAACCGAGGAGGTGCCTCATGAGCACAGCGGCAGCGCCCCCGCCCGGCCGGCCCCGGGACCGGGTGGTCTCGGGACCCGCCACCGAACGGGCGGTCAACGTCCTCGCGCCCAACCCGTCCGCGATGACCCTGGACGGCACCAACACCTGGATCCTCTCCGAGCCGGGCGCGCGGGAGGCGGTGGTCGTCGACCCCGGTCCGCCGGACGAGGGCCATCTGCGCGCGGTCGTCGACACCGCCGGGCGGGCGGGCAAGCGGATCGTCCTGACCCTCCTCACCCACGGCCACGCCGACCACTCCGGGGGCGCCGCGCGCTTCGCCGAGCTGACCCGTACCCCGGTCCGGGCGCTCGATCCCCGGCAGCGGCTCGGCGGGGAGGGGCTCACGTCCGGCGAGGTGATCGAGGTCGGCGGCCTGGAGCTGCGGGTCGTCGGCGCCCCCGGGCACACCGCCGACTCGCTCTGCTTCCATCTGCCCGCCGACCGGGCGGTGCTCACCGGGGACACCGTCCTCGGCCGGGGCACCACGATGGTCGCCCACCCGGACGGGCGGCTCGGTGACTATCTCGACTCGCTGCGGCGGCTGCGCTCGCTGACGGTCGACGACGGGGTACGGACGGTGCTGCCGGGCCACGGGCCCGTCCTGGAGGACGCCCAGGGCGCCGTCGAGTTCTATCTCGCCCACCGGGCCCACCGGCTCGCCCAGGTGGAGACGGCGGTCGAGGCGGGCCACCGGACGGCCCCGGAGGTGGTGGCACACGTCTACGCGGACGTGGACCGGAGGCTGTGGCCCGCGGCGGAGCTGTCGGTCCTGGCCCAGCTGGAGTATCTGACGGAGCACGGCCTGATCTGAGAGCGGCCGGTCCGAACCCCCGGGCCGGTCCGCACCCCCGGGCGGGGTCGCACCCCCGCCCGCGGACCGGATCCAACGGCCGAGGGCCGCCCGGAGTCCCCGGGCGGCCCTCGGCCGGCGTTCGGCGCCCCGCATGGCGGGGCCGCGCGGTCAGCGGGAGCGCTTGGCCAGCCGCTCCACGTCCAGCAGGATCACGGCACGGGCCTCCAGCCGCAGCCAGCCGCGCTGCGCGAAGTCGGCCAGCGCCTTGTTCACGGTCTCGCGGGAGGCGCCGACCAGCTGGGCCAGCTCCTCCTGGGTCAGGTCGTGGACGACGTGGATGCCTTCCTCGGACTGGACGCCGAAGCGGCGCGACAGATCGAGAAGGGCACGGGCGACCCGCCCGGGGACATCGGAGAAGACCAGGTCGGACATCTGGTCGTTGGTCTTGCGCAGCCGGCGGGCGACCGCGCGCAGCAGCGCGGTGGCGACCTCGGGCCGGGCGTTCAGCCAGGGCTGGAGGTCACCGTGGCCCAGGCCGAGCAGCTTGACCTCGGTCAGCGCGGTGGCGGTCGCCGTGCGCGGGCCCGGGTCGAAGAGGGACAGCTCGCCGATCAGCTCGCCGGGGCCGAGGACGGCGAGCATGTTCTCGCGGCCGTCGGGGGAGGTGCGGTGCAGCTTGACCTTGCCCTCGGTGACCACGTAGAGGCGGTCTCCGGGGTCGCCCTCGTGGAAGAGCGCGTCGCCGCGGGCGAGCGTCACCTCACTCATCGAGCCGCGAAGCTCCGCGGCCTGCTCGTCATCGAGCGCCGCGAAGAGCGGAGCGCGCCGCAGAACGTCGTCCACGAGTTCTCTCCTTGTCGACCTGCTCAGGGACCGTGGCCCCCATGATGCCGGACCGCACGACGACGGTCCGGTGGACACCGCGTGGGACGGCCGTCCCCCCGGGGATCCGGGGCAAGTAAATATTCGTGCGATCAATCACAACAAGTCTGACGCACTGGAGCGTCTGTTCGTACGGCAGGGGCCCGATTGGGTCCGGAATCCCGGTGGTCGGGGCGGATGTCAGTGTCGGGCCGTAGGCTTGCCGGGTGTCCAATTCGCCGGTGAGAGCGCAGGCCAAGGGGGCTGGACGAGTGTCCGCCAAGGAGAATTCCGCTGTGGGCGAACAGGCGCCGAACGGTGTGCGAAAAGCGGCGAATCGCACTAAACCGGAATCACGTCTGGCCATGATCCGCCGTGCCCGCCGGATCAACCGGGAGCTGGCCGACGTCTACCCCTACGCCCACCCGGAGCTGGACTTCCGCAATCCGTTCGAGCTGCTGGTCGCCACCGTCCTGTCGGCCCAGACAACCGATCTCCGGGTGAATCAGACCACGCCGGCGCTCTTCGCCGCGTACCCCACTCCCGAGGACCTGGCCGCCGCCGTCCCCGAGGAGCTGGAGGAGATCATCCGCCCCACCGGCTTCTTCCGTGCCAAGGCCCGGTCCCTGCTGGGCCTCTCCGCCGGGCTGCGGGACCGCTTCGGCGGGGAGGTGCCCGGCCGCCTGGAGGACCTGGTCTCCCTGCCCGGAGTCGGGCGGAAGACGGCCTTCGTCGTCCTGGGCAATGCCTTCGGCGTCCCCGGGATCACCGTCGACACCCACTTCGGCCGGCTCGTGCGCCGCTGGAAGTGGACCGAGCAGGAAGACCCGGAGAAGGTCGAGGCGGAGATCGCGACGATCTTCCCCAAGTCGGAGTGGACGATGCTCTCCCACCGGGTGATCTTCCACGGCCGCCGGATCTGCCACGCCCGCAAGCCCGCCTGCGGAGCCTGCCCCATCGCCCACCTCTGCCCTTCCTACGGGGAGGGTGAGACCGACCCGGAGAAGGCCGCCAAGCTGCTCAAGTACGAGAAGGGCGGCCAGCCGGGCCAGCGGCTCAACCCGCCGCCGGACTATCCGGGCAGCCCCGCCAGGCCGCTCGCGCCGGCCGCGCGGGAGGCCGGATGACGGAACGATCCCGGGCCCCCGGTGCGTTGTGACGGAGGGGGTGCCCATGCGCGCGGGAGAAGAGACGTACGGGATGTACGACAGGACCACCGGTGAGGCCGGGACCGACACCGAACAGGGCGGCCGGGGCGTCCAGGGCGTCCGCGGCGGCCCCGACACGCCTTTCGGCGCCCCGGACGTCCTGGTCAGCGCCGAGGGGCTGCCCCGCTGGCTGGATCCCGTCGTCCGGTTCGCCCAGGCCGCCCGGCCCCGCCAGCTCAACGCGTTCCTCCCGCCGAGCGACGGCGGAGGCCGTCAGGCCGCCGTGCTGATCCTCTTCGGCGAGGGCCGCGCGGGCCCCGAGCTGCTGCTCATGGAGCGCGCCGGAAGTCTTCGCTCCCACGCCGGCCAGCCCGCCTTCCCCGGCGGCGCGCTCGACCCCGGCGACGGCGACCCCGCCACCACCGGCCCCCTGCGCGCCGCGCTGCGCGAGGCCCAGGAGGAGACCGGGCTCGACCCGGCCGGCGTCCAGCTCTTCGGGACGCTGCCCCGGCTCTACATCCCCGTCAGCGGCTTCGTCGTGGCCCCCGTCCTCGGCTGGTGGCGGGAGCCCACCCCCGTCGGCGCGGTCGACCCCGCCGAGACCGCCCGGGTCTTCACCGTCCCCGTGGCGGATCTCACGGACCCCGCCAACCGGGGCACGGCAGTCCACCCCCGCGGCCACCTCGGCCCCGCCTTCACCGTCGAAGGGGCTCTGGTCTGGGGTTTCACCGCCGGCGTGATCGACCGGCTGCTGCACTTCGCGGGCTGGGAGCGCCCCTGGGACCAGGACCGCCGACTCCCGCTGGACTGGCACGCATGACAGGCTGACCTCCGGAAATCCACGCCGGGGCGGCTGACCGGCGCGGACGCCGGGCACGAGCACCGGTGCGGAGCCGGACCGACCGTCCGGTGAAGGCGACCAACGACGGTGACCGGCCACGGTGACCGACCACGGCGACGAACGACGGCGATGAAGCTGCGAGGCAAACGACGGTGAACGTGCTGGACATCCTGCTGCTGCTCGCCGCCGTCTGGTTCGCGGTCGTCGGATACCGCCAGGGATTCGTCGTCGGCATCCTGTCCGTGATCGGCTTCCTCGGCGGCGGCCTGGTCGCGGTCTATCTGCTCCCGGTGATCTGGGACGAGCTGACGAACAAGTCCGAGGTGTCCACCGCCGCCGCTGTCGCCGCCGTCGTCGTCGTGATCATCTGCGCCTCCGTCGGTCAGGCGTTCACCACCCACCTCGGCAACAAGCTGCGCCGGCACATCACCTGGAGCCCCGCCCGCGCCCTGGACGCCACCGGCGGGGCGCTGGTCAACGTGGTCGCGATGCTGCTCGTCGCCTGGCTGATCGGCTCCGCGCTCGCCGGCACGGCCCTGCCCACCCTGGGCAAGGAGGTCCGCAGCTCCAAGGTGCTCCTCGGGGTCTCCCGGGTCATGCCCGAGCAGGCGTTCACCTGGTTCAACGACTTCTCCTCGGTCCTCGCGCAGAACGGGCTGCCGCAGGTCTTCAGCCCCTTCTCCAACGAGCCCATCACCGAGGTCAGGCCCCCCGACCCGGCCCTCGTCGGCAGCCCGGTGGCGGCCCGTGCCAAGAAGTCCATCGTCAAGGTGACCGGCACCGCCCAGAGCTGCAACAAGTCCCTGGAGGGCACCGGCTTCGTCTTCGGCGAGCGCCGGGTGATGACCAACGCCCATGTCGTGGGCGGTGTCGACGAGCCGACCGTGCAGATCGGCGGCGAGGGCCGGCGGTACGACGCCAAGGTCGTGCTCTACGACTGGGAGCGGGACATCGCCGTCCTCGACGTGCCCGACCTGCGGGCCACACCGCTGGAGTTCGCCGACGGTGACGCCAACTCGGGGGACGGCGCCATCGTCGCCGGCTTCCCGGAGAACGGGGCGTACGACGTCCGCTCCGCCCGCGTACGCAACCGGATCAACGCCAACGGACCCGACATCTACCACCGGGGCACCGTCCGCCGCGATGTGTACTCGCTCTTCACCACGGTCCGTCAGGGCAACTCCGGCGGGCCGCTGCTCACCCCGGACGGCAAGGTGTACGGGGTCATCTTCGCCCGGTCGCTGGACGACCCGGACACGGGTTACGCCCTGACGGTGGACGAGATCGCCGACGACATCAGGGAGGGCCTGGCCGCCAACCAGCAGGTGGACAGCCAGGGGTGCGCGCTCTGACCCCGGCGATCCGGTTCCTGTGACGCTGTGCGGCCCCCGCCCGCCTGCCCCCGGTCAGCCCCCGGGTCCGCTCAGTGGCGTCCGTGCCGCAGTCTCGCGGACATCCAGCGGGCCCGGCGCCGCAGGATGCGCGGGATCCCGATGTCCTGCCCGGGTTCGTCGTGGGCCCGGCCCTGTGGGCCCTCCCCGTTGTGCGCGCCCGGTCCATTGGCCGAGCGACGGTCGCGTGCCGCGTCACCGTAGTCGTACGTCCAGCCCATACCGGGACGTGTGCCCGTGCCCCAAGGTCCGTAACCGTGTCAGGGGCGCCCAATTGGCGTATGCGCCGGGCAATTGGCAGTTCGATGGACAGATGTTCAGATATCCCGTCCGGGTCGTGGGCCGGTCGGCTACGGACGGTCCGGTTCCGGGTCCTTGAGCCAGTTGACCAGCTCGGCGGAGAAGGCGACCGGATCCTCCTCATGGGGGAAGTGCCCCAGACCGTCGAAGAGCCGCCACCGGTAGGGCGCCTCCACGTACTCGCCCGAGCCGGCCGCGCTCCGCGTCCGCATCACCGGGTCCATCGAGCCGTGCAGATGCAGCGTCGGCACCCGGACGGGACGCTTCATCCGCCGGTTGAACTGGATGCCGTCCGGCCGGGCCAGTGACCGCACCAGCCAGCGGTAGGGCTCGATCGAGCAGTGCGCGGTGGACGGGATGCACATCGCGCGCCGGTAGACGTCCAGCGCCCGTTCGTCGCAGGCCCCCGGCCCGGACCAGTCCCGGATCAGTTCGGCCACGAGGGCCCCCTCGTCCGCGACGAGCCGCCGCTCCGGCAGCCAGGGCCGCTGGAAGCCCCAGATGGAGGAGCCGGCGCGGGTCTGGGAGAAGTCCGACAGCATCGCCGACCGCCAGCGCCGGGGGTGCGGCATCGAGGAGACGACGAGCCGCCGCACCAGCTTCGGCCGCATCACCGCCGCCGTCCAGGCCAGATATCCGCCCAGGTCATGGCCGACGAGCGCGGCATCGGGCTCACCGAGCGAGCGCACCACGCCGGTGATGTCGAGGGCGAGGTTGGCGGGGTCGTACCCCCGGGGTGTGCGGTCGCTGCCGCCCACGCCCCGCAGATCCATGGCGACCGCGCGGTACCCCGCGTCGGCGAGCGCGGTCAGCTGATGCCGCCAGGTCCACCAGAACTGCGGAAAGCCGTGGAGGAGCAGGACCAGCGGGCCGTCACCCAGCTCGGCGATGTGGAAGCGGGCACCATTGGCGGCCACATCGCGGTGGGTCCAGGGACCCTCGATGTGTACGGGGCTTCCCTTACCGGTGTCACGGGCCGTCATGCTGATGAGCGTGCCACAACCGGAGCGCCCGTGTTCTCCCCGGTTGCCCCGGCGGGGGCGTCCCGTGGTGCGGGCCGGGCGTCCGGAGCCCGAGCCGGGTCCGGCGCCCCGGGCGTGGCGGCGCGGCTCGGGGCCCGGTTCGGACCGCAGGTTCAGGCGGCGGGTTCAGGCGGCGATCCCGCGCTCCGGCGTCCGTGGGTGCGGCTTGACGTTCTGGAGCACGGCGGCCGTCTCCTTCGCCGAGGCGATGGACCGCTCCGGCGGCTTGACCTTCTTGAACTTGGAGATCGCCAGCAGTGCGAGCAGGGCGGCCAGCACCACATAGGCGCCGCCCACGATCAGGAACGACCAGGCCAGGCCAAGACCCAGATGGTGGATCCCGTACGCCGCCGCGAAGCTGAACACCGGCAGCGAGAACAGCAGGAAGACTCCCGCGATACCTATGGCCAGCGAGCCGGTGACGCCGCGCTTGACGTCCTGTCGCAGCTCCGCCTTGGCCAGGGCGATCTCGTCGTGGACAAGTGCGGACATCTCGGCGGTCGCCGAGGCGACCAGTTGGCCGAGGCTGCGCTCGGCGCTGGTGCCGGGGTCGCTCATCTCCGCTCCCTCTCTCGATTGCTTCGGGTCCGACATCAGATCATGCCGGACGGTCGGCGTCACCCTGCGATGCCCCCGCCACTTCGGCGAGCCTGCGGTGTTCGGCGGCCTTCCGCTCGTGGATCGCGGCCATCCGCAGGTGGTACTCCGGGTTGCCCTCCTCGTACACGTCGGGGATGCCGTCCTCGTCCTCGTCCCGCTCCTCCGCTTCGTAGAGGGCCCGGTAGACGCGTACCCGCAGCTTGAGCAGGACCGTGGCGAAGATCGCGGCGATCAGGGAGCCGATCAGCACCGCCGCCTTGATCTCGTCGGTCAGTGCCGGGTCGCCGGCGAAGGCGAGTTCGCCGATGAGGAGGGAGACGGTGAAGCCGATGCCCGCGAGGGTGGCGACGGCGAAGACGTCCGGCCAGGCCAGGTCCTCGTTCAGCTCCGCCTTGGTGAAGCGGGCCGCGAGCCAGGTGCCGCCGAAGATGCCGACGGCCTTGCCGACCACCAGGCCGAGCACCACGCCCAGGGTCTCGGGCCGGGTGAAGACCTCGCCGATCGCCCCGCCGGAGAGGGAGACACCCGCCGAGAAGAGCGCGAACAGCGGTACGGCGAACCCCGCCGACAGCGGGCGCACCAGATGCTCGATGTGCTCGCCGGGGGAGTGCTCCTCGCCCTCGCGCCGGGTGCAGCGGAGCATCAGGCCCATGGCGACACCGGCGATGGTGGCGTGGACGCCGCTGTTGTACATCAGCCCCCAGATCACCAGGGCCAGCGGGACGTACACGTACCAGCCGCGCACGCCCTTGCGGAGCAGCAGCCAGAAGACCGCGAGGCCCAGGAAGGCGCCGCCGAGCGCGGCGAAGTTCAGCTCACTGGTGAAGAAGATCGCGATGATGATGATCGCGAAGAGGTCGTCCACGACGGCGAGCGTGAGCAGGAACGCCCGCAGCGCGGAGGGCAGCGAGGTGCCGATGACCGCGAGGACGGCGAGCGCGAAGGCGATGTCGGTGGCGGTGGGGACGGCCCAGCCGTCGAGGGAGCCGCCGCCGAGTGTGGTGACGAGGACGTAGACCAGTGCGGGTACGGCCATGCCGCAGACGGCCGCGATGACGGGGAGGGCGGCGGCCTTGGGGTCGCGCAGCTCTCCGGCGACCAGCTCCCGCTTCAGCTCGATACCGGCGACGAAGAAGAAGATCGCGAGGAGGCCGTCGGCCGCCCAGTGCTGGAGGGAGAGGTCGAGGCCGAGGGAGGCAGGGCCTATGTGGAAGTCGCGCAGCGCGTCGTAGCCGCCGGCGAGGGGGGTGTTCGCCCAGACGAGTGCGGCGATCGCGGCGATCAGGAGCAGTACGCCGCCGACGGTCTCGGTGCGCAGGGCGTCCGCGACGAAGGTGCGCTCGGGCAGCGGGAGCCGTCCGAGGACGCGGCGGGGGGCGGGCGTACGGGCCATCGGGGTGAACCTCCGGTAGGTCGGGCAGGGCAGAGCACATGCCGACCAGACTTCCCGGCGCACCTAGGTTTTCTTGTTGCGTCTTTGACGCTTTTCTTACTTTACCTAAGGGTGCAAGGGGGCGGGGAACAGAGGGGGTGGACGGGTCCGTAAGGGATGAAGTCCTGACTTCTGCGGTTGTTGCCCCTCACTCTAGGCAGGCACAACGGATCGGGCACCCGGTGAACCACCGGGTGCCCGATCAGGTCGTGGTGTCCGCGCGGGCGGACGGCGGGGTCAGTCCTCCGATGCGGCGCTCGGGAGCTTGGCCTGGATCAGATCCATGACCGACGAGTCGGTCAGCGTGGTGACATCGCCCAGCTGACGGTTCTCCGCCACATCCCGCAGCAGCCGGCGCATGATCTTGCCGGAACGGGTCTTCGGCAGCTCCGCCACCGGCAGGACCCGCTGGGGCTTCGCGATCGGGCCGAGCGTGGCACCGACATGGTTGCGCAACTCCGCGACCAGGTCGGTGTCATCGGCCGACTCGGCAGCCGTACCGCGAAGGATCACAAAGGCCACGATGGCCTGCCCGGTGGTCTTGTCGGCGGCGCCCACGACGGCGGCCTCCGCGACCCTCGGGTGCGAGACGAGGGCGGACTCGACCTCGGTGGTGGAGATGTTGTGGCCGGACACCAGCATGACGTCGTCCACCCGGCCGAGCAGCCAGATATCGCCGTCGTCGTCCTTCTTGGCGCCGTCGCCGGCGAAGTACTTGCCCTCGAAACGGGACCAGTACGTGTCGATGAACCGCTGGTCGTCGCCCCAGATGGTGCGGAGCATCGACGGCCACGGCTCGGTGAGTACGAGATAGCCGCCGCCCCCGTCCGGCACCTCGCGGCCCTCGTCGTCCACGACCGTGGCGGCGATCCCGGGCAGCGCGCGCTGGGCCGAACCGGGCTTGGTCTCGGTGACGCCCGGCAGCGGCGAGATCATCATCGCGCCGGTCTCCGTCTGCCACCAGGTGTCCACGATCGGGGTGCGGTCGGCGCCGATGTGCTTGCGGTACCAGATCCACGCCTCGGGGTTGATCGGCTCGCCGACCGAGCCCAGCACCCGCAGGCTGGACAGGTCGAACTTGGCGGGGATGTCGTCGCCCCACTTCATGAACGTACGGATCGCGGTCGGCGCGGTGTAGAGGATGGTCACGCCGTACTTCTGCACGATCTCCCAGAACCGGCCCTGGTGGGGGGTGTCGGGGGTGCCCTCGTACATCACCTGCGTGGCGCCGTTGGCGAGCGGCCCGTAGACGATGTACGAGTGTCCGGTGACCCAGCCGATGTCGGCGGTGCACCAGTAGACGTCCGACTCCGGCTTGAGGTCGAAGACCGCGTGGTGGGTGTAGGCCGCCTGGGTCAGATAGCCACCGGAGGTGTGCAGGATGCCCTTGGGCTTACCGGTGGTGCCGGAGGTGTAGAGGATGAAGAGCGGGTGCTCCGCCTCGAACGCCTCGGGGGTGTGCTCGGCGGACTGGCGCTCCACGATCTCGTGCCACCAGACGTCACGGCCCTCGGTGAAGGCGGTGTCCTCGCCGGTGCGCCGGACCACGAGGACGTGCTCGACCTGAGGACACTTGGCCACGGCCTGGTCGATGGCGGGCTTGAGCGCGCTGGGCTTGCCCCGGCGGTAGCCGCCGTCGGCGGTGATGACCAGCTTGGCGTCGGCGTCCTGGATGCGGGAGGCCACGGCGTCGGCGGAGAAGCCGCCGAAGACCACCGAGTGGGCCGCGCCGATGCGGGCGCAGGCCAGCATCGCCACCACGGCCTCGGGGATCATCGGCAGATAGACGGCGACCCGGTCGCCCTTGCGGACACCCAGCTCGGTCAGGGCGTTCGCGGCCCGCGAGACCTCGTCCTTGAGCTCGGCGTAGGTGACGGCGCGGCTGTCCCCGGGCTCGCCCTCGAAGTGGATGGCGACCCGGTCGCCGTTCCCGGCCTCGACATGGCGGTCCACGCAGTTGTACGCGACGTTGAGCGCGCCGTCCGCGAACCACTTGGCGAACGGGGGGTTGCTCCAGTCCAGGGTCTCGGTCGGCTCGGTGGCCCACGAGAGCCTGCGCGCCTGCTCGGCCCAGAAGGCGAGCCGGTCCGCACTGGCCTGCTCGTACGCCTCCGCTGTGACATTGGCGTTCGCGGCCAGCTCGGCCGGCGGCGCGAAGCGGCGCTCCTCTTTCAGAAGGTTGGCCAGGCTCTCGTTGCTCACGACATCTCCCTTTCCCAGGGCGTCCTCTGCGGCTATGGATTCCGAGGGCATAGCTCATCAGCCGAAGGGCCCGGGTGACAAGGCTTTCCGGCTATTGGTTTAGACCTGTCGTGCCCACCCCGGAGATTCGGCTCCGAGAAGTGGAATTCCCCCATCCGGTCCGGCGTGTCGTGTTGCCGTCGGGCCGGGGGCACGAGGTGGCCCCTCCTTCCCGGGCGGCGGAAAGGAGGGGCCACTCATAGGTACGGACGGGGGGCGGATCCGGTTCAACGGTGGGTACGGAGATTTCCGCCGCCGTGCCCCGGAGCCGCCTCGGGTAGGGGCCCGGCCGCCCCGGGTGCGGCCTCAGGTACGGGCCCGGCCGCCCCGGGTGCGGCCTCAGGCGCGGGCCTTCACCAGGGCGGACGAGGCGGGGGCCACCCGGTCGAAGACCGCCGCGCGCTCCCGGTCCTGCGCGTTCCCTTCGTCGTACAGGTCCGGTACGGGCTGCTCCGGGTGCCCGGCCAGGTCGGTCGGTCCGGTCGGTTCTGTCGGTCCGGTCCGGTCGTCGGTGCCCGCGAGCAGATACGCCTGGGCCTCGCCGACATGGAAGTACATGCCCTGGAGGCGCAGACTGCCGTCGGCGAGCCGCCGGGCGACGGACTCGTAGGACCGCAGATGCTCCAACTGCTGCACCACATTGGTCAGGGAGAGCTGCTCCACCGCGTCGGAGGGCAGCCGCCCCGCGATCCGGGCCCATGGCCGGTGCGGGCTGCGCATCCGCTCCAGACTCGGCTGGCCGTGGTGCAGCCACCGCCGCAGCGGCGTCTGCGCGCCGACGGGCGGCGCGGCGAGCAGGGCGTGCATGGCGGCGCAGCCGGAGTGCCCGCAGACGGTGATCGAGTCGACGCGCAGCACATCGACGGCGTACTCGATCGCCGCCGCCACCGAGGCGTCGCTCTCCGCCCCGGGCAGGGGCACGAGATTGCCCATATTGCGGACGGTGAAGAGGTCGCCCGGCCCGCTGGCGGTGATCATGCTGGTCACCACGCGGGAGTCGGCGCAGGTCAGGAAGAGCTGGGAGGGCCGCTGGCCCTCGCGCTCCAGCCGGGCCAGCTCGTCGCGGACCAGGGGTGCGGTGTCCCGCTGGAAGGAGCTGACGCCCTTCGCCAGCGGATGGGCCGATCCGGGCCCCGGCCGGCTGCCGCAGTGGTGGTTGCGCCAGGGGGTCCAGGGGCGGCAGCAGCCGTGGGTCTCGGAGGCGGGCTCGCTGATCCGGCTGCCGGCCCGGCCGGTGAACTCGACCGTACCGCCCTGGGCGGTGTGCGAGAGCTGCCAGTCGTGGAGCGCCTCGTACGCGGCGTGGTCCATGAAGGAGCCGTCCAGCTCGACCACGCAGGCGGTGCCCTGGGGCACCTGACTCAGCGTCCGGCTCAGCCGGGGCACGGCGAGGAAGGTCAACTGCCCGCGCACCCGGACCCGGTGGCCGTCCCCGTGCTGCTCCTGGGTGATCCGCGTACGGGTCAGCCGGTGCAGGGCGACGGCCACCGCGACCGCGATCCCGATGGCCACGCCCTCCAGGACACCCGTGATGACGACGGAGGCCAGGGTCGCCGCGTACACCAGGATCTCGCGGTTCCGCTTCACGTTGCGGAGGTGGGTGATGTTGACCATCTGGACGCCGACGACCATGACGAGCGCGGCGAGGGCCGCCAGCGGGATCAGGTCGAGGACGGGGACCAGCAGCAGGGCGGCGAGCACGATCCACAGGCCGTGGAACATGGTCGAGTTCCGGCTGACGGCACCGGCCGAGACATTCGCGGAGCTGCGGACGGCGACGCCGGTGACGGGCAGTCCGCCCAGCGCGCCGGAGACCACGTTGGCCGCGCCCTGACCGGCCAGCTCGCGGTCGAGGTCGGCGCGCGGGATCCGGACGTCCGGCACTTTGCGGGCGGCGGCCAGCTTGTCGACGGCGACGGCCGACAGCAGCGATTCGACGCTGCCGACCAGGGTGATGGTGAGGACGGCGGCGATCAGGCCGAGCACCGGGCCCTCGGGCATCGCGGGCAGGGCGTGGCTGGACCAGGAGGGGAGGTCGACGAGGGGGAGCCGCAGCCCGGCCACCACGGCGAGGGCGGTGGCGCCCGCGACGGCGGCGAGCGCGGCGGGCACGGTGCGCAGGATCCGGCCGGTCCGGCCGGGGATCCGGGGCCAGGCCAGCAGGAGGGTGACGGTCAGCAGGCTGACCGAGATGGCGGCCGGGTGGAGGGCGGCGAGCTGGGCG
Organism: Streptomyces yaizuensis; assembly: GCF_034961445.1. Classification (NCBI taxonomy): domain Bacteria; kingdom Bacillati; phylum Actinomycetota; class Actinomycetes; order Kitasatosporales; family Streptomycetaceae; genus Streptomyces; species Streptomyces yaizuensis. The sequence goes on from NZ_BSBI01000006.1 coordinate 305,487, forward strand.
GGGAGCGCCCGGACATTGGCGACGGCGGAACTCTGGGGGGTGCCGCCGAGCACGATGTGGAGCTGGGCGAGGGCGATGGTGACGCCGATGCCCGCGAGCATGCCGTGGACGATCGCCGGGCTCACGGCGAGCGCGGACCGGGCCACGCGCACGGCGGACAGGACGAGTTGCGCGAAGCCGGCGAGGACGGTGATGGCGCAGGTGACGCGCCAGCCGTACTGCTGGATCAGATCGGCGGTGACGACGGTCAGCCCGGCCGCCGGCCCGCTCACCTGGAGCGGAGCGCCGCCGAAGCGGCCGACGACGATGCCGCCGACGGCTGCGGCCACCAGTCCGGCCTGGAGGGGGGCTCCGGTGGCGAGCGCGATGCCGAGGGAGAGCGGCAGCGCGATCAGGAAGACGGAGATGGACGCGGACAGGTCGGACGACAGCGACCGGAAGCGGGCGGGGCCCTTGCCGGGGGCGTGGCCGGGACGGTGTGCGGGGGGTGGTGCGGCCGTGGCCGGTCCGGCGGCTCCGGCGGGGCCGGTAGGGCCGGTCGGCTCGGCGGATCCGGCCGTTCCGGCGGATTTGGTCGATTCGGTGGATCGGGTCGGCTCGGGCGGGTCGTCGTCGGTGCGGGTGGGGACGCAGGCAGACATGTTCCCGTCTCCTCCGGGGCAGCGCGGTCGCGGAATGTGGGGGACGCGGCCGTGGGTCACGGCGTGCAGCAGCGGGATACTCAACGCTCAGTAAATGGATCGTAATGCAGAGTAAAGAGTCCGGCATGATTTTTTAAGCAAATGGGTCAGCATTTCACTCGATTCAGTGATTAATCCGGTTAACGCGGCCCGTCGACCCTCTCGTCCCATGTGTCCGATGCGACCTTGTCGGCGTCCTTGACTTAAGTCGGATAACCACAAAGTCGTACGAATCGCATGAGCCACATGAAAGAGGTCGGGCGGATGAAGGTCACCGCACAGAGGTTCGCCGTCGGCGTGGCCACCACGGCGCTGGTCGCGGGGATCGCGGGCTGCGGCGGCTCCGGCCCGGACGGGGGGAAGGAGGGTGCTCCGGGTGCGCGGAAGGTGGCCCCGGCCCCCCGCGCCCCACGGCTCATCGGCGACGGCTCCACCGCCTTCACCGGCGTCCAGCCCCGCCAGCTGCGGCCCGAGCGGCTGAAGCCCGGCCAGCGGCCGCCGCAGTTCGTGGTGTTCTCCTGGGACGGGGCGGGGGAGGACAGTCAGAAGCTCTTCTCCCACTTCCGCTCGGTGGGCCGGAAGTACGGCGCCACGATGACGTACTTCCTCAGCGGCGTCTATCTGCTGCCGGAGGAGAAGGCGGACCTGTATCTGCCGCCGCAGCACGACGCCGGCCGCTCCGACATCGGTTTCAACGACGTCCAGGGCATCAGGGACACCGTGCGCGAGCTGCGCGGCGCCTGGCAGGAGGGCAACGAGGTCGGTACGCACTTCAACGGCCACTTCTGCGGTGCGGACGGCGGGGTCGGCACCTGGTCGGTGGACGAGTGGAAGAGCGAGATCAGCCAGGCCAAGTCCTTTGTGAAGAACTGGCGGACGAACGCGGGGCTGAGGTCCGAGCAGCCGCTGCCCTTCGACTACGACAAGGAGCTGGTCGGCGCGCGCACCCCCTGCCTGGAGGGCCGGAAGAACTTCGTCCGGGCGGCGAGCGAGCTGGGCTTCCGCTATGACACCAGCGGCGTCAACGACCAGGTCTGGCCGGAGAGGGACCACGGGCTGTGGGATCTGTCGATGCAGCTCGTCCCGTTCCCCGGGCACTCCTACGAGACGCTGTCGATGGACTACAACTTCATGATCAACCAGTCCGGCACGGTCCACGGCGAGCAGGCCCTGCACCGGCTCTGGGGCGACCAGATGCGCGACGGGCTGATCGGCGCCTTCGACCGCTCCTACCAGGGCAACCGCGCGCCGCTGATCATCGGCAACCACTTCGAGTCCTGGAACGGCGGCACCTACATGCGCGCCATCGAGGAGGCCATCGCCACGGTCTGCGTACAGAAGGAGGTGCGGTGCGTCTCCTTCAAGCAGCTCGCGGACTGGCTCGACGTCCAGGATCCCGAAGTGCTGCGCAAGCTGAGGACCCTGGAGGTCGGTGAGCGGCCGCAGGGCGGCTGGGCGGACTTCCTCGCCGCCCGGCCCGCTGTGCAGAGATCAGCGGCGGCGCCGGGAGCGGTGGACCGGCCCGCTCAGCAGGACCGGTCCGTGACGGCCGCGCAGCCGCCCGCCCTCGTCGGCACCGGCGATGACGACGACGATGACGACGATGACGATGACGACGACGGGGAGGACGGCGAGGACGACGAGGGCAGGGCGGCCGACCTGCCCGACGTGATCACGCCGGCAGTGGGGAGCTGATCCGGTCCGCGTTCCCTGTGTGCTCTGCGTTCTCCCCGAGGACGAATCCGGGGTCGACCTGGGCTGCCAGGTCGGCCCCGGTCTTGGCGTTCCCCCAGCTCTCCGCGTTCTTCAGATGGAAGTGGACCATCTGACGGGTGTAGCGCTCCCAGTCCCGGCGCGCGTACGAGCCGTCGGCGGCGGCGCGCAGGGCCGTCAGCGCCCGCTGGTTCTCCGGCTCCAGCGCCGCGAGACCCCGGGGCCGGCCCTTCTCCATCGCCCGCACCCAGTCGGACTGGCCGACCGTCACCAGCAGGTCGTCGCCGACCTCCGCCCGCAGGAAGTCGATGTCGTCCTGGCCCTGGATCTTGTTGCCGACGACCTTCAGGGCGACGCCGAAGTCCCGTGCGTACTCGGTGTACTGGCGGTAGACCGACACCCCCTTGCGGGTCGGCTCGACCACCAGGAACGTCATGTCGAAACGGGTGAACATGCCCGAGGCGAAGGAGTCCGAGCCGGCGGTCATGTCGACCACCACGTACTCGTCCTGCCCGTCCACCAGATGGTTCAGGCACAGCTCCACGGCGCCCACCTTGGAGTGGTAGCAGGCCACCCCGAGGTCCGACTCGGTGAACGGGCCGGTCGCCATCAGGCGGATCTCCCCGTTCTCCCCGCCGTCCAGCAGGACCGTACGGGCGCAGGCGTCGTAGACGGGGTTGTCCTCGGCGACCCGCAGCAGCCGGGAGCCCTCGCCCGGGGGAGTCGTCTTGATCATGGTGTCGGCCGAGGTGATCCGGGGGTTCGAGCCCCGCAGATACTCCTTGATCAGCGGTAGGTGGGCGCCCATCGCGGGCAGGGCGCCCGCCTGCTCCTCGTCGAGGCCGAGCGCGACCCCCAGATGCTGGTTGATGTCCGCGTCCACCGCGACGACGGGAGCACCCTGGGCGGCCAGTTGGCGGATGAAGAGCGAGGACAGCGTCGTCTTGCCGCTGCCGCCCTTGCCTACGAAAGCGATCTTCATGTTCACCTAGGGTAGTGGTCTGCTCGCCCGGTGCTGTCAAGTGAAGTGAAGAAGACCACTCCAAGGGGGGACGTGGGTCGACGGCGCGTAGCCTCGCGGCTATGAGTACGCATGCGTCGCCGCCCGCCTCCTCCGCCGCCGCGCCGGGGGATCCGCTCGCCGCCCTGGCCGTGCTGCCGGGGGTCGCGGACTCCGTGGCCGGGGTGCGCAAGGCCGTCGACCGGGTCTACGGGCACCGGATCATGCGCCGCAGAAGTGCCGAGGTCACGGCCGAGGCGGCGCTGCGCGGAGCGCGGGGTTCCGCCGCGCTGTCCGGGGCCGACTGGGCGCTGGAGGAGGTCCGCAGGCGCAGCGACTTCGGCCGGGACCCCGAGGGGCGTACGGTCGGCGCGGCGCTCCGGCTCGCCGCCGAGTCGGGTCAACTTCTCTCCGTCTGGCGGCAGTCACCGCTTCGGGTGCTGGCCCGGCTGCATCTGCTCGCCGCCGGCGGGGCGGCCGACGACGGTGCGGTGGGCCGCCCCCGGCTGGCGGGCGAGCCGGTCGACGAGCCGTTGATCGAGGCCCCGCTGCCGGCCGCCGCCGAGATGAGCGGGCGGTTGGAGGGGTTGTCCGGCCTGATCGTCGCGGGTGGTGAGGCCCCCGCGCTGGTGACGGCGGCGGTGGCGCACGGGGAACTGCTGGCGCTGCGCCCGTTCGCCTCGGACAACGGACTGGTGGCGCGGGCCGCCCAGCGGATCGTCCTCATCGGCTCCGGGCTCGACCCCAAGGGGATCTGCCCCGCCGAGGTCGGCCACGCGGAGCAGGGCCGGGCGGCCTACGCGGCGGCCTTTGACGGCTATCTGTCCGGTACGCCGGAGGGGATGGCGGCGTGGATCGCACACTGCGGCCGGGCGGTCGAGCTGGGGGCCCGGGAGTCGACGGCGGTGTGCGAGGCGCTCCAGCGCGGAGCCGCCTGAAAGAGTGAAACGGCCCGGACAGGGTTGCGGCGGTACCGGTTCGGTACCGCCGCTGCATGTCCGCCGAGTTACCAAGCGTCCTCGATGTGCTGCGCCCATCAAGCCGGGAACTGTTGCCCGTGGCCTGGTGCGGCTGGCCCGTATTCGACGGGTCGACGTCGCGTGGGTGCTCGGTTTTCATACGTCGGTCCGTGGGGCCTTGATGCGTTACAGGTGATCCTCTCGGATATCCGTGGTCTCGCGGGCCGTTGACTCCTTTGTACTCCAGCCCGCCGGGAAGCGGAAGCCCCAGCTCCAGTTCTTTACTTTTGTGTTCAAATTCGGGTGAAACGGGCGGCCGCCCGGGTGGAGCCGCCCGAGCGGCCCAGGCTGCCCAGGGCGCCGATGCCGGCGATACCCCCGGCGATGCCCGTGGTGATCGTTCCCGGGCCGCCGACGCCGCTCGTGCCGCCGATGGCGTCGACACTCTTGAGGACGGCGTCGGCCACGGCAGGGCGGAGGGCCGGGTGGCGCAGGGCCGCCGCTGCCGCCCGCGCCGCCGCACCGCGCCGGCGGCTCGCGTACCAGACCAGCCCCGCGGTGGCCGCCGCGGCGCCCACCGCGGCCGCGGCCACCAGGGCCGGGCGCGGCGGCAGGGAGAGCGCCGGCAGCCGCTGCTTCAGCCGGACCGGGCGGTTGAAGACGAGAACCGGCCAGTCTCGCGCGGCCGCTTCCCGGCGAAGCCCGCGATCGGGATTGACCGCGTAGGGGTGACCCACCGATTCCAGCATCGGTATGTCGGTGACGGAGTCGCTGTACGCGTAACAGCGGTCGAGGTCGTATCCCTCCGACTCGGCCAGCTCGCGGATGGCCTCCGCCTTGGTGGGCCCGTACGCGTAGTACTCCACTTCGCCGGTGAAGCAGCCGTCGTCGCCGACGACCATCCGGGTGGCGACCACCCGATCGGCGCCCAGCAGCTCGCCGATCGGCTCGACGACCTCGGATCCCGAGGTGGAGACGATCACCACATCGCGCCCGGCGGTGTGGTGTTCCTCGATGAGGGACGCCGCCTCGTCGTAGATGATCGGATCGATGAGATCGTGCAGGGTCTCGGCGACGATCTCCTTCACCTGCTGGACGTTCCAGCCTTTGCAGAGCGCGGAGAGGTACTCCCGCATCCGCTCCATCTGGTCGTGGTCGGCGCCGCCCGCGAGAAAAACGAACTGGGCATAGGCGGTGCGCAGGACGGCTCGCCGGTTGATCAGGCCGCCGTGGTAGAAGGACTTGCTGAAGGTCAGCGCCGAAGACTTCGCAATGACCGTCTTGTCCAGGTCAAAGAACGCAGCTGTGCGAGGCAACGAGTGGTTTTCCACGAGCTGAGCATAGGTGCCCGCCATTCGGCGTACCCCGAGGGCGTGTGGGTTTGCCTGAGAAGGGCTTCGGGTACACCATGGAAGTCACGGATCGTTCGCGACCGTGCTAACCCGGATCGGCTCCTCCCCCCCCGAGCCGACCGGAGAGACGACCCCCGCTCTCCCCCCCGGCGGGGGTCGTCGCATGTCCGGACGCGTTTTTCGGATGTGCTTCAGATCCACTTCTGCTCCCACCTCTCCTCGACGAGCTTCTTGCGACAGGGCCCATACCACTCTGCATGGTCACTGTCCGTAGCGGAAGAGGTGCGGCCGGGAGTCACCGGTATGGGCTACGGAGATATTCACAACCGGCGGTCCGTCCACAGCTTTTCAGCAAGATCCACACGATTTCCGAGTGCGCTGCACCGTGATTCCACCCGCGAAGTCCGCGGGGTCCGGGAATCACCGATCCCGTATCACGGCGGGGTCGGGGCAATCAGGGGGTGGAGATCGTGGCTGGATCCAACTCGCCGAAGGGGACACCGGCCGCCGGAGAACGGCGGCCCGTGCCTCTGATCGTGACCGAGGACATGGAACTGCTCGACGATCTGCTGCGGCTGTGCGCCGCGGCGGGGACCGAGCCGGAGGTCCATCACGCGGTGCCCGAGCGGCGGGGCGCCTGGGAGGAGGCGCCGCTGGTCCTCGTGGGCGACGACGCGGCGGCGCGCTGCCGGGGCGCCGCCCGCCGCGAGGGGGTGCTGCTGGTGGGGCGGGAGCAGGACGACCCCGGTGTCTGGCGGCTCGCCGTCGAGATCGGGGCCGACGAGGTCCTGCGGCTCCCCGACGCCGAGCGCCTGCTCGTGGACCGGATCGCCGACGCGGCCGAGGGCGTCGGCGACCCCGCGGCGACCATCGGGGTCATCGGCGGCTGCGGCGGGGCCGGGGCGTCCACCCTGGCCTGCGCCCTGGCCGTGACAGCCGCGCGGGAGGGCCGCCGCACCGTCCTCGTCGACGGCGACCCGCTCGGCGGGGGCATCGACGTGCTGCTCGGCGGTGAGCGCGCCGAGGGCAGAAGGTGGCCGGATTTCGCCTCTGCGAGGGGCCGGGTCGCGGGTGGAGCGCTGGAGGAGTCGCTGCCCCGGTTGCACCGGCTGCGGGTGCTGAGCTGGGACCGGGGCGACTCGGTCGTGGTCCCGCCCGATGCCCTGCGATCGGTGCTGTCGGCGGCCCGCCGGGGCGGCGGGGTGGTCGTGGTGGATCTGCCGCGCCGGGTGGACGAAGGGGTGGCCGAGGCGCTGGCCCAGCTCGATCTGGGGCTGCTGATGGTGCCGGGCGAGCTGCGGTCCGTCGCCGCCGCCAACCGGGTCGCCTCGACCGTGGGCATGGTCCTGCGGGATCTGCGGATCGTCACCCGCCGCCCCTACGGCCCGGGGCTCGACGACGGCTGGGTTGCCGCGTCGCTGGGGCTGCCGTTGGTGGGCGAGGTGCCCTGGGAGAGCCGCGTGCCCACCGGCCCGCCCGAGGAGACCCTCCCGGGCCGCCCCGGTACCCCGCTCGCCCGGTTCTGCTCCGTCTTCTGGGAGCGGGCCCTCGCCCCGGGGACGCCGTCATGAGCGCGGGACTGCTCGACAGCGCGCGACTGCTCGACGCCGTGCGCCAAAGGCTCGCGGAGAGCGGCGAGGAACCCACCCCGGCCCGGGTCGCGGCCGCCCTGCGCGCCCAGGGCCGTCTGCTGGGCACGGCGGAGATCCTCGGCGGCACCGAGGAGCTGCGGTGCGAGCTGGTGGGCAGCGGCCCGCTGGAACCGCTGCTGGCGGATCCTTCGGTCACCGACGTCCTGGTCTCCGCGCCCGACCGGGTCTGGGTGGACCGGGGCCGCGGGCTGGAGCGGACGGAGGTGACCTTCGCCGACGCGGCGTCGGTGCGCAGGCTGGCCCAGCGCCTCGCCGCCGTCGCCGGGCGCCGGCTGGACGACGCCCGGCCGTGGGTGGACGCCCGGCTCCCCGACGGGACCAGGATGCACGCCGTCATCCCGCCGGTCGCCGTCGGATCGACCTGCCTGTCGCTGCGGGTGGTGCGGCCCAGGGCGTTCTCGATGGCGGAGCTGGTGGCCGCCGGGACCCTGCCGCCGGGCGGCGACCGGCTGCTGCGGGCCGTCGTCGACGCCCGGCTCTCGTTCCTGATCAGCGGCGGCACCGGCACCGGGAAGACGACCCTCCTCGCCGGCCTGCTCGGACTGGTGGGCGACCGCGAGCGGATCGTCGTCGCGGAGGACTCCGCCGAGCTGCGGCCCGGCCACCCCCACACGGTCCGCCTCCAGTCCCGCACGCCGAACCAGGAGGGCGCGGGCCTGGTCACCCTGCGGGATCTCGTCCGGCAGGCCCTGCGGATGCGGCCGGACCGTCTGGTGGTGGGGGAGGTCCGGGGCGCCGAGGTCACCGAGCTGCTGAGCGCCCTCAACACCGGCCACGACGGGGGCTGCGGCACCGTCCACGCCAACGCCGCGGCGGACGTACCGGCCCGGCTGGAGGCCCTGGCGACCGCCGCGGGACTGGACCGGGCGGCCCTCCACAGCCAGCTGGCCGCCGCGCTCTCGCTGGTGATCCATCTCGTGCGGGACCGGGACGGCCGGCGGCGGGTCGCCGAGGTGCACACCCTGGAGCGGGACCCGGCCGGATGGGTGCGGACCGTCCCGGCGCTGCGCTGGGGCGCGGAGGAATTCACCCGGCAGCAGGGCTGGGAGCGGCTGAGGGGCCTCCTCGGGGCCGCCCTGTGAACGCGGTGGAGCCGCTCCATGTGACGGCGCTGTGCCTGGCGGTGGCGGCCCTGCTGCTGGCGGGAGGGGACACCGGTCCCGGGCGGGCCCGGCTGCTGCTGGCCGGCGCGGAAGCGGTCCGGCCCACCCCCTGGCGGCCGCCCCGGTGGCCCGCGCACCTGGCCCGGCCCGGCCGGGAGTGGATCTGCCTGCCGGCCGGGCTCGTCCTCGCGGTGGCGGCCCGGTCGCCGCTGCCGCTGCTCGCGGGGGCCGCCGCCGTGCCTTTGGTGCGGCGCCGGCTGCGGGCCGCGCGGCGGAGCGCGGAGCGCGGGCGCCGTGCCGAAGCGGTGATCGCGCTGGTCGGTGCCGTCGCCGCCGAGCTGCGGGCCGGGCTCCAGCCGGGGCAGGCGCTGCTGGCCGCCGCCGCGACGGTGGACGCCCTCGGCCCCGGCGGGACGACGGTGGCCGCGGCGGCCCGCTTCGGCGGGAATGTCCCCGAAGCGCTGCGGGAGGCGGCCCGGGCGCCCGGCGCCGACGGCCTCGTGGGGCTGGCCGCCTGCTGGCGGGTGACCGTCGACGGCGGAGCCGGCCTGGCGGCCGCGCTCGACCGGCTGGAGGCGGCCCTGCGGGCCGAGCGGGACCAGCACGAGGAGCTGCGGGCGCAGCTCGCGGGCGCCCGCTCCACCATCGGGCTGCTGGCCCTCCTCCCGGCGTTCGCCCTCGCCATGGGCTGGGCCCTGGGGGCCGAGCCGCTGCGGGTGCTGCTGCGGACCCCGGCGGGCCTGTTCTGCCTGGCGGTCGGCGGGGCTCTGGAGGCGGCCGGGCTCTGGTGGGCCGCGCGGATCGTCCGCGCGGTGCCGAAGCCTCCGGCGGGAGCGGTCCGGTGAGGGCCGGGGCGGCGGTGTGCGCGCTGCTCGCCGCCGTTCTCTGGCTGGCGTTCACGGCAGCGGCGGTGCGCCGGAGACGGACGGCCCGCCGCCGGGGTGCGGCTCTGCTGGGACTGCCGGTCCTGCGACGGCCCCGGCCGGACCTCCGGCGCAGGGCCCGGCCCTGGGTGGCCCCGGCGGGGGCGCTCATCGCGCTCTGGGTCCTCGTCGAGGGCGTTCCCGGTCTGCTGCTGGGGCTTGTGGCCGCCGGCGGGGTACGGCGGTGGCGGACGGGCCCGCGGGCGCCCGTGGCGGCCAGGGAGCCCGTCGTGGACCCCAGGCTGCCGCTGGCGGCCGATCTGCTGGCCGCGTGCCTGACGGCCGGGGCCGCACCGCACGAGGCGGCGGAGGCGGTCGGGGACTCCCTGGGCGGCCCGGTCGGGGACCGGCTGCTCCGGGCCTGCGCGGCGCTCCGCCTCGGCGGCGAACCGGGCCGGGCGTGGGGCGCCCTCGCCGCGCTGGCCGGGGCGGCCGGGCTGGCCCGCTGTCTGGAGCGCGCCCACGTCGGCGGCTCCCCGGCGGCGGAGCCGGTCTCCCGGATCGCCGGGCGGCTGCGCGCCGACGCCGCCCGTGCCACGACGGCCCGCGCCCGCCGGGCCCAGGTCCTGATCACCGCCCCGGTGGGGCTGTGCTTTCTGCCCGCCTTCCTGGCCGTCGGAGTGGCCCCCGTGGTCATCGGCCTGGCGGACGGGCTGCTGAGCGGTCATTGAACGGTCATGGGAAACGGTCATGGAACGAGAAGTCCTGGGGGTTCGCACGATGGTGAAGACGATCACGCTGCGGTGGTGGCTCGGGCGGGGGCGCCGACCGGTCGCGGATGGCGCTGTCCGGCGCGGCAGGCGGCCACGTTCCGGCCGGTTCGGGGATGCCGGGATGACCACGTCCGAGTACGCGATGGGGACGATCGCGGCCTGTGCCTTCGCGGCCGTCCTGTACAAGATCGTGACCAGTGGTGCCGTCGCCGGGGCGCTGGAGTCGCTGATCGGGAAGGCGCTCGATGCGCAGTTCTGACCGCGGTGGCCGTGGTGCCCGGGCAGGTGGTGCGCCGGGCCCGGTGCGGAGGCGCCGGCGGGTGGCCCGGGGAGAGCGGGGGGAGCGGGGGCGCGGCGGCGAGGACGGGATGGTGACGGCCGAGGCGGCCGTGGCGATGCCCGCCCTGGTGATCTTCGCGATGGGGCTGGTGTGGGCGCTGATGGCGGCGTCGGCGCAGATCCAGTGCGTCGACGCCGCCCGGACCGGGGCCCGGGCCGCCGCGCGCTCCGAGCCGTACGCCGTGGTGGTCGCCGCCGCCCGTGCGGCGGCCCCGGCGGACGCCCGGGTCGCGGTGGCGCGGGAGGGAGGGCTGTGGCGGGTCAGGGTCTCCGCTCCGGCGCCCGGGCCCGGGAGATGGGCGCTGACCCTCCGTGCGGAGGCGGTGGCCCTGGCCGAGGACACGATCCGGTCCGGCTCCGGAGGGCCCCCGTGAGCGGCCGGACGGGTGCCGTCGGCGCCGCGCCCGCGCCGGTGAGCGGTTCGGCGGCGGCGGCCGTCGGCTGGCCCCGGCCCGGGTGCGGGGCGCCCGCCCGCCTGGTCCGGCGATGCCGGGGACCGGGCGCGGACCGGGGAGTCGCGAGCGTCTGGACGGCGATGACGGCGTCGGCGCTGTGCGTGATCTTCGCCGCGGTGCTGGCGCTGGGACAGGTCGTCGCGGCCCGGCACCGCGCCGGAGCGGCGGCCGATCTGGCCGCCCTGGCCGCCGCCGACCACGCCCTCGCGGGGTCGTCCACCGCCTGTGGACACGCTCGGAGGGTCGCCCGGGCACAGGGCGCGGAGGTGGTCCGCTGCACGGTCCACGGCGAGCTGGCGGAGGTGTCCGCGCGGTTCCGCTTCGGGCCCTACGCCCTGGAGTCCCGGGCCCGTGCCGGACCGGCGGCGGCCGTCCACCCGCCCCCACCCGCCGCCGGACCGGCGATCCGGGCGGGCCCGGAAGGGCGCCGCTGTCCGGACGGAGCCGGGAGGCCGGCCGGTCCCACCGGCCCGTTTCCGCCCCGGGCGCGGTGCGCGGCAGGGCGTGGTGCGGGTCAGGGCTGGGGAGCGGCGTCGCGCAGCAGTTCCGACAGCAGGCGGACAGCGGCCCGCTTGTCCAGGGGGTCGTTGCCGTTGCCGCACTTCGGGGACTGGATGCAGGACGGGCAGCCCGCCGTGCACTCGCAGGCCGCGATGGCCTCCCGGGTCGCGTCCAGCCAGGCCCGGGCGGTGTGGAAGGCCCGTTCGGCGAAGCCCGCGCCGCCCGGGTGGCCGTCGTACACGAAGACGGTCGGCAGCCCGGTGTCGGGATGCTCCGGGACCGACACGCCGCCGATGTCCCAGCGGTCGCAGGTGGCGAAGAGCGGCAGCATGCCGATGGCGGCGTGTTCGGCGGCGTGCAGGGCGCCGCCGAGCTGCTCCGGCAGGACCCGGGCGGCGTCCAGCTGGGACTCGGTGACGGTCCACCACACGGCCCGGGTGCGCAGGGTGCGCGGGGGGAGGTCCAGCTTGGTCTCGCCCAGCACCTCCCCGGTGACGAGCTTGCGGCGGAGGAAGGAGACGACCTGGTTGGTGACCTCGACGGAGCCGAAGCAGAGACGGCCCTCGCCCCAGGGGATCTCGGTCTCGGTGTCGAGCACGGAGACGGTGGTGGTGTCCCGGGCGGTGGTGGAGTACGGCGGTACGGCGTCCTCCACGAGCGCCACCGAGTCCTCCAGGTCCAGCCGCCGCACCAGATAAGTGCGGCCCTGGTGGAGATGGACCGCGCCCTCGTGGACGCTGGTGTGGGCGGCCGACTCGTCGACGGTGCCGAGGAGGCGGCCCGTGGACTCCTCCACGATCTGCACCGGGCGGCCGCCCTCGCCCCGGATGTCGGTGAGGTCGACGGCCCGCTCCCGCCGGGTCCAGTGCCAGCCGGTGGCGCGGCGGCGCAGCAGCCGGGCGGCCTCCAGCTGGGGCATCAGCCCGGCGGCGGCCGGTCCGAAGAGTTCCAGGTCGGCTTCGGTGAGCGGCAGCTCGGCGGCGGCCGCGCACAGATGGGGGGTGAGGACGTACGGATTGTCGGGATCGAGCACGGTGGACTCCACCGGCTGCCGGAAGAGCGCCTCGGGGTGGTGGACCAGGAAGGTGTCCAGCGGGTCGTCCCGGGCGACCAGGACGGCCAGGGCACCCCGGCCGGTGCGGCCCGCGCGGCCGGCCTGCTGCCAGAGCGAGGCCCGGGTGCCCGGATAGCCGCAGATCACCACCGCGTCCAGCCCGGAGACGTCGACACCCAGCTCCAGGGCGGTGGTGGCGGCGAGGCCCAGCAGTTCCCCGGAGTGCAGGGCGCTCTCCAGGGCCCGGCGCTCCTCGGGGAGATAGCCGCCCCGGTACGCGGCCACCCGCCGGGGCAGCGAGGAGTCGACCTCCGCCAGCCGTTCCTTGGCGATCACGGAGATCAGCTCGGCCCCCCGGCGGGACCGGACGAAGGCCACCGTGCGGACGCCCTGCACGGTCAGATCGGTGAGGAGATCGGCGGTCTCGGCCGTGGCGGTGCGGCGCACGGGGGCGCCCCGTTCGCCGCGGAGTTCGGTGAGCGGCGGCTCCCAGAGCGCGAAGACCAGTTCGCCGCGGGGCGAGGCGTCGTCGGAGACCTCCACCACCGGCACTCCGGTGAGCCGCTCGGCCGCGACGGCGGGTTCGGCGGCGGTCGCGGACGCCAGCAGGAAGACGGGGTCCGAGCCGTAGCGGGCGCATATCCGGCGCAGTCGCCGCAGGACCTGGGCGACGTGGGAGCCGAAGACGCCCCGGTAGGTGTGGCACTCGTCGATGACGACGTAGCGCAGCGAGCGCAGGAAGGAGGCCCAGCGCGGATGGGAGGGAAGGATCCCCCGGTGGAGCATGTCGGGATTGGTGAGCACATAGGTGGCGTACTGGCGCACCCACTCGCGCTCCTCGACGGGGGTGTCGCCGTCGTAGACGGCGGGGCGGATGCGATGGCCCAGCGGGGCCGCCAGTTCCTTCACGGCCCGGCACTGGTCGGCCGCCAGCGCCTTGGTGGGGGCGAGGTAGAGCGCGGTCGCGCCCCGGCCGTTGGGTGCCTCGGAGCCGTCGAGGAGGGTGGTCAGGACGGGGGCGAGATAGGCCAGGGACTTGCCCGACGCGGTGCCTGTGGCGATCACCACGGACTCGCCGTCCAGCGCGTGCCCGGCGGCGGTCGCCTGGTGGGTCCAGGGGTGCTCGGCGCCGGCGTCCCGCATGGCGTTGATCACTTCTGGGCGGATGCGGTGCGGCCAGACGGCATGGCGGCCCGGTCGCGGGGGCAAGTGCTCCGTATGAGTGATGCGCGCGGCCCGGCCCGCCCCCGTGGCGAGCCGGTCGAGGACCTCACCGGGGGAGGGGCGGGCGGCCCCGCTCTCGGGGGGTCGTCGGGGACGCAGATTCTTGGCCATCGGCACCGAGTGTGTCACTGGTGTGACGGACAATGGTCCCAAGGCGTCGTGCATGGCTGCTGGTAAGTGATTGAATGCCATCGCGGCTGGCGACCGTCCTCCGGCTCCGCCGGGGAGACCTGTGGGGGCGGCCGCCCGATAGCAAGGTGCTGGAGGATCCGTGGACCTGTCCCTGTCGACTCGCAATGTGACCGGCCCCGCCGGCGACCGTACGGTCGTCGAGGTCGGTGGCGAGATTGATGTGTATACCGCGCCCAAGCTGCGCGAGCAGTTGGTCGAGCTGGTGAATGACGGCAGCTACCACCTGGTTGTCGACATGGAGGGCGTGGACTTCCTCGACTCCACCGGGCTCGGCGTGCTCGTGGGTGGCCTGAAGCGGGTACGTGCCCATGAGGGCTCGCTGCGTCTGGTCTGCAACCAGGAGCGCATTTTGAAGATTTTTCGGATCACCGGTCTGACCAAGGTGTTCCCGATCCACACCACGGTCGACGAGGCGGTCTCGGCCGCCGACTGAGCCCGGACCGCAGGAGACGGTCACCGGCCGGTGCCGGGGCGTGGCCCGCCCGGCCGCGCCCCGACACGGGCCGGATCTCGCGACGGGTGCGGCCCAGGCCGGTCCGTTGCCGCAGGACCGGCCGATGGGCCGTCCCGCAGGTCAGGCATGCCCATCTCCGCCCATGGGCGGTCAACCGGCCGTTCGGGGGTCCGCCGGGGACCGTGGGCGGACCGCCGATCGAGGAAGGGGTACCGGAGCATCCGGTCCGGGCCCCGAGATGCACCCGTACGTCCGAGGGGGATCGCATGGCCACCGTCGAACTTCGCTTCAGCGCCCAGCCCGAGCATGTCAGGACCGCCCGCTTGGTGGCCGCTGCCGTGGCGCGCAGGGCGGGGGTGGACGAGGCGGTGCTGGACGAGGTCCGGCTCGCCGTCGGCGAGGCATGCAGCAGAGCCGTCGGGCTCCACCACACCCATGGCATCACCGCGCCCGTCCATGTCGTGCTGACCGACGAGGACAAGCTGTTCTCCATCGAGGTCGGGGACGAGGTCCCCGCGCTCGCCGCCGAGGGCGTCCGGGCCGCGGCCGCGGCGGGCACCGAGGACGAGGCGGAGGGCGAGGACGAGATGGGTCTCGCCGTCATCAGCGGCCTCGTGGACGACATGGAGGTCACCGCCGGAGAGCGCGGCGGCGTCATCCGCATGAGCTGGCCCGTGGCGCCCGTCTCCATCGTTCCCTGAGCCCACCGCCCGGCCCTGAGCCCGTCCCGCCCTCAGGCCACCGTTCGGCCTGAGCCCGTTCGGCCCTGAACCCTGTTTCGGCCCTGAGTCCGCCGTCCCTTTCCCGGGACGGCCCGTTCTCTGCCGCAAGCCCGTCGCGTGACTCTGCCAGTGCCCCGCGGGGGTGCCGGCGTTCTCCGGGCATGCCGGGGTCCTGACCGATCCCGTGCGGCCGGACGGACCTGTCCCGGCCCTCGGGTGCCCCGTGGCCGGCCTACGCCCTCGGTGGCCGTCCTCCACGACCTGCCACCGGCCGATGCCCGGTACCCGTATGCCCGCTGCCCGCAGATGGGCATACCGGTGTGTATCCGTGCGTAAGGAATTTACGGACACCCGGTGTCCGTCCATCGGGCCGCTGTCGCCGGGCCACTCGCGGGGGTGGTCGAGGGCGGCTCCCGGCCACACCTCGAGCGGGCCGGAAAACGCCCCGGCATCCATTCGGGTGACGGGGTCAGGGGGCGCGCCGGGTGGTTCGGTAAAGCAATCATCAGGGCATAGCACCCCCTTCGACCGGGCCTCTTTTCCGTTCGCGAGATCATTTATCTAGATCATCGATCAAGCGTCAATGAGTTCGCCCCATTACCGCTTTCGGGCGCATTTTCGGAACTCGATCATTTGCTGAGTAGCCGTTGAAGGTCAATTGCATTTGCAGCGCCCTGTTTTGATCCGGTCCGGCTCCCTACAATCCGTCCACATCTTGAGCTCTGATACGACGTCAAGGAGGACGAATGGCGGGGCTCTTCACCTCAGAACCGACCGATCTTTCCACTTCTCTCGCAGCCGCGGTACTCACGGACGACAATCGGCTGATCGTCATGGTCATCGCCGCTGTGGCGCTGGCCGCGCTGGTCGTCGCCCAGGTGCTGGTGCGCCAAGTGCTCGCGGCCGACGAGGGCACGGATTCCATGAAGAAGATCGCGGCGGCGGTGCAGGAGGGCGCGAATGCCTATCTCGCCCGTCAGCTGCGCACCCTCGGCGTGTTCGCCGTCGTGGTCTTCTTCCTGCTGCTGCTTCTCCCGGCCGACGACTGGTCCGAACGTGCCGGACGTTCCGTGTTCTTCCTGGTGGGTGCGCTTTTCTCGGCGGCCACCGGGTACATCGGCATGCGGCTGGCCGTACGGGCGAATGTGCGGGTGGCCGCGGCCGCCCGTGAGGCCACCCCGGCCGAAGGCGAACCCGAAAAGGATCTCACCGCCGTCGCGCACAAAGCCATGAAGATCGCTTTTCGTACCGGCGGCGTGGTCGGCATGTTCACCGTGGGCCTCGGCCTGCTGGGGGCGTCCTGTGTCGTCCTCGTCTATGCCGCCGACGCCCCCAAGGTCCTGGAGGGCTTCGGTCTCGGCGCCGCGCTGATCGCGATGTTCATGCGGGTCGGCGGCGGCATCTTCACCAAGGCCGCCGATGTCGGCGCCGACCTCGTCGGCAAGGTCGAGCAGGGCATCCCCGAGGACGACCCGCGCAACGCGGCGACCATCGCCGACAACGTGGGCGACAACGTCGGCGACTGCGCGGGCATGGCGGCCGACCTCTTCGAGTCCTACGCGGTCACCCTGGTGGCGGCGCTCATCCTCGGCAAGGCGGCGTTCGGTGACGCCGGGCTCGCCTTTCCGCTGATCGTTCCGGCGATCGGCGTGGTCACCGCGATGATCGGCATCTTCGCGGTCGCCCCGCGGCGCGCCGATCGCAGCGGGATGACCGCCATCAACCGGGGATTCTTCATCTCCGCGCTGATCTCGCTCGCCCTGGTGGCCGTCGCGGTCTACCTCTATCTGCCGTCCTCGTACGCCGATCTGGAGGGGGTCACCGAGGCCGCCATCAGCAACCACGCGGGCGACCCGCGGGTCCTCGCCCTCGTCGCCGTCGCCATCGGCATCGTGCTCGCGGCCCTGATCCAGCAGCTGACCGGGTACTTCACCGAGACCAACCGCCGCCCCGTCAGGGACATCGGCAAGTCCTCGCTGACCGGTCCCGCCACCGTCGTGCTCGCCGGCATCTCCATCGGTCTGGAGTCCGCCGTCTACACCGCGCTGCTGATCGGCCTCGGTGTCTACGGCGCCTTCCTGCTCGGCGGCACCTCGATCATGCTCGCGCTCTTCGCGGTGGCGCTGGCCGGCACCGGGCTGCTCACCACCGTCGGTGTCATCGTCGCCATGGACACCTTCGGCCCCGTCTCCGACAACGCGCAGGGCATCGCCGAGATGTCCGGCGATGTGACGGGCGCGGGCGCGCAGGTCCTCACCGACCTGGACGCCGTCGGCAACACCACCAAGGCGATCACGAAGGGAATCGCCATCGCCACCGCCGTCCTGGCGGCCGCCGCCCTCTTCGGCTCGTATCGCGACGCCATCGCGACCGCGGCCAGGGACGTCGGCGAGAAACTCGGCGACGGTGCGCCGATGAACCTCGTCATGGACATCTCCCAGCCCAACAACCTGGTGGGGCTGATCCTCGGGGCGGCGGTCGTCTTCCTCTTCTCGGGGCTGGCCATCAACGCCGTCTCCCGGTCGGCCGGCGCCGTGGTCTACGAGGTGCGGCGGCAGTTCCGCGAGCACCCCGGGATCATGGACTACACCGAGAAGCCCGAGTACGGGCGGGTCGTCGACATCTGCACCAAGGACGCCCTGCGGGAGCTGGCCACCCCCGGCCTGCTCGCCGTGCTCACGCCGATCGCCGTCGGCTTCTCGCTCGGCGTCGGGGCGCTCGGCGCGTTCCTGGCGGGCGCGATCGGCACCGGCACGCTGATGGCCGTCTTCCTGGCCAATTCCGGCGGTGCCTGGGACAACGCCAAGAAGCTGGTCGAGGACGGTCACCATGGCGGCAAGGGCAGCGAGGCCCACGCGGCGACCGTGATCGGCGACACCGTCGGCGACCCGTTCAAGGACACGGCGGGCCCCGCCATCAACCCGCTGCTGAAGGTGATGAACCTGGTGGCGCTGCTGATCGCGCCCGCGGTGGTCCAGTTCAGCTACGGGGACGACGCCAGTCCCACGATCCGTGCGGTGGTGGCCGTGCTCTCCGTGGCGATCATCATCGGCGCGGTGTACGTGTCCAAGCGCCGCGGTGTCACGGTGGGCGAGGACACGCCCGTCGCGGCCGAGCACGGGGCGACGTCACCCGATCCCGCGGTGGTTTCGTAACCACCCGGGATCCAGGGGCGTTCCAAGGAGCGGGCGGGCAGGGTGCGTTGGCGCGCTGCCCGCCCGTCCGTGCGTCCGGGCGGGTCCCGTTTCCCTCGGTGGTGAGCCTTATCTCGTGTGGTGCAAATGGTTGCAATACCGTACGAACCTCATGAACCGCAGCCGGACGCCGCCCGTCCGACGTGTATGTTCCGGGGCCGAGGAGCCTTGGAAGGGACCGATCCGGTGAAGGTGAACAAGAAGCTCGCGGCCGCGTTGGCCGGCGGTGCGGTAGTCGTCCTGGCGCTGACGGGGTGCAGTGAGGAAGAGGACAAATTCACGGTCGACGACTGGGCGAAGAAGTACTGCGACGCCGCCAAGCCCCAGCTCGGCAAGCAGGCGGCGGCGGAGCAGCTGATCCGCTCGACCGCTTCGGACGGCAAGCCCGGTGACATCCAGACCGCCGACTCCCGGGCCTTCCAGGATCTCGCCGACGTCTACAAGGGGTACGCGGGCGCCTTCCGGGCGGCGGGCACCCCGCCGGTCGAGAACGGCGAGCAGCTGGTCAAGGCCGCCGCCGCCGAGCTGGACGTCAATGCGAAGGCGTATCTGGACCTGAAGCAGCAGGTCGACGAGTTGGACACCGGCGATCAGCAGGAGTTCGCGGACGGACTGGTTCCGGTCGCCGACGGGCTCGCGAAGATCGAGCAGAACCAGAGCGCCCGGGACCGGCTGCGGGCGGGCGAGACCGGCAAGGCGATGACCAAGCAGCCCGGCTGCAAGCCGGTGGCGCCCAGCTCGGGGTCGCCCTCCTGATCGGCTGATCGGCTGGCTGGCCGACCTGTCCTCATCCACATATATGCGTATATGTGGATGAGGAGGCCCGAGGGGCGCTCCGGTCCCCCGGCCCGGGCTGTTCCGGGCCGGCCCGGGATCCGGCGCACGGCCCGGCCGGAGCAGTGGCTTCCGGGGCGCCGCGACGGCGACCCCCGGGCCCGGCGGCCACAATGTCCCTGTGAGTACGCCCCCTGTTGTCCCCGCCCTTCCGTCCCCCGATCCGGCCCTCCGGCTCCGGGACGCGCTGCTGTCCGCCGCGTTCACCGCCGACGGCCTGCTCGAACTGCTCGGTGCCCCCGCGTACGCGGCCCTCGCCCGCAGTGAGACCGTCCCCGCCCTGCGGGCCACCCGGGACGGCGGCCCCCTCGCCACGCTGATACGGCTCTTCCTGCTCCAGCGCCCCGTCCCGTACGAGCGGGCGCGCGCTGTCCTCCCGCTCACGGAGGCCCTGGCCGGCGGCTGGGTGGTCCGTGACGGCGACGAGGTGCGCGCCGCCGTGGACATCCGCCCCTACGGGGGACCCGAGGGTGAGGACTGGTACATCGTCTCCGACCTGGGCTGCGCGGTCGGCGGCGCCGGAGGCTCCGCAGGCCAGGACGAGCAGGTCGTCCTCGGTGTCGGCGGTGCCTCCACCACGCTCGCCGGGATCACCGTGCGCACCCCGGTGGCCTCCGCGCTCGACCTGGGCACCGGCTCCGGGATCCAGGCCCTGCACGCGGCCCAGCACGCCACCCGGGTCACCGCCACCGACCTCAACCCGCGAGCCCTCCACTTCACCCGGCTCACCCTGGCGCTCTCCGCCGCGCCCGCCGCCGATCTGCGCGAGGGCTCGCTCTTCGAGCCGGTCGCCCAGGACACCTTCGACCTCATCGTGTCCAACCCGCCGTTCGTGATCTCCCCCGGGGCCCGGCTGACCTACCGCGACGGCGGCATGGCCGGGGACGACCTCTGCCGCTCCCTGGTCCAGCAGGCCGGCGACCGGCTGAACGACGGGGGGTACGCGCAGTTCCTCGCCAATTGGCAGCATGTCGACGGGGAGCAGTGGCAGGAGCGGCTGCGCTCCTGGGTACCGAGCGGCTGCGATGCCTGGATCGTGCAGCGCGAGGTGCAGGACGTCGCGCAGTACGCGGAGCTGTGGCTGCGGGACAGCGGTGATCACCGGGGCGATCCGGAACGCTATCGCCGCC
The DNA here is from genome assembly GCF_034961445.1 of Streptomyces yaizuensis. NCBI lineage: Bacteria > Bacillati > Actinomycetota > Actinomycetes > Kitasatosporales > Streptomycetaceae > Streptomyces > Streptomyces yaizuensis. The sequence continues at coordinate 325,681 of NZ_BSBI01000006.1, forward strand.
GGTACGAGGAGTGGCTGGACGAGTTCGACGCGCGCGGCACCCGGGCCGTCGGCTTCGGCTGGATCACCCTGCGCAAATCGGGCTCCGAGCGCCCCTCCGTGGTGGCCGAGGAGTGGCCGCACCCGGTCGAGCAGCCCCTCGGCGAGGCCGTGCGGGCCCACTTCGACCGGCAGGACTATCTGCGGACGCACGACGACGCGGCGCTGCTCGCGGACCGTTTCCGGCTGGTCCCCGAGGTCGTCCAGGAGCAGACCGGGCTGCCCGGCGACGAGCACCCCGAGCATCTGGTGCTGCGGCAGAACCGGGGGATGCGCCGGGCCACCAAGGTCGACACGGTCGGCGCGGGTTTCGCGGGGTCGTGCGACGGCACACTGAGCGCGGGCCGGATCCTGGACGCGATCGCCCACCTCATCGGCGAGGACCCGGTGCTGCTGCGGGACCGTACCCCGCAGGCACTCCGGCTGCTGGTGGAGGAGGGGTTCCTGGAGCCGGCGGCCGGTGCGGCCGGCGGGCCGGAGCACTCCCCGGCCGGCTGACCACCCGGCCACCCGGAACACCCCGACCACCCGACCGGTCGGCGGGCGAGGCGCGGGCCCGGCCGTACCGACCCGTACCGGCGCACCGGCGCACCGGGGTACCGACCCGTACCGATGCATACAGGCCAGTACCTCGATTCCTGTCCTGTAATGGTGCACAGCTCATGGTGCGCAGCGACCCCCGCCGATCTCCCCGGGAGCGTCCCGGGGAGATCCCCCGGTGCCCCGGTCCGCCGGGTGGAATCGGCCCGGGACCGGCCCCCGCGCGGGTGAACCCACGCGTCGTTCACCCCGAATTCGCGCCGTCGATGTCCGAAAGTGTCAGCCTCGGCCCGGTGGTGCCCGATGGCCCCCGGGGACGTCCCCCGGACCATCCGGGCGTCGCCCCGGCATCGGGGCAGGACGGGACAGGAATCGGGGTACGGGCATGGAAAGCGGGCCGGCGATCTTTGCCGGAACGGCGTTCGCGCTGTTCGGGACGGGTCTGCTGCTGTGGACCGGGGTAAGGGTGGGGCAGGGGGCGCCGGTCGCCCACGGGGTGCGTCCGGGCCGTGCCGCCGTGCTGACCGCCGTCTCCGGCGCGGTCTGTCTGCTGCTCGGGGTGTGGTGCTTCGGCCGGATCTGAGCCGGATCTGAGCCGGATCTGAGTCGGATCCGGGCCGGGTCCGGGCCGGGTCCTGGCAGGGTCGGAGACAGCCATCGGACACCGTCGTGCCGGTCCGGGCGGCAGGAATGGCCGGACTCGGGTTACCGTTCGAGTGGCCGTTGCGGGCTTTCGCCGTTTGACACGGGGGCGGGTTGTACCGTCACACTCCGCAGCGGCAGCAGCGCCACGCAGGACCATGCAGCAGCACGCCAGCGCCACAGCGGCCGGGCCACCGGGCCGGACGCCGTGACCGCCCACCCGAGTGCCGACCGGAGAGAAGAGCGAAGTTGTCCCCGACCAGCGAGACCGCACAGGGCGGCCGACGCCTCGTGATCGTCGAGTCGCCAGCCAAGGCGAAGACGATCAAGGGTTACCTCGGCCCCGGCTATGTCGTCGAGGCGAGCGTCGGGCACATCCGCGACCTCCCGAACGGCGCGGCGGAGGTGCCGGAGAAGTACACCGGCGAGGTGCGCCGTCTCGGTGTCGACGTCGAGCACGACTTCCAGCCGGTCTACGTCGTCAACGCGGACAAGAAGGCGCAGGTCCGCAAGCTCAAGGAGCAGCTCGCCGAGTCGGACGAGCTGTACCTCGCCACCGATGAGGACCGCGAGGGCGAGGCCATTGCCTGGCATCTGCTCGAAGTCCTCAAGCCCAAGGTCCCCGTCCACCGGATGGTCTTCCACGAGATCACCAAGGACGCGATCCGGGACGCTGTCGCCAATCCGCGCGAGCTGAACCAGCGGATGGTCGACGCCCAGGAGACCCGCCGCATCCTCGACCGTCTCTACGGCTACGAGGTCTCGCCGGTCCTGTGGAAGAAGGTCATGCCCCGGCTCTCGGCGGGCCGGGTCCAGTCCGTCGCCACCCGGCTGGTGGTCGAGCGGGAGCGCGAGCGCCGCGCCTTCACCTCGGCCGAGTACTGGGATCTGACGGGCACGTTCTCCACCGGCCGGGCCGGGGACTCCTCCGACCCGTCCTCCTTCACCGCCCGGCTGAACACCGTCGCGGGACAGCGCGTCGCCCAGGGCCGCGACTTCGGCTCCGACGGCCGGCTGAAGTCCGCCCAGAGCCAGGTGCTGCACCTGGACGAGGCGAACGCCCGCGCCCTGGCCGCCGCCCTGGAGCACACGGTGTTCGCGGTGCGCGCGGTCGAGTCGAAGCCGTACCGCCGCTCCCCGTACGCGCCGTTCCGTACCACCACGCTCCAGCAGGAGGCGTCCCGGAAGCTGGGCTTCGGGGCCAAGGCGACCATGCAGGTGGCGCAGAAGCTGTACGAGAACGGCTTCATCACCTATATGCGTACGGACTCCACCACGCTCTCCGAGACCGCCGTGACGGCGGCGCGGGCGCAGGTGACCCAGCTCTACGGCGCGAGCTATCTGCCCGACAAGCCCCGGGTCTACGCGGGGAAGGTCAAGAACGCGCAGGAGGCGCACGAGGCGATCCGCCCCTCGGGTGATCGTTTCCGCACTCCGGCGGAGACCGGGCTCACCGGTGACCAGTTCCGGCTCTACGAGCTGATCTGGAAGCGGACCGTCGCCTCCCAGATGAAGGACGCGACCGGGAACTCCGTCACCGTGCGGATCGGTGGCACCGCCTCCGACGGCCGGGACGCCGAGTTCACCGCCTCCGGCAAGACGATCACGTTCCACGGCTTCATGAAGGCGTATGTGGAGGGGGCCGACGACCCCAACGCGGAGCTGGACGACCGGGAGCGCAGGCTGCCGCAGGTCAGCGAGGGCGACAGGCTCGCCGCCGAGGAGATCTCGGTCGACGGGCACGCCACGAAGCCGCCCGCCCGCTACACCGAGGCGTCCCTCGTCAAGGAGCTGGAGGAGCGGGAGATCGGCCGCCCCTCCACGTACGCCTCGATCATCGGCACCATCCTCGACCGCGGCTATGTCTTCAAGAAGGGGACGGCGCTCGTGCCGTCCTTCCTGAGCTTCGCCGTGGTCAATCTGCTGGAGAAGCACTTCGGGCAGCTCGTCGACTACGACTTCACCGCGAAGATGGAGGACGACCTCGACTGCATCGCCCGCGGCGAGGCCCAGGCCGTGCCGTGGCTGAAGCGGTTCTACTTCGGCGAGGGCGCCGCCGGTGACCACCTCGGCGGGCTGAAGGCGCTGGTGACCGACCTCGGCGCGATCGACGCCCGGGAGATCTCCAGCTTCCCCGTCGGCAACGGCATCGTGCTGCGCGTCGGCCGCTACGGCCCGTACATCGAGCGCGGCGAGAAGGACACCGAGGGCCACCAGCGCGCGGACGTCCCCGACGATCTCGCGCCCGACGAGCTGACCGTGGAGCACGCGGAGGAGCTGCTGGCCAAGCCGAGCGGCGACTTCATGCTGGGCACCGACCCGGACTCCGGCCACGAGATCGTCGCCAAGGACGGCCGCTACGGCCCGTACGTCACCGAGGTGCTGCCCGAGGGCACCCCGAAGACCGGCAAGAACGCCGTCAAGCCGCGCACGGCCTCCCTCTTCAAGTCCATGTCGCTGGACACGGTCACCCTGGCGGACGCGCTCCGGCTGATGTCCCTGCCCCGGGTCGTCGGCACCGACGCCGAAGGGGTGGAGATCACCGCGCAGAACGGCCGGTACGGCCCGTATCTGAAGAAGGGCACCGACTCGCGGTCCCTGGAGAACGAGGAGCAGCTCTTCTCGATCACCCTGGACGAGGCGCTGGCCATCTACGCGCAGCCCAAGCAGCGGGGGCGGGCCGCGGCCAAGCCGCCGCTGAAGGAGCTGGGCACGGACCCGGTCAGCGAGCGTCCGGTGGTCGTCAAGGACGGCCGGTTCGGTCCGTACGTCACCGACGGCGAGACCAACGCGACCCTGCGGACCGACGACAGCGTGGAGACGATCACTCCGGAACGCGGTTACGAGCTGCTCGCGGAGAAGCGCGCCAAGGGCCCTGCCAAGAAGACGGCGAAGAAGGCGCCCGCCAAGAAGGCACCGGCCAAGAAGGCGACGGCGACGAAGAAGGCCACGGCGGCCAAGAAGACGACGGCGACGGCGGCCAAGACGGCCGCGAAGAAGACGACGACGGCGAAGACCGCGGCGAAGAAGACGGCCACGGCCACGGCCAGGACGGCGGCGAAGAAGACCACGGCCGCCGCTCCGGGCGCCGAGGACTAGGAGCGCTCCGGCCGGAGTCGGCGTCCGGCTTCGGCGCGGGCGTCGGTGTCCGGCTTCGGTGTTCGACCCGGCTCAGGCGTCGGCTCCGGTTGTGGTGGCAGGCGGGGTGCGGGTGGGCTCCGGAGCGCTTTGTCGTACAAATGTTCCGGTGGTGGACGGGAGGCTTCCGAGGCGGTCCCGGGTCCGGCCGGCCGGACCCGCCGGGGGCATTCGCCCAGGCCATGGCCGTACCCGGGGGACCCGCCCGGAGACGGTGGCGCTGCCCCCTGTCGCGTACCGGACACGGAGGGTCCGTACCGTCCCGCTCCCGTCGTCCACAGGTTCGACCGGACTCCGCGAGGAGTTGTGCTGTCCGGATAGGCTGGGCGGATGACGCGATCCGAGCAGCCGGCCGAGCAGCAGGCGGCGGTGGGCCCCGTCTCCGGTACCGCCCCCGGTCCCGACGACTCCGACGCCCTCGCCGCGGAATCCCGCGAGCGGGCACTGCGCGCCCTCCTGCGCGTACCCACGCTCCGCGGGATGTGGAACGCGCAGGCGCTCGGCGGCGTCGGCGATGTGCTCACCGTCCTCGTCCTGCTGCTCCTCACCCTCCAGGCCGCCGTCACGGAGGGCACCTTCGGCGACGGCTACCGGGGCGCCGCCCTCTCCGTGGCCGCCGTGCTCGGCGCGCGTGCCCTGGCGACCGTGGTGTTCGGAGCGGTGCTGCTGGGACCGCTGACCACGCTCACCGGCTCCAAGGGGCCGCTCGACCGGCGCTGGACCATGATCGGTGCGGACGGCGTACGGATCGTCCTGCTCGTGCTCGCGCCGCTGTGGCTCGACTGGACGCCTGCCGCGGCGCTCGGGATCCTGCTCGGCACCGTCTTCGTCAGCGGCGCCGCCGAACGCCTGTGGACCATCGCCCGGGACGGGGCCGCGCCCGCGCTGCTGCCCGCCGCGCCGCTGGAAGGGACCGCGGTACGGCCGCTCCCCGACCACCTCGGCGCGCTGCGGCGGCTGTGGCTGCGTACGTCGTTCGCGGCCGTTCCGGCGGGTGCGGCGGTGCTGCTCGTCGCGACCCTGATCGGCCGGGCGCTGGGGGTCGGCATCGACTGGTTCTCGGCGCACCAGGCGGCCCTGGGCTCGTATGTCGCCGCCGGGCTGTTCGCGGCGTCCGCCGTGCTGCTCTGGTTCCTGACGCTGCCCGGGGGCCGGACGGAGCGGCCGCGTTCGCCGCTGGAAGGGCTGCGGCGGCCGCTGCGGGCGCCGAGGTCCGCCGCTGCGGCGAAGACCACCCCGTCTGCGAAGACCACCCCGTCCGCGGAGAACCCGGCGGCGAAGAACGACTCGGCGAAGACTGCGCAGACGGCGAGGGCGGGGGCGGCCGACGGGTCGCCGGACGCGGCCGGCGCTGGTGCCGCCGACGCTGCCGCTGCCGCTGCCGCTGCCGCTGTCGCTGAGCCCGGTCCGGACCGGGGGCGCACCGGAGCCGTTCCGTATCTCGTCCTGGCCTGTACGGCTGTCGCCGGCGCGATCGCCGCGGCCGCCTCCGTCTCCGTTCTGCACGCCGTCGACCTCGGCGGCGGCCCCACCGCCTTCGCGCTGCTGGTGCTCGCCCTGACCGGCGGGACCCTCCTCGGCATCCGGGGCGGCCGGTCCGTCCTGCCCACGCTCTCGCGGCGGCGGCTGCTCCCCCTCGCGCTCACCCTGACCGGGCTCGCGCTGCTGGCGATGGGGCTCGTTCCGGACACCGCGACCGTCTTCTTCCTCGCCATCGGCGCCGGGTTCTCCGCGGGCGTGGTGGCGGGCATCGGCCACGACCTGCTCGACCAGGAGTCGGAGGCCCCCCGGCGGGCCCGGATGACCGAGCACCTCCAGGCGTCCGCCCGCGTCGCCGTGGGCCTGGGAGCGATCGCCGCCCCGCTGCTGGCCGCCGCGATCGGCCCCCACCAGCTGGCCATCGGGGACGCGGTGCTCGCCGACGGCGGCGCCGCCTTCGTCCTGATGCTCGTGGGCGCGCTGCTGCTGCCCGTCGCGGCCGTGGTGCTCGCCCGGACCGACGACCGGGCCGGCGTCCCGCTCCGGCGCGACCTGGGCGAGGCGCTGCGCGGCGGCGCGGACCCGGCCCAGGCCACCGCCCCCACCGGTTTCTTCATCGCCCTGGAGGGCGGCGACGGCGCCGGGAAGTCGACCCAGGTCCAGGCGCTGGCCGAGTGGATCCGCAACAAGGGCCACGAGGTCGTCGTCACCCGCGAGCCGGGTGCCACCCCGATCGGGAAGCGGCTGCGGTCGATCCTCCTCGACGTGGCCTCCGCCGGTCTGTCGAACCGCGCCGAGGCGCTGCTGTACGCGGCGGACCGTGCCGAGCACGTCGACTCGGTCGTCCGGCCCGCCCTGGAGCGCGGCGCCGTAGTGATCACGGACCGGTACATCGACTCGTCCGTCGCCTACCAGGGCGCGGGCCGCGATCTGTCCCCGACGGAGATCGCCCGGATCTCGCGCTGGGCCACGGACGGCCTCGTTCCGAATCTCACCGTGCTGCTGGACGTCTCGCCGGAGACCGCGCGGGAGCGGTTCACGGAGGCCCCGGACCGGCTGGAGTCGGAGCCCGCCGAGTTCCACCAGCGGGTGCGGTCCGGCTTCCTGACGCTGGCCGCCGGGGACCCGGCGCGCTATCTGGTGGTGGACGCCGGCCAGGAGCCGGAGGCCGTCACCACGGTGGTACGCCACCGGCTCGACCGGATGCTGCCGCTGTCGGAGGCCGAGGTGCAGGCCCGCGAGGAGGCCCGGCGGCGGGAGGCCGAGCGGATCGCGGAGGAGGCCCGGCTCAAGGCGGAGGAGGAAGCCGCCCGCAAGGCCGAGGAAGAGCGGCTGGAGCGCGAGCGCCAGGAGCAGCTCGCCCGGCTGCGCGCCGAGGAGGAGGCCCGCCGGGCGGCGGAGGAAGAGGAGGCCAGGCGGCGCGAGGCCGAACGGCTCGCGGAGGAGGCCCGGCAGCGCGCCGAGGAAGCCCGCCGGCTCGCCGAGGAGGAGCGCCTCAAGCGCGAGGCCGAGGAGCGGGCACGCCGCGAGGAGCAGGAGCGGCTGCGCGCGCTCGCGGCGGAGCAGGCCAGGCTCCGGGCGGAGGCGGAGGAACGCCGTCTGGAGCGGCAGCGCAAGGCGGAGGAGGCGCTGCTGCGGGCCGAGGAGGCCCGGCGCGCTGCCGAGGAACAGCGGGCTGCTGAGGCGGCGGCCGCCGCAGCTGCGGCGGCCCGTGCCGCTGAGGCGTCCGCGCGTGAGGAGACCGTGGAGACGCCGCTGCCGCCGTCGGCCGGTTCCGGGGCCGGTGGTGCGGATGACGACGAGATCACCGTCGTCACGCCGGTGGTGCGGCTCGACGACGAGACGCAGGAGGTGCCGAGGACGGCGCCCGGCGGTCCGGCGGGCGCGATGGACGAGACGGCGGTGCTGCGGCCGATCCGGGACGAGGACGAGGACGAGGACAGGGACGGAGGCGGGGGCGGGGGTGCGGCGGACGAGACGGCCGTGCTGCCGGCCGTGCGCGACGGGGACGACCCGCGTACCGACCGGGGCCCCCGGGGGCACTGGGACGGGCGGGACGAGTGGGACGAGCGGCCGGTGGACAAGGTGCCGCCGGGCTTCTTCCGTGACGAGCCGGGGCAGTCCGGTCCGGCCGGCCGGTCGGGTGGGTCCGGTGGGTCTGCGTCCGGTGGGTCTGCGTCCGGTTCCGTCGACGGCGGATCCCGGGGCGAGGACCGTACGCGGGAACTGCCGCAGCTCGACGCGGAGACCGGCCGTCCGCGCCGCCGCCCGGCGTGGGCGGAGGAGACACCGCTGGACGATCTGCCGACGCTCGCCGACGAACTGCTCGGCGGGTACGACGACGGCTCCGGCCGGGGCAAGGGCCCGGAGGGCAGGGGCTGAGGCCTCTCGTCTGGATCTTGCCGGGGCTCGCGTGCCCTGCCGCGCTCCCGCTGGGGCCGGCGGTCCGGGTGGGGTGCCCCCGGCGGAGCCAGGGGGAGTACCTCTCACCGCAGGGACTCTCCCCCTGGGCCTGGCGGCCCGGGAGGTGCTCCCATCCTCCGGGCTTGCGATCCGTCCCCTCGGCCCTGGGGGCCTGGGGAGACCCCACTCCTCGTCCACTGCGGGCCTGGGGAGACCCCACCCCTCGTCCACTGCGGGCCTGGGGAGACTCCCTGCACCAGACCTGCTCCCTCACCCAGCCTGATCCAAACGAAAGACCCCAAGCGCCCTGTTCCCGATCGTGCGGGGTTCGCGTGCCCTGGTGTCGTACTCCGCCGGGGCCTGGCGACCCGTGCGGGGGCGGCCCATCCTCCGCTTTGTGATCCGTCCCTCGGGACCGAGCGGGACGGCTCGGGCGGCGGAGGTTCTACGTCCCAGGTTTCGCCGGGGGCGCCCGACCACCCGAGGCGTCGGCCCGGCGGAGTGAGGTATGTGAGCCCGGCGAGGTCCGAAGGAGAGGCCGTACGGTCTTCCGTCCGGAACAGCGAAACCGGCGAGGAGGGTCCGCACCGGTCGGGCGGGAGCGCGGCGCGGGGGCCCGGCGGGCCTGGACCGGCCCGGACCGTGACCGGTGGCGCCGCCCGTGGGTCGCTCGTCCAGGTCTGAGCCGGGTGGCCGGCAGGGCTGCCGGATGCGGCGGGAGCGTGGCGCCGGGGCGCAGGGACCGGCCGAGTCCGGGCGCCGGGTCCGCTGGGCGGGAGGCGTTGTCGTACCCCTGCCCCACAATGGGAGCCGGGGTCCCGGCCGGGCACAGGACGGCACGGCACGGCGGCACCGCACACAGCAGGCAGCAACCAGTAATCAGTAACCAGCAAGCACAGCAGCAGAGCAACACAGCAGGGCAGGACACAGGCGGCGGGCCGGGCGCAGGCCCGTCGGCCAGGGACGTTGGGACAGGTGACGGCAATGGCCGTGTGGGACGACCTCGTGGGTCAGGAGCGGGTGGCGGAGCAGCTCACCGCCGCCGCCCGGGACGCCGACGCCTTCGTGACCGCCGTCGGGCAGGGCGGCAGCCCGCCCGAGGCGTCGAAGATGACGCACGCCTGGCTGTTCACCGGCCCGCCGGGAGCCGGACGGGTCACCACCGCCCGTGCCTTCGCCGCCGCGCTCCAGTGCGTCAGCCCCGACCGGGCCCTGGGCGGCGTTCCCGGCTGTGGCTTCTGCGACGGCTGCCACACCGTCCTCGCGGGGACGCACGCGGACATCACCTCGGTCGCCGCGATCGGCGCCCAGATCCTCGCGGACGACATGCGGGACACCGTCCGCAAGTCGTTCACGTCGCCCGCGAACGGGCGCTGGCAGGTGATCCTCGTCGAGGACGCCGAGCGGCTGAACGAGAAGTCGGCCAACGCGGTGCTGAAGGCGGTCGAGGAGCCCGCGCCGCGTACGGTCTGGCTGCTCTGCGCGCCCTCCATCGAGGACGTCCTGCCGACGATCCGCTCCCGCTGCCGCCATCTGACGCTGCGCACCCCGCCGGTGGGGGCGGTCGCCGACTTCCTCGTCCGCCGGGACGGTGTCGAACCGGCCGCCGCCGCTGCCGCCGCCCGTGCCACCCAGGGCCACATCGAACGGGCCCGGCGCCTCGCCACGGACCAGGGCGCCCGGCAGCGGCGGGCCGCCGTCCTCAAGCTGCCGCTGCGCGTCGACGACATCGGGGCCGCCCTCAGGGGCGCGCAGGAGCTGATCGACGCCGCGGGCGAGGACGCCAAGCAGGTCGCCGAGGAGATCGACACCAAGGAGACCGAGGAGCTGAAGGCGGCGCTGGGCGCGGTCCAGGGCGGTCGGATGCCGCGCGGCACGGCCGGGGTGATGAAGGACCTGGAGGACCGCCAGAAGCGCCGCCGTACCCGTACCCAGCGGGACAGTCTGGAAGTCGCGCTCAGCGATCTCACCGGGTTCTACCGCGATGTCCTGGCGCTCCAGCTGGGCTCCGGCATCGCCATCGCCAACGAGGACGTGCGGGACGCCCTCGACCGGGTCGCCCGCGCCTCGACCCCGGAGCACACCCTGCGCCGGATCGACGCGGTGATCGCCTGCCGGGAGGCGCTGGACGCGAATGTCGCTCCGCTGCTGGCGGTGGAGGCGATGGCGATGGCCCTGCGCGCGGGCTGACGGAGTCTGCCCCCCCCGCTGCCCCTGGTGTGGCCGCCATGAGCGGTGGACCAGGCCCATCGGGGGACATTCCCGGAGCGATTCACTCGTTCGTGCCCGGACGGGAATCTTTCGGGCGTCCTCCCCTACGCTCCGGGAATGGACCCACGGCGGATGCTCCGCAGTTCCGTTCTCGCGCTGGTGGTGGTCACCGGCCTGGTGGCCTCGGGCTGTGCGGGCGGGGGCGAGGGACCTCCGGCCCGGGGGTCCGCCGCGGGGAAGTCCCCGGACGCCGGGCCCGCCGCGCCCGCCGCCGAACTGCGCCCGTACTACGCGCAGAAGCCGCGCTGGCGGGCGTGCGACACCCCCGGCTTCCAGTGCGCGCGGCTCACCGTGCCGCTGGACTACGAGCGGCCGGGCGACGGGCGGACGATCGAGCTGGCCCTCGCGCGGAAGAAGGCCACCGGCCCGGGGAAGCGGCTCGGTTCGCTGCTGGTCAACCCGGGTGGTCCGGGGGGCTCGGCCATCGAGTACCTGGAGCTGTTCGCGGGCACCGGATACCCGGCCCCGGTCCGCGCCCGCTACGACATGGTGGCCGTCGACCCCCGGGGCGTGGCCGGCAGCGAGCCCGTGACCTGTCTCAGCGGCCCGGAGATGGACACGTACACGCAGATCGACCAGACCCCCGACGACGTGGCCGAGGAGCGCCGGCTCGCCGCCGCCTTCCGGGGCTTCGCGAAGGGCTGCGAGCGGCGTTCGGCGGCCGTGCTGCCCCATGTCTCGACCGTGGACGCGGCCCGGGACATGGACGTGGTGCGGGCGGTGCTCGGCGACGAGCGGCTGACGTACGCGGGTGCCTCGTACGGGACCTTCCTGGGCGCGACCTACGCGGAGCTGTTCCCGCGCCGCACCGGGCGGCTGGTGCTGGACGGGGCGCTCGACCCGTCCCTGCCGGCGCGCGAGGTCAACCGGGACCAGACGGCCGGTTTCGACACCGCGTTCCGGTCGTTCGCGGCGGACTGCGTCCGGCGGGCGGGATGCCCGCTGGGCAGCGGTTCCCCGGCGGCGGCGGGCGCCCGGCTCACGGATCTCTTCGCGCGGCTCGACGCCCGGCCGCTGCCCACCGGGGAGCCCCGGCGGCTGGGGGAGGCGCTGGCGACCACCGGGGTCCTGGCCGCGATGTACGACGAGGGGGCCTGGCCGCAGCTGCGCGAGGCCCTGACCGGTGCGCTGCGGGGCGACGGGGCGCCGCTGCTCGCCCTCGCGGACAGCTACTACGAGCGCGCGGGGGACGGCTCGTACTCGAACCTCATGTTCGCCAACGCCGCCGTGAACTGCCTGGACCTGCCGCCCGCCTTCACGGGTCCGGCGGCGGTGGAAAAGGCGTCCGACGCCTTCGAGAAGGCGTCGCCGGTCTTCGGCCGGGGCTTCGCCTGGGCCGCGATGAACTGCGCGTACTGGCCGGCGCGGGCGACCGGCACCCCGCACCGCATCACGGCGGAGGGGGCCCCTCCGATCCTGGTCGTGGGCACCACCCGCGATCCGGCGACCCCGTACAAGTGGGCGCGGGCGCTGGCCGGACAGCTGGCGTCGGGGACGCTGCTCACCTATGAGGGCGACGGGCACACCGCGTACGGGCGGGGGAGCGACTGCGTCGACACGGCGGTCAACCGCTATCTGCTGGAGGGCACGGTTCCGCGCGAGGGCACGCGCTGCCGCTGAACGCGCGGCGGGCCGTCGCAGTGCCGGCCGATTCAGTGCCGCCTGATTCAGCACCGGCCGTCTCAGCACCGGCCGTCTCCGTACCAGCCGATTGTTCAGTGCTGGCCGCCGGTGGCGTGGAATCCGCGCGGCACGAGCGCGACGACCAGCAGGGTCACGACGGCGACGATGCCGACCGAGACGTACGCGGTCGTGGTCAGCGCACTGTCGAAGGCGGCCCGCCCGGCGGCGAGCACCGCACGGCCCGTGCTGCCGCCGACCGCCTGCGCCAGCTCGTACGCGCCACCGATCGACTCCCCGGCCTGCGCCGGCTGCCCGGCCATGTGGCTCGCGTACACCGCGCCGTGGACGGAGCCGAGCAGCGCGACCCCGAGGCCGACCCCGAGTTCGTAACTGGTCTCGGAGACGGCCCCGGCCTGGCCCGCGCGTTCGGCGGGTACGGAGGAGACCAGCACGGAGGAGGCCGTGGTGATCGCGACCCCGTCGCCGAGACCGAGGGTGACGAGGACGACGGCCACATAGCCGTACGTGGTGGGCTCCGGCGACAGCGCGAGCACCAGGAAGCCGGTGACGACACCGCCGAGCCCGAGGGCCATGATCGCGCGCACGCCGATCCGCTCCATCAGCCAGGGCGCCAGCAGCGCTCCGGCGAGCATGGCGAGGGCGGCGGGCAGGGTGCGCAGCCCGGCTTCGGAGGGCGAGTAGCCGTGGACGTACTGGAGCCAGAGCGAGAGCAGGAAGAGCGCCGCGCCGATCGCGAGCATGGCCATCAGGATCGCGAGGGCGGCGGCGGTGAAGGCGCGGTTCCGGAAGAGCCGTACGTCCAGGAGGGGGTCCCGCAGCCCGAGCTGGCGGCGCGCGAACAGGGCGAGCACCAGCAGTCCGCCGATCAGCACCAGGAAGTCCACCGCGGTGGGGCTGCCCTTGGCGACGTGCTTGATACCCCAGGCGAGCGCCACGATGCCGACGACGGAGAGCACCGCTCCGAACCAGTCGAGACGGTCGTGCCCCAGGTCCTTGACCTCGGGCAGCAGCCAGAGCCCGGCGGCCACGGTCACGACGACGACCGGCAGATTGACCCAGAAGGCGGCGGACCAGCCGTACTCCTCCACCAGTACCCCGCCGACCAGCGGCCCGATGGCGGCGCCGGCGCCGGCGACGGCGGCCCAGATCCCGATCGCGCGGGCCCGCTCGCGGGCGTCGGTGAAGATGTTCCGGATCAGCGAGAGCGTGGACGGCATGATCATGGCGCCGCCGATGCCGAGGAGCACCCGCCCCGCGATGAGCTGCCAGGTCGTCGCCGAGGTCGCGGCGACCACGGAGGCCAGGCCGAAGACCACGATCCCCCAGAGGAACAGCCGCTTCCGTCCGTACCGGTCGCCGATGGCCCCCGTGGTGACCAGGAGCCCGCCGAGCACCAGACCGTAGACATCGATGATCCACAGCTGGGCGATGGCGCCGGGCTGGAGATCCTCGATGAGCGAGGGGAGCGCCACATTGAGGATGGTGGCGTCCATCGCGACGAGCAGCAGGCTGGCGCAGAGGACGGCCAGCATCCCCCACCGCCCGGCTCCGGCACCCCCGGCTCCGGCACCCCCTGCTCCGGCACCCCCTGCTCCGGCACCCCCTGCTCCGGCACCCGGCGCTTCGGCACTCCCCGCTCGGCCCACAGCCCCGTCCCTTCGCGGTCGGAGTCCCGAATGATCGCTTTAATGCATTTCGCCCAGTATTGATGCCCTCACCCTGTGCCCCGCAAGTCGAGGCCTCTCCCTCCACTGATCCGCAGGTGGTTCGGGGCATCCTGATCCACCCTGTAGACTTAGCGCCGCTGCTGATCCGAACGCCGTATCGGACGTACGGGCCATCCGCAGCTTGCCGCCTTAGCTCAGTTGGCCAGAGCAACGCACTCGTAATGCGTAGGTCTCGGGTTCGAATCCCGAAGGCGGCTCTGAAGGACCCCAGGACTCACTCGCCGTGACCTGGGGTTTTTCGCATTTCCGGGGCGATGTCCCGGGGACCACCGCCGTGCGTACGTTCGGCGCCGGGCTGTGCTCGGCGCCGTGACCTGGTTGGCAGCCAGGGGACGCGCATCCGAACGGGTGCGGTGGATGCGCCGGGTAGCTGATGGTGTCGACGCCTCTGGAGTGAGGTTCACCGCCCTGGCCTCGAATTTTCGCGTGGTCACCGCCCGCGTGAGGTATTCGTGTGCCGTTGGGGGGCCGTGAATCGAATAAGGAGTGCATTTCGATATGCATGGTTCCCCCCGGAGAGGGCGCCGCTTCGGCGCCCTCTTCTCCGCGGGCTTCGTCCTCGGGGCCCACCTGGTGGCCCTGGGCGTCGCCCTTCCGGCAGCGGGCGCCGCCCATGCCGCCGCGGCCCCCGGCGCTCCCGGCCTGCCGCAGGGCCCGCCCGTGGTCTATGCCGAGGGCTTCGAGAACGGGACCGGCCAGACACCGATCCTGCTGAGCGCGTACACGGGCGCTCCTCCGGTCAGCGCCAAGTACACGGCGGCACCCGCGTGGATCAGCGCGGCCAACTGCAACGGGATCATCCTCGACCAGTCGGGGGCGAACAACGCGGCCTGCCAGAACCAGAGCGCCACCGCGATGGCCGAGCTGAAGGCCATGGCCAATGTCCTGGGCCAGGTGGCGGGCTCGGCGACGCCCGCGAACAACCACGCCGTCTCCGCCTATACCGACGGGGCGAACCCGGGGGCGAACAAGGTCGAGATCCAGACGGTCAATCCGGTTCCGCTGTCCACGTCGAACCGCTTCATCACCTTCTCGGTGGATGTGGCGGCCGTGAACTGCAATGTGTCGGCGCCCCTGCTGAACTTCTTCCTCACCGGCTCGGGGCCGGACATCCCCGCCAATGACCAGGCGATCAACCCGTGCACCGACCCGCGCTCCAGCACCTACAACGTGGGAGCGCGTCCCATCCAGGCCGGCTCCTTCGCCTCCGACTCGTCCGTGTTCTTCACGGGGTCGGCCGTCGGCATCAAGATGACGAACGCCAACGGCAGCGGGCTGGGCAACGACCACGCCTACGACAACCTCCGGATCCTGGACGTCACCCCCCAGCTCGACAAGGGATTCAACCCCGCGTCGGTCCCGCAGGGCGGCATCTCCACCCTGACCTTCACCGTCACCAACACCTCCGAGCTGGCGGAGAAGAACGGCTTCTCGTTCTCCGACAACCTGCCGTCCGGAGTGACGGTGGCAGCCGTCCCGAACGCGGCCACGACCTGCGGCTCCGCCTCGCTGACGGCGGTGCCCGGCACCGGAGTGGTCGGCCTGTCCGGCGGTGTCCTCGCCGCCGGTACGCAGTCCTGCACCTTCACGGTCGACGTCACGTCCAACACTCCCGGCACCTATGTGAACCAGCCGGCGAACGTGACCCCCTCAGGAGTCAACCCGCCGGGGCCGGCCACACTGATCGTCACGGTCCCGGGCTCGCCGACGATCACGAAGTCGGCGGACGCGGAGACCTTCGCGACCGGTGACGCCATCATGTACTCGTTCGTCGTGACCAACACCGCCCAGGCCCCGCTCTCCGGCATCCAGGTCACCGACAACGGTCCGGGCACCCCCAGCGTCTCCTGCCCCTCCACCACCCTGGCCGCCGGCGCCTTCATGACCTGTACGGCGACCTACACGGCCACGGCATCGGACGCGGCGACCGGGACGATCACCGACACCGCGTCCGTGACGGGCACCGTCAACGGCAACACGGTCAACGGGACCAGCAACGAGGTGGTCATCCCGCTCCGCGCCCTGACGGTCACCAAGTCCGCCGACCGCGACCAGTTCACCGCGGCCGGGCAGACCATCTCCTACGTCTTCCAGGTGACCAACACCGGCCAGGTCCCGCTCACCAACCTCAACGTCATCGACAACGGCCCCGGCAGCCCCGCGGTCAGCTGCCCGAGCGCCCCGCTGCCCCCCGGTTCCACGGTCAACTGCACCGCCATTTATACGACCACGGCAGCCGATGTCACGGCGGGAAGCGTCACGGACACGGCCCAGGCCACGGGCACGGCCCCGGACGGCGAGCTGGCCAGGGACACCAGCAACACGGTCACCATCCCGTTCGTCGCCCCCGAGGCCGATCTCGCGCTGACGAAGACCGGCCCCGCGGCCGTCAACCCCGGCGGGGAGATCGACTACGAGCTGACGGTGACCAACAACGGACCGGACGACTCCAGCGGCTGGACGGTCACCGACCCGATCCCCGCCGGACTGGCCAACGCGGCCACCACCACCCCCGGCTGTTCCATCACCGCCGGGACGCTGACCTGCACCGGTGGCGCACTCGCCGTGGGAGACAGCACCACCATCGCCCTCACCGGGACGGCGGCTCCCGGAGCCACCGGCGTCACCAACACGGCGACGGTCACCGGCGACGACAACGATCCGAACCCGGACAACAACACCGACACCACGACCACGACCGTCACCCCGGCCTCGGTGGACCTCGCGCTGACGAAGACCGGCCCGGCATCCGTGACGGCGGGCGGTCAGGTCTCGTACACGATCACCGTGACGAACAACGGGCCGGACGCCTCCACCGGCTGGACGGTCACCGACCCGATTCCGGCGGGGCTGACGAACGCGGCCACCACCACCCCCGGCTGTTCCATCAGTGCCGGAACGCTGACCTGCACCGGCGGTGCGCTCGCCGTCGGCGGCAGTACCACCATCGCCCTCACCGGCACCGCCGACGTGAACGCCACCAGCATCGTGAACACGGCCACCGTGGACGGCGACGACCCGGATCCGAACCCGAACAACAACACCGACACCACCAACACCACGGTCAACCTGTCCGTCGATCTGGCCCTGAACAAGACCGGCCCCGCGTCGGTCACAGCCGGTGGCGAGGTCACGTACACCATCACCGTCACCAACAACGGACCGTCGGACTCGACGGGCTGGACGGTGGTCGACGCGATTCCGGCGGGGCTGACGAACGCGGCCACCACCACGGCGGGCTGTTCCATCGCCGCCGGGACGCTGACCTGCACCGGCGGCGCACTCGCGGCGGGCGACAGCACCACGATCAGCCTTACGGGCACGGCATCGCCGAACGCCACCAGCATCACCAACACCGCCACCGTGGACGGCGACGACCCGGACCCCAACCCGAACAACAACACCGACACCACCAACACCACGGTCAACCCGTCGGCCGATCTGGCCCTGAACAAGACCGGCCCCAGCGCGGTAACCGTCGGCGGCACGGTGTCGTACGCGATCGTCGTGACGAACAACGGTCCCTCCGACTCCACCGGCTGGACGGTCACCGACCCGATCCCGGCGGGGCTGACGAACGCGGCCACCACCACCCCCGGCTGTTCCATCGCCGCAGGGACGCTGACCTGCACCGGCGGCCCGCTCGCCGTGGGTGACAGCACCACCATCGCCCTCACCGGCACAGCGCCGAACGCGGGCACGATCACCAACACCGCCACGGTCGACGGAAACGACCCCGACCCGGACCCCGGCAACAACAGCGACACCACCAACACGACGGTGACGCCGCTGCCCGTGCCGGAGGTCGACCTGGCGGTCACCAAGTCCGGCCCGGCGTCGGTGTCGGCGGGCGGTCAGGTCTCGTACACGATCACGGTCACGAACAACGGGCCGGACGATTCGACGGGCTGGACCCTGACCGACGCGATTCCGGCGGGGTTGACGAACGCGGCCACCACCACGGCGGGTTGCTCCATCAGTGGCGGGACGCTGACCTGCACCGGCGGCGCACTCGCCGTGGGCGGCAGTACCACCATCACCCTCACCGGGACCGCCGCTCCGAACGCGGGCAGCATCGTGAACACCGCCATCGTCGACGGCGACGACCCGGACCCCGACCCGAACAACAACCAGGACTCGACCACCACCACGGTGGGCCGGTCCGTGGACCTGGCGGTCACCAAGTCCGGCCCGGCGTCGGTGTCGGCGGGCGGTCAGGTCTCGTACACGATCACGGTCACGAACAACGGGCCGGACGATTCGACGGGCTGGACGGTCACCGACCCGATCCCGGCGGGGTTGACGAACGCGGCCACCACCACGGCCGGCTGCTCCGTCAGTGCCGGGACGCTGACCTGCACGGGCGGCGCACTGGCCGTGGGCGGTAGCACCACCATCACCCTTACGGGCACGGCATCGCCGAACGCCACCAGCATTACCAACACCGCCACGGTCGACGGGAACGACCCCGACCCGGACCCCGGCAACAACAGCGACACCACCAACACGACGGTGACGCCGCTGCCCGTGGAAGTGGACCTGGCGGTCGCCAAGACCGGCCCGGCATCGGTGTCGGCCGGTGGCACGGTCAGTTACACGATCACGGTCACGAACAACGGGCCGGACGATTCGACGGGCTGGACCCTGACCGACCCGATTCCGGCGGGGCTGACGAACGCGGCCACCACCACGGCCGGCTGCTCCGTCAGCGCCGGGACGCTGACCTGCACCGGCGGTGCACTCGCGGCGGGTGACAGCACCACCATCACCCTCACCGGCACGGCATCGCCGAACGCCACCAGCATCACCAACACCGCCACGGTCGACGGCGACGACCCCGACCCGAACCCCGACAACAACCGGGACTCGACGACCACGACCGTCACCCCCGTCGTCATCTCGGCCGACCTCGCCGTCACCAAGACCGGGCCGGCGTCCGTGGACGCGGGCGGGCGGATCTCGTACACCATCACCATCACGAACAACGGGCCGGACGCCTCCACCGGCTGGACGGTCACCGACACCCTGCCCACCCAGATCCAGAACCCGTCCACCACCAGTGACGGATGCGGCATCGGGTCCGGACGGCTCACCTGCACGGGCGGACCGCTGGCCGTGGGCGCGAGTGTGACGGTGACGGTGTCCGGCACGGTGGCGGCCGACGCCACCGGCTCCATCGCCAACACCGTCACCGTGGACGGCGACGACCCCGACCCGGACCCCGGCAACAACACCGACACCACCAACACCCCCGTCAACGGTCGCCCGGAGCTGACCATCACCAAGAGGCAGAACGGCCCCTCGACCGTGCGGCCCGGAGACACCGTCGACTACACCATCACGGTGACCAACACCGGCACCGTCGCCTACACCGCCGCGGATCCGGCGTCCTTCACCGACGACCTGAGCGGTCTGCTGGACGACGCCGCCTACAACGGTGACGCCGCCGCCAACCGAGGGACCGTCACCTACAACGAACCCGTCCTCAGCTGGAGCGGCGCACTCGCTCCCGGCCAGACCGCGACGATCACCTTCTCCGTCACCGTCTACAGCCGTACGTTCGGCGACCTGAAGCTGATCAACACCGTGGTCTCCGACACCCCCGGCAACAACTGCCCGTCGGACAGCGACGACCCCCGCTGCACCACCAGCGGCAAGGTCAAGCCGAAGGACAAGGGTAAGGGCAAGGACAAGAGGACCGTCGGAAGGGAACCGGAAGGAGCCCGCGCCGCCTGAGTGAGCCGCTGCGACGCGAATGACCGACGGGTTGTGCCCGGCGCCGATGGGTGCCGGGCACAGCCCGTTCGGGTGACCCCGGTCATGTCCTCCGGCGGTGTCGGGCCCGGCCGTACGCGTCGTCTCCTAGGCTCGGTTGCCGTCAGCGGCCCGATGAAGTCGATGAAGAAGTCGAGGAGGAGTCCGGTGTACGGTCCAGTCCGGCCCGGGACCAGATCCTCGCCGAGGATCGCGGCCCTGATCACGCTGTCCCTGTTCCTCACCGCCTGCGGTGCGCCGACCGGCGGTGGTCCTCCCGGCTCCGACGACCAGCGGGCGGGCGGTTCGAAGACCCCCCGTGCCTTCTCCCTGGTCCGAGCCGGTGGCCAGGGCGCGGACCCGGTGGATGTGGTGGAACTCAAGGGCGGGGCGGACCGGAAGGTCACCGCCCCCGACGGCGCCGGCCGGATCGGCTGGCTGGCCACCGGCGTCGCCCCCGGGAACAAGGGCGCGGCGGTGCTCAGCGGCCGGGTCGGTACGAAGGACAGCCCCGGCCCTCTCTACGATCTCGTCCGGGCCGCAGTCGGCGACCAGGCGAAGATCACGCACATGGACGGCACCACGACCACCTTCACCATCGGCCGCATCCAAATGATCAGCCGGGAGCTTCCGACCGCCGCCGAGGCCGCGACGAAGCCGGACGGGCGCGAACTCCGCGTCGTCGCCCTCACCCCGCCGCCCAAGGAGAACGACGACGAGGAGGCGGAGGCGGAGGAGGGGACGGAGGAAGGGGCCGAGGAACCCATGGCCGTCTCGGAGCAGGTCGGACTGCTGGTGTCCGCCACCGTCTCCCGCTGACCTTCCGACCGGACCGTCCCTCCCGGGCTCAGTCGCCGGCCCTGGTCCCCCACACATACACCTGGTCGCCGATCCGCAGGCCGTTCCACAACGTTTGGGCGTCGTCGTAGCGGAGGTTGACGCAGCCGTGGGAGCCGGGGTCCTCGAAGATGGGCCGGTAGCTGGCGTGCAGCGCCTGCCCACCGCTGAAGAACTGGGCGAAGGGCATCGGCCCCTCGAACTGGGTGGACCAGAACTCCCTCTCCCGCTGGAAGATCTCGAACCAGCCCGTCCGCGTCCCGTACCCCGGCATCCCCGTACGCGCCGGAACCGGCCGGAAGACCACCCGGCCCGCGTCCTCCACCCACAGGATCTGCCGGTTCATGTCCACACACACCACCACGCCCCCGGTGTCCGGACAGCCCCTGATCGCATCGCCCTCGGAAAGCGCCCGCTCCCACACCACCGCGCGGTGGGTGTACAGGCCCGCGTACCCCTCGGCGGGCTCGATCCCGTGCTTCCGCTGGAACGCCGCGATCGCCTCGCAGTCCCCGGCCGACTGCCGTCCGTCGACCACCAGGCCCAGATGTGCCTCGGCCTCCCTCTGGTACGGTCCCGTCTCCCCGCTGCACTCCGCCGCGACCGCCACCGCCGCCGGGACCATCACTCCGGGCGGGCGGGCAGGGCTCCCGCCCCACCCGGCGGCATGTGCCGGAGACGCACCGGGCGAGCCCAGGAAGGCCAGCGCCACCAACAGCCCCGCCCCCAGCGGAGCCGACCGCTCTGGTCTCATGCCCACACCCTCCTCGCCGCTTCGGCTCAGACCCCGGCGCGGACAGCCCTGGCAGGGGCACACCCCGGAACGCAGCGTTCTCCTTCACCACAGCCCCGCACGCCAGGCGCACACGCACCACAAAGACCCCGCACAGGTGCACACAACCACCCGGATGGCACCCAATCGGGCACGCGGCACGCGGGACTCGACACCCGGCACCCGGCGCGCGCAGCGACTGCCCCGTACCCGGCTCAGGGGAACGGGGCGGTCAGCGGCGCGGCGGCCGGCCGCCGTTACAGCACCACCAGGCCCAGGAGCAGCACGAAGGCCAGCGCGGTCAGGCCCTGGACGAGGGTGGCCGCCGTCTGGGCGCGGTAGGCCGTCTTCACGTCCATGCCGGAGAACTGGGAGACGACCCAGAAGTACGAGTCGTTGACATGGCTGACGACCATGGCCCCGGCGCCGATGGCGAGGACGGCCATCACCTGGCCGATCGGGATGGAGCCCATGGTTCCGTCGAGGCCGAGGGCGGGCAGCAGGGGCTGGGCGAGGGTCGAGGTGATGATCAGGGCGGCGGTGCTGCTGCCCTGGGCGGTCTTCAGGAGGGCCGCGAGGCCGAAGAGGACCAGGAGGGCGGTGACGCCGCTGACCGAGGAGCCGTCGCCGATGAGGGAGGCGATGTAGTCGGCGATCGGCGTGCCCTTGATGACCGCGCCGAAGGCGCCGCCCGCGCCGGTGATGACCAGGATGGGCGCGGCGTCCACGAGGCCTTCGGCGACCCAGGTGGTCAGGGCCTGGGCGTCGCGCTTCGGCGGGAGCAGGGCCAGGGCCAGGAGTACGCCGATGAGGAGCGCGTTCACCGGGTTGCCGAGGTCGGTGAGGAACGCGCCGAAGGCGCCGCCGACGAGGGTGCCGCCGTCGGCGGGGAAGGCGGCCACCGAGCCGACCGCCATCAGGACGATCGGGACGATGATCGGGGCCAGCGCGCTGCCCATGCTCGGCAGCCGCTCGAACTGGGCCTTGTACTCCTCGAAGGTCTGCTGTGCGTCCGGCAGCCTGCTCTCCAGGTCCCCCGTGCGGCGCAGGGCCCAGACGAGGCCGGCCGCGGCGGCGACGAGGGAGACGGGGATGCTGAAGAGGATGACCCAGATCAGCCCGTCGGAGCCGATGCCGACATTGCCGGCGGCCGCGATCGGCCCGGGCGTCGGGGGGACGAAGGTGTGCGACGCGTACAGGCCGGTGGCCAGCGCGGTGCCCAGGACCACCGGGTTCTTGCCGGTCTTGCGGGCGATGGAGCGCTGGAGCGGCGAGAGCACCACATAGCCGGAGTCGCAGAAGACCGGCACCGAGACGACCCACCCCATCAGGGACATGGCGAGGGCCGGGTGGCGTTTGCCGACGACCTTGAGGACGCCCTCGGCGAGGGTGACGGCCGCGCCCGTGCGCTCCAGCACCTTGCCGATGATCGTGCCGAAGAGGATCACCAGTCCGATGCTGGCGAGGATGGAGCCGAAGCCCTCGGCGATGGTCCCGGCGAGGTTGTCGACGAACTTCCGGTCCGCGTCGGTGGCGACGCCGACGCCCATCGCGAGCAGCCCGAAGGCGTAGGTCGCCAGCACGATGGCGAGGAAGGGGTGCAGACGGAACCGTCCGCACAGAACGATGATCAGCGCGATGCTCGCCGCGAGGGCGGCCAACAGGGCGGGGCCGGCGGTGCTCATGCAACTCCTACCAGGGACGGGAAGGCGGGAAGGGGCGGGCGGGGCAAGGGGGTGCCGTGGCCGTGGCCTGTCGGGCACGGGGACGGGGATGGGGACGGGGATGCCTACGGGGTACGGGGTACGGGAGAGGTCAGCCGGTGCGCAGCCGCAGGGTCTGTTCGGCCGCGTGCGCCAGCAGTCCGGCGGCCGATCCGGTCATGGCCTCCAGCGTGCGCGGCCCGTCCGCGATGCTGAAGGCGGCGGTCAGGCCCAGGTCGTACAGGGTGGTCAGCGGCGGTACGACCTGACCGGCCAGGGCGACGACGGGGATGCCCCGCTCGGCGGCGAGCCGGGCGACATGGGAGACGACCTTGCCGTCGGCGCTCTGCCGGTCGAGCCGGCCCTCGCCGGTGAGGACCAGGTCGGCGCCGGTCATGGCGTCGGGGAGGCCGACGCTCCGGGCGACCAGTTCGCAGCCGGGCTGGGCGGTCGCGTCCAGGACGGCGAGCATGCCGCCGCAGGTGCCGCCGGCCGCTCCGGCGCCCGGGAGGTGGTGCACGGCGATGCCGAGCTGGTCGGCGAGGACGTCCGCCAGCCGGACCAGGCCCCGTTCGAGCCGCCGGACATCGGCCGGGCCCGCGCCCTTCTGCGGGCCGAAGACGGCGGCGGCGCCCTGCGGGCCGATCAGCGGGTTGGTCACGTCGCAGGCGATGTCGAACCGGGTGGCGCGGACCTCGGCGGGCACCCGGGTGAAGTCCACGCGGGCGAGGCCGGCGAGGGAGCCCCCGCCGGGCGGCAGTTCGGCCCCCGCGGCGTCGAGGAAGCGGACGCCCAGCGCGCGCAGCAGCCCCGTACCGCCGTCGGTGCTGGCGCTGCCGCCGACGCAGACCAGGACGGAACGGGCGCCCCGGCGGATCGCGTCGGCGATGAGCCGGCCGGTGCCCTCGGTGTCGGCGCGCAGGGGGTCGAGCCGTGCGGGGTCGACCAGGGGGAGGCCGGACGCGGCGGCCAGTTCGACCACGGCGGACGACGCGTCGGCGGCGAGGAGATAGCGGGCGGTGACCGGGTCGCCGAGGGGGCCGCCGACGTCGAGCCGGATCTCCGCGCCGCCGGTGGCCGCGCCGATGCAGTCGAGCGTCCCCTCGCCGCCGTCGGCCATCGGCACCCGGGCGACCTCGGCCCCGGGGACGGCACGCAGTACACCGGTCTCCATCGCCGCGCAGGCGGCCGCGGCGGTCAGGCTGCCCTTGAAGGAGTCGGGAGCGACGACGACACGCATACGCGGCGGCCTTTCCGGGAGGAAGGGGGTGAAGCGGGCTCTCCGATGAGCCGTGTCGGCACTCTAGGCACTCCGCTCACGCGCGAATACTGGTGCGGTGAACGGAATTCGCCCCTCCTTCACCACCCGGAATTATGCGCCGTGCACAAGTGGCCGGGGGAAGCCCCGCCCGTGGGAAGTCACACCCGTGGGAAGCCCGGGGAAAGCGTCGCCCCGGGGAGTCTCACGCGGGGCTGTCGGCAGGGTCGTCGATGTCGCACAGGTGCAGCGCCACCTGGAGGGCGACGGCGTCCTGGAAGACCCGCGGGTCCTTGCCGGTCAGCTCGGTGACCCGGCCCAGGCGGTAGGCGAGGGTGTTGCGGTGGATCCGCAGCAGGTCGGCCGACTCGGCGGCGCCGCAGTTGTGCGCGAAGTAGACGCCCAGCGTCCGGCGGAGTTCGGCGGACAGCGGGCCGAGTACGCGCTCCGCCGCCGTGACCCGGGTCTCCCGGTCGAGACGGGCGAGCAGCACCGGCAGTTCGAGGTCGGCCAGCCGTACCTGTCCGGCGAGTCTGCGGCGTACGGCGAGCCGCGCCTGACCGGCCCGTTCCAGCAGAGCGGGGAAGTCGTCGGCCGGTCCGGCGTCCAGCACACCGGCCCCGGGGTCCGTCTCGCAGAGCCGGGCGAGCCGGTGGCGCAGGGCGACGGAGTCACTGCCTCCGGTCACGGTCCAGACGATGCCGGTGCTGTCGGGGGCGATCAGCGCGGACCGTTCGTCGGCCTCCAGCAGCCGGTACAGCTCGCGCGGCTCGCCCATCGGCGCCGGCGTGCCACCGCGTACGGCGAAGAGCGTGTACGGGGGGTCGACGCGGCAGCCGCCCAGCTGCTGCCCCTGCCGCCAGCCCTCCTCGGTCAGCCGGCCCGCCAGCAGATCGCGGACCACCTGCCGCCGCACCTGGTGCCGCCACCCGGTCTCGCCCGCGAACGTCTCCCGCATCACCATCAGCTCGGCGAGCCGGGCGACCGCCCGCGCGATCTCGCCCACCTCCCCGGGCTCGCCCCGGACCCCGACGACGCCGACGACCCGCCCGTCCACCCACAGCGGCAGGTTCACCCCGGCCCGGGTCCCGCCCAGCGTGCGCGCCGCGTCCTGGCTCAGGGCCAGGGGCGTCCCGGTCCGCAGCACCCGCAGCGCGCCCTCGTGCACCGTGCCCAGACGGCTGCGGTCGCTGCTGGCGACGATCACCCCGTGTTCGTCCATGATGTTCACGCTGACCCCGAGACGGGTCACGACGTCATCGACGATCGACTGGGCGACGGCATCCGCGAACATTCCCGGAATATAGCCCCGGGGTCCCGGCCCCCGGGGTCCGAGCGGCGGCGGGCACGGCCGGCGGGCCCGAATGTCACTCCTCCGCAACAGCCGCCGCGCGCCCGGGGCCCCGTTCCACGCCCGCGACCAGCGATCATAGGAAGAACGGAGCCGTGCGCGTGTCAGAGCGGTCTTGGACGGGACCGCGCGGACGTTGTTCTTCTCGGGACATGACCACTCGTCACCCTCACCGCAGTGTTCCGCGCCGCAGTGCGCTCACCGCCCTGGCCGGGCTCGCCGCCGCCGTCCCGCTCGCCGGATGCGGCACCTCCGCCGAACCGGACTCCTCACGTCCGGCGCCCTCCCGGGCCTCGGCGACCGGCCCCGGGGACGGTACGCGAGGGGCGTTCGCCGCCCTGGAGCGGGAGTTCGACGCCCGCCTCGGCGTCCACGCCGTCGACACCGGCAGCGGACAGACCGTCTCCCACCGCCCCGACGACCGCTTCGCGTACGCCTCCACCTGCAAGGCGCTGCTCGCCGCCGCCGTACTCGACCGCACCCCCCTCGCACGGATGGACCGCCGGGTGCGCTTCGGCCCCGACGTCCTCGTCCACCACTCGCCCGTCACCGAGAAGCACCTCACCACCGGCATGACCCTGCGCGAACTGTGCGACGCCACCGTCCGCTTCAGCGACAACGCCGCCGCCAACCTCCTCTTCGAGGAAGTGGGCGGCCCCCGGGGGCTCCAGGCCGCCCTGGCCGCCATCGGCGACCGCGTCACCCGCTGCGACCGGTACGAACCCGACCTCAGCGAGGCCACCCCCGGCGACCTCCGTGACACCAGCACGGCCCGCGCCCTCGCCGCCGATCTGCGGACGTACGTCCTCGGCGACGCCCTCACCGCCGCCCAGCGGACCCTGCTCGCGGACTGGCTCCGGCGCAACACCACAGGTGACGCCCTCATCCGGGCCGGTGCGCCCGAGGGGTGGGTGGTCGGCGACAAGACCGGCAACGGCGGTTACGGGACCCGCAACGACATCGCCGTCCTCTGGCCGCCCCGCCGGGCCCCGATCGTGCTCGCCGTCCTCTCCAGCCGCGACGCCAAGGACGCGGAACACGACGACACCCTCATCGCACGGGCCGCCTCCGTCGCCCTGGAGGTGTTCGAGACGTCCTGAACAAGCCTCTGGCCGTGCGGGCTGTACGAGCCGTGCTGGCCGGAATCCGGCGGCAGGGGGCATTTTTGCCACTGTCCGCTCTGTCGACGGCGCCATAGTTTTGCGGCGTTCGTGACAACCGGACGGGGCAGGGAGCGGCGCGGCATGCCGGCACAGACAGTTCTCTTCGACAGATTCGACGCCCTGGAGGCCCTGGAGGCCCTGGAGGCCCTGGAGGCCCTGGACGCCCTGGGCCCGCACGAGGCCCCATTCGCCGGGACTCTGCTCACCGGCGGTGACCTGACGGTGGAACCGGTCACCGCCGAGGGGCCCCGGAGGGCCGACCTGATCGTGGTCCCGGGGGCGGCCGGACGGATCGACGCCCCCGACGACTCGCCCCTCGCCGCCCGCGTGGAGAGCATCGCCCACCACGCCGGCAGCAGGTGAGCCGCTGAGCCGGGGCGGTCCCGCCCGTGGGACTGCGGACCGCCCCCCGCCCCTCTTTCCGCCAACGACGCCCCGGGAGCCCGTATGACCAAGTTCTTCCTCTCCCTCCACGTACTCGCCGCGATCATCGCTGTCGGCCCGGTCACCGTCGCCGCGAGCATGTTCCCGCCCGCCCTGCGCCAGGCCCTCGCCGCGCCCGGACCACCCGGCGCACCCGGCCCGCTGGTCACCCTGCGGACCCTGCACCGGATCTGCCGGGTGTACGCCGCCGTGGGCATCGCCGTCCCCGTCTTCGGCTTCGCCACCGCGAGCAGTCTCGGCGTCCTCGGCAGCGCCTGGCTGATCACGTCGATCGTGCTCACCGCCGGTGCCGCCGCGATCCTCCTCCTGCTCCTCCTCCCCGGGCAGGAACAGGCCCTCGCCGCCGCCCAGGACGGCGAGACACCCGGACCCGCCGCCTCCGCCGCCCGCCTCGCCCTGCTCACCGGCGTCTTCAACCTGCTCTGGACCGTCGTCACCGTCCTGATGATCGTCAGGCCGGGATCCACCACAGGAGCGTGACTGTGACCGTGTCCTCCCGCCCACCGCCGCGCGTTAGCGTTCCCGTTATGACGGTGATGGCATGACGGTGATGGCGATATGACGGTGGTGGCGGTCCTCGCGCTCGACGGCGTCGTCCCGTTCGAGCTGTCCGTCCCCGGGCAGGTCTTCGGCGTGGCCAACGAGGCCGCCGGGTACGAGCACTACCGGCTGCGGATCTGCGCCCCCGGCCGCCGGGTGGCCACGGCCGACGGCCTCGGCCGGTTCCGGCTGGAGACGGAGTGGGACCTGGACGGGGTCCTCGACGCCGACACCGTGGTGATCCCCGGACACGCGGCCAGCCTGGACGAGCGCCAGCCCGCCGCCGTGGTCGAAGCCCTCCGCGCGGCCGCCGGGCGGGGCGCCCGGCTCGCCTCCGTCTGCGTCGGGGCCTTCACCCTCGCCGCCACCGGGCTGCTCGACGGCCACCGCGCCACCACCCACTGGCTGTACGCGGCCGAACTCGCCCGCCGGCACCCCGCCGTCGAGGTGGACCGGGACAGCCTCTACATCGACAACGGCCCCGTGATCACCTCCGCCGGGGTCGCGGCGGCGCTCGATCTCTGTCTCCACCTCGTCCGCCGCGACCTGGGCGCCGCGCCCGCCGCGAGCACCGCCCGGATGACGGTCATGCCGCTGCACCGGGACGGCGGGCAGAGCCAGTACATCGAGCACCCCGACCCCGAGGCCGGTCCCGGCAGTACGCTCCAGCCCACCCTGCGCTGGATGGAGGCCCGGCTGCGGCACGAACTGACCCTCGGGGACATCGCCCATCACGCCGCGATGAGCATCCGCAGCCTCAACCGCCACTTCCGCGCCCAGACCGGGACCACCCCGCTCCAATGGCTGCTGCGCGCCCGGGTGCACCGCGCCCAGCAACTGCTGGAGACCACGGCCATCCCCGTCGAACGGATCGCGGGGGAGACCGGCTTCGGCTCCCCGTCCACCTTCCGCCAGCACTTCACGCGCCACACCGGGGTCTCCCCGCAGGCGTACCGGGCCGCCTTCCGCGGCCCGGTGCCGGCCCCCGCCCCCTGAGCCGCCGCTTCATCGAAGCCCGTACACCAGGACTCACCAGGACTCACCAGGTCACGGGGAGCGCCGTCAGCCCGCCCGTGACCGTGTTCGCCGTCGCCCGCAGCTCCGACAGCGGCACCGCCGGCCGCAGCGCCGGGAAACGCCGGGCCAGCCGGCCGAAGACGGACCCCAGCTGCGCCCGCGCCAGCTGCGCCCCGACGCAGAAGTGCGTCGCGTACCCGAACGCCAGGCTCGGCCGCGCGCTCTCCCGTACCCGGGTGATGTCGAACCGGTCCGGGTCGGGAAACGCGGCCGGATCCCGGTTGGCCACCCCGTGGAAGATCAGCACCGCGTCCCCGGTCCGGATGGTCACCCCGTCGGTCTCGATGTCCGCGTGCGCGTACCGGACCAGACCGTGGTCGCTGGGGACGCTCATCCGCAGCATCTCCTCCACGGCGCCCGGCACCAGCGAGGGATCGGCGCCCAGCGCCGCGTACTGCTCGGGATGGCGGAGCAGCAGCAGGGCCCCGTAGTCGATCCGGGTCACCGCCGTGTCGTGCCCCGCGAACATCAGCAACATCGTGAGCTGCACGATCTCGGCCTCGGGCAGGCCCTCCAGCGCGGCCAGGTCCGAGATCACATCGTCGGCCGGCCGATCGCGGCGCTGCTCCACCAGCTCCCGGACATAGCTGAACAGCTCGCGCTGGGCGGCCCGCGCGACCTCGGGGGCGTCGAACCGCGCGTACGCCCCCGACCAGGCGCGGAAACGGTCGCGGTCCTCGTACGGGACACCGAACAGCTCGCACATCATCAGCACCGGCAGCGGCTCGGAGACCAGCTGGTGGAGATCGCCGGGCGGGGTCCGGGCCGCCATCGCCTCCAGCAGGCCGTCGACGAGCGCGTCCGCCCGGCCGGCCAGCAGCCGCACCCGCCGGGTGGAGAAGGAGGGCGCGAGCACCTGACGCATCCGCAGATGCCGTTCCCGCTCGGTGACCGGGTCGCCGTACGGCCGGCCCGCGAAGGGCGACGCGGAGACGCGGGGCGCGCGGTCCGGATCGGGGCCGGGGTACGAACGCCCCAGCCGGGGGTCGGCGAAGAGCCGGTACGCGGCATCGTGGCCGGTCACGGCCCAGGCGGTGGCCCCGCTGAGGGTACGGACCTGTCGTACGGGGCCCTCCGCGCGCAGGGCGGCGAACTCCGCCGGGGGGTCGAGGACATTCGCCCGGCGGAACGGCAGCCTCCGCAACCCGCCCCGCTCCGTGCCCCGCTCCGGCTCGCGTTCCCGTTCCCGTTCCGGCTCCCGTTCCCGTTCCCGTTCCGGCTCCCGTTCCGGTTCTCGCTCCGGTTCTCGTTCCGGCTTTCGCTCCGGCTTTCGTTCCGGCCCCTGCTCCAGAAGGTGGTCCGGCATGAACGACTCCCCTTCTCCCCCACCCGGAGGCACGGCCCACCACCCCAGCTGGTTCACCGGCCGCAGCACACACCTCCCCGCGCCCGTATGGCCGGAAATAGACCGTCTGTCCCGGCCTGGATCGATCGCCCGTACGAGAGTCCCTGCCGCCGCACTCACGGCCCCGCCCCCGTGGCCCCCGCAGCCGCGTCCCCTTCCCGTACCCCGCCCGATCACGGCGGAGCTGGGCGTACTCGCTCCCGGAACGGACCGGTAGGTTGCTCATGTGCTGCCCAGAGAACCCTTCCCACCTGCTGTCCGGCCGGCCACCGGGGCGCCGCGCGGACTGCGGCGGTCCGCCCGGCGGGCCCTGTTCGTCCTCCCGGTCTGTCTGCTGACGCTGCTGACGGGCTGTACGACGGAGGCGGACCCGGACCGCCCGGCCGCCACCGGGGCCGCAGGCCAGGCCGGCGGACCGGACAGGGGTGCGCCGGGGGAGAGCGGGGAATCGGCCATCCCCACCGCGCCGGTGAACTCGGACGCCGCCGCGCGGCTCATCCCCGAGAAGGGCGTCTACTTCGGGATCAGCACCCTGAAGACCCCCTTCGCGCCCGAGGAGACCGACCTGGTCGCCGACCGGGCCGGGGTCCGGCCCAACCTGCTGGAGTACTTCGTCAAATGGAACGAGGAGTACCGGCCGGAGGCCGTGGACGCGTCCTATCGACAGAACGCCGTCCCCCTGCTGACCTGGGAGCCCTGGACCTCCCTCGCGGGCGGCACCGAGCAGCCCGCCTACCGGCTGAGCGCCATCACCGAGGGCCGGCACGATCCGTATCTGCGGAAGTTCGCCGAGGACATACGCGAGCACGGGCGGCCGCTGATCCTGCGGTTCGCCCACGAGATGAACGGGACCTGGTTCCCCTGGGCCGAGGCCCGCAACGGCAACAGCCCCGGCGACTATGTGAAGGCGTGGCGGTACGTCCACGACGTGTTCACCGAGGCCGGCGCCGACAACGTGGTCTGGCACTGGAGCCCCAACATCCTGCGTACGGTGGAGGGGACCCGGCTGCGCCCGCTCTACCCGGGCGACCGGTACGTCGATCTCGTCGGCGTCAGCGGCTACCGCAGGAACGAGGCGAGCGCCGGTGAGGTCTTCGACCCGACGCTGAAGGAGATCCGGGAGTTCACCCGGCGGCCGGTCCTGATCGCGGAGACCGGCGCGAAGCCCGGCGTCGAGAAGGCCGGCTGGATAGCGGACTTCTTCCAGTGGCTGGACCGCAACCCGGATGTCGTCGGCTTCGTCTGGTTCGAGCGCGACACCGTCCACGGCGGGAAGCAGGACTGGCGGTTCGCGGAGACCCCGGGCACCCAGCGGGCGTTCAAGGGCGGGCTCGCCTGGGTGGACCTGGCCACGGCGCCCGACGGCGAGCCGGTACGGGTGGGGGACTCACAGCTGGGCGAGTCGGACCGGGAGAAGTCGGGCCTGGGCCGGGCCGGCTGACCGGCCCGTACCCCACCCCGTGACTTCGTACAGTGGGGCGACCGCGTCAGCCGGAGTCCCGGGCGCCCGCCGACACGAGGTCCACGGTCCGGATGCCCTGCTGGAACGCCTCCGTCGTGCGCGGGTCGGCGGTGAACCGCCAGTCCGCCTTGCCGCCCTCCTCCGTATCCCGCTCGAACCAGATGAATCCGGAGATGTCCGGCGTCCGGTTGAGCCAGTCGAAGAAGTCGGCGGTCCACGCGTGCTTGTGCGGGGTCGGCTGCGCCCCCGTCTCGGTGATGAAGATCGGCTGGTCGGTGAATTTCCGCAGCGCCTTCAGGGTGGGCTCGAAGACCGCCGCCGCCTTCTTCTCCTTCACGGCGTACCCGACCATTCCGACCCAGTCCACGTACTCCTTGCCCGGGTAGAGCTGCTCCAGGGAGATGTCCGGCACCGGGCGCAGGATGTTGGGGCTCCAGAGCCAGATGACGTTGCCGGCCCCGGCCTTCTCGAAGATGCCGTGCACATGGCGCCAGACCTTCGCGTACTCACCCAGCTTGTTGTCGTTGTACTGCTCGGACCACGGGTACCACTCGCCGTTCATCTCGTGCGCGAAGCGGATGGCGAGGGGCCAGTCGTGCGCGGCGACGTCCCGGGCGAAGCGCTCGATGTACGCGTCGTGCTTGCCCGCGAGGATGGCGCTCAGCCGGTACTCGGGCTGGTCGGTGCCGCCGTTCTCCTCGCCGCCCCAGGGCTCCCAGGAGAGGACCGGCAGCATTCCCTGCCGGTAGGAAGCGTCGATCGCCTCCGGGTCGAACTCCTCGGTCCACTTCACGAAGTACTCGACCATGGTGGGCCGGGTGCCGGCGGCGGCGGAGACCCGGGTGATCTCCTCCTTGGACCAGGGCGCCTCGTAGGTGCTGACCCCGAAGTGCCGGCCCTCGGGCTTCAGCAGCTCGGCCCGGCTGGGTATCGGGGAGCCGTTCGAGGGCAGCAGCCGGTCGGTGATGCTCCGGTTCTCCGGCCGGCCGAAGCCGGTGAAGGCGGGGTCGGAGTTGGACTGCACCAGCAGATAGACGCCGTAGCTGAGGCCGGAGAGCAGCACCATGTTGAACGCCATCCAGAGCCGCAGCCGGACTCCGGTGCCCCGGTTCCACCAGTGGAGCTTCTTCTTCCGCCGGGTGGGGTCCGGGACCCGGCCCGGGGACCGCCCGCCCGTGGGGGCGTCGCTCTGTACGGCAGACCTTCTAGACACTCATCATCACCGACCCGAACAGCATGGCTCCGCCCAGCAGATAGGGAACGACGACCAGGGGGCTGCGCGCCCGCTCGCCCGCGAAGCTGTCGGCGCGGGTGCCCCAGCTCGCGTTGTGGGCCATCCGGAAGAAGCCGAGCAGGCGCACCGGAAGCAGCAGCAGCGTGTTGATCAGCATGAAGACCGGCAGGAAGAACATGTCGTTCGGCCGGTAGGCGAAGTGCCGGCCGAAGCGGACGGCCATGGAGATCAGCGACATCACGGCGGCCAGCACCAGGATGAAGAGGAGGGCCTGCCAGCCGGCCTCGGGCAGCGGGAGTTCGTTGTAGATGCCGGGGCGGCTGCGCTCGAAGGCGGCCATGCCCCAGGAGGCGAAGGTGCCCAGGAGGACGAAGGGGACCAGGATGTCCGCGATGTAGAAGAGCCAGAGGATCTTCGCGTGGCGCAGCATCCACCAGAACATCCGCAGGCTGTTGTACTGCGAGCCGCGCGCCCAGCGGTACTGCTGCTTGGCCAGCTTCCCCAGCTCCAGCGGGGCGTCCGTGTAGACCAGTGACGTGGACTGGTAGACGGTCTTGTAGCCGGCCTTGAGGGTGTAGTTCGTCAGCGTCCGGTCGTCGCTGACCTCCAGGAACACCCCGAGGAACTTCTCGTTCAGGAAGTCGTGCATGCAGTCGTCGAGTATCCGCTTGCGGAACGCGATGGTCCGGCCGGGCAGACAGCCGACGGTGCCCATGACGCTCATGGCGGGCATCGAGTACTGGCAGCGGACGGACTCCAGCCAGTCGGCCCAGCGGGTGAGCACGGAGCGGCCCGGCTCCAATATGCGCTGGCGGGTGGTCACCCCGCCGACCTCCGGGTCCCGGAACGGCTTGATCAGCTCGGTCAGGGTGTCCTTGGTCCAGATCGTGTCGGAGTCGACGAGGACGGATATCTCACCGGTCGCGTGCTCCAGGCCCACCCGCAGCGCGTTGCGCTTGCCGGGCGTCTCGGTCCACACCCACATGACGTCGAGATCGGCGCAGATCCGTTCCAGGTCCGGATTCCTGCGGCCGTTGATCACGACGATGATCTCGGTGGGCTGCTGCTGGATGATCCGCTGGAGCACGGAGCGGAAGAGGTCCTCCGGCTCGTCCACCACCGGGATGATCACGGAGGTCGTCGCCGAGTGCGGCCGGGTCCAGGGCTTGTAGCGGCGGGCCAGCAGGATGCGCAGCACCCACAGCGCCCAGATCATGGTCATGAAGACGGCGAACGGATAAACCGTCCCGTCGATCCACCATTCCCTGATCTCCAGCAGAAACGCGAGCATGGGCCATTCCCGGAGCGGGCGATCCAGCACTGGGCACGACCGCAGCTGTCCATTTGTGTGAGTAAAAGGGGTAGATGGGGCACGACGCGGCGTCGTGGACGGCAGGTAGAACCGCTACGTTAGCCGGGCAACTGGGTGACAAAGTGCAAAAAATCAGTCATGCCACGCCGTGATCGTTCCACAGATTCACAAGTGTTCTGCAATCGATGCGGAACAGAAACCCCTTCGACCACAACTGGTCGGATCGATCCCCGGCGGCCCGGCCCGGCCGCTGCCGTACGAGAGCGCTCCGGCCGCCCCCGCCGCCCCGGTCCCCCTCAGTGCCCCCGCCCCCGCCCCCGCCGCCCCGGCCCCCCGTCGCCCCCTCGGTCTCCCCGCCCGCGCCTCAGTCCTCTCCCGCGTACGCGTACTGGCTCGACTGGACCCGGTACATCCGGCGGAACGCCCCGCCCGCCGGCCGCATCAGCTCCTCGAACGAGCCGTGCTCGATCACCCGGCCCCGCTCCAGGACGTAGATCTCGTCGGCGTGCCGGACGCTGTGCAGCCGGTGGGTGATGAGGACGACCGTCTGCCCCTCGGCGGCGAGTGCCCGGATCTGGTCGAAGACCCGCTGCTCCGCCTCCGCGTCCAGGGCGCTGGTGGGCTCGTCCACCACCAGGATCCGGGCGTCCCGGTGCCGGGCGCGGGCGATGCCCAGGCGCTGCCACTGGCCGCCGGAGATCTGGTGCCCGCCCTTGTACCCCCGGGCGAGCAGGGTGTCCCAGCCGTGCGGGAGCGACCCGATCGTCTGGTCCGCGCCCGCGTACCGCGCCGCCGCGTCCAGCCGGTCGTCGTCGTACGGCGCCTCCGGCCGGCCGATCGCCACATTGATACGGGCGGTGAACGGCCAGCGGTAGAAGTCCTGCGCCACCACGGCGATCCGGTCGAACAGCTCGGCCCGGTCCGCCTCCGCCGCGTCCACCCCGTCCCACATGATCCGGCCCGAGTCGGGCGCGTAGAGCCCGCAGAGCAGCTTGGCCAGGGTGGACTTGCCGCTGCCGTTGTTGCCGACGAGGGCGATGATCCGGCCCGCCGGGATGGTGACGTCCACATCGTCGAGCGCCGGCTCGCCGTCCTCGCCGGGGTAGGTGAAGGAGACCTTCTCGAAGCGGATGGTCCCCACCTCCCGGGGCAGGGTGCGGCCTGTGGGCGGGATCAGCCGCCGGTCCGCCTCCTCGCAGAGCCGCTCCAGGTCGGCGACGAACAGGCTCTCCTCGTAGAGGTAGTTGAGCTGGACGACCAGCGCCTCCAGATTGGTGGAGCCGGTGCGGATGGCGATGACCGCCGTGCCCGCCACGGCGAGATCCATGGCGCCGGTCCACAGCAGCAGCCCGAGGGTCCCGTACGCGCCGGCCGTGGTCAGCCCCGTCCACCCGGAGGCGATCAGTCCGGTACGGGCGGCGAGCCGCGCCAGCCGGGTCTGTTCCCTCTCGCCGGTCTCGGCCATGGTCCGGAAGTGCCGCAGCAGGAACGGGCCGATGTTGTGCACCCGGACCTCGGGGGCCGCCTGTGCGTCCGTGAGCAGCCGCCCCAGCAGCTGGCCGGCGCGCGCGTGCTGCACCCAGATATGGAAGGAGACGTACCGGCGGCGGGCGATCGTCAGCGAACTCCACGCGCTGGGCAGGGTCATCAGCACCAGCAGCGGCAGCAGCGCCGGATGCAGCACCGTCAGCACCCCGGCCGCCGCGATCAGCGAGATCGCGGCGGTGACCACCGACGTACAGAACTTGATCATCCGGCGGGCGGACTCGGCGCCCCACTGCGCCGAGTCCAGCAGCTTGTGGAACTCCTCGTCCTCCACGGCGGTCAGCTCGACCCGCGCCACCCGGCCCAGATACTCCTCGGTCGCCACCCGGAACACCTTGGGCTCCAGCCGGCCCGTACCCGCCGTGGACGCGGACCGCAGCAGCGCGCCGATCAGCGCCGTGACCGCCACCGCGATCAGGGCGGGCCCGGCGGCGACGAGTCTTTCGCTCGTGTCGCCGGGGGCCAGCACCTGGACGAGGACCTGGTTGACCGCCACCAGACCGACCGCCTGGGCGATGCCGCCGCCCAGCTCGGCACCCGCCACCCGGCGCAGGGCGCGCGGGTCGGCGCGGTGGGCCAGCCGGACTGTGGAGGCGATCAGCCGGGGCATCCGGGCGATCATGGTGCGGAGGTTCAGCTCCAGGAACGAGCCCGTGTGCTGGTCCCAGCCGGCGTCGTAGCGGAGCGGGCCGCCGAAGAGCAGCCGCTCGGACTCCGAGACCTCCCCGGTGTCCGGCGCGGGGCCCGGGCCCCGGCCGCCCTTCCGCCGCCCGGCCCGCCGGCCCCGGCGGCCGCCGGCAGCACCGCCGGAGCCGGCGGGAGGAGCGGCGGAGCCCGCCGGGACGGACTCCACGGGGTCCGGCTTCCCCCCACTCCTCCCTCGCTCCCCGCCCTCGCCCTTCTCGCCTTTCTCCGCTTTCTCCGCCTTCTGCGCCTCAGACGTGTCTTCCGTCCGCTGTGTCATACGACCCCGTCCCGCGCTGTCCCTGGCCCCTGGCTCAGGCCCAACGCGGCCGGTCACCGTCGCGTCACGGGTCAATGCCTCAATGGGGGGTGGGCTCCGGGTGGCCGGTGGCACTGGGGGCACTGGGGCCCCGGAAGCACGCTCCCCGCCCGCGCGGGCAGTGCGTCCGCTTCCGGGCCGCCACCCGGCGCGCGGCGCCCACCGCGCCCGGGTCCCACGATTCGTCCGACCGCCGGCGCAGCCGGTACGCGCGGCCCTCCCGCCCCACGGAAGCCCCCCGCCGGGCCCGCCCTCTCCGTCCCGCCTGGTCCGCCTGCCCTGTCCGGCCCGTCCGTCCTGTCGGCACCATCGGCTCCGCCCGTCCCGTCCGCGTCATCGGTCCGCTCCTTCCGCCCGGGCCGGTCGACCCCGCCGCCCCGGCCGACTCGTCCGTTCCTGGCTGGTCCGTCCTTGTCCCGTCCGTCCCTGTCCCGTCCGTCCGTGTCCGGCCGTACGGTTCATTTCGCGTCCGCGTAGCACTCCACCACCGCCGTCGTCATGGGAAACCTGACCGGGGTCCTGCCGAACGTCACCTCTCCCGCGACCTCACCCGCCCTCGCGATCGCCGCGACCACCGCCGGGGCCTCCTCGGCCGGGCAGTGCACGATCACCTCGTCGTGCTGGAAGAAGACCAGCTCCGCCCGCATCCCCGCGAGGGACCGCCGCACCGCCGCGAGCAGCACCAGCGCCCAGTCCGCCGCGCTGCCCTGCACGACGAAGTTCCGCGTGAACCGGCCCCGCGCCCGCGCGTCGGCGGAGGCATAGCCGGGGACGAATCCCGTGCCCGTGCCCGCGTCGGCGGTGGCCGAGGGCTCCTCCGGCGCCTCCTGCGGGATGCCCGCCTCGCCCGCCGCGTCGTCGTCCCCGACCGCGCGGGGGCTGGTCCGCCCGAGCCAGGTCCGCACCAGGCGGCCCTCCTCGCCCGCCCGCGCCGCCTCGTCCACATGGGCCACCGCCGCCGGGAACCGGCGCCGCAGCGCCGCCAGGTTCTTCAGGCCGTCGCCCGAGGTCTGGCCGTAGATCGCGCCGAGCAGCGCCAGCTTGGCCTGCTCGCGGTCGCCCGAGAAGGCGCGGTCGGACAGGGCGGTGTAGAGATCGCCGCCGTGGCCCGCCAGCTCCATCAGACCGGGGTCGCGGGAGACCGCCGCCAGCACCCTCGGCTCCATCTGGTCGACATCGGCGACCACCAGCCGCCAGCCCTCGTCCGCGACGACCGCACGCCGTATCACGCGGGGAATCTGGAGCGCGCCGCCGCCCTGCGTGGTCCACCGGCCCGAGACCGTGCCGCCGGGCACATAGACGGGCCGGAACCGGCCCTCCCGCACCCAGTCCTGGAGCCAGCCCCAGCCGTGCGCCACCCAGATGCGGTACAGCTTCTTGTACTCCAGCAGCGGCCGCACGGCCGGGTGGTCGACCTCCTCCAGCTCCCACCGGCGGGTCGACCGCAGCCGCACCCCCGCCCCCGCGAACGCCTTGATCACATCGGCCGCCAGCTCCGGCCGCACCCGCCGCCCGAACGCGGCCGACACCTCGTCCGCCAGCTCCGCCAGACGGCGCGGCTCGCCACCGCCCGCGTACCGCTCGCCCAGCAGCTCGCCGAGGACCCGGCGGTGCACATCGGCCCGCCAGGGCAGCCCCGCCCGGAACATCTCGCCGGCCACCAGGGTGCCCGCCGACTCGGCGGCCGTCAGCAGCCGCATCCGCCCCGGGTGCTCGGCGGCGTCATGGCGGCGCTGCTGCTCCGCGTACACCTCCAGGAGGGACTCCAGCGGGAGCGGCACCGGCTGCGGATCGAAGAGGGAGGACTGCGCCCCGGGCTCCGCCGACCGCGGGGGCGGATCCGGCGGGACGGGACCGCCGCGCAGCCGGGCGAGCGCCGCGGCGGCGGAGCGGGGCTCCCCGAGCCGCCCCTCGTGCCCCAGCAGCAGCTGCTCGGCCGCCTCGATGTCGTAGCACCGCTCGACGTGGACCCCGGCGGCCAGCAGCCGGGGGTGGATCCCGGCGGTCGACCGCCAGACCCAGCGCTCCACGTCCGGCCGCGCGCGGACCGCCGTGACCAGGTCGGGCTCCCTGAGCACCGGGCCGGCGGGCAGGCCGGCGGGGCCGAGCGGGACGAGCCGCGCCCCGCCGTCCTCCTCCGCCGCCACGGCCCACCGGACCCTCGTATCGCTCATGGGTTCGATTCTGGCAGGGGGGTCTGACAATGCCCGGCGGCCCGGCCGGCGGTCCACCCGTACGAGTGAGCGCGCGCGGGAGTGGCCGGCCCGGTCCGCCGGCTCTCAGTCCAGGGCGCGGACCACCCGGGCCGGATTGCCCACCGCCAGGACCCCGGCGGGCAGGTCCTTGGCCACGACCGACCCCGCCCCCACGACGGTGTTCTCACCGATCGTCACCCCGGGGCAGACGATCACCCCGCCGCCCAGCCACACGTTGTCGCCGATGGTGATCGGCAGCCCCTTCTCCCAGCCGGCCCGGCGGCGTTCGGTGTCCAGCTCGTGCGCGGGCGTGAGCAGCTGCACGTTCGGGCCGATCTGGACATCGGAGCCGATGGTGATGGGGGCGGTGTCCAGGAGGACCGCTCCGACGTTCATGAAGGTGCGGTCCCCGACGGTGATGCCGTAGCCGTAGTCGCAGAAGAAGGGCGGCCGGATCCGGACGTCCTCCCCGACCGACGCGAACAGCTCGGCCAGGATCGCGTTCCGGTCCTCCCGCGCGGCGGCCCCGTACGCGGCGCACAGCTCGTCCCGGCGCAGGGTGTCCGCCGCCAGTTCGGCATCGTCGGGGAGGTACCAGTCGCCCGCCAGCATGCGTTCCTTGTTCACGCCCATGTGCTTCTCCTCCTGGATACGG
The DNA here is from genome assembly GCF_034961445.1 of Streptomyces yaizuensis. NCBI lineage: Bacteria > Bacillati > Actinomycetota > Actinomycetes > Kitasatosporales > Streptomycetaceae > Streptomyces > Streptomyces yaizuensis. The sequence goes on from NZ_BSBI01000006.1 coordinate 365,213, forward strand.
GACTCGGGTACGGACTCGGATAGGGATACGGGTCGTCGTCCGTCGGTCTACCCCCGGTTCACCTGTTCCGACCGGCCCGCCGCACCAGTGCCTCGCCCAGCAGCGCGGCCGTCTTCGCGACGACGGGGTGGTCGGGGTCGGGCGTGTGGGGGTGGCCCGGCTTGGTCGTCATCACCACCAGGACGAGGGGCGTGCCCTCGGGCGTCCAGGCGACGCCCGCGTCGTTGTTGGTGCCGTACGTGCGGCTGGCGCCGGTCTTCTCGCCGAGCGTCCAGTCCACCGGCAGGCCCTTGCGGAGCCGCTTCTCACCGGTGGTGCTGGACGTGAGCCACCCCGTCAGCCGCCGCAGGTCCGGCCCGGCCAGGGCGCCACCGAGGACCAGCTCGGCGTAGGTGCCGCCGATGGCGCGCGGGCTGGTGGTGTCCTCCACGCGCCCGGGTTCGGAGGAGTTCAGCTGCGGCTCCCAGCGGTCCAGCCGGGTCACCCGGTCCCCCAGCGAACGGCAGAACGAGGTGATCGCGGACGGACCGCCCAGCTCGCGCAGGAGCAGATTGGCGGCGGTGTTGTCGCTGTGGCGGACGGCGGCGGCGCACAGCTCCACGACCGTCATCCCGGTGGCCACGTGCTCCTTGGTGATGGGGGAGTCCTCGACGACCTCGTCCAGGGTGTACCGGATCCGGCGGGCCAGGAACTCGCTGTCGTGGTAGCGCAGGACGGCCGCCGCGGCGACCGTCTTGAAGAGGGAACACATCGGGAACAGCTCGTCCGCGCGGTGGACCACGGTCCGGCCGGTGGCCGGATTATGGCCGTAGACGCCGATCCGCGCGGAGTGCTCCTGCTCCAGCGCGCTCAGCTGTTCGCGCCATCGCGCGGGGATTTCCTCCCGCTGTGGCGCCCGGGCGGGCCCGGCGGCCCGCGCGGTTCCGGCGGTTCCCGCGGCCACGGTGGTGGCGGCCAGTGCCGTCCCGGCGGTGAGCAGCGAACGGCGGGACGGGCGGGGGCTGTTCGACCGGCGGATCATCCACATCTCCCAGGGGTTGTCATGATCGATCGACGCAGAGGAAGAGCCCGGTTCGGCGCCGCCCGGTTCCGCGCCCCTTCCCGTACCCCTTCCCACCGGCGGTGATTGTCCACAGCCTGTGGACGGACACGGCGGCGGACACGCCGCCCCCGGGCGGGCTGTCGGTGCCGCCTGAGATGATCGGAGGAGACGAAGGAGGTGCCCCCGATGACGACCGTCGACGACGCGCTGGCGGCCGCGCTGTACACGGACGGCGACGCCTCCCTCGACGCGGGCGCCTCCCTGCTCGCCGCCGCGCCCGGCGCCGACGCGGAGCTGACCCGCCGGGGCCATGATCTCGTCCGCCGGGCCTGGGAGCGCGGCTGGCACCCCGCCGACCTCGCCCGGCTGGTCCGCCGCGACCTCGCGCCCCACCACGGGCAGCTCCTCGCCGACCTGATCCGCGCCGAGTGCGGACGGTACGGGGTGCTGCCGCCGCGCTGGGCCACTCAGCTCGACGCCCTCGACCCCGGGCACTGGAGCGCCGACCGCTTCTCGTACGCCACCGCCGTCCTGGAGCTGTACCGGCTGCTCGTGCGGCTGCCCTCCATCGAGCCGGTGGGGCCGGTGCCGGGCACGGCCTTCGTCCCCGCCACCGGGTACGAGCCGCGCATGCTCGCGCGGATACGGGCCCTGCTCGCCAAGGCCGAGGCCACCACCTTCCCCGAGGAGGCCGAGGCCCTCACCGCCAAGGCCCAGGAGCTGATGGCCCGCCACGCCCTGGACGAGGCGTCGCTGCCCGAGCACCGCGCGGACACCCCGTCGGCCGCCCGCATCGGCGTCGACGCCCCGTACGAGGAGGCGAAGGCGATCCTGCTCGACGCCATCGCGGACGCGAACCGCTGCCGCGCCGTGTGGAACGGGGACCTCGGATTCACCACCGTCGTCGGCTTCGAGAGCGATCTGGAGGCGGTGGAGCTGCTGTACACCTCCCTCCTCGTCCAGGGCACGACGGCCATGACCCGGGCCGAGGCCGCGCAGCGCGCCGGCGGACGGCGGCGGACGAAGACCTTCCGGCAGTCCTTCCTGCTGGCCTACGCGGTCCGGCTCGGGGAGCGGCTGGCCCGCGCCACGGAGAGCGTCCACGCGCCGGCCGATCTGCTGCCGGTGCTCGCCACCCGCGAGATCGCCGTCTCCTCCCGCGCCGACGAGCTGTTCCCGCACACCACGTCGACCCGCATCCGGGGGGCCACCGACGAGTCCGGCTGGCACGAGGGGCGGGAGGCGGCCGACGCGGCGTCGGTGTCGGGGGAGCGGCGCGAGGTGCACGGCCGGCGGTAGGCCCGGGTCCGGGTCCGGCCCTGCCCTGGCCCGACCCCGCTCCTCCCCGGCGCGCCCCGGCCCGCCCGGACCTGCCCCGGCCTCCCGGCGGAATGCCCGTTATCTACCGATCATGGGGTTACGCTCGGGCCATGACCTGGCTCCGGGCGCTCAAGGAGACCGCCCGCTTCGGACTCACCCTCGAACGGCGGCGGCTGGAACCGCTCGTCGCGCTGCGGGGGGCCGCCGGGCTCGCGATCACCGTCGGCGGGGCGCTCGCGCTCTTCGGGCCCGTGGTCGCGGTCAGCTCCGCCTTCGGCGCCTTCCAGGCGGCCATCGCGACCTATCAGCGCAGCTGGCGGCCCCGGCCCGTGCTCGCGCTCGCCTCCGGGGCCAGCCTCGCCCTCTCCACGTTCGTCGGCTATCTCGCCGGCGGGAGCCTGCCCCTGTTCGTCCTGGTCCTCGCCGCCTGGACGTTCGCCGCCGGACTCGCCTGGGCGCTCGGCACCACCGTCGGCGTCATCGCCGCCTCCAACGTCGCGATCATGCTGGTCACCATCACCCTGCCGACGTCCGTGGCCACCGCGGCGGGCCATGCCGCCGTGATCGCCGTCGGCGGTGCGGTGCAGGCCCTGCTGGTGCTGCTCTTCCCCGTACGGCGCTGGGCCGCCCAGCGCGACGCCCTCGCCGACGCGCTGGCGGCGGAGGCCGACTACGCGCGGCGGCTGCGCCACGACCCCACCGCCTCCTTCGACCCGCAGCCGCTGATGGTCGCCCGCAGCGCCGCCGTCGTCACCCCCCGCCAGGCCCGGCGCCGCCCGGCGGAGCTGCACGGGACCCGGGGTGTCGCCGAACGGATCCGGCCGGTGCTCGCGTCGCTGGCCGACCCCGCCGTCGGCGTCCCCGAGGAGGGCCCGGAACGGGACCGCTGCCGCGAACTCCTGGCGGCGGCGGGCCGGGTGCTGGACGCGGCGGCGCACGCCATCCGGTACGGGGACCCCGTCCGCATCCCGCCCGACGCGCTCGCCACCCTGAAGACCCCCGACACCCTGAAGCTGCTGAGCGGCCCGCCCCGCCGGGCCGCGATCCGGCTGGCGGCCCTCCTGGACGACGTGGTCGAGGAGACCCGGGGCGAGAGCGATGACGAAGGCCCCTACCGCGACCGCCCACCCCTCGCACGGCTGCTCCCGGGCGCGGTCCGCCGCGTACGGAAGGAACTGCGCCGGGACTCCCCGGTGCTCCGCCACGCCCTGCGCGTCACGGCGGTCGTCTGCGCCGGCTATCTGCTCGGCGCCGCCCTGCCGCTGGGCCACGGCTACTGGGCGCCCATGACCTCCGTCATGGTGATGCGGCCCGACTTCTCCCAGACGTACGCCCGTTCCGTCGCCCGCTTCGGCGGCACGCTCGTCGGCGTGGGGGTCGCCACCGCCGTCGTGCAGACCGCCGACCCGGGGGTGTGGCTCTCCGGCGCGCTCGCGGTCCTGTGCGCGTTCGTCATGTATCTCGTGATGCGCACGGGGTACGTGGCGGCCAATGTCGCGATCTCGGCGTACGTGGTGTTCCTGCTCGGCATGGCGGGCCAGGAGGCCGGCCAGACCGTGCCCGAACGGGTGCTGCTGACCCTGCTCGGCGGTCTGCTCGCGATGGTCTCGTACGCCCTCTACCCGGCCTGGGAGACCCCCCGGCTGCGGAACCGGCTCGCGGAGTGGCTGAAGGCCGACGGCCGGTACGTGGCGGCCGTCTTCGACCACTACGCCCACCCCGCCGACCGGGACAGCCAGGACATCCGCACGGCCCTGCTCGACGCGCGCGACGCCCGGATCGCCTGGCAGGACGCGCTGGCCCGGGCGGTGCACGAGCCGGTACGGAGCCGGGGGCTGACCCGGGCGGCGGCGGAGGGCGCCGAGCACGCGCTCGCCCAGATGGGGCGGAGCGCGATGCTGCTGGAGGCCCATCTGCCCGAGCACGGCGCGGTGCCGGTGCCGGCCGCGCGCTCCCTCGCCACGGCGCTGCGGCAGGACACCGAGCGCGCGGCGAAGGCCGTCCGGGAGCGCCGGACCCCGGACTGGGACCGGGTCCGGGCGGCCCTGGCCGAGTGGGAGGAGGTCGAGCGCGGCCACCCCGTCCTCGGCAGCGGGGCCGCGCTGCTGGCGGAGGCGCTGGACGAGCTGACCGACGCGCTCTCCGGCGGCCGCGCCCCCAAGGGCTGACCCCTCGGGGCCGACCGGCCCGGGCCGTCGGGTCACGACGCCGGGGCGCCCTCCAGCTTCATGCTGGGCAGGCCGCTCGGCAGCTTCGCCGGGTCCCCGGGCTTCAGTCCGGCCTTGGCCAGGTTGTCCGTGAGGCCGTTGCCCCAGTCGACGACCAGCTGCTTCCCGTCGGCGGACTTGATCGTCCCCATGGTCCGCGAGCCCTGCCCGCCGGGGCACTTCATCGAGAGCATCTGCGAGCCGTGGTCGGCCACCTCGCCCGAACAGGAGGCGCCGTCCGCCAGCATGACCACCTGGGTGCCCGTGATCGCGACGGTGACCGCCGTGCCGTCCGTCTTCCCCGCCCACTGGCCCTGGAACGCGGCGGAGTCCACCGGGCCCGTACCGCCGTCCCCGCCGTCCCCGCCGGAACCGGAACTGGAGCCGGAGCTGGAGCCGGAGCCGGAGCTGTCGCCGGAGTCGTGGCCCGAGTGCTCCGAACCCGGGTCCGCCGGTGCCGACTGCCCCTTCTCCTCCTTCTTCTTGTCGTCGCCACTGCCGCCGTCGTCACCGCCGCAGCCGGTCAGGACGAGCGCCGCCGCCGCGACCAGACCGGCTGCCGCCCAGGAACCCCGGTGACTCCGGTGACCCCGGTGACCCGCGAATGTACGTATGCGCACGGAACGCCCCTTGGTAGTTGGAGAGATCCGCGCCAAGCTACCAGGGTGTTCCTCCGGGCCCTGTGAGATACGTAACGCCCTGTGGGCGAAGGAAATTGGGCTATCACGCGGAGTGGCGCATCCCCAACGGCCCTTCGGTCGTCTTTCATCGGTACCGGGGGATTCGACGTGGAAGCCCCGGCCCGTATGGCGCGGTCGCGTCATGGGCGGCGGCCGGTGCCCACGGTTCCCCCGGTGTCCTCTGCGCCACCGATCCGGATGGAACCTGCCCTGTAACGCGTTGAACCTGTAACCGCGGTAATACACCGCGTGCACGTGCATATGCCCGTGCTGATGCTCATGCATTGGCATGTGAAACAGAGCTATGATCCGGGACAGTTGACGAATGCATCTTGTAGCCCGGGAGCGTCCTGTGCACCACGCGTACAACGGCATGGCGGCCACCGAGTTGCGGGGGGCCGTCTGGCAGAAGAGCAAGCACAGCAACTCCCAGGGTTCCTGTGTGGAGTTCGCCAAACTGCCCGGTGGGAATGTCGCCATGCGCAACTCGCGGCACCCGGAAGGGCCCGCCCTCGTCTATACGCCCGCCGAGATCGAGGCGATGCTCCTGGGCGTCAAGGACGGGGAGTTCGACCACTTGATCGCGGGCGCCTGAGCCCCTGCGTACCAGGGTGTACGGGGGATGTGCGGGGGTGTACGGGGAGGTACTGAGGGAAAGCGGGCCCGCCCCCCGATAGCCGGGCCCGCCTTCCCGGCTCCGTGTGCGGCGGTCCGCTTCACGCCGCTCCCGTACTGCCGTTCACCCGGTGGCCGTACGCGGGGAATCCCCCCGGCCGGTGCGCGGTACGGGTCCGGGCCGGCCCGTACCGCCCGCGTCACTAGTGCCCCGCCTGCCCCAGCCGGAAGAGCGCCCACACGACCTTGCCGTGCAGGGCCCCCGCCAGCGGGTGCCAGCCCCAGCTGTCGCTGAACGAGTCGACCAGGAAGAGTCCGCGCCCCGACTCCGCCGTGCCCCGGGGGTCGGGAAAGGCGCTGCCCGGCCCGTCCGTGTCGCCGGGCGACTGGGGGCTCGGGTCGCGTACCGCGCACACCAGCCGTCCCGGCCAGCGCATCAGATGCAGCCGGACGGGCGGGTCCTGGGTCTCGCGCGGGGGTTCACCGGGCAGGGCGTGCCGCAGCGCGTTCGTCACCAGCTCGGACACGACCAGCGCGATGTCGTCGAAGCGGTCCCCGAGGCTCCACTCGCCGAGGGTGGTCCGGGTGAACTGCCGTGCCCCGCGCACCGCTTCGTAGCGGGCGGGCAGCGAGCAGGACGCCGAGCTGGACACCCGTGCGGGATCGATGGGGGGGAGGCCCTGCCGTAACGGCGCGAGCATGGTCGATCCATTCGTTCCCATGCGAGGCACTCCCGGGGGAATCGCGGCTGTGGTGCAACAACTGCAAGAACTGCAACAACTGCAAGAACTGCAACAACACGGACGAGCACGACGGACGAGCACACAGGTGCGGCGAGGACCATGGTTCCGAATGCGTCAGGCAGATGCAAGGGCAGATGCACGTGCACGTGCCCGCCATGTCCGTCTCCATCACAGTTACGGATGATATCTTTCGCCGATCTCTTCCATGGCTTCCCCAAGTGCTTCCCATTTCCGTAACTGGGTGAGTACGCCCCGAAGTGTTTTGGTGGCAGAATCCCGCACTTGAGGTCCGGGGGGTGCCTCAGTCTGTAGAGGGTCTGTAGAGGAACCGAACGAGACGGATGACGAGGATGGGGAGGGTTGGAGTCGTGACCGCAGCCGAGTCGTGGGCCGAAGGTCCTGGTGGGGGTTCCGTGGTGCGGCGCATCCTGTTGGGCTCGCAGCTGCGGAGACTGCGCGAATCGCGCGGCATCACCCGTGAGGCCGCCGGCTACTCGATCCGCGCTTCGGAATCAAAGATCAGCCGTATGGAGTTGGGCCGGGTGAGCTTCAAGGCACGCGACGTGGAGGACCTGCTCACGCTCTACGGGGTCGCCGACGAAGCGGAACGCGGTGCTCTGCTCGGCCTCGCCCGGGAGGCCAATGTCGCCGGGTGGTGGCACAGCTACGGCGATGTCCTGCCCGGCTGGTTTCAGACATATGTGGGGCTGGAGGCGGCGGCCTCGCATATCCGCCTCTACGAGGTGCAGTTCGTGCACGGTCTGCTCCAGACCGAGTCCTACGCCCACGCCGTGGTCGCCCGCGGCATGCCCGGCGCGCCCCGGGCCGAGATCGACCGCAGGGTCGCGCTCCGGCTCGAACGGCAGAAGCTGCTCGTCTCCGAGCGGGCCCCGCGGCTGCACGCCGTGCTCGACGAGGCCGCGCTGCGCCGCCCCTACGGTGACCGCGCGGTGATGCAAGGGCAGTTGCGGCATCTCATCGAGATCTCCGAACAGCCGCATGTGACGCTCCAGGTGATGCCCTTCAGTTTCGGCGGGCACGCCGGGGAGAGCGGCTCTTTCGCGATGCTCACCTTTCCGGAGTCGGACCTGTCCGACATCGTCTATCTGGAACAGCTCACCAGCGCGCTCTATCTGGACAAGCGGGAAGAAGTCGCGCAGTACGAGAAGGTGATGACCCGCCTCCGGGAGGACAGTCCGGACGCCGCGGAAAGCCGTGATGTTCTGCGTGGTCTACTCCAACTCACCTAGCGCGGCCGTATAGTGACGTCACATCAGGCACGTGCCCTTTGTGAGGTTCTGACGTTCTGAGTGACGTTCCGGCGTTCAGGCGTTCCGGGGGACCCGACCGGTCCTGCCGAGTTCTGACGAGTTCCGACGGGTAAGGGAATCGGATCATATGTCCTTGTTCACCGATCTGGCCTACCAGTACATCGACGGCGAGTGGCGGCCCGGGAGCGGCTCCTGGGACATCATCGATTTCAATCCGTACGACGGGGAGAAACTGGCCTCCATAACCGTCGCCACGGCCGCCGAGGTCGACCTGGCCTATCGCGCCGCCGAGCGGGCCCAGGTGGCCTGGGGCGAGACCAGTCCGTACACCCGCCGGGCCGTCTTCGAGAAGGCGCTGCGCCTCATCGAGGAGCGCGAGGAGGAGATCACCCAGGCCATCATCGCCGAGCTGGGCGGCACCCGGATCAAGGCCGGATTCGAGCTGCACCTCGCGAAGGAATTCCTGCGCGAGGCGGTTCAGCTGGCGCTCCGGCCCGAGGGCCGGATCCTCCCCTCGCCGGTCGACGGCAAGGAGAACCGGGTCTACCGGCTGCCGGTCGGTGTCGTCGGGGTCATCAGCCCCTTCAACTTCCCCTTCCTGCTCTCCATCAAGTCGGTCGCGCCCTCGCTCGCGCTGGGCAACGGCGTCGTCCTCAAGCCGCACCAGAACACCCCGATCTGCGGCGGTTCACTGGTGGGCAAGTTGTTCGAGGACGCCGGACTGCCGGCGGGGCTGCTGAATGTCGTCATCACCGATATCGCCGAGATCGGTGACGCGCTGATCGAGCACCCGGTGCCGAAGGCGATCTCCTTCACCGGCTCCGACAAGGTCGGCCAGCATGTCGCCACCGTCTGCGCCGCCAATTTCAAGCGGGCGATCCTGGAACTCGGCGGCAACAGCGCCCTCATCGTCCTGGACGACGCCGATATCGACTACGCCGTCGACGCGGCGGTCTTCAGCCGTTTCGTGCACCAGGGGCAGGTCTGCATGGCCGCCAACCGGGTGCTGGTGGACCGGAGCGTCGAGAAGGAGTTCACCGAGAAGTTCGTCGCCAAGGTGCGCACGCTGAAGGTCGGCGACCCGGCCGACCCGGCCACCCATATCGGCCCGCTGATCAACTCGCGGCAGGCGGACTCCGTCACCGCGCTGGTGGAGCAGACCCTCGCGGCGGGTGCCACGGCGCTGCTGAAGGGCGGCGCCGTCGGCAATCTCGTGGAGCCCTCGGTGCTCACCGGGATCGCCACCGACTCGCCCGTCCTCGGCCAGGAGATCTTCGGCCCGGTGGCGCTGATCGTGCCCTTCGACGGGGAGGACGAGGCGGTCCGGATCGCCAACGACACCCCTTACGGGCTGAGCGGCGCCGTGCACACCGCCGACATCGAGCGCGGGGTGCGGATCGCCAAGCGGATCAACACCGGCATGATCCACATCAATGACTCCACCGTCCACGACGAGCCGATCGTGCCCTTCGGCGGCGAGAAGCACTCCGGCAGCGGCCGGCTGAACGGCGAGTCGATGATCGAGGCGTTCACCACCCAGAAGTGGATCTCGGTCCAGCACGGCCGGTCGCGGTTCCCCTTCTGACCTTCTGGCGCCGCCATGGCGGACAGGCTCTGTCCGCCATGGCCGTGACCGTGGGTGGCGCCGGGCGGCGGGAGCGCGCCCCCTTCAGGCCCGCAGCTCCGCCAGCCGCGCCAGCGCGTCCCGTACCTCCGCCCGGCCGGTCTCCGTCAGCCCCGCCGGATCGATCGCCGCCGCCCGCTCCAGCCAGCCGGCGGCCCCTGCGCCGTCGCCGAGCCGCTGTGCGAGGTCCCCGCGCAGCACCAGCAGCCGCAGCAGCACGGCGGGCTCCGGCGGCTCCTCGTCCGTCCGCTCCAGCGCGCGGTCGATGATCCGGGCCGCCCCCGGCAGGTCCTCCTTGGAGTCCACGAAGAGGTCCGCCAGGTGCAGGGCCTTCGCGTACCGCTCCTTCGGCACCGGGCGCAGGCTGGGATCGTCGCTGAACGGCTGCCCCACGCGGATGGTGTTGCCGGTGGGGTCGGTCATCAGGAACTGCCGCACCCCGTACGACATGTCCTTCAGCGGGCCGATCCGGGGCAGCCCGCGTGTGGGGATCCTCCCGTACGCCCGGCGCAGCCCCGCGCGGAAGGACTCGTACAGCCCCTCCACGTCGTCGGTGAGGACATAGCACCCCGAGTGGGACCCGGCCGGGTCGTACTCCTTCATTCCGTAGAACTGGAGCTCGACGGTGCCGCGCTCGACGACGGCGTACGGGTAGGGGCTCTTCTGGTGGTAGGTCACCTCGAAGCCGAGGGCCGTGTAGAAGTCGACGACCGGCTGGAGCAACCGCGTCTGGCAGGGGAGGAGCGGGATCGTCTTCTCGGTCATACTGCCAGGCTAGTCAAAATTGAGTACGATGGTCAAAGTTGAATAGCCGGGGCTGTGGGCCGGCGGCCTCCCCTCCGTGCGGCCCCGGAGCGCGGTCGGGAATCATGGGGCCGGGGGCTGAGGAGAGGAGAATCCGTTCCATGTCAGCGATCCGTCTGCTGGTCCTCGGCGCGGTGCGCCAGCACGGCCGGGCCCACGGCTACCAGGTCCGCAACGACCTGGAGTTCTGGGGCGCGCACGAGTGGTCCAACGCGAAGCCCGGCTCGATCTATCACGCCCTCAAGCAGATGGCGAAGCAGGGACTCCTGCACGCCCACGAGGTAGCGCCCTCCACCGTGGGCGGCCCGCCGCGCACGGAGTACGAGATGACCCCGCTCGGCGACGAGGAGTATCTGCGGCTGCTGCGCGAGGCCCTGACCCACTACGACCAGAAGATGGACGTGCTGTCGGCCGGCGTCGGCTTCATCGTGGACCTGCCCCGCGCGGAGGCCGTCGAGCTGCTGAAGGAGCGGGTCGCGGGGATGCGCGAGTGGCGGTCGTCGGTGACCGAGTACTACACCCCCGAGGAGGGGCCCGGATCGCTCGGCCACATCGGCGAGATCATGAATCTGTGGGTGGCGTCGGCGGACTCCGGCGCCGAGTGGACCCTCGGTCTGATCGAACGGATCGAGGGCGGGGCCTATGTCTTCGCGGGGGAGGGCGAGCGGCCCGCGCTGATCCTCGGCGACGACGACGAGAACCCGTACCGCACCGGGGAGCACCACCCGGGGGACGACCGCTAGGGCCTGTCTGACGGATCTTGCTGGGGCTCGCGTGCCCTGGCACCGCGCCTCGCCGCGTTGTCGTCAGTCGCCGCTGCTCCGCAGGGACTCCCTCCTCCGCCTTGCGATCCGTCCCCTCGGCCCTGGCGGGCCTGGGGAGACCCCATGCACCAGACCCCGCTCCCTGACCCAGCCTGATCCGTCAGACAGACCCTGGCCCCCTGCCCCGGCGCTCAGTGGTGGAACGCCGTCGCCCGTGCCGTGTCCGTGGTCTGCGGGTGGGACTGGCCGCGCAGCTCCGGCAGCACCGTCCGCAGATCCTCCATCAGCAGCGTGGCGAGATCGGCGGAGAAGCCGTTGCGGCAGACCACCCGCAGCACGGACAGATCCTCCCGGTTTGCGGGGAACGTATACGCGGGAACCAGCCAGCCGAACTCGCGCAGCCGCCTTGACACGTCGAAGACATCGAACGCCGTCACCTCCGGCGCCGTGGTCACCGCGAACACCGGCAGCTGGTCGCCCCGGGTCAGCAGCCGGAAGTCGGGCAGCTCGCCGATGCGGTCGGCGAGCCCGCCCGCCACGTCCCGGGACGCCTGCTGGACCGCCCGGTATCCCTCCCGGCCCAACCGCAGGAAGGTGTAGTACTGCGCCACGACCTGGGCGCCGGGCCGGGAGAAGTTGAGGGCGAAGGTCGGCATGTCCCCGCCGAGGTAGTTCACCCGGAAGACCAGTTCCTCCGGGAGTTCGGCGGGCGAGCGCCACAGCGCCCAGCCGACGCCCGGGTAGACGAGCCCGTACTTGTGCCCCGAGGTGTTGATGGACGAGACCCGGGGCAGCCGGAAGTCCCACACCAGGTCCGGGTCGAGGAAGGGGGCGACCATCGCGCCCGACGCGCCGTCGACATGGACCGGCACATCGATCCCGGTCCGTTCCTGGAGCGCGTCGAGGGCCGCGCACACCTCGGCGACCGGCTCGTACGAACCGTCGAAGGTCGAACCGAGCACGGCCACCACACCGATGGTGTTCTCGTCGCACAGCTCGGCGGCGGCCGCCGGATCGAGATGGAAACGCTCGCCCTCCATCGGCACCAGCCGGGGCTCGACCTCCCAGAACGTGCAGAATTTGTCCCAGCAGACCTGCACATTCACCCCCATGACCAGATTGGGCCGGGCACTCGCCGGATAGCGGTCCGCGTTCCGCTTCGTCCAGCGGCGCTTGAGGGCCAGCCCGGCGAGCATGCACGCCTCGCTGGAGCCGGTGGTGGAGCAGCCCACGACGGCCGCGGGATCGGGGGCCTGCCAGAGGTCGGCGAGCATCGCCACGCACCGGCGCTCCAGCTCGGCGGTGCGGGGGTACTCGTCCTTGTCGATCATGTTCTTGTCGCGGCACTCGTCCATCAGCACCCCGGCCTGGGGCTCCATCCAGGTGGTGACGAAGGTGGCGAGGTTGAGCCGGGAGTTGCCGTCGAGCATCAGCTCGTCGTGGACCAGCCGGTACGCCGTCGTCGGCGGCATCGGGTTCTCGGGCAGCCGGTGCGTGGGCGGCGCCGAGGTCATGCCGCTGACCGGGTCGGCCTCCCCGTAGAAGGGGTTGAGCGAGAGCCGGCGCACCTCGGCGGAGCGGGCGGACCCCTTGGCCTCGCCCTGGTGGAGTGGCATCCGGGCCTCCCGTCCATCGGTCCGTCCGTCGGTCCGTCCGTCGGTCCGTCACCCACACGACCCAAGGCCCTTCGGGTACGGGGCCACGCACCAGGCTGGTACGGCCGGGTGCCGCCCGCAACGCGGGCGCGGCCGTCCGCGTCCGGCGGGCCGTCCCGTTGATAGCGTGACCGGGCACCCCCTTTGCACCCTTTCTTTCGTTTGTCCGCCCTGCGGATGATGCACTCCGCCGGGTCCGGTGAGCCAAGGAGTCCCCACCCCGTGACAACCCTCGCCGCCCTCGCGCTCGGACCGGCCTGGCTGGATCCGGACCAGCTGATCGGCGCCTTCGGTCTGGTGGGCGTGCTGGTCATCGTCTACGCCGAGTCCGGCCTGCTCGTCGGCTTCTTCCTGCCCGGCGACTCGCTGCTGTTCACCACGGGGCTGCTGGTCGCCTCCGGCCGGCTCGGCGGCGTACCCCTGTGGGCCGTGTGCGCGCTGATCGTGCTCGCCGCCGTCGCCGGCGACCAGACCGGCTACCTCTTCGGCCGCAAGGTGGGCCCGGCGCTCTTCACCCGGCCCGACTCCCGGCTCTTCCGGCGGGAGAACGTGGAGCGCGCGCACGGCTTCTTCGCCGCGTACGGGCGCAAGTCGCTGGTCCTGGCCCGTTTCGTACCGGTCGTACGGACCTTCGTCCCCGTGATCGCCGGGGTCAGCCGGATGGAGTACCGCACCTTCGTGGTCTTCAATGTCGTCGGCGGGGTGCTCTGGGGGGCGGGGGTCACCCTCCTCGGCGCGGCCCTCGGCCGGATCGGCTTCGTCCACCGGCACATCGAGGCGCTGCTCGTCCTCATCGTGGTGGTCTCGGTGCTGCCCATCGCCGTTGAGCTGCTGCGGGCCCGCGCCCGGCGGGCCCGGCGGGCCGGGGGCACCGAGGGGGTCCCGGGGTCAGAAGCCGCGGGTCCGCTTGGCGGCGCGGCGCGGCTCGGCGGGGGCGGCGCCCGGCACCCGGAGGAAGAGCCGTGAGGTCTCGCTGCCGAGGTTGACCCCGATGGCGATCGCCAGGGCCACGGCCGCGGCCTTGGAGAGCGAGGCGAGCCCCGTGTTGAGATCGCCCTGCGCCATCGCGAGCAGACCGAAGTAGGTCGCGCTACCGGGCAGCAGCGGGCCGATGGCGGCGGTCACGTACGGCAGCGCCGACGCGAACCGGTAGCGGGAGAGCATCTGCCCGAAGAGGCCGACGAGACCGGCGGCGGCCGCCGTCGCCACGACCGGGTTCACATCGGAGGTGTGCGCGAGCGCGCCGAACACGACCCAGCCGACCCCGCCGTTGAGGGTCACCAGCCAGACCGTGTCCCGCTCCTGCTGGAGCAGGACGGCGAAGCAGAGCGAGAGCCCCATCGCCGCGAGCAGCTGCACCTCCGGGCGTTCCACGGCCTGGAGGGCCGTCTCCGGGGTGAGGCCGGCGCCGAGGCCGATGCCGATGGAGAGCACGGTGAGCACGCCGATGACGATGCCGACGATCAGATAGCCGACTTCGAGGAGCCGGGCGGCGGCGGTGATGTAGAAGCCGGTCAGCCCGTCCTGGACGCCGGCGACCAGCGCCCGCCCGGGGATCAGGGCGAAGAGCCCACCGGTGATGACGGCGGAGGCGCGGACGTCCAGCGGGGAGAGGGAGAGCGCGACGCCCATGGCCGCCGGGGGCATGGCCGCCGCCACGAACTGGTAGAACTCGGGCAGTCCGCGCCCGGCGCAGAACCAGGCGAACCGGTCGCCGAGCATGGCGCCGACCGTGGCGGCCAGGAAGACGAGCACATCACCGCCGACGAGGACGGAAGCGGAGCCGGCGAGCAGCCCGCCGGCGACGGTGAGCGCCCAGCCGGGATAGGGGTGCCGGTTCCGCCGGATCTCCGCGAGCCGGCGGTACGCGTCCTCCAGGGTGATCCCGGTGTCGGGCGAGCTGATGTCGTGGACCAGCCGGTAGACGGCCGCCAGCCGGGTGTAGTCGGTGCCCCGGCGGCGTACGGTCCGGTTGGCCGTGACCGGGTCGTCCACCAGGGACGGCTGGTACGTGATCGAGAGCAGCGTGAACGTGACGGTGGGCTCGCAGCGGTCGAGTCCGTACGAGCGGGAGATCGCGAACATCGCCGCCTCGACGTCCTCGGCCCCCTCGCCGCCCGCGAGCAGCAGCTCGCCGATGCGCAGGGTCAGGTCGAGCACCCGGGGGACGGCGGGACCGGCCTCGTCGTGCTTCTGCACGGCCTCCGGGACCGGGCGCTCGCCCACCGGCATCCGCAGCATGGTCCGCATCCGGTCCTGCCAGGGGGCGTCCTTGGTCAGCCGGACCTTGGGCAGGCCCTGGGAGGGGGTGTACGCGGGCGGGGAGTGCTTGGCGCTGTAGACGCTGGGCGTGGCGAAGGCGGAACCTTCCTGCTCCGGCGGGGGCTCGGGGACGGCGCCGTCGGGAAGGGAGAACTCGGAGGTGGTGTGGTCCTCCTCCGGGGCGTCGGGCAGCGCGACCCCGGTGGGCGGGGTGAAGGCGCTGCGGGCCTCGTCGGGGACCGGTTTGCGGTCCTCGGGGGGACGGGTGGGGCGGGGAGCGGGAGCGGGGGCGGGGGGCCTGGGGGTCTCCTGGGCGGCGGGGCGCTCGGGGCGCGGCCCGTCGGTACCGGTGCCCCTGTCCGCGCCGGCCCCGCCGTCCGCGGCGCCGGTGGTGCCGTCGGCGTCGGTGGTGCTGCCCGTGCCGTCGGTGCCGTCGGTGCTGTCGGTGCTGTGGCCGGAGTCGGCCCCGGCCCCGGCCCCGGCGTGCGGGCCCTCCCCGCCGTTCGGGCCCTGCGGGCGCCGCGCGCCCTGGGGACTCCGATCCTCCGGAACGTCCGGTTCCGCCACCACGTCCGACCTCGCTCCCTCGTCCGTCGCCGGTGTCAGCCCAGTATGTGCGGCGACCCGGACCGTCACGACTTCGGGATCTTCTGCCCCGCGCACCACGGGCGGGCACCTGCGAGAGGTGCCCGCCCGTGGCGAGGTGCGCTCGGCGCGGTGCGCGCCGGTGTCAGTGGGCGCCGCCCTGCGCCTCCAGGCGCTTGAAGGACGCCTCGATCTCGGCCTCGGCCTCGGCGCGGCCGACCCAGTCGGCGCCCTCGACGGACTTGCCCGGCTCCAGGTCCTTGTAGACCTCGAAGAAGTGCTGGATCTCCAGGCGGTCGAACTCCGACACGTGGTGGATGTCGCGCAGGTGCTCCACGCGCGGGTCGGACGCCGGGACGCAGAGCAGCTTGTCGTCGCCGCCCGCCTCGTCGGTCATCCGGAACATGCCGATGGCCCGGCACTTGATGAGGCAGCCCGGGAAGGTCGGCTCGTCCAGCAGGACGAGGGCGTCCAGCGGGTCGCCGTCCTCGCCCAGGGTGTTCTCGACGAAGCCGTAGTCGGCCGGGTAGCTGGTCGAGGTGAAGAGTCGACGGTCCAGACGGATGCGACCCGTCTCGTGGTCCACTTCGTACTTGTTCCGCGAACCCTTCGGGATCTCGATGGTGACGTCGAACTCCACGGGTGACTCCTCCATGATCAACACATACGTCCGGTGATGCTGTGCCCCTCCGGGTGCGATGCCCGGACCCCCAGCCGTATGGTCGCCGACGCTGACCGGGTGCCGACCGGGGTGCCGTGCACACGGCAAGACGCAGTTCTGGTGATTAAGTGTCTCTCACGCAGGTGTGTGATCGCGAAAGGGGCTGGTGCGAGATGCCGATCATCAGAACATGGCAGCTCGCGACGGGTGCGACCGCTGTGGGACTCGCCCTCGCCGCCGGAGCCGTCGCCCTCGCGGGCCCCTGGGAGTCGGGCCGCCGCACCGCCGAACACCTCAGGGCGGCTGAACTGGGGAGCGACACCGGTACGCGCGTTCCCCCGCTGGGCGCGGCGGGCCCGGACCGGCCCGCTCCCGCGCCCAGCGCCCCCCGGGTGCTCGGCGCCCTCGGGACCCCGACCCCCGCGGGACCCGCCGACGGCAAACCCCGCGGCCTCGGCGAGGAACTGGCCCCGCTGCTGCGCGACCCCGGCCTCGGACCGCTCCGCGGCGCCTCCGTCGTCGACGTCGCCACCGGGCGCCTGCTGTACGGGCAGGGCGACACGGTGGCCATGACCCCGGCCTCCACCATCAAGATCGCCACCGCTGTCGCCGCACTGGACGCGCTCGGGCCCGACCACCGCGTCCCCACCACCGTCGTCGCCGCGGGCGACCGGCTCACCCTGGTCGGCGGCGGCGACGCCTCCCTCACCCGGACGGGCCTCGCCGACCTCGCCGAGCGCACCGCCCGCGCGCTGCGCGCGCGCGACGCCGGGGAGCCCAAACCCGTACGGCTCGCGTACGACACCTCCCTCTACCGGGGCAATCCCCTCCATCCGATCGGCAGGAACGGCAATCTGGCCCCCGTCACCGCCCTGATGGCCGACGCGGGCCGGATCGATCCGAAGAGCACCGGCTACGCCGACCGCAGTGACGATCCTGCGGGCGACGCGTCCCGCGCCTTCGCCCGGATGCTGGACGACCGGGGGGTACGGGTCGCCGACGCGGCCCGGCCCGGCAGGCCCGCCAAGGGCTCCCGGCCGCTCGCCGGGGTGCACTCCCCGCCGCTCTCCGCGCTGGTCGAACGGATGCTCACCGACAGCGACAACGACCTCGCCGAAGCGCTGGCCCGGCAGACCGCGCTCGCGAGCGGTGAACCCGCCAGCTTCGCGGGCGGCGAGCGCGCCGTGCGGAAACGACTCTCCGGACTCGGACTCCCCCTCGCGGGCGCCCGCTTCGCCGACGGCAGCGGGCTCGACCGCAGGGACCGGCTCTCCGCCCGGCTGCTCACCGCCCTGCTCACCCGCGCCGCCGAACCGGGCCGCCCCGCGCTGCGGCCGGTGCTCACCGGCCTCCCCGTCGCCGGCTTCACCGGAACCCTCCAGTCCAGGTACGCCGGAACCGCCCCCGGCGGCGGCGTCGTCCGCGCCAAGACCGGCACCCTGACCGGCGTCGGCGCCCTCTCCGGCACCGCGCCCGGCCCGGACGGACGACTCCTCGCCTTCGCCTTCCTGGCCGGCGGGACCCCCGGCCGGGAGAGCGCGCAGGACGCCCTCGACCGGCTCGCCGGGGCCCTCGTCTCCTGACCCGCGTGCCCCGGGGGCCGCCTCCCCGGGGCGCGCGGCCGGGCGGCGGGGAGGTGACACCTCACCGGCCGGCGGGCCCACCACGTACGGTTGACGCATGACGAGCATCGGTGGGGCCGAGATGGTCGACTGGAACCTCGCGGTGGCGACCGCGATCCGCTTCGTGCGGCCGGGTCCGGAGGTGAGCAAGGACGAGGCGCGCCAGGTCGTCGCCGAGCTGCGGCGGCACGCCAAGGCGTCCGAGGAGCACGTCCGGGGCTTCACCCGGATGATCCCCGACGGCCACGAGCCCGAGGACACCCCCGTCCTCGTCGTGGACCGGGCCGGCTGGATCAAGGCCAATGTCGCCGGCTTCCGCGAACTCCTCACCCCGCTCCTGGACAAGATGCAGGGCCGCCGCACCGGCGGACCCACCGGCGCGGTCCTCGGCGCCGTCGGCGGCAAGGTCACCGGCGTCGAGCTGGGGATGCTGCTGTCGTTCCTCGCCTCCCGCGTGCTCGGCCAGTACGAGACGTTCGCGCCCGCCACCCGGGAGCTGCCCGCCGGGGCCGACGGCGGCGGCCGGCTGCTGCTCGTCGCCCCCAACATCGTCCACGTCGAACGGGAACTCGACGTCGACCCGCACGACTTCCGGCTCTGGGTCGCCCTCCACGAGGAGACCCACCGCACCCAGTTCACCGGCGTGCCCTGGCTCCGCGACCACCTCGCCGGCGAGATCCAGTCCTTCCTCGGCGAGACCGACGTCGACCCGATGACCTTCCTGGAGCGGCTGCGCGAGGCCGCCCAGTCGCTGGCCGGGGCCCGCCCCGAGGGCGAGGCGGGCGAGGACGACGGCCGCTCGCTCGTGGAGCTGGTGCAGTCCCCCGCCCAGCGGGAGATCCTGGGCCGGCTCACCGCCGTCATGTCCCTGCTGGAGGGGCACGCCGACTATGTGATGGACGGCGTGGGACCCGAGGTCGTCCCCTCGGTCGGGGAGATCCGGGAGAAGTTCCAGCAGCGCCGGGCCAAGGGCGCCGGACGGCTCGACGTCGCCCTGCGCAAGCTGCTCGGGCTCGACGCCAAGCTGCGCCAGTACCGCGACGGGGAGCGGTTCGTCCGCGCCGTCGTCGACGAGGTCGGCATGGACGGCTTCAACCGGGTCTGGACCTCCCCCAACACCCTCCCCACCAAGGCGGAGATCTCCAAACCGGCGGATTGGGTCGCGCGGGTGCACCGACGGCCCGAGGCGTGAGACGGGGCGCCTCCGTACGCCCCCGGGGGACCGGGGGACGCCCCCTCGGGGGCACAGCATCACCCATCCGAGGGACCCTGGGGGCCTGGGCAGCCGTGCGATGCTCGGAGAACGGCCCGGTTCTGTCACCATCGACGCACTCTCAGTGACCGAATCTTCTCGCACTCCTCGGCCCGGGCCGGGGCCGGGCCGGATCGGCGACCCTCCCGGCAGCGGCCGGGCCGGTCCGCCGAGAGCACCGACACACCCCCCGCACCGTCTCCGAACCGAGGTACCCCCACCTCTTCACGAAGGGCACCGGACATGGGTCCCCATCCTGCGGTCGCGGCGATACGCCTGGCGGTCCGCCGCGTACTCCACGACGTCCTGACCGAGCACACCCCCCAGCTCCCCCCGCAGACCCCCGCGCACCTCCCCCCGAGCCCCGCCCCGGCCCCCGCCGGACCCGGCCTCCCCGCCGCCGCCCGGCCCACCCCCCTGGTGCTCGTGGCCTGCTCCGGGGGCGCCGACTCCATGGCGCTCGCCTCGGCCCTCGCCTTCGAGGCCCGCAAACTCTCCGTCCGCGCCGGCGGCGTCACCGTCGACCACGGCCTCCAGGACGGCTCCGCCCAGCGCGCCGCCGAGGTCGCCGCCCGGCTCACCGCCATGGGACTCGACCCCGTGGAGGCGGTCACCGTACGGGTCGGCCGCGGGGGAGGCCCCGAGGCCGCCGCCCGCGACGCCCGCTACGCCGCCCTGGACGAGGCCGCGACCCGCCTGGGAGCCGCCGCCGTCCTCCTCGGCCACACCCGCGACGACCAGGCCGAGACCGTCCTGCTGGGGCTCGCCAGGGGCTCCGGCATCCGCTCCCTGGCCGGCATGGCCGAGGTCTCCGGCCCCCGGGGCCGCTACCGCCGCCCCTTCCTCGGGATCGACCGGCAGACCGCCCGCAAGGCGTGCATGGTCCAGTCGCTGCCGGTGTGGGACGACCCCCACAACACCGACCCCGCCTACACCCGCTCCCGGCTCCGCCACGAGGGCCTGCCCGCGCTGGAGAAGGCCCTCGGCAAGGGCGTGGTCGAGGCCCTGGCCCGGACCGCCCGGCTCTCCCGCGACGACGCCGACGCCCTCGACACCTGGGCCGCCGACGCCGACGGCGCCGTACGCGACGAGAGCGGCCGGCTGGAGTGCGCCAAGCTGTACGCGCTGCCGCCCGCCGTGCGCCGCCGGGTGCTGCGCCGGGCCGTCATCGACGCGGGGGCCCCGGCGGGCTCCCTCTTCGCCCGCCATGTTGAGGAGGTCGACCGGCTGATCACCGGATGGCGTGGTCAGGGGGCGATCAATCTGCCGGGTCGCGTCGAGGCGCGGCGGCAGAGTGGCAGACTTGTCATCCGGCAAGGCTGACCGAGCCCCGGCACCAGACGGCGGCTGAGGTCGACCGGGAGCCCCGCTGCGGGCTTCCGGAGCCCGGCCCCCCGGATCCGGCCCCGGCGCCGCTCCGGGGACGGACCCCGGACCCCGGCGAAGAGAAAGCGACCGCGTGAACGAGAAGGACATGGGCACCGACCTCCAGTCGGTGCTCATCACCAAGGAAGAGATCGACGCGAAGCTGGCCGAGCTGGCCGCGAAGATCGACGCGGAGTACGCGGGCAAGGACCTGCTCCTCGTCGGTGTCCTCAAGGGCGCGGTGATGGTCATGGCCGACCTGGCACGCGCCCTCTCCACCCCCGTCACCATGGACTGGATGGCGGTGTCGTCCTACGGCGCGGGCACCCAGTCCTCCGGTGTCGTACGGATCCTCAAGGACCTCGACACCGACATCAAGGGCAAGCACGTCCTGATCGTCGAGGACATCATCGACTCCGGTCTGACCCTCTCCTGGCTGCTGTCCAACCTGGGCTCGCGCGAGCCCGCCTCCCTGGAGGTGTGCACCCTCCTGCGCAAGCCGGAGGCGGCCAAGGTCGCGATCGACGTCAAGTGGATCGGCTTCGACATTCCGAACGAGTTCGTCGTCGGCTACGGGCTGGACTACGCGGAGAAGTACCGCAACCTGCCCTTCGTCGGCACGCTCGCCCCGCACGTCTACGGCGGCTGACCGCCCCCGTCCGCCGCGTCCGGCGCCCGCACGGGCGGGTGCCGGGCCCGCCGTACAGGTCCCCGCCCACCCGGTGGGAACCAAGGGCCCGGTCCGGGCGTTGGACCCCGGGAGGACAGGTTTGTCGCCCACAGCGTGCGGTCACCGCCGCGATGCTGGGGTACCGTCCGAAGAACAGTCTTTTCTCACAGCAGCATTTACCTACGGGCAGGAGGGACGGGGCGAATTCGCTCCGTATGGATGGACGTGAAGCGATACTTCCGTGGGCCGGTCATGTGGATCGTGCTGGCCGTCCTCGCCGTGGTCGTGTTGATGCAGGTCGTCGGCTCGTCGGGCGGCTACAAGACAGTGGACACCGGCCAGGTCGTCCAGGCGATCGACAAGAACCAGGTCGACCAGGTCAAGCTGACGACCGGTGACGAGCAGATCGTCAAGGTCGACCTCAAGGACGGCAACAAGGTCAAGGGCAGCGACAAGATCCAGGCGAGCTACATCGGCAGCCAGGGCTCCGACCTGGCCGACAAGCTCCAGTCGAAGTACGAGGCGGGTGACATCCCCAAGGGATACACCGTCTCGCCGTCGAAGCAGAGCCCGTTCATCTCGGTGCTGCTCTCCCTGCTGCCCTTCGTCCTGATCGTGCTGGTCTTCCTCTTCCTGATGAACCAGATGCAGGGCGGCGGCTCCCGGGTCATGAACTTCGGGAAGTCCAAGGCCAAGCTGATCACCAAGGACACCCCCAAGACGACCTTCGCCGACGTGGCCGGGTCCGACGAGGCGGTCGAGGAGCTCCACGAGATCAAGGAGTTCCTCCAGGAGCCGGCCAAGTTCCAGGCCGTCGGCGCCAAGATTCCCAAGGGTGTGCTGCTGTACGGCCCGCCCGGCACCGGCAAGACGCTCCTCGCGCGCGCCGTCGCGGGCGAGGCCGGCGTCCCCTTCTACTCGATCTCCGGCTCCGACTTCGTGGAGATGTTCGTCGGTGTCGGCGCCTCCCGGGTGCGCGACCTCTTCGAGCAGGCCAAGGCGAACGCCCCCGCGATCGTCTTCGTGGACGAGATCGACGCCGTCGGCCGGCACCGCGGCGCGGGCCTCGGCGGCGGCCACGACGAGCGCGAGCAGACGCTCAACCAGCTCCTCGTGGAGATGGACGGCTTCGACGTCAAGGGCGGGGTCATCCTGATCGCCGCCACCAACCGCCCGGACATCCTCGACCCGGCGCTGCTGCGCCCGGGCCGGTTCGACCGCCAGATCGCGGTCGACCGTCCGGACATGCAGGGCCGGCTGGAGATCCTCAAGGTCCACCAGAAGGGCAAGCCGGTCGCGCCGGACGTCGACCTCGGCGCGGTCGCCCGCCGCACCCCCGGCTTCACCGGTGCCGACCTGTCGAACGTGCTGAACGAGGCCGCGCTGCTCACCGCGCGCAGCGACAAGAAGCTCATCGACAACCAGGCGCTGGACGAGGCGATCGACCGGGTGGTCGCGGGACCGCAGAAGCGGACCCGGATCATGTCGGACAAGGAAAAGAAGATCACCGCGTACCACGAGGGCGGTCACGCCCTGGTCGCGGCGGCCTCACCGAACTCCGACCCGGTGCACAAGATCACGATCCTCTCGCGCGGCCGGGCCCTGGGCTACACGATGGTCCTGCCGGAAGAGGACAAGTACTCGACCACGCGCAACGAGATGCTCGACCAGCTGGCCTACATGCTGGGCGGGCGCGCGGCGGAGGAGCTGGTCTTCCACGACCCGACCACCGGCGCCGCCAACGACATCGAGAAGGCGACCACCACCGCGCGGGCCATGGTCACCCAGTACGGCATGACCGAGCGGCTGGGCGCGATCAAGTTCGGTGGCGACAACACCGAGCCCTTCCTCGGCCGGGAGATGGCGCACCAGCGCGACTACTCGGAAGAGGTCGCCGCGCTGGTGGACGAAGAGGTCAAGAAGCTGATCGAGACCGCGCACAACGAGGCCTGGGAGATCCTGGTCGAGAACCGCGACGTCCTGGACAGCCTCGTCCTCCAGCTGCTGGAGAAGGAGACGCTGGGCAAGGAGGAGATCGCGGAGATCTTCGCTCCCATCGTCAAGCGCCCGGCCCGCCCGGCGTGGACGGGCTCGTCCCGGCGCACCCCGTCGACGCGGCCCCCGGTGCTCTCGCCGAAGGAGCTGGCCCTCACCAACGGCGCGCTGAACGCGGCCACGGCGGCGGCGGACCTCACCAAGGGGGCCGGCACCACCGCCCCCGAGGAGCGTCCCGAGAGCTGACGGCAAAGCGGGCGCGCTCCTGTCGCACCCGCCCCGGAATGCATGCCGCGTCCCCCCAGGTTCTAGCCTGGGGGGACGCGGCATTTCTGCGCCGTGGACGCAGAGCGACAGGAACGAGGCACACGATGACGGACCCGGTGACGCTGGACGGCGAGGGCACGATCGGTGAGTTCGACGAGAAGCGTGCCGAGAACGCCGTTCGCGAGCTGCTGATAGCCGTGGGGGAGGACCCGGACCGGGAGGGGCTCCGGGAGACCCCGGCGCGGGTGGCCCGCGCCTACCGGGAGCTGCTGGCCGGTCTGCGCCAGCAGCCCGAGGACGTGCTCACCACCACGTTCGACCTGGGGCACGACGAAATGGTCCTGGTGAAGGACATCGAGATCGTGAGCCTGTGCGAGCACCATCTGCTGCCGTTCCACGGCGTGGCGCACGTCGGCTACATCCCGGCCGACTCCGGGAAGATCACCGGGCTGTCGAAGCTGGCCCGGCTGGTGGAGGTGTTCGCGCGCCGCCCGCAGGTGCAGGAGCGGCTGACGACGCAGGTCGCGGACTCCCTGATGCGGATCCTGGACGCGCGGGGCGCCATCGTGGTCATCGAGGCCGAGCACATGTGCATGTCGGTGCGCGGCATCCGCAAGCCCGGCGCGAAGACCACCACATCGGCCGTCCGGGGCCAGCTGCGGGACGCCACCACCCGCGCGGAGGCGATGAGCCTCATCCTCGCCCGCTGAGACGTCCAGGGCCCCGAGTCCCGCCCGCAGAGGACCTAGGCGTGGGCGGGGCCGGTGCCCTCGGGGCGGGAGGTGTCCGGGTCGTCCGGGAGCCGGCAGACGCGCTCCAGGAAGAGGGCGGCGGCGATGACGGCGGCCCCGGCGAGCACCGAGAAGCCCGCGTAGATCGCCTGGTCCCGGCGGACGGGCAGGTCCAGGGAGCCCAGCAGGACCACGCCCACGCCCCCGTACACCCCGCTCACCAGGGCGGCGACCAGCGCGCTCGCCTGGCCGAAGACCACCGCGCGGGCCGCCATCAGCGGCTCCACGCCCTTGGCGCCCGGCCGGCGCTCCCGCTGGGCCCTGAGCCGGGCGCGCAGCGACAGCGCCGTCGCGGAGAGCACCGCCGCGATGGCGGCGAGCACGATCGGCGCGGCCAGCGGCACGCTCGGCAGCGTGCCGAACGACTCCCACAGCCGTGCGCCCGCCCAGGACAGCACGCCCGCCCCGGCGAAGAGACCGGCCAGTACCCCGAGCCGTAGTTGCTTCACGGACCGCCGCCGTCCTTCCGTCACCCTGTGTGGACCATGAGCCTAACGACTACTCGGGCAGCCGGAGTTCCAGGTCGGTACGGGGCCGTACGCCGCTGCGGTCGAGACCGGCCAGCAGGGCGGCGACCGGGCCGTGGCCCACCAGCTCCGCGGCCGGGTCCAGATCGTGCCAGGGCACCAGGACGAAGGCCCGCTCGTGCGCCCGGGGGTGCGGCAGGGTGAGCCGGGGATCGTCCGAGACGATGCCCGCGTAGGTCACGATGTCGACGTCGATCGTGCGCGGACCCCAGCGCTCCGTGCGCACCCGGTCGAACGCCTCCTCGACGGCCTGGGCCCGCTCCAGGAGCGAATCGGGCGGCAGCGTCGTCTTCAGCACCACGACCGCGTTGAAGTACGCGGGCTGGGAGCCGGGCTCGACGCCCCACGGGTCCGTCTCGTACACCGGCGAGACGCCCTTGACCCGGACGCCCGGGGTGTCCTCCAGGGCGTCGACGGCGCCCTGGATCGTCTCCAGCCGGTTGCCCAGGTTGGAGCCGAGGGAGAGGACCGCGACCCGGGGGTTGGAGAGGGTCACGTCGGCCGCGTCGACCTGGGCGACGACGGACGGGTGGACGGGCTGCACCGTGGGGTCGCTCATGCCCGCCTCCGGGTGATCGTGACGGTCACGTCGTCGAAGGGGACGGTGATCGGCGCGTCCGGCTTGTGCACCACCACCTCCACCTCCTGGACGCCGTCGTGCTTGAGGCAGATCCCGGCGATCCGCTCGGCCAGCGTCTCGATCAGGTCCACCGGCTCGCCCTCGACGACGGCGACGACCTCCTCGGCCACCACGCCGTAGTGCACGGTCTTCGCCAGGTCGTCGTCGGCCGCGGCGGGACGGGTGTCCAGACCGAGCACCAGGTCCACGATGAAGGTCTGGCCCTCCTCGCGCTCCCGGGGGAAGACACCATGGTGCCCACGGGCCTTGAGGCCGCGCAGCGCGACACGATCCACGCGAATCACTCCTGCTCTCGTTCGTCCGACGGGCTCGGCGGGCGGTACGTGTACGTACGTACGCACCCGGCGCGTCCATGCGAATCTACCTGCGGGCACCGACGCCGCCCGCCCGAGGGGGGCGGTGTCCCGCCGCTCCCCCGGTCAAACCGTCCGGGATCCGCCCCTGCCCCGGGCCGCGCCGGTCAAACCCGGCCGTGCCCCGGTGCGCCGTCCCGCGCTCCGGCCCACGCCGGGGATTCCCGCGCTACGCGGGGCTTTCCTCGTCCTGCTCGCCCTCGTCGTCGCTCTCCGTCAGCACGGGGGAGCCGTGGTGGGACCAGATCCGCCAGCCGTCGGGTGTGCGGCGGAACACATTCGTGGCGACGACCAGCTGGCCCATCAGCGGCCCCAGCTCCCCGGCGGCCTCGGCGGGGCCGCCGCTGAGGATGTTCTCCGTGCAGGTGACCAGCGCGGTGTCACCGGCGACGGCGACCTTCACATCGGTCAGGAAGAACTGGATGTACTCCGTGTTCGCCATGATCAGGGCGTAGGAGCGCAGCACCTCGCCCCGGCCGGAGAGCACCGGCCACCCGGGGTGGACGCAGGAGATCTCGTCGTCCAGCCAGAGCCCGGAGAGCGTGTCGAAGTCGCCGCGCTCCATCGTCTCGTAGAAGGCGGTGTTGGCCGCCTCGACCTCCTCGATGTCGCTCCCGCTCACCGCGCGGCCCCGACGGCCCGCGCGACCCGCACGGCGTCCGCCGTGGCCCGTACCTCGTGCACCCGGACGGCCCAGGCGCCCTCGTGGGCGACGATCGCGGAGACGGCGGCGGTGGCGGCGTCCCGCTCGCGGGCCCTGGGCGGGGTGCCGTCCTTCGCGAGGACCCGGCCGAGGAAACGCTTGCGGGACGCGGCGATCAGCAGCGGCCGGCCCAGGGCGTGGAAGTCGCGCATGTGGGCGACGAGGGCGAGGTCGTGGGAGGCGTCCTTGGCGAAGCCGAGACCCGGGTCCAGCACGATCCGCTCGGGCGCGATCCCGCCGTCGACCACGGCCTCCATCCTGGTCCGCAGCTCGGACATGACCTCGGCGACCACGTCCCCGTAGACCGCGCGGCTGTTCATGTCCGCGCTGAAGCCGCGCCAGTGCATCACCACGAACGGGACCTCGGCGGCGGCGACGGCGGGCACCATCCGCGGGTCGGCGAGGCCGCCGCTCACATCGTTGACCAGGACGGCGCCCGCTTCGACGGCGCGGGCGGCCACGGTGGCGCGCATGGTGTCGACGGAGACGGCGACGCCCTCGGCGGCGAGGCCGCGCACCACGGGGACGACCCGGCGCAGCTCCTCCTCCTCGTCCACCCGGCTGGCGCCGGGGCGGGTGGACTCGCCGCCGACGTCCACCAGATCGGCGCCGTCGGCGACCAGGTCGAGCCCGCGTTTGATCGCGGCGGTGGTGTCGAACCAGCGTCCGCCGTCCGAGAAGGAGTCGGGTGTCACATTGACGACCCCCATGACCCCGCAGTGATCCCACTCCGGCAACCCGCTCAACGTCCTCATACGCCCAGCGTAGGGCCGTCCACCGACAGGCGCGGCCCGCCCCCGGACCGGGGGCGGGCGCTACGCGGCGGGCACGGCCTGCCGGGCGGCTCCGGCCGGGGGCTTCTCCGGCAGCGGCACCACATGGGGACAGGGCCGGGGCGGCCGCCTCCGCCGGCGGCCGGCGAGCGGACGGGGCAGCTCCAGGTCGAGGAAGCCCTCGGCGCGCATCGCGGCCAGCGCGATCCTGGGCAGGTCCAGGGCGCCGGGGAAGACCACGAACCGGGGCTCCCAGCCCGGCCGGAACTTGGCGTTGAACTTGTACAGCGACTCGATCTGGAACCAGCGGGAGAGGAAGATCAGCAGCCCGCGCCAGAGCCGGAGCACCGGCCCGGCGCCGAGCCGCTCGCCCCGGGCGAGCGCGGCGCGGAACATCGCGAAGTTCAGCGAGACGCGGGAGACGCCCAGCGCGGGCGCGGCCTTCAGCGCGGCGACGATCAGCAGCTCGTTGAGACCGGGGTCGGCGGCCCGGTCCCGCCGCATCAGTTCCAGGGACATGCCGTCGCCGCCCCAGGGGACGAAGTGGAGCACCGCCTTCAGATCGCCGTACGGGGCGGGGGCGCCCGGTTCGGGGGCCTGGTGGGCGGTGGCGACGACCGCGTCGCCGTCCGCCGGGTCGCCGATGCGGCCCAGCGCCATGGAGAAGCCGCGCTCGTTCGGGGTGCCCCGCCAGTCGGCGGCGGCGCGGCGGATCCGGTCCAGCTCGCCGGGGCCGAGGTCGCGGACCCGGCGCACCCGGGTGGTGCAGCCGCCCCGCTCGATCCGGTTGACCATCTGGCGCACGTTGCGCATGGCCCGCCCGCCGAGCGAGAAGCCGGCGACGTCGACGACGGCCTCGTCGCCCAGCTCCAGGGCGTCCAGGCCGGTCTCCCGGGTCCACACCTCGCCGCCGCGCAGCGAGCAGCCCATGACGGCGGGGGTCCAGGCGTGGGCGCGGGCCTCGGCCATGAAGCGTTCGATCGCGCCGGGCCAGGCCTCGATGTCGCCGATCGGGTCGCCGCTCGCGAGCATCACGCCCGAGACCACCCGGTAGGAGACGGCGGCCTTGCCGCTGGGGGAGAAGACGGCGGCCTTGTCGCGGCGGAGCGCGAAGTGGCCGAGGGAGTCCCGCTCGCCGTGCCGCTCCAGCAGGGCGCGCAGCCGCAGCTCGTCGTCCTCGGCGAGCCGGGCCGCCGGGCGTTCGGTCCGCAGCGTGAGCAGGGCCGTGGTCAGGGCGGTGAGCAGGCCGAGGGCCCCCAGGCAGGAGGCGACGGCGGTGTCCGTGCCGCCGCCGTGGTGGAGGGGGCCTTCGACGCCCACGAGCCCGTACACCACGTGCTTGAGCAGGTCGCCGAGGCCGTGTTCGCCGCGCGGCGCGGCGGAGTGGGCGGCGACGACGGCGAGGCCGAGGCCGAGGGAGGCGACGGCCAGCAGGACGAGGGCGGCCGGAGCGGTGCGGCGGGTGCGCGGGTCGGGCAGGGCGGCGAAGTGCCGCCGGTGGGCCAGCAGCAGCGCCAGGGCGGCGAGCGCGAGCACCGCGCCGGCGGCGGAGTCGTGGTGGAGGAGCTGGCCGGCGGCCCCCAGCGGGAGTACGGCGACGGCGGCCCGCCAGGCCCGGCGCTTGCCGCGTTTGAGGCCGTGGGCGAGGACGAGCAGCAGCACGCCAGCCGCCGGTGGGAGGGCGGCGGGGAACGGCCCGGTGGTGCCGGGCAGCAGCGTGGCCGCCTCGTACACCCCGCTGTCGCGGAGCGCGGGGAGGAGGCCCGTCACGACGACGACCAGTCCGGCGAGGGCGCAGGCCCGGGCGGCCCACGCGGGGACGGCACCGGGCCGGGGGTGCCGCAGCGCCCGGAGCACCGCCCGCCCGGTGCGGCGTACCGCCTCCGCCGCACGGCGGGGAGCAGGCATCGGGGGTGGGGATATTTCCTGATCTTTCTTGGCTACTGCATCTACCGTGTTCACCGTGTCGGACATCGCTTCCCGTGTGCTCCTCGACCTGTCCCCGCCCAAGGCCGCGGTCAGGTGACACGGGGGCGCTGTGCGTTGTCCTAGACGTGGCCCGGGGACGGCGGGTTTACTCCGTCGTCCAAAATCGGGAAATCCTAGGATTTTGATGATGCGGGCATCCGGGGGAGCCGGAGCACACGCGAGAACGGGAGTATGCCGGATCCATGGACCTGACCAGTGGTTCTGTCCTCGCCACGGCCCTCGGGGCGGCCGTCGCGCTGTTCGCCGCGACCGTCTGGCTCTGGCCCCGGCTGGCCCGGCGGACCTGGCGGGCGGTCACGGGGCGGATCGGGCTGCTGCTCACCACCCAGCTGGCGATCATCGTCTCGGTGGGGCTGCTCGCGAACAACGCCTTTTTGTTCTACGGCTCCTGGTCGGACCTGCTGGGCCGGGAGGACGAGCCGGGCGTGGTGGTCGACCACCCGGCCGGGAAGGGCGGACTGACGGTCCTGGAACGCCGCAAGGCACCTGTCGAGGGCGGCTCCCGGCCGGAGCGGGGCGGCCAGATCCACAAGGTCGCGGTGGCGGGCGCGGACTCCGGGCTCACCGTCCCGGCGTACGTCTATCTGCCGCCGGAGTACTTCCGGCCCGAGCACCGCGACCGCGTCTTCCCCGTGACGGTGGCGATGACCGGCTACCCGGGGACGGCGGAGAACCTGATCAAAGGGCTGAAGTACCCGCAGACCGCCTTCGCCAAGGTGAGGCAGGGGCGGATGCAGCCCATGGTGCTGGTGATGCTGCGCTCGACGGTGGCGCCGCCCCGGGACACCGAGTGCGTCGACATCCCCGGCGGGCCGCAGGCGGAGACCTTCATCGGCGAGGACCTGCCGGCGGCGGTCACGGCCGCCTACCGGGTCGCCCGGGACGCGCGCGGCTGGGGGATCATCGGCAACTCGACCGGCGGCTACTGCGCGCTGAAGATCGCGTACCACCATCCGGACCGCTACGCGGCGGGCGCCGGGCTCTCCGCGTACTACCGGGCGGCCGAGGACCGGACCACCGGCGACCTCTTCCACGGCGACCAGGCCGCGCGGAACCGGGCCGACCTGCTGTGGAGCCTGGACCGGCTGCCGCAGCCCAAGGGCTCGTCGTT
This sequence comes from Streptomyces yaizuensis, assembly GCF_034961445.1. Classification (NCBI taxonomy): domain Bacteria; kingdom Bacillati; phylum Actinomycetota; class Actinomycetes; order Kitasatosporales; family Streptomycetaceae; genus Streptomyces; species Streptomyces yaizuensis. The sequence continues at coordinate 395,504 of NZ_BSBI01000006.1, forward strand.
CCTGGTGACCAGCTCCCGCAAGGGCGAGGACAACCTGGACGAGACCGTGGAGTTCATCAAGAAGGTACGGCCGCCGGCCCGGGTCTCCTCGATCATCCTCGACACCGGCGGCCACAACTTCAACACCTGGGGACGGGAGGTGCCGCCCGCCCTGGAGTGGCTGAGCGGGCGGCTGCACGCCTCCTGAGCAGCCGGGGACCTTCTCAGCCCGTGGACGCGATCGACTCCAGGGAGACCTCCGCACGGGCGATGGCCTGGGCGTCGGCGTCGATGGACCGGCGCAGCGCCTCGTGCAGCCGGGCCGGGGTCAGCACCCCGAGGAACTGTCCCGCGCCCTCCGCGTCGATCACCGCGATCCAGCCGGCGTCGTGCTGGAGCATGGTCGAGAACGCCTGCTTGAGCGAGGAGCCCAGGGGCAGCCAGGCGTCCATCCGGCGGGCGTGCTCCCGGACCGTGCCCCGCTCGCGGGCCTGCTCGGCGGAGATCCAGCCGTGCAGATCGCCCGCCTCGTCGAGGACCACCGCCCAGCGGGCGCCCAGCTCCCGGGGGAGGGTGTCGCCGAGCCGGACGACGGGGGGCTGTTCGAGGTCGCTCTCCTCGATGGGGGTGACCGACAGCCGCTTCAGGCCACGGTCCGCCCCCACGAAATCGGCCACGTACGGGGTCGCGGGCGTCCCCAGCACCGCGGCGGGCGCGTCGAACTGCTCGATCCGGCCCTGGCCGTAGACGGCGATCCGGTCCCCGAGCCGGACGGCCTCCTCGATGTCGTGGGTGACCAGCAGCACCGTCGTGCCGAGCCGGGCCCGCAGCCGCAGGAACTCGTTCTGGAGGTGCTCGCGGACGACGGGGTCGACCGCGCCGAAGGGCTCGTCCATCAGCAGGACGGGCGGGTCGGCGGCGAGCGCGCGGGCCACACCGACGCGCTGGCGCTGGCCGCCGGAGAGCTGCTCCGGATAGCGGGAGCCGTGGACGGCGGGGTCCAGGCCGACGAGTTCGAGGAGTTCGGCCGCCCGCTCCCGGGCCCGGGAGCGCTTCCAGCCGAGGAGATGGGGGACGGTCGCCGTGTTCTCCAGCACCGTCTTGTGCGGGAACAGGCCGACCTGCTGGATGACATAGCCGATCCGGCGGCGCAGCTCGACGGGGTCGGCCCCGGAGATGTCCTCGCCGTCCACGGATATCCGGCCGCTGGTGGGCTCGATCAGCCGGTTGACCATTTTCATCGTCGTCGTTTTGCCACAGCCCGACGGCCCGACCAGAGTGACCAGCTCACCCCGGGCGACCTCGAACGACAGATCGTCGACCGCGGTCGTGCCGTCCGGATATCGCTTGGTGACGTGCTCGAAGCGGATCATGACTCCCCCTTGTGGTGGGTGATGTGTGAAGGCCGTGTTGCGCGCCTGTGGCGGATACCGCCGACTGTCAGTGGCTCAGGTTAAGGTCACCAGACATATGGTCGGAATGTACGGGGAGGCGGGGGGAGATGAGTACACGCGCGGCCGTGACGGAGAACTGTCTGACGGCCAATGACTGGATCTGCGGCGAATATCTGCGCACCCGTGCACCGGAGCTGACCGACGCCACCGTCGAGCATCTGTGGATCACCGTCGTCTCCGTGCTGATCGGCGTGGCCGTCGCCCTGCCGCTGGCGCTGCTGGCCCGCGCGCGGCCCGCCTTCGCCGGGCCCCTGCTCGGGCTGACCACTTTGCTCTACACGATCCCGTCCCTGGCGATGTTCTCGCTGCTGCTGCCCCTCTTCGGGCTCTCCGCCGCGCTCGTCGTCACCGGCCTGGTGCTCTACTCCCTCACCATCCTCGTACGGAACATCCTGGCCGGGCTCGCCGCCGTGCCCGACGAGGCCCGCGAGGCCGCCCGCGGCATGGGATACGGGCCGGTCAGGATCCTCTGGGAGGTCGAGCTGCCGCTCGCGCTGCCCGCGCTGATGGCGGGCGTGCGGATGGCCACCGTCTCCACCGTCGCGCTGACCACGGTCGGCGCGCTCATCGGCCGGGGCGGGCTCGGCGACCTCATCGACGAGGGCGTGCAGACCACCTTCAAGGCACAGGTGCTCACCGCGTCCGTGCTCTGCGTGCTGCTCGCCGTCGTCGCCGATCTGCTGCTCCTCGGGCTCCAGCGGCTGCTGACGCCGTGGACCCGAATACGCCGGGCCGGGGAGGCCGTCTGATGGGGGTACTGGCCGACGCCTGGACCTGGCTCGCCACCGGGTCCAACTGGGCGGGCGAGAGCGGGGTGTGGCACCGGCTCGGCGAGCATGTGTACGTCAGCGGGGTCGCCCTCGGCCTGGCCTGCGCGATCGCGCTGCCGCTCGCGCTCTGGCTCGGGCACATCGGCAAGGGGGGCGCCCTCGCCGTCAACCTCTCCAACGTGGGGCGGGCGATCCCGGTCTTCGCGGTCCTCGCGCTGCTGATGCTCACCCCGCTGCGGACCGCCGGCCAGACGCCGACCGTCATCGCCCTGGTGCTCTTCGCGATCCCGCCCGTCCTCACCAACGCCTATGTCGGGATGCGGGAGGTGGACCGGGCCGTGGTCGAGGCCGCGCGCGGCATGGGCATGTCCGGCCGGCAGGTCTTCCTCCGGGTCGAGCTGCCGCTCGCCCACCCGCTGGTGATGACCGGGGTGCGGTCGGCCGCCGTGCAGGTCGTCGCCACCGCCACCATCGCCTCCATGGTCGGACAGGGCGGCCTCGGCCGCATCATCACGGCCGGCTTCAACACCCTCAACACGCCCCAGGTGGTGGCCGGCGCGCTGCTCGCCGCGGTGCTGGCGCTGCTGGTCGAGGCCGTGCTCGTCGTCGCCGACCGGCTGCTCGACCCCCGCCGGCGGGTCGCCGCCGCCCGGCGCGCGACCTCCTGAACCGGCGCCACGCCCACGCCCCGGACCACCCGGACCACCCTCATGCGAACCCTCTGGACGGAGCAGCTGATGCCCAAGACCATGCTGACGACCGGTGATACCACCCGGCCCGGCGGCGCCCCTCACCACCGGCGGTCCGTACGGGCCGCCGGGGCGGTACTGGCCGCGACGGCGCTGACCGCCACCCTCGCCGCGTGCGGCGGCGACAGCCTGGAGAAGTCGGGGGGCTCCGGCGGCGGATCGGACGAGAAGGGCTCCCTCGTCGTCGGCTCCGCCTCCTTCACCGAGTCCAGGATCCTCGCCGAGCTGTACGCGGGGGTGCTCTCCGACGCCGGCTACCGGACGTCCATCACCACCGTGAAGAACCGCGAACTGTACGAGCCGTCCCTGGAGAAGGGCGAGATCGACGTCGTACCCGAATATGCCGCCACCCTCGCGGAATTTCTCAATGCGAAGGTGAACGGGCCCGAGGCGCCGGAGCGGAAGCCGGTCGCCTCCAGTGATGTGAACGCCACCGTCGCCGCACTCTCCAAGCTCGCGGAACCGCGTGGACTGAAGGTGCTTCCGGCCGGGAAGGCGGTCGATCAGAACGCGTTCGCGGTGAGCCGGGAATTCGCGGAGAAGAACAACCTGAAGAGTCTTTCGGACCTTGGCGAATCGGGCCTGAAGGTCAAGGTCGCGGCAGGCGACGAGTGCGCCGTCAGGCCGTTCTGCGCGCCCGGCCTCAAGGCCACCTACGGCATCGACGTCACCGGGATCGACGCCAAGGGCGTCGGCACACCGCAGTCCAAACAGGCCGTCAGGGACGGCGCGGCGCACCTGGTGCTGACGACCACGACCGACGCCGTCATCGAAGGGCTGGTCTTCCTCGCCGACGACAAGAAGCTCCAGAACGCGGACAACGTCCTGCCCGTCGTCAATGCGAAGGACGCCGGCGACACCCGGATAGCGAGTGCACTCGACCGGCTGACACAGGCGCTGACCACCGACGACCTCGCCGAGTTGAACCGTAAGGTCGATGCCGAACGGGCCAAGCCCAAGGACGTGGCCAAGGAGTATCTGGACTCCAGGGGGCTGCTCAAGAAGTAGGAATGGCTGTCGGATAGCCCGACCGGTTCGACGCGACTTGCGTACAAGTGCCGGGTCGATATCCCCTTCGGCTTGTTCGCACGGTAAATTTCTGGCCATGCCACGTGGACGCCATCGTCATTCACCGCCCCTGCACAGGCTGCTTCCGCCCTCAGCGGTGGCCGGAGTTGCGGTGGTGTGCGCCACCGGCTCGTGGCTGCTGACGGAACCGGTCCTGCTCCAGGCCCTGGTCACCGTATCCGCCGCCACGGCCGTCACCGGCGCCGTTCTGATGCGCCGTTGGGACCGCTCGGCGGGCCGTCAGGTCGCCGATCTGACCCGGGGCCGGGCCAGCGACGCCTGGCGGGCCGAGGAGCGCATCGCCGAGCTGGAGAACACCGCCGAGGAATTCCGGGAGGCGCGCACCAGGCTGGAGGCCAAACTGCGCGCCAAACGGGTGGAGCTGGCCGGACTGCGGGGCGAGCACGCCGCTCTGCTCCGCCGGTACGCGACCGCCGAGACCGACCGGGCCAGCGTGCTGGAGGACCGTCGTCAACTTGAGGTCGACGCGAGCCCGGGTGCGAACACAATCGCGAAAGCGGGCGGGGGCGCGCCGAAGGCACTGCCCGCCGCCGGCTCCACCCCGACCCCGGCCCGCTACCTCCAGGCCGCCCGCGCGCTGGAGAACCTGTCCCGCAACGCCGCCGGACAGCGGATCGGTGCTCCGGCCGCGCCGGTCGGCGCCCCGGGGGAGCCGGTACGACCCGGCGGACGGCCCGGGGCACTGCCCGCGGCCCGGCCCGCCGAGCCGGCCGCCCGCCCGGCGGTGACCGCCGGACCGGCCCCGGCCCCGGCCCTGCCGAAGCCGGCGGACCCGGGTCCCGGGCAGCCGCCGAGGGGCGGTGGCGCCCCGGCGCCCGCCGACGCGCCGGGGGCCTCCGTGCCCCGGCCCGCCGCGGCTCCCCGGCCGGACAGCGTGCCCGCCCCGGCCACCGCCCCGAAGGCCACGCCTCCGGTCCCGCCCGCCACCGCGTCCGTGCACACCACCGTCCCCGCCACCCCCGCCGCCCCCGCGACCCCCGCCGTCCCCGCCGCCGCGCCCGTCACGACCGCGGTCGCCACGCCCGTACCGTCCGCACAGCTCCCGCAGCCGACCCCGTCCGCAGACAAGGCCGCAGGGTCCGCCGGGCCCTCCGGGTCCTCGGCGTCCGCCGCTGCCGCCGCGATCGTTCCCTACGGCCCCCGCCGCGCGGGCGCCCGGCCCGAGGGGAACTTCGACTTCTTCGGCAACCACACCGGGCAGGTCGCCGTCCCGGAGCGGGCCCGCACGGCCATCGAGGCCGTGCAGGAGGAAGACCTCGCCGATGTCGTCGGCGCGGAGGCCCTGGCCGAGCAGCAGGCCGGAGCGGTGGCCCGGCGGAAGAACGGCCGCGAGCCGGCGGCCCCGAAGCACGCCCGGCGCACCGAGCGCAAGGCCGCGCCCGGCCCGGCCCGTCCGCCGGCGCCGGCGGCCGCGGAGCAGACCGCTCCGCAGCCGGCCCCGCAGGACGGCCCGGCCGCCGACGACACCGCGCGGGGCGCCGCCGGGGACGTCATCGACCTGACCGCCCACGACGAGACCGAGAAGCTGGACCTCGGCGAGCTGCGGAACGCCGTCAGCTCCTGAGACCGGCCCATCCACCGCATGGCGAAGGCCCCCGGGGAACGCTCCCCGGGGGCCTTCGCCATGCGGTGGATGGGCCGCTACTTGTCGATGTCGCCGACGACGAAGAAGAGCGACCCCAGGATCGCCACCATGTCCGCCACCTGCGTCCCCGGCAGCAGCTCGGCCAGCGCCTGGATGTTGTTGTACGACGCTGAGCGCAGTTTCAGCCGGTACGGGGTCTTCTCGCCCTTGGAGACCAGGTAGTAGCCGTTGATCCCGAGCGGGTTCTCGGTCCAGGCGTAGGTGTGGCCCTCGGGGGCCTTGAGCACCTTGGGCAGCCGCTGGTTGACGGGCCCCGGCGGCAGCTCCGCGAGCCGGTCCAGGCAGGCGTCCGCCAGGTCCAGCGCGTTGTGCGACTGGTCGAGCAGCACCTCGAACCGGGCCAGGCAGTCCCCCTCGGCACGGGTGACCACCTTCAGGGTGTCGCCCAGCTCCCCGTACGCGAGATACGGCTCGTCCCGCCGCAGGTCGAAATCGACCCCGGAGGCGCGGGCGATGGGCCCGCTGACGCCGTACGCGTGGACGGCCGCGGCCGGCAGCACCCCGACCGCGCGGGTCCGGCCCCGGAAGATCTCGTTGCCGAGCACCAGCCGGTCGTACACGTCCATCCGGGAGCGGACCTCGGACACGGCGTGCCGGACCCGGCCCAGCCACCCCGCCGGAAGGTCCTCCTTCAACCCGCCGACGCGATTGAACATGTAGTGCATCCGGCCGCCGGAGACCTCCTCCATGACGTTCTGGAGTACCTCGCGCTCCCGGAAGGCGTGGAAGACGGGGGTGATGCCGCCCAGCTCCAGCGGGTAGGAGCCGAGGAACATCAGATGGTTGAGGATCCGGTTCAACTCGGCGAGCAGGGTACGGATCCACACCGCCCGCTCGGGGACCTCCATGCCGAGCATCCGCTCGACGGCCATGACGACGCCCAGCTCGTTGGAGAAGGCGGAGAGCCAGTCGTGGCGGTTGGCCAGCATCACGATCTGGCGGTAGTCACGGGCCTCGAACAGCTTCTCCGCGCCCCGGTGCATATAGCCGACGACGGGTTCGGCGTGCTGGATCACCTCGCCGTCGAGCACCAGGCGGAGGCGGAGCACGCCGTGGGTGGAGGGGTGCTGGGGGCCGATGTTGAGCACCATGTCGGTGCTCTCCGCCGCGCCGCCGATGCCGAACGTCGTCTCCGTCATGCGGCCAGTATCCCCCGGGCCGGGACCGGCCGGCGGAGGGGGCGGCGGGCTGCGGTACGGGTCCGCCTCGGCTGCCGCAGCCGCTGCTCCGCCGCGGCGGGGCTCACTTCGGCTGCCGCAGCCACAGGAAGTCCCCCAGGCCGCCCCGGGCGGTCAGCTCCGCCGCCTCGCCCGCCGCCGCGAGCGCGCGCACGTACCCTGCCGGATCCGCCGAGGCCAGCGCCAGCGGCGGCCGCTCCCCGGTGACCCCGAGGGCGCGCAGCTCGTCCCGCTGGGTGGTCAGCGTCCCCCCGGGCAGCAGCGCGGAGTCCAGCGCCACATGCGCGGTGATGTCGCAGCTCCCGTCCGGCACCGGCCGGACCTCGCGCCCCGCCCGGAAGCCGGTCAGCGTGCCGCCGAAGGGCCGGTCCCCGGCGCGATGGGCGTAGTCCACGGCCACCGCGAGCCCCGCCCGCAGCGTGTCCACCGCCGCCGCCCACGCCTCGTCCCGGGGCCGCCCGATCTCCGCCCGTGCCCCCGGCCCCGCCAGCGGCCACCAGCGCTCCAGCCAGGCCGCGTCCGCGCCGTCGACCGGCGGGCCCGGCCGCTCCGTACCGTCCCGGCGCACCAGCACCCGGCGCACCACCCCGTCCCCGTCCATCTCCACGACGTCGGCGGGCACGTTGTCCAGCCACTCGTTGGCGAAGAGCAGCCCGCTGACCCCGCGCGGGGGCTCGTCCGTCCAGACGATGCGTTCGTCCAGGCCGGCGGGCCGGTCCGCGCGTTCGACCGCGTACGCCCGGACCGGGAAACCGGGGGGCAGCGCCGCCAGCACCCCCGTCAGCAGCTCGCCCCGGCCCGCGCCCACGTCCACGAGGGCCACCGGGCCCGCGCCGGCGCCCAGCCGCCCGGCCGTCTCCCGCAGCAGCCGGGCGACGGCCCCGGCGAACAGCGGCGACGCGTGCACCGACGTACGGAAGTGGCCCGCCGGGCCCTCGGGGCGCCGGTAGAAGCCGTCCGGTCCGTACAGGGCGGCCGCGGTCGCCTCCCGCCACCCCCGCCACGCACCGGACCCGTCCGCCTCCCCGGCGTTCCCGATGCCGGCTCCTGAACCGCCGTTCACCACGTTCATCGAGGTCACCGTATTCACCGCGCCGCCACATCCACGCCCCCGGCCCGCCCGGAGGTCTCCACCTTGGGGAGTATGCCGCCGCCCCGGGGATCGCCCTGACGGCTGACCCCGGCGGCTGCCACCTTTCCCTACGCTGGGTTACGTGCATCGCGTCTATGACTTCGTCCGCAGACACCCGACAGGGACCGACACCTTCTGGGGTGTCGTGCTCCTGGCGGTCGCCCTGCTGGAACTGTCCACGGTGACCCAGTACCAGGCGGGCTGGGTCGGCGTGCCCCTGTCCCTGGGCTTCGGCGCCGTGGTGGCCCTGCGCCGCCGCATGCCGGAGAAGATGCTGCTCCTGACCGTCGCGCTGGGCCTGGTCCAGCTGGTCGCGGGCATCCAGATGTACCCCGGCGACCTGGCCATGCTGGCGATCATCTACACGGTCGCCGCCCACGACACCCCCCGCTGGGCCCGCCGGCTCGCCCTGACCGCCGGTATCGCCGCCGCCCCCGTCTCCCAGCTGACCTGGCCGACGGAGGAGCTGACCCTCGGCACCCGGATCTTCCTGGTGGTCATCCTGATCGTGCCGTTCGTCCTCGCCTGGGTCCTCGGCGACTCGATCAGGACCCGGCGCGCCTACTTCGCCCAGCTGGAGGAGCGCGCGCTCCAGCTGGAGAAGGAGCGCGAGGCCCAGGCCAAGGTCGCCGTCGCCGCCGAACGCGCCCGGATCGCCCGGGAGCTGCACGACGTGGTCGCCCACAACGTCTCCGTGATGGTCGTCCAGGCCGACGGCGCCGCCTATGTCCTGGAGGCCGCCCCCGACCAGGCCAGGAAGGCCCTGGAGACGATCTCCACCACCGGCCGCCAGGCCCTCGCCGAGATGCGCCGCCTGCTCGGGGTGCTGCGCACCGGCGACGGCCCCGAGACCGGCGAGTACGTCCCCCAGCCCGATGTGCAGCAGATCGAGGACCTCGTCGAACAGGTGCGCAAGGCGGGCACCACCGTCGACTTCCGGATCGAGGGCACCCCGCGCCCGCTGCCCAGCGGGGTCGAGCTGACCGCGTACCGGATCGTGCAGGAGGCACTGACCAACACCCGCAAGCACGGCGGGCCCCAGGTCGGCGCCAGCGTCCGGCTCGTCTACTTCGACGACGGGCTCGGCCTGCTGGTCGAGGACGACGGGCGCGGCTCCGCACACGAGCTGTACGAGGACGGCGGCGCCGACGGCAGCGGCCACGGGCTGATCGGCATGCGGGAGCGGGTCGGTATGGTCGGCGGCACGCTCGACGCCGGGCCCCGGCCCGGGGGCGGCTTCCGCATCAGCGCCCTGCTCCCCCTCAAACCCGCGTGACCCCGTACCGTCCCCGACAGACCCGCACCCCGAGAGAAGAGGACCGGCTGACATGTCCATCAAGGTGATGCTCGTGGACGACCAGGTGCTGCTGCGCACCGGATTCCGCATGGTGCTCGCCGCCCAGCCGGACATGGAGGTCGTCGCGGAGGCCGGGGACGGCGCCGAGGCCATCGAACTGCTCCGGTCGACGGCCGTCGACGTGGTCCTGATGGACGTCCGCATGCCCCGGCTCGACGGCGTCGAGGCCACCCGGCGGATCTGCGCCCAGCAGAACCCGCCCAAGGTCCTCATCCTCACCACCTTCGACCTGGACGAATACGCCTTCTCCGGGCTGAAGGCGGGCGCCAGCGGCTTCATGCTCAAGGACGTACCGCCCGGGGAACTCCTGGCGGCGATCCGCTCCGTGCACAGCGGCGACGCGGTCGTCGCCCCCTCCACCACCCGCCGGCTCCTCGACCGCTTCTCCCCGATGCTCCCGAGCGGCGGCCCCGAGCCCCGCAACAAGGACGTCGACCGGCTCACCGAACGCGAACGCGAAGTGATGATGCTCGTCGCCCAGGGCCTCTCGAACGGGGAGATCGCCGGGCGGCTGGTGCTCTCCGAGGCCACCGTGAAGACCCACGTGGGACGGATCCTCACCAAACTGAACCTCCGCGACCGGGTCCAGGTCGTGGTCCTCGCGTACGAGACCGGCCTGGTGCGGGCCGGCGGCGGCCCGCAGCGCTGACCCTGCCGGGGGCTTTGGGGGCTTCGGGGGCTTGGGGGGTCAGCGCAGCACCGTCTCCAGGAAATCGCTGCCCAGCCGCGCCACCGGACCCACATCCAGCTGGTGCAGCACATACCGGCCGCGCCGGCGCGTCGTCACCAGACCCGCCCGCTTCAGCACCCCCAGATGGCGCGAGACCTCCGGCGCGGTGATCCCGTACGCCTCCGCCAGCTCACTCGTCGTGTACGGGGCACGGGCCAGACTCCGGCACAGCCGCATCCGCATCGGGTGCGCCAGCGCCTCCATCCGCCGCCGGAGCACATCCACCGTGGCCGGACCCGGCAGCGCGGGCGCCGCCACCGGATAGTGGATCACCGGCTGCCACCCCGGGGCATGCAGGATCATCAGATGCGGCCAGCCGAAACTCGACGGCACCAGCGTCAGCCCGGCACCGACCGCCGGATCCACGGCCGTGGTCCGGCCCTCCGCCATCTTGTCGGCGTGGATCCGGGCCCCCTCCTCGTCCACCGTCAGCGACGGCGACACCGCGTGCAACGCCTCCGCCAGACCCCTGCGGCGCAACAGCTCCGTCTTGTGCCGGGCGTCGGCCGCGAGCTGGGGCGCGGTCCGCGCCCAGGTGTCCGCGAAGAACGCCCGGTCACAGTCCTCGAACAGCCGCCGCACCCAGGCCCGCACCGACCCCGGCTCCCGCAGCAGCCGCCGCGTGAAATCCAGCTGCTGCGGACCCCGGTGCGCGGCCAGCTCCAGCGCCCGGTCCCGGCGCCCCGGGTCCGTCAGCGCCGAGGGCCCGCCCTCCGCGTACGTGGCGCCGCACGTGAACTCCAGCGCCGCCGACACGAAACGGTCGTCATCGAGCAGATCGAGCAGATCGAGATCCCCGGCGAGCGTCCGCGGACCGTGCGCACCCGGGCCCCCGGCGGGCACCGCCCCCGCCGGCAGCCCGGCGAACGGCATGAACACATCGGAGAACGTCGACCGCCAGAGAAAATCCGCCTCGCACAGCCGCTCCGCCAGATCCGGCTTCAGCCCGGCGGCCGTGGCCGTCGCCCAGCCGTGCAGCCCCGGATGGTGCGCGGGCTCGGCGAGCGCGTGCAGGGCGACGCCCAGCTCGGCGAGGGGGGAGACCTCGAAGGCGATGCGGTCGGGGGGCAGCCCGCGGATATCGATGGTGACGCTCACGCCCCCATCCTGTCTCCCGGGCCACCACCCGGGACACCCGTTTTCCCCCGAGGGGGGCCTCGCGGTGTCCGACCCGTGTCGGTACGGGGTCCCGCGCCTGTACGGGTTCGGCCTTGCGCTGCCCGACCTGCGTCGGTACGAGGACGCCGCGCTCGTCCGGGGTCCCGGCTGTCCGGCCCGTGTTGGTACGGGGTCCCGCACCTGTCTTTCCCCCCGCCGGGGGTAGGGTCCGCCTTCGCTTGCTGCGTGGGTGGGGGTGCAGGGTCGCCCCCGCAGGGGATCGGCGGAGGCGGACCCGCACAGGACTTGGTGAGTACGCTCGCCGACCCCGAGGAGGTGAGCCCGGAGGCCCCGCCAACCCGCACCACCACCCGGGCCGGGTCGACCCGAGCAAAATCCAGCCTCGCCGGCGTTTGAGGCGCGGGGGCTCGGGGGCTGGCCCTCGACACGGGGCCGCACATGCCATGTGCCCGGGGGCCTGTCCGCCCCTGCGGCGACCTGGGCAAAATTCAGCCCCGCCGGCGTTTGAGGCGCAGGGGTTCGGGGACTGGTCCCCGACACGGGCCCGCACACTGCGGGGTGCTTCGCCTGTGCGGCGGGGCAGGGTGCCGGTCCGTCCTCAATCGCCGGACCGGCTGGAATTGCTCGGGTCGTCGTCGGGGGCCAGCCCCCGAGGCCCCCGCGCCTCAATCTCCCCCAGACTCCGTCCGGGGGGACCCCCAAGAGGCTGGATTTTGCTCGGGTCGACCCGGCGCACCGTGTGGTGCGGGTTGGTGGTGGCCTCCGGGCTCACCTCCTCGGGGTCGGCGGACCGAAGGCCCACGGTCAGCGCGAGCAGGACTTCCCGCCGATCCCCTGCGGGGGCGACCCTGCACCCCCCACCCACGAAGCCAGCACAGCAGACCGGTACCCCGAGCCGGGGAAAAGTAGGGTGCGGGACCCCGTACCGACACGGGCGGGCCACCGGACCCCCGGACGAGCGCCACGCACACGGACCGACGCGGGTCGGGCACCGCACGCCCGGGACTCGTACGGGGCTGGGGCAGGAGGCCCGCTGGAGGTGGTCCGGGGCCCGTGGGGGGCGGGTGTTCCGGCCCGAGCAGGGGCAGGCCGCTGGCGTAGCATGACGGCACATCGTCCGGTACCCACCGCGGACTGGAACGGAAGGCACCGCGTGAACCCCACCGCCCCCCCCGACCCCCGGGACCGCCCCGCCCGTCTCACCGTCGGCGTCGTCGGCGCCGGCCGTGTCGGCCCCGCGCTCGCCGCGTCGCTGCGTCTCGCCGGGCACCGCCCGGTCGCCGTGTCGGGTGTGTCCGACGCGTCCCGTCGCCGTGCGGCGGAGCTGCTGCCGGATGTCCCGCTGGTCACGCCCGCGGAGGTGCTGGCCCGCAGTGAGCTGGTGCTGCTGACCGTCCCCGACGACGCTCTGCCCGCGCTGGTGGAGGGCCTGGTGGAGACGGGGGCGGTCCGCCCGGGTCAGCTGCTGGTGCACACGTCGGGCCGGTACGGCGCCGCCGTGCTCGATCCGGCGACCCGGGCGGGGGCGCTGCCGCTGGCGCTGCACCCGGCGATGACGTTCACGGGCACCGCGGTGGATGTGCAGCGTCTGGCGGGCTGCTCCTTCGGGGTCACCGCCCCCGACGAGTTGCGGCTCGCGGCCGAGGCGCTGGTGATCGAGATGGGCGGTGAGCCCGAGTGGATCGCGGAGGAGTCCCGTCCGCTGTATCACGCGGCTCTCGCGCTGGGTGCGAACCACCTGGTCACGCTGGTCGCCCAGGCGATGGAGCTGCTGCGTGCGGCGGGGGTCGCGGCCCCCGACCGGATGCTGGGCCCGCTGCTGGGTGCCGCTCTGGACAACGCGTTGCGTTCCGGGGACGCGGCCCTGACCGGGCCGGTGGCCCGGGGCGACGCCGGGACGGTCGCCGCGCATATCGCCGAGTTGCGGCGGCACGCCCCGGCCGCTGTCGCCGGATACCGGGCGATGGCGCGGACCACGGCCGATCGGGCGCTGGCCCATGGACTGCTCAGGCCGGAGCTGGCGGAGGACCTGCTCGGCGTACTGGCGGAGGACGACCTGTGACGACCACACGACGCGACGACGCCGCCGGGCACGACCTCGTCCTCGTACCCGACTCCGCCACGCTGCGCCGGACCCTCGCGGACCGCGCCGTACCGGGCCGTACCGCCGTCGTGATGACCATGGGCGCGCTCCACCGGGGCCATGCCGCCCTGGTGCGGGCCGCCCGTGACCGTGTGGGCGCGGACGGGTTCGTCACGGTGACGGTGTTCGTCAATCCGCTCCAGTTCGGCGCGGGCGAGGACCTGGACCGCTATCCCCGTACTCTCGACGCCGATCTCGCTCTGGCGCGGGAGGCGGGCGCGGACGTCGTCTTCGCGCCGGCCGTGGCGGACATGTACCCCGGCGGCAGGCCGCTGGTGGGGATCACGGCGGGCCCCATGGGGGAGCCGCTGGAGGGTGCCAGCCGCCCCGGGCACTTCGACGGGATGCTGACCGTCGTGGCCAAGCTGCTCCATCTCACCTGCCCGGACCTGGCCTTCTTCGGCCAGAAGGACGCCCAGCAGCTCGCGCTGATCCGCCGGATGGTCCATGACCTGGACTTCCCGGTGGAGATCGTCGGTGTGGAGACGGTCCGGGAGGACGACGGGCTCGCGCTCTCCAGCCGCAACCGCTATCTCTCGCCCGCCGAGCGGGAGACCGCGCTCGCGCTCTCCCGCGCCCTGTTCGCGGCCCGTGACCGGCTCGCCGCGCAGCAGGCGCTGTGTGCCAGGGCAGAGGCCACCGGCGGCACGCTGGGGCGCGCGGCGGCGCTGTCCGCGCTGGGTGAGGCCCGGCTCGCGGCCGATGCCGCGGCGGTCGCCCAGGCCGTGCCCGGCCACGCCGACGCGGTCCGGGCGGCGGCCCGTATCGTCCTGGACGAGGCGGCCCGTGCCACCCCGCCGCTCGATCTGGACTATCTGGCCCTGGTCGACCCGGCCGACTTCACCGAGGTCGGCGCCGATCACGAGGGCGACGCGGTGCTCGCCGTCGCCGCCCGCGTCGGCACCACCCGGCTGATCGACAACATCTCCCTGCACTTCGGAGCCCGCCCGTGACCGGCATACGGCTGGACGCCCCCGCCCCCGGCTGGTCCATCGACGCCGATGTCGTCGTGGTCGGCTCCGGTGTGGCCGGTCTGACCGCGGCGCTGCGCTGCGCCGCCGCCGGGCTCGCCACGGTCGTGGTGACGAAGGCCCGGCTCGACGACGGTTCCACCCGCTGGGCGCAGGGCGGGATCGCCGCCGCGCTCGGCGACGGCGACACTCCCGCCCAGCACCGGGACGACACCCTGGTCGCCGGGGCCGGCCTGTGCGCGCGGACCGCGGTGGACGCCCTGGTCACGGAGGGTCCGGGCGCCGTGCAGCGGTTGATCGCCACCGGCGCCCGCTTCGACCTGGACGCGGGCGGCGGCATCGCGCTCACCCGCGAGGGCGGCCACCACCGCCGCCGGATAGCGCACGCCGGCGGCGACGCGACCGGCGCGGAGATCTCCCGCGCCCTGGTCGGCGCGGTGCGCGGGGCCGGGCTGCGGACCATCGAGAACGCGCTGGTCCTGGATCTCCTCACCGACGACACCGGCCGTACGGCCGGTGTCACCCTGCATGTGATGGGCGAGGGCCAGCACGACGGCGTCGGCGCCGTCCGCGCCCCGGCCGTGGTGCTCGCGACCGGCGGCATGGGCCAGGTCTTCTCGGCCACGACCAATCCGGCCGTCTCCACCGGCGACGGCGTGGCGCTCGCGCTGCGCGCCGGGGCGGAGGTCTCGGACCTGGAGTTCGTGCAGTTCCACCCCACGGTGCTGTTCCTCGGTACGGAGTCGGAGGGCCAGCAGCCGCTGGTGTCCGAGGCGGTACGGGGGGAGGGCGCCCATCTCGTGGACGCGGCGGGCGTCCGCTTCATGGTGGGGACGCACGAGCTGGCCGAGCTGGCGCCCCGGGACGTCGTCGCCAAGGCGATCATGCGGCGGATGCGGGAGCAGGGAGCCGACCACATGTATCTCGACGCCCGGCACTTCGGCGCCGAGATGTGGGAGCACCGCTTCCCGACCATCCTCGCGGCCTGCCGCTCGCACGGCATCGACCCGGTGACCGAGCCGGTGCCGGTCGCCCCGGCGGCGCACTACGCGTCCGGCGGGGTCGTCACGGACCTGAGCGGCCGCACCACCGTCCCGGGCCTGTGGGCCTGCGGCGAGGTGGCCTGTACGGGGGTGCACGGCGCCAACCGTCTCGCGTCGAACTCGCTGCTGGAGGGCCTGGTCTTCGCGGAGCGGATCGCCGCCGACATCACCGGCGTCGCCGCTGACATCACCGGCATCACCGCCGGCGCCGCCGGTGCCGTGCGCGGTGCCGGCGCGGCCGCCGCCACCGCGCTCCCCCCGATCGACCCGGCGGCCCGCCCCGCCATCCAGCGGATCATGTCCCTCGGCGCGGGCGTGCTCCGCTCGGACGCCAGCCTGCGGGAGGCCGCCGCCGCCCTGGAGGAGGTCGACCGCGCCGCCGCCGGGGCCGCCGGCGCCAAGCCCGCCGTGCCCGGCGTCGACTCCTGGGAGACCGCGAACCTCCTGTGCGTCGCCCGCGTCCTGACCGCCGCCGCCCTCGCCCGCGAGGAGACCCGGGGCTGCCACTGGCGCGAGGACCACCCCGAGCGGGACGACACCGCCTGGCGGCGGCACCTGGTCGTCCGGCTCGCCCCCGACCGTTCGCTGGTCGTCACCCGTACCGACACCACGGAATTCCCATCCACCGCCCCGAGGGAGCACCAGCAGTGAGCACGCCCGACGACAGCCGGCCGACCCCCGCGCCCGTACCGCTGATCGAGACCGGCTGCGGCGACGGCTGCGGCTGTTCCGGCGACGGGGGGGCCGACGGGATCGAGTGCGGGCTCGACCCGGCGCTGGCCGCGCTCCTGGCCGCCCAGGGGCTCGACCCCGTCCTGGTCGAGGACATCGCCCATGTGGCCCTCGGCGAGGACCTGGACGGCGGCGTCGACGTCACCAGCGTCGCCACCGTCCCCGAGGACGCGATCGCCACCGCCGACTTCACCGCCCGCGAGGCCGGCACGGTCGCCGGGCTCCAGATCGCGGAAGCGGTGCTCTCGGTCGTCGCCACCGACGAGTTCACGGTCGAGCGGCACGTCGACGACGGCGACCGGGTCGAGGCCGGGCAGAAGCTGCTCTCCGTCACCACCACCACCCGCGAACTCCTCACCGGCGAACGCAGCGCCCTGAACCTGCTCTGCCGGCTCTCCGGGATCGCGACCGCGACCCGCGCCTGGGCGGACGCCCTGGAGGGCACCGGGGCGAAGGTCCGCGACACCCGCAAGACCACCGCGGGGCTGCGCGCCCTGGAGAAGTACGCGGTCCGCTGCGGCGGCGGCGTCAACCACCGGATGTCGCTCTCCGACGCCGCCCTCGTCAAGGACAACCACGTGGTCGCGGCCGGCGGCATCGCCGAGGCGTTCACCCTGGTCCGCAAGGCGTTCCCGGAGCTGCCGATCGAGGTCGAGGCCGACACCCTCGACCAGGTCCGCGAGGTGCTGGACGCGGGCGCCGATCTGATCCTGCTGGACAACTTCACGCCCGCAGCGACCGCCGAGGCCGTGGCCCTCGTCGCGGGCCGCGCCCTGCTGGAGTCCTCCGGCCGGCTCACCCTCCGCAACGCCCGCGCCTACGCGGAGACCGGCGTGGACTTCCTCGCCGTGGGCGCGCTCACCCACTCCGCGCCGATCCTGGACATCGGGCTCGACCTGCGGGAGGCGGAGCACTGATGCTGCTCACCATCGACGTCGGCAACACCCACACCGTCCTCGGTCTCTTCGACGGCGACGAGATCGTGGAGCACTGGCGGATCTCGACGGACGCCCGGCGCACCGCCGACGAGCTGGCCGTGCTGCTCCAGGGGCTGATGGGCATGCACCCGCTGCTCGGCGTCGAGCTGGGCGACGGGATCGAGGGCATCTCGATCTGCGCCACCGTCCCCTCCGTCCTGCACGAGCTGCGCGAGGTCACCCGCCGCTACTACGGCGACGTCCCGGCGGTCCTGGTCGAGCCCGGCATCAAGACCGGCGTACCGATCCTGATGGACAACCCCAAGGAGGTCGGCGCGGACCGGATCATCAACGCGGTCGCCGCCGTCGAGCTGTACGGGGGGCCCGCGATCGTCGTGGACTTCGGCACGGCGACCACCTTCGACGCGGTGAGCACGTCCGGCGCCTACACCGGCGGGGTGATCGCCCCCGGCATCGAGATCTCCGTCGAGGCCCTGGGCGTCAAGGGCGCCCAGCTCCGCAAGATCGAGCTGGCCCGGCCGCGCAGCGTGATCGGCAAGAACACGGTCGAGGCGATGCAGGCCGGGATCGTGTACGGCTTCGCGGGCCAGGTCGACGGAGTCGTCCGCCGGATGAAGACCGAGCTGGCCCCGCAGCGCCCCCAGGACGTGACGGTGATCGCCACCGGCGGTCTCGCCCCGATGGTGCTGGGCGAGTCCTCCGAGATCGACGAGCACGAGCCCTGGCTGACGCTGATCGGACTGCGTCTGGTGTACGAGCGGAACATCGCGCGCATGTGATCGCGCGGGTGAAGGTGCGGGGGCGGCGCGGCACGCCCGACTTGGGTTGATTAAGTCGATTTTGTCGAAGTCGCACGTATGGTCGGCGCATGCCCACGCCATACGGTTCCCGCGGCGGCATGGCCTTCAGCGCAGACGAGCTGCGTGTGCTCCGCCGCGTCCTCGCCGCCGCCCCCGGTCCGCTCCCCGCCGAGGACGCGCAGGACTGTCTCAGGCTGGCCGACTCCGTCGACGAGGCCGCCCGCGAGGCCGGGCGGCTGCGCGCCTTCCTCGTCGCCGACCTCGCCCGCTACCGCTCGGCCCTGCCCGGCTCGGCCGTGAGCTATCTGGAGCTGCTCCAGGACGCCCTGGCGGCCGGGCACGACCCGGCGCCCGAGGACCTGGCCGCGCTGCGCGCGCTGGACGGCACCCCGCCGGCCGCGGCGCTGCTGGAGCGGTGCCGGGCGCTCGCGGAGCGGCCCGGGGCGGCCCTCCCCGCCCGGCAGGGCGTCCGGGTGCCGCGCGCGCGGCTGCTGGCGCTGCCGGGCGGCCTCGCGGCCTCCGGCCAGGAGCCGAAGCCCGCGCCCAGGCCGAAGCCGGCGCCCGAGCCCGCGCGGCCCGCGCCCCGCCCCGCCCCGCCGGGCGAGCGGCCGGTGCCCAAGCCGTCCGAGGTCTTCCCGCCCCGCCGCCGCCCCGCGCCCCCGCCGCAACAGCGGGCCGTCTAATCTGGCTCCATGGACTACGTATCCGCGCTGCTGCCGCCCGTCGTGATGGCGAGCTTCTTCACCGCCCTGATCGTGACGATCGTCCGCACCCAGGGCGGCCCGAACAAGGCCAAGGAGGACGCGTTCGTGGACGCGGCGCTCGCCCGCGCCGCCGCCGGGAGCCGGTCCGACAGCGGCGACAGCGGCAGCTGATCCCGCGCCGCCACCCGCCCGCGCGCGGATGACGGAGCGCGGGCGCGTCATGGCGTCACGAGGACGCACGGAAGACCTCACGGTCGATCGTGCGTCCTTTTTGTTACGTCATTACCAGGAAATCCAGATTCTCCAACTATGGTGTTAATGTGCCCCGTCAATTGGGAGATCTGGAAGACGCCGTCATGACCCGGGTCTGGCAATGGAACCGGCCGGTCACCGTCCGGGAAGTCCTGGAAGACCTTCAGCAGGAACGGTCCATCGCCTACACGACCGTCATGACCGTAATGGACAATCTCCATCAGAAGGGCTGGGTCCGCCGGGAAGTCGAGGGCCGCGCCTATCGATATACGGCCGTCTCCACCCGGGCCGCCTACTCGGCCGCACTGATGAACGAAGCCTGGTCCAAGAGTGACAACCCCGCGGCCGCACTCGTCGCCTTCTTCGGGATGATGTCGCAGGAGCAGCGCGAGTCCCTGCGGGCCGCCGTCCGTATCGTCGCGGACGACGACGACACCGGCGGGGCCGTTCCCGGCGAAGTCCCCGCCGAAGTCCCCGGCGGAGCACCTGGTGAAGCACCCGGTGAAGCACCTGGTGAAGTGGCCGCCGAAGTGCCTGGCGAAGTGCCTGGTGAAGTCGCCGCCGAAGTCCCGGCCGAAGACCCCGCGCCCGACGGCGAAGTTCCAGGTGACCGGGGTGGTGGCGAGGGGGCACCGGCCGGGCGATAGCGTCGGCCCATGTCTTATACCGCCCCGAATGCCGGTGTCACCGTCCGCCGGGCCCGGACGCCCGATGTGCACGCGGTGCGCCGGCTCGTCGATCCGTATGTCGGGGAAGGCATCCTGCTCGACAAAGCGACCGTCACTCTTTACGAGTCCATCCAGGAGTTCTGGGTCGCGGAACGCGACGACGACGGTACGGTGGTCGGCTGCGGTGCGCTCCACGTCATGTGGGAAGACCTCGCGGAAGTGCGCACTCTCGCCGTCGACCCCGCCTTCAAGGGCCGGGGGATCGGCCATCTGCTCCTGGACGAGCTGCTCGGATGTGCCCGCAGACTGGAGGTGCGGCGGGTATTCTGCCTCACCTTCGAAGTGGACTTCTTCGCCAAGCACGGCTTCCAGGAGATCGGGGAGACCCCCGTCGACACAGATGTCTACGCCGAGCTGCTCCGTTCCTATGACGAGGGTGTCGCCGAGTTCCTGGGACTCGAACGTGTGAAGCCGAACACCTTGGGCAACAGCCGGATGCTTCTGCACCTGTGATCACCTCTTGACGGAGTGCCCCCGCGGCGATCCCTATGTCCGAATCGCGTACGTTTCCCGCGTTCTTGAGGTTCTGAACCTCTCCCAAGGGTTTGTGTTTTTCGGGGAAAGGCGGTTTCCTTTCCGCGTAGTGCTTTTTCGATGAAAGGAAATCCGGTGGCACAGAAGGTTCAGGTCCTTCTTGTCGATGACCTCGACGGTGGCGAGGCGGACGAGACGGTGACGTTCGCACTGGACGGCAAGACCTACGAGATCGACCTCACCACCGCCAATGCGGACAAGCTCCGCGGCCTCCTTGAGCCGTACGCGAAGAACGGCCGGCGCACCGGTGGCCGCGCCGCCTCCGGGCGGGGCAAGGGCCGTGTGGCGGCGGGCGGCAACAAGGACACGGCGGAAATCCGCGCGTGGGCCAAGGCGAACGGCTACGAGGTCAACGACCGCGGCCGCGTGCCCGCCACGGTTCGTGAGGCATACGAGAAGGCGAACGGCTGAGCGCCGGGCTCAGCGGGCTCTTAATCGGCCGAGTATTCGCAGGCTGCGTATTTGTACGTGTTCGCACATCCGTGCGTGCGGGCATTCGCGCGCAGCAAACGGGTCCGGTGGCACTGTGTGGCCACCGTGTCCAGGAGCCGTACGAGATCGGGGCCGGCGCCCCGTTCGGCCCCCGTGCCGCGCCCGAACGGGGCGAGGGACGGCAGGGTCGGCTCCACCTCGTGCCCCGGCGCGGGGGGCCGCAGCCAGCGGGCGGCCCCCCGGGAACCGGACCGTCCCGGCGGGGGCGGGGCGGTCAGCCGGCCGCCCGTGCCCAGGGCGGTCAGGCCGAGGGTGATCCCGCCCCACTGGAGCCACTCCAGGAGCCCCGGCAGCTCCTCCGCGCTCCCGGCGGCCACCAGCAGGTGCATCCGGCCGCCCAGCAGCGCCACCGGCCCCGTCGGGGTCCCGGTGCGCAGCACGGCGTGCCCCGCGTCGGCGGGCAGGGCCAGCGTGTCGAAGCGCAGCCCGGTCGGCAGCCCCAGCGGAGGTCCGGCGGCGGTCGCCCACCCGAGTGCCCTCCCGTACCAGCGGGCCCATTCACCCCACGGAGCCCCCGGTTCACCGGGAAGGGCGTCCGGCGCGGTGACGGGCGGGCTCGACGGCATATCCCCGGAAACGGCCGCGCGACCCCATCAGTAACGCCAGGTCACGCAATGTGTCCTCAATGTGACCCTGTGTCGCGAAATGGGGGGCGTCCGGCGCTCATGGAGGGCGTGCCGTTGTTCGCCCGTAGCTGAGGGAACCGGTGCGCGCCGCATGGACTGTCAGTGGTTGCGGGTAAGACTTTCCTCGTGGGGAGGGGCGACACGCCCCCAGGTCGGTCTCACGTTCGCCATCGGCGTAGTGATGGTGCGAGTAACTGCCTGGCCTGCGGGAACATCGTCTCGCACCATCGGGTTGGAGCAGTTGTCGGCGTTCAGGGGTCAGGAGGCCACAGACGGGTGTCGGCAGTTGGAATGAGCGGTCCCCGCTTGCGGGACTAAGCTGCGGAAGGACAGGGAGGGGACCGACCCCTTACTGCCTGACCGCTCTGAGGAGCGATTAACGATGTTCGAGAGGTTCACCGACCGCGCGCGGCGGGTTGTCGTCCTGGCTCAGGAAGAAGCCCGGATGCTCAACCACAACTACATCGGCACCGAGCACATCCTCCTGGGCCTTATCCACGAGGGTGAGGGTGTCGCCGCTAAGGCCCTGGAGAGCCTCGGGATTTCGCTCGAGGCGGTCCGCCAGCAGGTGGAGGAGATCATCGGCCAGGGCCAGCAGGCCCCGTCCGGGCACATCCCCTTCACCCCCCGTGCCAAGAAGGTCCTGGAGCTCTCGCTGCGCGAGGCTCTCCAGCTGGGCCACAACTACATCGGCACCGAGCACATCCTGCTCGGCCTGATCCGCGAGGGCGAGGGCGTCGCCGCCCAGGTCCTCGTGAAGCTGGGCGCCGATCTCAACCGGGTCCGGCAGCAGGTCATCCAACTGCTCTCCGGCTACTCGGGCGGCAAGGAGGCGGCCACCGCGGGCGGCCCCGCCGAGGGCACGCCCTCGACCTCGCTCGTCCTGGACCAGTTCGGCCGCAATCTCACCCAGGCCGCCCGCGAGTCCAAGCTCGACCCGGTCATCGGGCGCGAGAAGGAGATCGAGCGGGTCATGCAGGTGCTGTCCCGCCGCACCAAGAACAACCCCGTGCTCATCGGCGAGCCCGGCGTCGGCAAGACGGCGGTCGTCGAGGGCCTGGCGCAGGCCATCGTCAAGGGCGAGGTGCCCGAGACCCTCAAGGACAAGCACCTCTACACCCTCGACCTCGGCGCGCTCGTCGCCGGCTCCCGCTACCGCGGTGACTTCGAGGAGCGCCTGAAGAAGGTCCTCAAGGAGATCCGCACCCGCGGCGACATCATCCTGTTCATCGACGAGCTGCACACGCTCGTCGGAGCGGGCGCCGCCGAGGGCGCGATCGACGCGGCCAGCATCCTCAAGCCGATGCTCGCCCGCGGTGAGCTCCAGACCATCGGCGCCACCACGCTGGACGAGTACCGCAAGCACCTGGAGAAGGACGCCGCGCTGGAGCGCCGCTTCCAGCCCATCCAGGTCGCCGAGCCGTCGCTGCCGCACACCATCGAGATCCTCAAGGGTCTGCGCGACCGCTACGAGGCCCACCACCGGGTCTCCATCACCGACGAGGCCCTGGTCCAGGCCGCCACCCTGGCCGACCGGTACATCTCGGACCGCTTCCTGCCGGACAAGGCGATCGACCTGATCGACGAGGCCGGCTCCCGGATGCGCATCCGCCGGATGACCGCGCCGCCGGACCTCCGCGAGTTCGACGAGAAGATCGCGGGCGTCCGCCGGGACAAGGAGTCGGCGATCGACTCCCAGGACTTCGAGAAGGCGGCCTCGCTCCGCGACAAGGAGAAGCAGCTCCTCGCCGCGAAGGCCAAGCGCGAGAAGGAGTGGAAGGCCGGCGACATGGACGTCGTCGCCGAGGTCGACGGCGAGCTGATCGCCGAAGTCCTCGCCACGGCGACCGGCATTCCCGTCTTCAAGCTCACCGAGGAGGAGTCCTCCCGGCTGCTGCGCATGGAAGACGAGCTGCACAAGCGCGTCATCGGCCAGAAGGACGCCATCAAGGCGCTCTCGCAGGCCATTCGCCGTACCCGCGCGGGTCTGAAGGACCCGAAGCGTCCCGGTGGCTCGTTCATCTTCGCCGGTCCGTCCGGTGTCGGTAAGACCGAGCTGTCCAAGACGCTCGCCGAATTCCTCTTCGGCGACGAGGACGCGCTGATCTCCCTCGACATGTCGGAGTTCAGCGAGAAGCACACGGTTTCCCGGCTCTTCGGTTCCCCGCCCGGATACGTGGGCTACGAAGAGGGCGGCCAGCTCACCGAGAAGGTGCGCCGCAAGCCGTTCTCCGTCGTCCTCTTCGACGAGGTCGAGAAGGCCCACCCCGATATCTTCAATTCCCTTCTCCAGATCCTGGAGGACGGTCGCCTGACCGACTCCCAGGGCCGGGTCGTGGACTTCAAGAACACGGTCATCATCATGACGACCAACCTCGGGACCCGGGACATCTCCAAGGGATTCAACCTGGGCTTCGCCGCCCAGGGCGATGTCAAGACCGGCTACGACCGGATGAAGGCCAAGGTCAACGAAGAGCTGAAGCAGCACTTCCGGCCCGAGTTCCTCAACCGTGTCGACGACACCGTGGTCTTCCACCAGCTCACCGAGGAAGACATCATCCAGATCGTGGATCTGATGATCGCCAAGGTGGACGAGCGGCTCAAGGACCGCGACATGGGCCTGGAGCTGAGCCCCACGGCCAAGTCGCTGCTCGCGAAGAAGGGCTACGACCCGGTCCTGGGCGCCCGGCCGCTGCGCCGGACGATCCAGCGCGAGATCGAGGACATCCTCTCCGAGAAGATCCTCTTCGGTGAGCTGCGCCCCGGTCACATCGTGGTCGTGGACACCGAGGGCGACGGCGAGGAGAAGAAGTTCACCTTCCGTGGCGAGGAGAAGTCGGCGCTGCCCGACGCGCCGCCGATCGAGGCGGCCGGCGGGCCCGGCCCGAACCTCTCCAAGGAGGCGTGAGCCTCCCCGGCACACGCACCAGGGGCTGCCCCGGACCGTACTGACCGGTCCGGGGCAGCCCCCGTTTTCCACCCCTGCCCTGCCTCGCGTCAGCAGCGGACCGGCTTGCGCCAGGAACACTCCAGCTCCCCGGCCGGCCCGTCCCCGGCCGCGCCCCGGGCCTGCCGGGCGGGCGCCACGGCCGCTATCCGCCCCGCCGCCGTGTCCGAACGGGCCAGCGTCACCACGATCGCGTCCTCGACGCTCTTCACCGACGACGCGAGATAGTCGTTGAGCAGGATGCTGAACACCAGCTCCCGCCCGGCCGCGTCCTTCACATAGCCGGAGAGCCCGGACGCCCCCGTGAGCGAACCGGTCTTCGCCCGGACGTTCAGGGCCGCCGGGGTTCCGCACAGCCGGGTCCGCAGGGTCCCGCCGACGGCCCGGTCGGCAGCACAGGCCACCGGCAGCGAGGCGTGCCAGTCCGCGTACCAGGGCGCGTCCCGCACGCCCAGCAGCAGCCGCGCCAGCTGCTCCGCCGGGACGACGCTCATCCGGGAGAGCCCGGAGCCGTCCGCCTGCCGCAGGGTCGTCGTGTCCACGCCCTCCGTACGCAGATAGCCGCCGATCTGCGCGAGCCCGGCACTCCAGGTGCCGCTGCCGGCCTTCGCCTTCCCGATGGCCTTCGTCAGGGTCTCGCCGTGCATGTTGTTCGACAGCTTCATGAAGGGCAGCAGCAGCTCCCGCAGCGGCATCGACCGGTGCGAGGCGAGGACGCGCGCGTCGGCGGGGGTGGCCCGGCCCGGCTTCGGGGCCTTGCCGATCCGTACCCCATGGGCCTTCAGGGCGTCCGTGAAGA
The DNA here is from genome assembly GCF_034961445.1 of Streptomyces yaizuensis. NCBI lineage: Bacteria > Bacillati > Actinomycetota > Actinomycetes > Kitasatosporales > Streptomycetaceae > Streptomyces > Streptomyces yaizuensis. Next base: position 420,415 of record NZ_BSBI01000006.1, read on the forward strand.
CGGCGGTCGCGTAGCCCGTGGGCTCCCAGACCGTGATCCACTCCTTGGTGACGCTCGCGCCGAGGGGGATGGAGCCGCTGATGGTGATCGTGTTGCCGCCGTGCTCCCGGCCGACGGAGAGGGTGTCGGCGCCGCCCCGGTCGATGGTGGTGCCCCGGTTGGCGACCTTCACATACGAGGTCTTCGGCGTCACGGTCACCTTCGGCCGGTCACCGGGGCGGGCGCCGGGCACCGCCTCGACCACCACCGTTCCCGAGTCGTAGTCGGTGTCGGGGGCCACGGTGAGCGGGGAGATCTGGGCCGAGTAGTACGAGGCCTCGTCGTCGGCGGCCCAGGAGCGGCCCAGGCGTTCGCGGTCGAAGAGGGTGTCGTCGGGGATCACCCGCCCGGTGACCCGGGTGATCCCGGTGGCGGCGATGTCGGCGGCGAGCCGCTCGTAGTCCTTGGCGAGGGTGGTGGGGTCGCCGCCGCCGCGCAGATAGAGGTCGCCACGGAGGGTGGCGCCGTCCCGGCGGCCCGGGGAGAGCACATCGGTGGTGAAGCGGTGGTCCGGCCCGAGCAGGGCCATCGCGGCGGCCGAGGTGAGCAGCTTCGTATTGGACGCGGGCATCAGCCGGTCGCCGCTGTCGCGCTGGTAGAGGCGTTCCCCGGTGGTGGCGTCCGCGATGACGACGCTCACGGCCCCGCCGGTCAGCCGGCTGTCGGCGAGGATCGTGTCGACGGCCTTCTTGAGCCCCGTGTCGGAGGGGCCGGCTCCGGCGGGGGCGCTCCAGGTGAGGGAGGCCGCGAGGACGCACACGGCGGCGGTCAGCAGCGGCCGGACCCGGCGGCGGGCCGGGCCCCGGAGCGGCGGGGTCAGCGATGGTCTCGGTCGGTTCTCGCGTGCGGTCATGGGACAGGAGGATCCCGGAAGGGAGGAGCCGGGAGAAGGGGTCTGCCCCGGCCCGCGTGCGGTGGCCCGGCTCAGAGGTCCGGCTCAGAGGTCCTGGGTGATCCGCAGGCGGTCGCCGAAGAACTCCCGGCCCGTCACCTTCACCTGGGTGCCCGCCGGGTGACGGATGCTCACCGACAGGTCGGGCAGGTCCCGCAGCGGGGCCAGGTCGACGCTCTGCTCGTCCGGCGCCTCCAGGATCAGCCGCAGTTTGCGCAGGGCGGGGAAGAGGCGGGGCAGGAGGTCGGTGGGGAGCCGGCAGGCGTCCTGCCGGAGGGTGAGCGTGGTGATCCGGGGCGCGGGGACCACCGGTTGCGCTGCCTGGTCGGTCAGTTCGCTGAGCGCCAGTTCGTGCAGCTGGGGCAGCCGGGCGACGGTGTCCAGCAGGTCCGGGAGCGACGCGGGGGCGCTGACGACCAGCCGTTCGATCTCGTTCCAGTGCTGCTCCAGGGCCGGGTAGGGGACCTCCTGAGGGCCGGTGAGTATCAGGGTTCGGGGGAGCGGCAGCCCGCCGGGGAGCTCCAGCTGCCCGGCCAGGATGGCCAGGATGGCGAGGGGGCGGCCGGCGAGATCGTCCAAGGTCTCAAGACCGGGGCAGCCGTAGAAGCCGAGACTGCGGATGGAGTCCCGGTCACGGACCGGGCCGAGCCGGGTGACCAGCGGGTTGTTCACGAGAGCGAGATGGCGCATCCCGGTGCGTGGCAGCCAGGTGTCCAGCGCCTCCTCCGGGTGCGGCCCGTGCACCACGAACAGGGACGCGGGAGCACAGTGCGGAATCAGCCGGAGCTGTTCGTCGGTGTGGACCTCCAGGTCGATGCCGGTCATGTCGAGCCGGGAGAGGACCGTACGGGCGTAGGGCTCGGCGGGCTGCCGCGACCAGGCCTTCATCAGGGCCCGGCGCGGTGCCTGGTCGGGGTGGTCGGCGAACGCGGCGAGCTGTTCGAGGGCGGCGGAGTCGTCGGCGCCGGCGATGGTCTCCACCACGAGGGCGTCGGCGGCGCCGTCGTCCGACGGGCCGGGGAGCAGCGGCAGTACGGCCGCCCCGAAGGAGGCCAGCTCCCGTACCTCGTCCTGGTCCCGGGGCGGCATCAGGGCCCGGATCCGGTCGTCGGCGAGGGCGCGGACCGGGCCCGCGAGGTAGACGGAGGAGACGGCGCAGTACCCGGCGAGGAGATGGGCGGAGCGGCCGTCCGGCTCCCGGTCGCCCAGGGCGATCAGGTCCCGGATGAGGGCGCTCGCCTGGGTGCGGTCGAAGTGGGCGACGGAGAGCCGGATGACGTCCCGCCACTGCTCGTCCCCGGCGTGCTGGAGGAGTTCCCCGACGCTGCCGGTCTCGGCGAACTCCTTGGCGGCCAGGTAGTCCTGGAAGGTGCGGTGGATGAACTGGACGGCGTCGCCGGTGCGCTGCTGGAGCAGGCCGCTGCGGTTCAGCAGATGGGTGAGGACACGGCGGGGGCCGCCCTGGGCGCGGACCTGGGGCATGCCCGCGAGCGCCAGGTCGATCTGGGTGACGGCCTCCTCGGGGGTGAGCTGGGTGCGTCCGCAGCGCACCAGCCAGACCGCGATGTGCTGGAGGAGGAGTTTGTGTTCCTCGACGCCGAGGGTGAGGCCCTCGGGCGCTTCGATGCCCCGGCCCCGGTCGCGGTTGCCGAGGAGCATGTCGAGGGTGGCCCGGTACAGCTCGCGCAGGGTGTGGGGGAGCGCGCCCCGGCGTTTGCGGTGCAGGGCGCAGATGACGGCGCAGAGCAGGGGGGTACGGGCGAGGTCGCGCAGGACGCGGTTGCCGGCGAGTTCGCGGCCCAGCTTCCGTTCCAGTTCGTCCAGGCGGTGGTTCTCGGCGTCGGCGCGGGCGGTGTCGAGGGCCGCGTACTCCAGGCGGGCGGCCCGGTGCCAGGCGGTGACGAAGCGGGTGATGTCCCCGTCGCTCATGGGCAGGAGCAGCAGGTCGGTGAAGCCCTCGTCGGCGAGCCACTGGGCCTCGACGGCGCCGGGGCGGACGGTCGCGAGGACCCGGGTCGCGCCGTGGTGGCGCAGGAGCGAGGCGAGCCAGTCGCGGGCGGCGGGCCGGTCGGCCTGGGGGAGTTCGTCCAGGCCGTCGACGAGGAGGAGGGCCCGCCCGGAGGCGAGGACCCGCTGTGCCCAGCCGTCGGGGGCGGGGCCGGTGGCGAGCCCGGCGGCGTGGGCGAGCCCTTCGGGGCCGGGGAAGCCCTCGCCCCGGGCGTGGACGCTGCGCAGTGGTACGACGAAGGGGACGAGCCCGTTGAGTTCGTTGAGGCGGGCGGGGAGGGTGCCGCGTGCGGCGTGCGCGGCGAGCCACCACACGAGGGTGGTCTTGCCCGCGCCGGCCTCGCCGCGCAGCAGGGTGCGGGGGCGGCGGCCGAGCAGGTCCTCGACGCGCTGGGGTCCGGCGCCGGGGTCGAGGGCGGGGCCGTCCGCGCCGAACCGGGGGCCTTCGTCCTCGGGGAGCCGGGTGGCCCGCAGGCTGAGATAGGCGGTGTCGAGGTCCCAGGTGGCCTCGCTGACGCCGAGTTCGTCGACGCCGAAGACCTCCAGGCGGCCGTAGTGGCGGGTGAGGGCTTGCGCGTACTCGGCCTCCCAACGGGAGTCGGTGGTGTCGAGGGTGGCGGGGTCGCGCAGGGGCGGCAGCAGGACGTCCGTGCCGGCGTGCAGGGCGTCGCGGACGGCGCCGATCGGGACGAAGCCGATGTCCCAGCCGTCCCCGTGGGCGCTGCTTGGTCCGGTGGCGATGCCGAGGAGCGCGGGTCCGGCGTAGACCAGGGCGGCGGCGGGATCCGTGAAGAACCGTCCGGTGCGGGTGTCGTCCAGCCGGAGGACGCCGTGGTCCCGGTCGGCGAGGGGGAGGACGGTGCCGGTGGCCTGGATCGCCATGAAGCCGTCGTCCACGAAGCCGTACACCCCGCAGCCGGTCAGGGGCCGGCTGTGGTCCAGCCGTCCGAGCCGCAGGGGCCCCAGTTCCTGGGGTGCGACGAGGTCGGTCTCGCCCGCGAGCAGGGCGATGCCGTCCCCCGGGCCGCCGGTCCAGACCACCCGGCAGGAGAGGCGGTCGCCGGTCCCGTGGCGGGCGATCTCGACGGCCTCCCGGCCCTGTACCGCATCGGCGCTGGTCAGGATGTGTCTGGGGTCGATGAGCAGGCCGGTGGCCAAGCCCCGGCCACGGACCAGGACCGCGCGCCATCGCACGGTGATGTTCACTCCCCAGCCCCCTTCTCCCCGCCCGAGGTTAGTGGCCCAGGCCACTTTCCGCCGGTGAATCCGGTGACCCGGGCCACAGCCGGACCGGGCCCGCCGGTGACAAGGCACACAGGCCGTTTCGGGCCTACTAGGCGGTGCCGTAGCGCGGCCGGGGCGCGGGGGAGGCCCTTCGGTCCCGCGCGGGGCGGGACTTTGGTCCCGGCGCGGGCGGCAGCCTTTCCAGCGGGGGTCGGCACTCGGTGCCAGGGCCCCGGGCGTGCGGTTAAACGGCATTCGGGGTGGATCCCGGTGCCCGGCCCGACGGAGTGCGGATCATGGCAAATCGGTGTCAAGGGTGTGAATCACTGTGCCGCCACTACGGCCTTATGTCGTAGATGGGGGGGTTGAGGTGAATTGGGCGATTCGGTTACCAAGGTAGGGCAACGCCATCCCGGCACACGTTCCCGTGCCGGGTCCCTTATTGCCCGGAGGCATACCGAATGTCGCGCTTCACCATCCGCCGTCCCCGTCTTGCCGACCTCCGTACCCGTTCCGCCGTGCTGGCAGCCGGTGTGGGATCGGTGGCGGTGCTCGGCGCGGGAGCCGCGTTCGCCGCCGAGGCGGCCGCTCCGGCGTCCCCCGCCAAGGTGTCGGCCGCCGTCGCCGCCCAGGCCAAGGCCCAGACCAAGGCCGCCGAGGCGAAGAAGACCGTCGCCAAGCCCGTCGCCGCCGTCTCCACCAGCGGCTGGGCCAAGCCGGTCGACGCGTACACGCTGAGCGCCACCTACGGCAAGGCCGGCGGCATGTGGGCCAGCAACCACTCCGGCCAGGACTTCGCCGTCCCGACCGGCACCCCGGTCAAGTCCGTCGGCCCCGGCACCGTCGTGAAGGCCGGCCCGAACGGCGCCGGTGACGGCCCCGCCTACGGCAACGCCGTCGTCGTCAAGCACGACAACAACACCTACTCGCAGTACGCCCACCTGTCCCGCGTCGACGTGAAGATCGGCCAGCAGGTCAAGGGCGGGCAGCAGATAGCCCTGTCCGGCAACACCGGCAACTCCAGCGGTCCGCACCTGCACTTCGAGATCCGCACCACCCCGAACTACGGCAGCGCCGTGAACCCGGTCGCCCACCTGCGTGCCGAGGGCATCACCCTCTGACCAGCGGCGACAGCACCACCCACGACCGACGGCCCCCCGGCGCACCCGCGCCGGGGGGCCGTCGGCCATCCCCGCCCGTACCTCTGTGACGCGGTACGGTCACTCCTTGTCGCGGACCCCGTCGTCCAGCGGCAGCATCGGAAAGCTGCCCGTGTTCGTCGGAGCGTGCTCGGGCAGCCACAGCACCGCGATCGCGCCGTCGGCCACCACGGCCCCCTCCTCCGGCGACGGCGGCGGGCCCGCTTCCACATTGCGGAACGTGAGCCGCGCCCCCAGCACCCGCGCCTGCCCCGCCGCGATCGTCAGCCCCAGACCGTGGCCGGTGCCCGCCCGGTCGCTCGCCCCCGTACGGAACCGGCTCGGGCCCTCCCGCAGCAGCGCCTCCGGGAAACCGGGCCCGTGGTCGCGCACCCGCACCACCCGGCCCTCCACCGTCACCTCGACCGGCGGCTTCCCGTACTTCGCCGCGTTCGTCAGCAGATTCAGCAGGATCCGCTCCAGCCGCCGCGGATCGGTGCTCACCCACGACTCGTGCACCACATGCACCGGCACATCCGGGTTCAGCGCCGCTATCCGGCGGGTGACGAACTCGCCCAGCGCGATCTCCTGGAGTTCCGCCCGCTCCGACGCGCTGTCCAGCCTGGCCACCTCCAGGACGTCCTCGACCAGCGTCCGCATCGCCTGCGCCCGGTCCCGTACCAGCTCCGACGGGCGCCCCGGCGGCAGCAGCTCCGCCGCCGTCAGCAGCCCGGTCACCGGGGTCCGCAGCTCGTGCGCGATGTCCGCCGTCACCCGGCGCTCGGCCTCGATCCGCGCGTTCAGGGCATCGGTCAGCGCGTCGATCGCCCGCGCCAGCTCGTCCGTCTCGTCCCGGACCATCCCGCCGATCGCGTCCCGCACCCGGACGTCCGTCTGCCCCTCCGCCACCTGGGACGCCGCCGAGGCCGCCTTCCGCAGCCGGCGCGAGAGCTGCCCGCCGATCAGCACGCCCAGCGCGCCGCCGCCGACCACCACCGACACCGAACCGATGATCAGCGCCCGGTCGAGGTCCTTGAGGATGGTCCGGCTGCTGGGGCTGATCCCGGTCTGGAGCGAGAGCACGTCGCCGTTGGAGAGCGGCACCGCCGCCCAGATCCGGGGCGTGCCGCCGCTGTCCTCCACATAGGTGCCCCGGCGCTTCTCCTTCATCAGCTGCTGGAGTTCCTTCGGGAGGGCGGGGTCGTTCAGCCGGGCCTGGGTCCGGGCGGGCTGGTTCGCCGGCGGCTCGAAGTACCGCTGGGCGGTGCGGACCCGCTCCATCTGCACCTCGCGCGCGTTGTCCAGCATCGACACCTGGGCCGCGTTCCGTACGACCAGACTCAGCGCCGCCGCCGTGAGCGCCCCGACGGCGGTGATCGCGATCGCGATCTTCCAGCGGACGCCGGAGCGCAGGACGGGCAGCCTCATCCCTTGAGCTTGTAGCCGAAGCCGCGGACCGTCTCGATCCGGTCCTGGCCGATCTTGGCGCGCAGCCGCTGGACATGGACGTCCACGACCCGGGTGTCCCCGCCCCAGTCGTAGTCCCAGACCCGCTCCAGGAGCTTGTCGCGGGAGAGCACGGTGCCCGGCGCCGCGGAGAACTCCAGCAGCAGCCGCATCTCCGTCGGGGTCAGCGCCACCGGGGCGCCGTTCCGCCGGACCTCCATCCCGTCCGTGTCGACCTCCAGGTCACCGAAGGTCAGCACCGCCGCCCCGGTGCCCGGAGCGCCGCCGTCCGCGTCGCCCGCGCGCCCGAACCGGCGCAGCACGGCCCGGATCCGGGCCACCAGCACCGCCCCGTCGAAGGGCTTGGTGACGTAGTCGTCGGCGCCCGCCTCCAGGCCGAGCACCACGTCGATCGAGTCGGCCCGCGCCGACAGCATGATCACCGGCACGGTGGACTCGTCCCGGATACGACGGCACAGGCTCACCCCGTCGAGACCGGGCACCATCACGTCGAGCAGCGCGATGTCCGGGCGGTCGGCCCGGAACGCCTCCAGGCCCAGGAGCCCGTCGGGCATCGCGGTGACCACGAAGCCGTGCCGCTCCAGAGCCAGCTGGGTCGCCTCGCGAATGACATCGTCGTCCTCGACGAACAGGACATGGGTGTCGGCCATCCGGCGCTCTCAGCTCTCGTTCCGTGTCTCGGTCTTCTCCAAGCCGGACAGCTCGTCCTGCCCGACCGTCGTACTGTTCACCTCGCGTGCCCAGTGCACCCGGTCGAACTTCGTGCCGTCCCAGCGCAGCGTGGTGCGATCCACCGCGGCCGGCCCGGAGTCCGGGTCCTTCCCGCCGGGGATCTCCTGGGTCACCAGCAGATCGCCACGGTCGATCACGGCCCGGCTCGCCGGCTCCTCCGTGCGGTAGACGTTCTCGTACCGCTCGCCGTTGACCCGGTACACAAAGCTCGCGAGCCCGACCGTGTCGGTGCACGTCAGCACATTGATCACGACATCGGGATCACGGCCACCGGTGAGGAAGCCGTAGGAGACGTCGATCGGGTAGCCCTCCGGCGTGCACGGCTCCAGATCCTCCGTCAGCCAGGCGGCGACCTTGGGGTCGCCGCGCAGCAGCTCCACCGCGTCGACTTCGAGGGGATCCTTCACCCGGACGTCCGTGAGCCCTCCGGAGGCCTTCGGCCCGGGCGACGTCTCCGCCGCGACCTGGGCCGTGGGGGCCGAACCCTCGTCCTTGACCCCGTCGCCCCCCGCCGAGCACCCGGCGGCGAACAGCCCGAAGGCGGCGAGCGCGATCATCGCACCCACCGCCGGTCGTCCTCGTCGCCCGCCCCCCGGCGTCCGCCGGCCGCCGATCGGGCCGCCCCGCCGGACCTCCCGGTCCGGCGGCACGCCCACCGGCTCTGTCGCGCCTGTCAGGCCGCGCACCGCTCCTGCCCCCGCTCCTCGTCCCGCAGACCATGCCGTCCCCGCCCCCTGTGGAACGACCGTACGTCGTCACCGGAGCCGTCGTCGCCGACGCCGTCCGTTGCAGCGGATCCGCCGGATCCGCCGCGCTCCAGGGCGCGGAAGTCCAGATCCCGGCTCTCCAACTCCTGACGGAGCCGGGCCAGCGCCCGGTGCAGGGTGCTCTTCACGGTACCCGCCGACATGCCCAGCGCGGCAGCGGTCTCCTCGGTGCTCATCTGCTCCCAGTGCCGCAGCACGACCACACTGCGCTGCTTGGGGGCGAGCACCTTGAGCACGTCCATCAGCAGCGCGCGATCGGCGCGCTGGTCACTGCCGTCCTCGATACGGGCGTCGGGCAGCTGCTCGGTGGGCACCTCCTCCAGCTTGCGGGCGCGCCACCACTCCGTACGCGTATTGATCATCACCCGGCGGAGGTAGGCGTCGGCGAGCGACTTGTCCGCGATGCCGTCCCAGCGGCCGTAGGTACGGGCCAGCGCGGTCTGGAGCAGGTCCTGGGCGTCGATCGGGTCGGGCACGAGTCGCCGGGCGCTGCGCAGCAGTGCCTCCTGCCGGGTACGGACGTACTCCTCAAAGCCGAGTACCTCGCCGTGCGTCATCTCCGACCCCTCCCGTCCCCGCGACCAACCCGCGTTTCCGCTGATGAACAAGGACGGTACGGAGCGGTTGTCACGGCGCTGTGCGCGGAAGCCGTCGGACGGCGCACGGGCAACCATCGGTTGTGTAACAGCCGAGGGAGAAGTCCCTGGCCCGGAGGGTGAAACCGGTGCCTGACCAGGGACTGTCACATGACGGCGGGGATCCGTTACGACGGGGATCCGTTACGGCGGGGACGGTGCGGGGACGGCAGGGGACGGCGTGGGGTGCGCGGGTCAGGCGGGCAGCCGGTAGAGGCCGTCCGCGAGCGGTTCCACCAGGCCGTCGGCGACCAGCCCGTCCAGGGCCCGCGCCCGCTGCACCGGCTCGTGCCAGACCGCGTCCAGGGCCTGCCTCGGCACCGGGCCCCGGGACTCCCGCAATACCGCGAGCAGCTTCCCCCGCACCTGGCGGTCGGTGCCCGCGTAGGTCTGGCCCCGGCGGGCCGGGCCCTCGTGGGCCGGCTTCCCGGCCAGCCGCCACGCGCACCGGTCGGCGATGGGGCAGCGCCCGCAGGACTCGTTGCGCGCGGTGCACACCAGGGCGCCCAGCTCCATCGAGGCAGCCGCCCAGCGGGACGCGGTGGCCTCGTCGGCGGGCAGCAGCGCCCGCGCCAGCCTCCGTTCCGCCGCCGTGGTCGCCGTCGGCGGGTACTGGATGCCGCTCGCCGCGCGCGCGAACACCCGCCGCACATTGGTGTCCAGGACGGCATGGCGCTGGCCGTACGCGAACGAGGCCACGGCCGCCGCCGTGTACTCGCCGATCCCGGGCAGCGCCAGCAGCTGCGCGTGATCGCTCGGTACGTCGCCGCCGTGGCGTTCCGCTATCGCCTGGGCCGCGCCGTGCAGCCGCAGCGCCCGGCGGGGGTAGCCGAGCCGGCCCCAGGCGCGCACGGCCTCACCGGGCGCCTCGGCGGCGAGGTCGGCGGGGCGGGGCCAGCGGGCCAGCCACTGCCCGTACACGGGGAGCACCCGGTTGACGGGGGTCTGCTGGAGCATGAACTCGCTGACCATCACCCCCCACGCGCCTGCCTCGGGGCGCCGCCACGGCAGGTCGCGGGCGTGCTGGTCGAACCAGGAGATGACGGGCGTATGGAGGGAGTGGGCATCGGTCGCGGGGAGGTCTGTGGTGGTGTCAGTCATGGCACATCCGATCCTGGCATGCTCCGGGCAGCGGATGCCGTATCCGCTCCGGGGCATCGGAGGTGCATCGGCCGGGCGGCGCAGCGGGGGGAGCCACCAGACGGTCACGGGACGGTCACCGCGTGACCACCGGAGGGCGGACCGGGTGGGGCGGTGGTGGGCCCCGGTCCCGGGCCGCGGGGCCGGCGGTCGGAGGCGGTACGGGGTGCTGCGGCCCGGTCGCGGCGGTGCCGGGGCGGGCGGGCACGGCTGTCGGCGGGCGGTACGGTCCGGCCGTCCCGGCACCTGGTGGGTCCGGTGGGTCCGGTGGGTCCGGTGGGTCCGGTCCGCGTACGGGCGCGTTGTGCCGGCGGTGCCGACGGTGTCGGCCTACGGTCGTGGCGACCCCGTCCCCCGTCCCCCGGCAACGGCCCCGGCGCACGGCGGTACGGTTCGCGGGCCCGATCGCCGCTCCTCGCACGCGGGGTCGTTCCCGTCGACTGGAGGAAGCCGGTGATGGCGACCTCGTGGTCCCCGCCCAGGCGGAGGTCGTCCCGGGCGCCCTGCCCGCACCGGGTGGTCCCCGGCCGCGGCGTGCGGTACGCGTACGGCCTCAGTCGCGGCCCGGGCCCGCGAGCCAGGCCACCGGGCGGCTGCGGCTCGTCCGCACCGTACCCGCCAGCGTGGTCCCCACCCCGGTCAGCGCGATCGTGACCACGGCCGCCACCACGGCCCCGACCACCAGACCGACGGCGACGTCGTGCGGGTAGTGCACCCCGACGAAGACCCGCGAGAACGCCATCAGCAGCGCCAGCGGCGCCGTCAGCCACACCAGCCGGGGCCGGGCGAGGGCGAGCGCGACCGCCGCGCCGCCCGCGATCGCGGAATGGTTGCTGGGGAAGGACCAGTCGCCGGTGGGCGGGCAGGCCGCCAGGGACGCCGCCGCGTCCGCGACCGCCCGGCACGGCCGCTCCTCGTCGAAGACCGTCTTCAGCGACTCGCTGACCACATATCCGACGGCGGTCCCGAGGCCGCCCAGCACGGCGATCGCCAGCTCGGCGGGGCTCCCCCGCCGGGCCCGCCACCAGACGGCGACGAAGAGCGCGGCGAAGACGACGATCCCCGCCTCGGTGCCTATTTCGGCCAGGGTCTGGACCCACGAGGGCGAGGAGTCGGCGAGATCGGTGATGTCGCGGTAGAGACCGCGGGTGAGGCTGCTGTCCATGGTCCACGACCGTAGCCACGGCCCCGCCGCCCCGCCCGGGGCGAAGGTACGGATCCCGCCCCGACGAAAGTCGGGGGCCGAACGGTGCCTTCCGGGCCGATCATCGGCCCAACGCGCGCTCCGGGCGGCGGGTACGACCTGAGTCGGCCCCGTTCTCTCGTAGAGTTTGCTCCGTGGGATCTCTGCGCAATCCGATCGGGCCGCTTCCCTCCTCCATCTACTGGCGCCGGAGGGCTGTCGCGCTGTCACTGGTCGCGGTGCTCGTCCTGCTCGGCATCTGGGTGTTCGCCACCCGGGGCGGGGACGGGGACAAGGACGACAGCGCCAACGGCAGTTCCAAATCCGTGCCTTCGACCATCGGGCCGGGCCCCTCGCAGTCCGGACCGGCGATCAGCAGCCGGCCCGGCGGGCGGGACGAGTCCGGTGACCCGGGATCGGGCTCCGGCGGCCCGGGCGGCGGCAGCACCGACGGCACGGACGGCGGTGCGGACGGCGGTACGGACGGCTCCGGCGCCGACGGCGGTACGAACGGCACTGGCGACGGCACCACCACCGGGACCGGCGCCGCGAGCGGGAACGGCGGCTCCGGCACCGGCGGTACGGGCTCCGGCACCGGCACGGACGGCACCGGCCCGGTGTTCCCCGCGGGCCAGCGGGTCGCCGCCGGCTCCCCGCTGCCCGACTGCCCGTCCGGCACACTGAAGTTGACCCCCGGGACCCGCAACGAGTTCGCGCCGGAGGAGAAGCCGTCCTTCGTGCTCAACGTGACCAACGAGTCCAAGGAGACCTGCAAGGCGGACGTCGGCCCCCGGACGGCCGTCTTCACCATCACCGACCCGGCCGGCGCCGTCTGGTCCTCCGAGGACTGCCCGGCGGCCGGCGAGAGCGCGGTGCTGCGCGTCCCCGCCGGAAGCACCATCAGCCACACCGTGACCTGGGACCGCACCCGCAGCGAGCCGAAGTGCGCCACCCCGAGGGCCGGCGCGGTCCCCGCCGGTACGTACGTCCTGGAGCTGGCCTACCCCGGAAAGACGCCCTGGGAGCGGTCGTTCGTCCTCGCCAAGGACTGACGCCAAGGACTGACGCCGACGACTGACCCGGCCTCACCGGCCCCACAGAGCAGGGCGGATGAGGCGGCGGACCGGCACAACCCGCCGGTCCGTCGGTCCGTCGGTCCGCCGGGCGGATCCCCGTCCGCGTCAGACGTACCGTTCCAGGATGGACGACTCGGCCAGCCGGGACAGCCCCTCCCGGACGCTCCGGGCGCGCGCCTCGCCCACGCCGTCGACCGCCTGGAGGTCGTCCACACTGGCCGCGAGCAGCTTCTGCAGACCGCCGAAGTGCTCCACCAGCCGCTCGATGATGGCCCCCGGCAGCCTCGGCACCTTGGCCAGCAGCCGGTAACCGCGCGGCGAGACGGCCGAATCCAGTGTCTCGGGGGAGCCGCTGTACCCCAGCGCCCGTGCCACGATGGGCAGTTCCAGCAGCTCGGCATGGGTGAGGGCGTCCAGCTCCGCCAGCGCCTCGTCCACCGTGCGGGACCGCTTCGCGGTGGGCTCCGGTACGTAGTCCCGGACCACCAGCTCCCGCTCCGGCTCCACGCCCGCGATCAACTCGTCCAGCTGGAGCGAGAGCAGCCGTCCATCGGTGCCCAACTCCACCACGTACTCGGCGATCTCGGTGGCGATCCGGCGGACCATCTCCAGCCGCTGCGCGACCGCCGTCACGTCCCGGACCGTCACCAGGTCCTCGATCTCCAGCGCGGAGAGCGTGCCCGCCACCTCGTCCAGCCGCAGCTTGTACCGCTCCAGGGTGGCCAGCGCCTGATTGGCGCGGGAGAGGATCGCCGCCGACTCCTCCAGCACCCGCCGCTCGCCGTCCACATAGAGCGCGATCAGCCGCATCGACTGGGAGACCGACACCACCGGGAAACCGCACTGCTTGGAGACCCGGTCCGCCGTGCGGTGCCGGGTGCCGGTCTCCTCCGTGGGGATCGACGCGTCCGGCACCAGCTGCACCCCGGCCCGGTGGATCCTGCTGATGTCCTTGTCCAGGATGAGCGCGCCGTCCAGCTTGCACAGCTCGCGCAGCCGGGTCGCGGTGAACTCCACGTCCAGCACGAAGCCGCCCGTGCACATCGACTCGACGGCCTTGTCCATGCCGAGGACGATCAGCGCGCCCGTGTTGCCACGGAGGATGCGCTCCAGGCCGTCCCGCAGGGCGGTACCGGGGGCGACGGCGCTCAGGGCGGCGCGGATCCGTGCTTCGTTGCCGGAGCCCGCGCCGGACTTTCCGGGTGCTGCTGCCCGGTCGTTGGCTGCCACTGCGCTCCTCCGGCTCGTACGGGTGGGCGAGACCAGGGCAAAGTCTACCGGCGAGTGTCGACGCTCCGTGGGGCGTCCGTGCGCTCCGTGCCCGGAGCGCCGCTGTCGGTGTCGCCGCGCCCGTCAATCGGACCTGTCGCCGGCTCCGCCGCCGACCTCATTCACCGGCTCTGCCGCCGCGCCCTCCCCGGCCCGCTCCGCCATCCGTCCCCCGGTCGGCCTTGCCCCCGGAGCCTGAGCCCGAGTCGGAGCCCGAGCCGGCTCCTTCCGCCGCGCGGCCGCGCCCGCGCGGCAGCACCCGCAGCGCCTCCCCCACGTCCGCCACCTCCGTCACCCGCATCCCGGCGGGAATTCTGCCCGGGTCGCCCGGCACCAGGGCGTGCGTGAAGCCCAGCCGGTGCGCCTCCGCCAGCCGGCGCTGCACGCCGGTGACCCTTCTGACCTCGCCCGCGAGCCCCACCTCGCCGATCGCCACCAGATTCTTCGGCAGCGGGGTGTCGCTCGCCGCCGACGCCAGCGCCAGCGCGATCGCCAGATCGGCGGCGGGCTCCGAGAGCTTCACCCCGCCCACGGTCGCGCTGTAGATGTCCCGCTTGCCGAGCGCGCTGATCCGGCCGCGCTGCTCCAGCACGGCGAGCATCATCGACACCCGCGAGGTCTCCAGGCCCGACGTGGTCCGCCGGGGGGAAGGGATCTGCGAGTCGACGGTGAGCGCCTGCACCTCCGCCACCAGCGGCCGCCGCCCCTCCAGCGTCACCGTCAGACAGGTGCCCGGCACCGGGGCGGCCCGCCGGGTGAGGAAGAGCCCCGACGGATCGGCGAGCCCCACGATCCCCTCGTCGTGCAGTTCAAAGCAGCCCACCTCGTCCGTCGCGCCGTAGCGGTTCTTCACCCCGCGCACCAGCCGCAGCCGGGCGTGCCGGTCGCCTTCGAAGGAGAGCACCACGTCGACCAGGTGCTCCAGCAGCCGGGGGCCCGCGATGGCGCCGTCCTTGGTGACATGGCCGACGAGCAGCGTGGACATCCCGCGGTCCTTGGACGCCCGGATCAGGGCCCCCGCGACCTCCCGGACCTGCGCCATCCCGCCCGGTGCCCCGTCGATCTCCGGGGAGGCCACCGTCTGCACCGAGTCCAGGATCAGCAGCGACGGCTTCACCGCGTCCAGATGCCCCAGCACCGCCGACAGATCGGTCTCCGCAGCGAGATACAGATCGTCGTGGAGTGCCCCGATCCGGTCGGCGCGCAGCCGCACCTGGCTCGCGGACTCCTCGCCCGTGACATAGAGCGTCCGGTGCTCCGGGCCCGCCGCCTTCGCGGCGACGTCCAGCAGCAGCGTGGACTTGCCGACGCCGGGCTCGCCCGCGAGCAGCACCACCGCCCCGGGCACCAGCCCCCCGCCGAGCACCCGGTCCAGCTCGTCCACGCCGGTGGAGCGCGCGGTCGCCTGCCGCCCGTCGACCTGGCCGATCGGCAGCGCGGCCGTGGTGACCCGCCCCGCCGCCGTGGTGCGCACGGCGGGCGCCCCGCCGTACTCCTCGACCGTGCCCCACGCCTGGCACTCGGGGCAGCGGCCGAGCCACTTGGCCGTGGTCCATCCGCACTCGGTGCAGCGGTAGGACGGACGGTCCTTGGCGGATTTCGTACGGGCAGCCATGCGGAAACCGTAACCGCCCCCACTGACAACGGGCCGACAGTGGGCCGGCAACGGGAGCCGGCCACCCCTCCGGTACCGTCCGCGCCCCCCTGCGGGCACCCCGGCACCGGGACCCCGTACCCGTACGTATGCGTCGGTACCCGCCTGTATCCCACCCGTATCCCGACCGCATCCAGCCCACGGTCCGCACCCCTTCGAACGTCCCCCGTGTCGATATACGACCGAATCTGAACGCGAATCTGGACAGGCGGGGCGGAAATGTCCGTTCCTGACCCCCGTCGAGCGCCCCCGTCACCCGTCCGAGCTAAAACCGCTCAAGAGTGACGAACGGGGTCCGCCCGGCGCCTACCGTCTCGGCGTGACGAGCAGCAGGCTGGAACGACCGACGCACACCACCGGCGCACACCGGGCGGCCCGGCGCGCGCCACGGTCGGCGGCCGACCGGACCCCCGCCCGCCACGAACCCCACCTCGACGGGCTGTTCACCTACTGCCTCTCCGCGCTCTGCGACCACGACGCCGCCTCCGCGACCCTCCGCGACGTCCTCGCCATCGCCGAACGCCACAGCGGTCGCTGCCCGGCGCGCGAACCCACCCGCAAGGCCTGGCTCTACGCCCTCGCCCGCTGGGCCTGCCTGCGCCGCCTCGCCGAACAGCGCCGGGAGCGGGCCGGCGCGCACACCGGCCGCCCCGCGCCCGGGGAACGCCCCCGCGTCACGGCGGCCACCGCCGAGCGCCGCCGCGCCGAACTCGCCCTGCTGGCCTGGCCCGAGGCCGCCGGCACCACCCCCGAGCAGCGCGACGCCCTCGAACTCGCCGTCCGGCACGGCCTCGGCCACCGCGAGGTCGCCGCCGTCCTCGGCCTGGACACCATCGCCGCCCGGGAGCTGCTGGCCACCGCCGCCTGCGAGGTCGAGCGCACCCGCGCCGCCCTCGCCGTCGTGGAGGACGGCGGCTGTCCCGCCGTCGCCCGGCTCGCGGGCGACCACCGGGTCCGGCTCACCCCGGCCCTCCGCACCGAACTCGTCCGGCACGTGGACGACTGCCCGCGCTGCCGCCGCGCCGCCGAACGCGCCGGGGCCGGGGCCCCCTGGCCGGGCCAGCCCCGTACGCCCGACACCCTGCCGCTGGTGCCCGCGCCCCGCAGCGCCGTCTGTCTCTCGATACGCCGCGGCCGCCGCGCCCGGCCCGCCGTCCCCCGCTTCGGGCCCGACGGCTTCCCGCTCGACCCCAAGGACCACGCCGCCCGCCGCGACCGGCTGCGGGCCCGCGCCGTGACCACCACGGTCGTCGCGGCGGTCGTCGCCGCGCCGCTGCTCACCCTCTGGGCGGCGTACCGGGGCGCCCCGCTGACGGGGGAGGGGCACGGTGGCGGCCGCCCGGTCACCGCCGCCGAGAACGGCACCGGCGACGGCACGGACGGTTCCGCCGACGGGTACGACCGCTACCAGAACACCGGCAGATCCGGCGGGAAGCCGGCGCCGGGCTTCACGGCGGGCTCCCGTTCCCCCGATGTCTCCGTGGAGGTCGGCGATCCGCCCGCGGCCCCGGCCCGGCCCGGTCCCCGCGCCCCCGGGCACCTCGTGGTCGAGGCCCGGCCGCACGGCGACGCCACCCTGATCACCCTGCGGGCCCGGGGCGGCACCCCCGTCTCCTGGTCGCTGTGGACCGATGCCTCCTGGCTCCGGCCGAGCCGGACCTCGGGAGTGCTCGCGCCGGGCGGGAGCACCACCGTCCTGGTGTCCGTGGTTCCCGCCCGGCAGCCCGCCGGGCCGTGGCGGGCGCGGGTCGGCGTCGAGCCCGCCGGGGCCGTCGTCACCATCGACGGGCAGGGGCCCCGGGTGCCACCGCCGCCCAGGCCCCGGCCCACGACCGCGCCGCCGACCGTGGCACCCACACCCGTACCGCCGTCGCCGACGCCCACGCCCTCCGAGGAGCAGCCGTCCCCGACGGAGACCGCGGAGCCCCCGACACCCGACCCGTCCTGATCCCCCAGTCCCCGCGCGGCTGTGCTCAGCCGTCGGCCGGGTGCGGGGCGAGCAGCGGCCGCCGGGTGGCCAGCCGCGCCTCGCACAGCTCCACCAGCACGTCGTACGCCTCCCGGCCCATCATCTCGATCAGCTCCGGCCCGTACGACTCGTACACCGGCTTCCCGGCCCCGTGCGCGGACGTCGCGGACGTGCACCACCAGTGCAGGTCATGGCCGCCAGGGCCCCAGCCCCGCCGGTCGTACTCCCCGATCGACACCTGGAGCACCTTGGTGTCGTCCGGCCGCTCGATCCAGTCGTAGGTCCGGCGCACCGGCAGCTGCCAGCACACGTCCGGCTTGGTCTCCAGCGGTTCCCGGCCCTCCCGCAGCGCCAGGATGTGCAGCGCGCAGCCCGCGCCCCCGGCGAACCCGGGCCGGTTCTGGAAGATGCAGGACCCCTTCCACCGCCGGGTCTGCCGCTCGCCGTCGTCGTCCACCCCGACCCAGCCGGTCCGGGAGCCCTCCCCGTGGAACTGCCACATCTCGGGCGTGAGCCTGGCCACGTGCCCGGCGACCCGGCGTTCGTCGTCCTCGTCGGAGAAGTGGGCGCCGAGGGTGCAGCAGCCGTCGTCCGCCCGGCCCGCCTGGATCCCCTGGCAGCCGCTGCCGAAGATGCAGTTCCAGCGCGAGGTCAGCCAGGTCAGGTCGCAGCGGAAGACCTGCTCGTCGTCGGCCGGGTCCGGGAACTCGACCCACGCCCGCGGGAAGTCCAGGCCCTTCTCGTCGTCCTCGGGGGCCCCGGGCATGGCCGGGAGTCCGAGGGACACCACACCCCGGGCCTTGTCCTGGGGCTGGTCCTGGGGCTCCGCTACGACACGCGACTTCTGGTTCTTGGGCGTTTTAGTCGATTTCGCCTTTTTCTTCTTTGGCACACGGTAAGGGTATGTCCGTGGTCGCAGTAGCGTGTCAGTCCATGAGACTCGGAGTCCTCGACGTCGGTTCGAACACGGTGCACCTCCTGGTAGTGGACGCGCACCCCGGCGCCCGCCCCCTGCCCGCCCACTCCCACAAGGCCGAGCTGCGCCTCGCCGAACTCCTGGAACAGGACGGCGCCATCGGCGCCACCGGCGTCGACCGCCTCGTGGCCACGATCCACCGCGCCGTCCAGGCCGCCGAGGACCAGGGCTGTGAGCAGGTGCTCGCCTTCGCCACCTCCGCCGTCCGCGAGGCCAGCAACGCCGATCTCGTCCTGGCCCGCGTCCGGGCCGAGACCGAGGTCGACCTCCAGGTCCTCACCGGCGAGGAGGAGGCCCGCCTCACCTTCCTCGCCGTCCGCCGCTGGTTCGGCTGGTCCGCCGGGAAGCTCCTCGTCCTCGACATCGGCGGGGGGTCCCTGGAGATCGCGTACGGGATAGACGAGGAGCCCGACGCCGCCGTGTCGCTCCCGCTGGGCGCCGGCCGCCTCACCGCCTCCTCCCTCCCCGGCGACCCGCCCAGCCCCGAGGACGTACGGGCGCTGCGCCGCCATGTCCGTACCGAGATCGCCCGTACGGTCGGCGAATTCAGCCGCTTCGGCCGGCCCGACCACATCGTGGCCACGTCCAAGACCTTCAAGCAGCTCGCGCGGCTCGCCGGGGCGGCCCGGGACGCCGAGGGGCTTTACGTCCAGCGCGAGCTGAGCCGCAGGTCGCTCCAGGAGTGGGTGCCCAAGCTCGCCACCATGACCGTCGAGGAGCGGGCCGCGCTGCCCGGCGTCAGCCTGGGGCGGGCCCGGCAGCTGCTGGCCGGGGCCCTGGTCGCCGAGGGCGCGATGGACCTCTTCGGCGCGCAGACGCTGGAGATCTGCCCCTGGGCGCTGCGCGAGGGCGTGATCCTGCGCCGGCTCGACCACCTGCCGAACGGGGTGACCGCCGCCGCCCACGGGGTGTGACGCCGCCGGCGGCAGCCAGTGACCACCCCGGCGGCGGCCGGTGACCGTGGCCCGCTTTCCGCCCCGGCGTCCCGGGCCCCGGGCCCCGGGCCCCGGCCGGAACGGTGGCGTCCGAGTCCGTCCCGGTGCCCGCACCGCCGCGCCGCGCCGCCCCGTACCCTGTCTCCGTGGCAGATCCCGTGGCGCGTACCCCCGATGTGAAGGTCGCCCTGTCGACCGCCTCGGTCTATCCGGAGTCGACGGCGACGGCCTTCGAGATCGCCGCGCGCCTCGGCTACGACGGTGTCGAGGTGATGGTCTGGACCGACCCCGTCAGCCAGGACGTCGAGGCGCTGCGCCGGCTGTCCGACTACCACGGGGTCCCGATCCTCGCCGTCCACGCGCCCTGTCTGCTGATCACCCAGCGGGTGTGGTCGACGGACCCCTGGGTGAAGCTCCAGCGCGCCCGGGCCGCCGCCGAGCGGCTCGGGGCCTCGACGGTCGTCGTCCATCCGCCGTTCCGCTGGCAGCGGCAGTACGCGCGGGACTTCGTCGGCGGCATCTGGCGGATGGCGGAGGAGACGGACGTCCGGTTCGCCGTGGAGAACATGTACCCGTGGCGCTACCGCGACCGCGAGATGCTGGCGTACGCCCCCGAGTGGGACGTCACCAAGGACGACTACCGGCACTTCACGATCGACCTCTCGCACACCGCGACCTCCCGCAGCGACACCCTGGCGATGCTCGACCGCATGGGCGACCGGCTCGGCCATGTCCACCTCGCCGACGGCAAGGGGTCCGCGAAGGACGAGCACCTGGTGCCGGGGCGGGGCAGCCAGCCCTGCGCGGAGGTGCTGCACCACCTCGTGCGGACCGGTTTCGAGGGCCATGTGGTGATCGAGGTCAACACCCGCCGGGCCGAGTCGCCCGCCGTGCGTGAGGCCGACCTCGCGGAGGCGCTGGACTTCGCCCGCCGCGAGCTGTCCGCCGCCGCCCGGCGGGGCACGGGGGTGACGGACGTACGGTCCGTACAGGACGGCGTACGCGGAGCCTGAGCCCTCCGCGGCGGGCCACGGGATCCGCGGGCCGCGTGCAGTCGGCCCGGAACCGGCCGGGAACCAGAGCCGGCGCGGAGTCGGTACGGAATCGGCGGGGAATCGCCCGCCCTGGGCAGATCGTTCCGTATCGCGGACATGATGTCCGGATCTTGGTCATCCGGCGTAGGCTCGTATCCTGGCGAGTCATATCCCTGTCCACCGCGCCGCCGGACCACCCACCGGGCCGGCGCGGCGACCGGCCGGCACACCACCCACCGGTTGTCCGGGCCCCTGGCTTCCCCGGTCCGCCCGGTTCACCCGGATGCTGTGGTTTGCCTGGTTCGCCCGGTTCACCTGGTCTTTCCGTCCTTCAGACTCTCTGACTTCCCGAGGAGCGAGCGAAGATGCCCGAGCTGAGGTCCCGCACCGTCACCCATGGCCGCAACATGGCGGGCGCCCGCGCCCTGATGCGCGCCTCGGGCGTACCCGGCGCGGACATCGGCAGGAAGCCCATCGTGGCCGTCGCCAACTCCTTCACCGAGTTCGTCCCCGGCCACACCCACCTCCAGCCCGTCGGCCGGATCGTCAGCGAGGCGATCAAGGCGGCCGGAGCGATCCCGCGCGAGTTCAACACCATCGCGGTCGACGACGGCATCGCCATGGGCCACGGCGGCATGCTCTACTCCCTGCCCTCCCGCGACCTGATCGCCGACAGCGTGGAGTACATGGTCGAAGCCCACTGCGCCGACGCCCTGATCTGCATCTCCAACTGCGACAAGATCACCCCCGGGATGCTGATGGCCGCCCTGCGCCTGAACATCCCCACGGTCTTCGTCTCCGGCGGCCCCATGGAGGCCGGGAAGGCCACCCTGGTCGACGGCACCGTCCGCAAGCTGGACCTGGTCAACGCCATCGTCGACGCCGTGGACGAGAGCATCTCGGACGAGGACATCCTGCGGATCGAGGAGAACGCCTGCCCGACCTGCGGCTCCTGTTCCGGCATGTTCACGGCCAACTCCATGAACTGCCTCACCGAGGCCATCGGCCTCTCCCTGCCGGGCAACGGCTCCGTCCTCGCCACCCACACCGCCCGCCGCGCGCTCTACGAGAACGCCGCCCGCACGGTCGTGGACATCACCAAGCGGTACTACGAGGACGACGATGCGAGCGTGCTGCCGCGCTCCATCGCCACCCGCGCCGCCTTCGAGAACGCCATGGCCCTCGACATCTCCATGGGCGGCTCCACCAACACCATCCTCCACCTGCTCGCCGCCGCCCAGGAGGCCGAGCTGGACTACGGCCTCGCCGACATGGACGCCGTCTCCCGCCGGGTGCCCTGCCTCGCGAAGGTCGCGCCCAACGTCGCGCCCGGCGGCACCTACTACATGGAGGACGTCCACCGGGCCGGCGGCATCCCCGCCATCCTCGGCGAGCTGTACCGCGCCGGGCTGCTCAACGAGGACGTCCACACCGTCCACTCCCCGTCCATCAAGCAGTGGCTGGACACCTGGGACGTGCGCGGCGGCTCCCCCTCCGACGAAGCGGTCGAGCTGTGGCACGCGGCCCCCGGCTGCAAGCGCTCCGCCGAGGCGTTCTCGCAGTCGGAGCGGTGGGAGTCCCTGGACACCGACGCCGCCGGCGGCTGCATCCGCGACGCCGCCCACGCCTACAGCCAGGACGGCGGCCTCGCGGTCCTCAAGGGCAACATCGCCGTCGACGGCAGTGTCGTGAAGACCGCCGGTGTGGACGAGTCGATCTGGACGTTCGAGGGCCCCGCCGTGGTCTGCGACTCCCAGGACGAGGCCGTCGACAAGATCCTCCGCAAGGAGATCAAGGAGGGCGACGTCGTCGTCATCCGCTACGAGGGCCCCCGGGGCGGCCCCGGCATGCAGGAGATGCTCTACCCGACCTCCTTCCTCAAGGGCCGGGGCCTCGGCAAGGCGTGCGCGCTGGTCACCGACGGCCGCTTCTCCGGCGGCACCTCCGGCCTCTCCATCGGCCATGTCTCGCCCGAGGCGGCGTCCGGCGGAGTCATCGCCCTCGTCGAGAACGGCGACCGGATCCGCATCGACATCAGCGCCCGCAGCATCGACCTGCTCGTCCCCGACGAGGAGCTGGCCGCCCGCAGGGAGGCCCTGAACGGGGTGTACGCGCCGAAGAACCGCGAACGCAAGGTCTCGGCCGCGCTGCGCGCCTACGCCGCGATGGCCACCAGCGCCGACCGGGGCGCGGTCCGCGACGTGTCCCTGCTGCCGTGACGACGACGGTGACTGCGACTGTGACGTACTGAACGACTCCAGCCGATGACGCTCCGGCCCCCGCCCGCACCCCGGGCGGGGGCCGGAGCGCTTTCCGCCGCCGCCTGTCTCCGGGTATCTGTTCTCTCCTCGTACGGGGGCTGTCACCAGCGCGCGGGGCGCCCCGCGTCCAGGGCGAAGACCGACCCGTCCGGCGCGGTCCCGTACACCCGCCCGTCCCGGACGACCGGCGCCGGCAGCCGCGCCGAGAAGGTGTGCTCGCCCCCGTCCATCCGGGGCTTCGTCTGCCCGGCCGGCGCACCGCGCCGCGTGTCCAGGGCCAGCAACCGCCCGTCACCCGCCGACACGTACACCGTGCCCCCGGCCGGCACCGGCCGCGACAGGTGGGACGCCATGGTCTCCCGGCGCCACCGCTGCTCCCCGGTCCGCGCGTCCAGCGCCAGGACCGATCCCGTGCCCCCGGTGCCACTGACATAGACGGTGTCCCCGGCCACCGCCGCCTGCCCCTGGTCCACCGGGGCCGTGACGGGGAACCTCTTCACCGCGCCCGCAGTGCCCACCGCGCCACCCGCGGTCCGGCCCCGCACAGCGAGCCGGACCACCGCGTCCGTGTACCCGTCCCGGTCGGTGGAGAGCAGATACAGAGCCCCCTGGGACAGCTGCGCCGGGCGCAGATTGCCGGTCAGCCGCTCGGTCCACAGCGTGCGCCCGCCGTCCCGGTCCACGGCCGTGATCCGGGTGGAGCCGCCGTCCGCCGACAGCGCCCAGGTCAGCGCGGGCAGCCCGGCGCCCTCCGCACCCGGCGCGGACACCCACTGCGCCCCCACACCTTCGCTCGGCCGGGCCCACCGCTCGCGGCCGGTCGCCGCGTCGACGGCACGGGTCCGCCCGTCCTTCCCGGTGAGCACCACCAGATCGCCGATGTGCCCGACCGAGGCGTACGAGACACGGCCCGTGTCCCAGCGGACCGTGCCGGTCGCCGGGTCCAGGGCCGTCAGCCGGCCGCCGCCGGGGGCCACCACATGGAGCAGCCCGCCCGCGAGTACGGGAGTCATGGCCAGGTCGCCCCGGTCCGGCGCCCCGCCGCGCGCGCCGCCCGCCGGCAGCGACCAGAGGACACGGCCGGTCGCCGGGTCCAGCCGGGCCGCCGTGATCCCGGGGCTCGCGCAGAACAGCCCCGCCGGCCCCGCCGCGCACTCCGCCGTCCGGTTCTCGCCGCCGCCCCGGTGCAGCTCCGCGCTCCAGCCGGTGAAGACCGGCCGCTCGGACGACCGCGCCGGCCCCGGGTCCCCGCCGCCGTCCGGGCCGCCCAGCGCGAGGAACCCGGTGACGGCCAGCGCCACGGCGACCGCCCCCGCGACGGCGACCGCCCACCGCACCCGCCGCCGGCCCCCGCCCGCGGCGCCGCCCACAGCGTCGTCCGCCCCGGGCAGGCTCTCCACCGGATCGGGCGTGCGCGGCACCGGGATATGGGCCTGGGTGTCGTACGCGGCGGAGGACGTGGCCTCCCGCAGCGCCACCATCACCTCGTACGGCGTCGGCCGTAGCGCCGGATCCTTCTCCAGACAGCGCCGCAGCAGCGGTACGAGATCGGCGGGCACCCCCGTCAGATCGGGCTCGTCGTGAACGACCTGGTACGCCACTATGTACGGGCTGTCCGAGTCGAAGGGCCCGCGCCCGGTCGCCGCGTGCACCAGCACCGAACCCAGCGCGAAGACATCCGCCGCCGGACCGACCTCCCGGGGCCGCTGGAACTGCTCGGGCGCCATGAACGGCGGTGTCCCGATCAGCTTCCCCGTCTCCGTCCGCAGATCACTGTCCGTAGGGCGGGAAATACCGAAGTCGATGACCTTCGGGCCGTCCGCGGCGAGCAGCACATTGCTCGGTTTGAGGTCCCGGTGCACCACACCCGCACGATGGATATCGCGCAGCGCCTCCGCGAGCCCCGCCCCCATCCGCCGTAGCTCGGCCCCCTCCAGAGGATTCCGCTTCACCCGCTCGGAAAGGGTCGGGCCATCAATGAAGAGGGTCGCCATCCAGGGCCGCCCGGCCTCCGGGTCGGCATCGACCACCGAGGCGGTGAAGGCCCCGCTGACCCGCCGCGCGGCCGCGACCTCCTGCCGGAAACGAGCCCTGAACTCCGGATCCGACGCATGCTCGGCATGAATCACCTTCACCGCGAGCCGCAGCCCCGACTCCGAGGCGGCCAGATGCACCACCCCCATGCCACCGGTGCCCAGACATGCCTCAAGGCGGTACTGCCCGGCGTATTCCGGACGTTCCGCTTCCGATGGCTGCCCGAGGTTGCGCAGCGGCGGCATCTCCTACCCCTGTTCCTGTGGGCGCGCGCACGCGACTCACGGAGCTTAAACGATGGCGCGTGCGATCAGAGGGTGGCTTGTTAGCCTTCCTCCGACGTACCGTGCGTATCCGCACATACAGCAACGGGGGAGATTTCAATGGCACTTGAAGAAGTACGTCCTGAAACGATCGATCTTGACGGACTCGACCGCATAGAGGACACCACCGAACCCCTGCTCACGCCCCGCACCACCAAGCGCTACCCGGTCGCCCCGGGCCACCGGGTGAACGTCCGCAGCGGCCCCGGCACCGGCTACGCCATCGTCCGCGTCCTGCCCTACAACGCCCGCGTCCCGATCAACTGCCAGAAGCCCGGCGAGCGCGTCAGCGGCCCCTACGGCACCACCTCCATCTGGGACTGCATCGCCAACGGAGAGTTCATCTCCGACGCCTATGTACAGACGGGCAGCGACGGATACGTCGCCATCCGCTGCTCCTGAGGACGCCCCCGCGGCCGGGGCCGTTCCCCGCTACCCACCCGGGCCCGCCCCGCCGCCCACCCCGACCCCGACCCCGCCGCCGAGCCCGTACCCCGGGGTACGGGCCCCGGGGTACGGGCCCGGGGTACGGGGCATGGGGCCCGCGACCCTGGGGCCCGTGACCCTGGGGCCCGTGACCCTGGGGCCCGTGACCCTGGGGTCCTGCCCCTCGCAGGGGATAATCGACCCCGTGAGTGACGAGACTGCCCCCGACCGGCCCGACGTCGCGGCCCCGCGCCCCGAACCCATCCGCTTCTTCGGTACGACCTGGGTCGACCACGACGGGGGTTACGCGCTGCGCCGCGCGGGCGTCGCCATCGGCGCCCTGGCGGCGGCCGCCGCCGGTGCCTTCGTGCTCCTCCTCGGCTACCAGGGCCTGACCATCGCCCGGGTCGGTGGCTTCGTCAACGCCCTCGTCATCGTGATGTTCTCGGTGTGCAGCGCCATCGCCTTCCGCAAGACCTGGTCCGGCTTCACCCGCCGCCCCGCCCGCACCTCCGGCCCGGACTCCCTCTACAGCCTCAAGGCCATCGGCTTCGTCGGCATCCTGCTGGCCTACTTCTGCCGCGCCCTGATCGAGGCCCCGGGCGAGAAGCTCCACCGCGAGGAGTACGAGACGGCCCGCACCCGGCACGAGCGCCGCCGCAGCACCCGCAGCGGCAACCCGGCCGCCCGCAAGCGCAAGCGCCGCTGACCCCTCCTCCCTCCCGCCCCCGCCGGGCCCTGTCCGCCCGGCCCTCTGATCCGGCTCCCTGATCCGACCCTCTGATCCGTTCCACTGATTCGGTCCGCTTGTCCGGTCCGCTTGTCCGATCCGCAGAGACGGCCGTTTCCCGGCCCCACCCGGAAAGGTCCCCATGGCCCCGCACTCGGAGAGCAGCTTCCGCCTCGCCCCGGACACCGACCCCGGCAGTCCTGACGGCCCCGACCGCTCCACCAGCCTCTGGCACGACACCGGCCGCGCGCGCTCCTTCGACCAGGCCGCCGACGAGTACGACACGGCCCGCCCCGGCTATCCCCCCGTCCTCTTCGACACCATCGAGACCCTGATCGGCCGGCCCCTCCACGGAGCGGACGCCGTCGACGTGGGCGCCGGCACCGGCATCGCCACCCGACTGCTGACGGACCGGGGCGCCCGGGTCCTCGCCGTCGAACCCGGCGACGGCATGGCCGCCCGCTTCCGCCGCAGCGCCCCCCACACCCCCCTCGTCCGCGCCACCGGCGACTTTCTTCCCCTCGCCGACAACAGCGCCGACCTGATCACCTACGCCCAGTCATGGCACTGGACCAACCCCCTCCACTCCCTCCCCGAGGCCCTGCGGGTCCTGCGCCCCGACGGACTGCTCGCCCTCTGGTGGAACATCGCCGACCGCACCGTCCCCTGGGTCGCCGCCCAGGCGGAACGCCTGCACAACACCTTCGGCGACAGCGCCCACGGAGCCCCCGGCACCACCCGGAGACTCCCGGCCGGAACCCCCGGCGCCACCGAGCACCGGCTGCACTGGACCCGCCGGGTCCCGCTCGACACCCACCTCGCCAACCTGAGCACCCACTCGGTCTTCCTCACCGCCGCCCCGGACACCGCCGCCGCCGTCCTCCGCCGCGAGCGCGCCGCGCTGACGGAGGTCTTCCCCGACGGACACGTCACCGAGGAATACGTCGTCGAACTGATCTCCCTGCGCCCCCGCCCCACCTCCTAGCTCTCCGGCCTTCTCAGGTCTTCCTGGCCCGGCCTTCGTGGCTCGGCCTTCCTGGCCCGGTCCGCCTGGCCCTGCCGCCCGCCCTCGCACCGGCCCCGCCGCTTCCGCCCCTCGGACACCCCCGGCACCGCCCGGCCCCCGGTGCGAGGATGAGGCCACGAACCCCCACCGGCGAGGTGTACAGAGCCATGACCCAGACCGTCGCAGTCCTCGGTACCGGCAAGATCGGCGAGGCCCTTCTCAGCGGCATGATCCGCGCCGGCTGGCGCCCCGCCGACCTGCTGGTCACCACCCGCCGGGCCGACCGCGCCGAGGAGCTGCGCACCCGCTACGGCGTCGAGCCGGTCACCAACGCCGAGGCCGCCAAGCGGGCCGACACCCTGATCCTCGCCGTCAAGCCGCAGGACATGGGACGGCTGCTGGAGGAACTGGCCCCGCATCTCACCGCCGACCGCCTGGTCATCAGCGCCGCCGCCGGTATTCCGACCGCCTTCATCGAGGAACGCCTCACCTCCGGTACCCCTGTCGTCCGTGTCATGCCCAATACCCCTGTCCTCGTGGACGAGGGCATGTCCGTGATCTCCGGCGGCAGCCACGCCACCGCCGACCACCTCGCCCACACCGAGGCAATCTTCGGCGGCGTCGGCAAGACCCTCCGGGTCCCCGAGTCCCAGCAGGACGCGGCCACCGCGCTCTCCGGCTCCGGGCCGGCGTACTTCTACTACCTGGTCGAGGCCATGACCGACGCGGGCATCCTCCTCGGCCTGCCCCGCGCCCAGGCCCACGACCTGATCGTCCAGGCCGCCATCGGCGCCGCCGTCATGCTCCGCGACAGCGGCGAGCACCCCGTCAAGCTCCGTGAAGCCGTCACCTCCCCTGCGGGAACCACCATCAGTGCCATCCGTGAGCTGGAGAACCACGGTGTCCGCGCCGCCCTGATCGCCGCTCTCGAAGCCGCCCGCGACCGCAGCCGCGAACTGGCCTCCGGTAGCGGCTGACCCGCCGGCCCGTCCCCGGACACCGCCGCCCCGGACCGCCCGTCCCGGGGCAGCGGACCGCCCGGCTGCTCAGCTCGCCGGCAGCAGACCGATCGCCGCGTAGGCCGCGTCCACCCTCGGCCGGGCGATCTCCCGCGCCCGCTCGGCTCCCTTCCTCAGCACCTCGTCCACGAACCCGGTATCCGCCGCCAGCTCCGCATGCCGCCCCCTCATCGGCCGCAGCAGCTCCACCACCGCCTCGGCCGTATCCCTCTTCAAGGCCCCGTACGACTCATATACACCGGCCAGCTCCTCCGGGTTCCCACCCGAACACGCGGCCAGGATGTCCAGCAGATTCGCGACCCCCGGGCTCGCCTCCCGGTCGTAGCGGACCTCCCGCCCGCTGTCCGTCACGGCCCGCGCCACCTTCTTCCGCACGACGTCCGGCTCGTCCAGCAGATAGACGATGCCCGCCCCCGAATCGTGCGACTTCCCCATCTTCGACGTGGGGTCCTGAAGATCCATGACCCGCGCGGCCACCACCGGGTGCGTGGCCCGGGGCACGGTGAAGGTGTGTCCGTACCTCTGGTTGAACCGTGTCGCCAGATCCCGGGTCAGCTGCACATGCTGGGTCTGGTCGTCGCCCACCGGCACCTCGTCCGTCCCGTACGCCAGGATGTCCGCCGCCATCAGCACGGGGTACGTCAGCAGCGACAGCCGCACACTCTCCCCGGCGGCCCGCGCGCGTTCGCCCTTCTCCTTGTACTGGATCATCCGCCGCAGCTCGCCGTCCGTCGCCGTGCACTCCAGGAGATAGGAGAGCCGGGTGTGCGCGTCCACATGGCTCTGGACGAAAAGGGTGCACTGCTCCGGATCCAGTCCCGCCGCGAGCATGAGCGTCGCCGTCTGCCGGCTGAGCCTGCGCACCCGCCCCGGGTCGTGCTCCATGGTCAGCGCGTGCAGATCCACCACGCAGAAGAGTGCGTCCGCCTGGTGCTGATCGGTCTCGACCCAGCGGCGCAGGGCCCCGAGATAGTTGCCCAGCGTCAGATGGCCCGTGGGCTTCAGCCCGCTGAAGATTCGCTTCACGCCGTTCTCTCCGTCCTGATCGGAGCCACCGAACCCGGTGGGCCGACCCCTGGGGGAGATACAGGAACGGCCGCCGGGAGCGGCGGCCGTTGAGTACATGCTCGTAGGGGGGCCGCCGTCAGGCGGGCCACCACTGCTGGGAGCACATACGCGTCGTCATGGGCGGGAGCGTACGGGATCCGGACCCGGGTTGACAGTGGATACACGAAGTCCGTAGTGTCCTCCGAGTTGCCCGACGTGAGCGCCGACCCAGGTTGGTCCCCCGGGCAGCCATTCCGCAAGACCTCACCACTGCAAGCGACGAACTGTCGCCTGTTTCTGGTGTGTCTTTTCGGAATGAGGAATCCACGCTCGAAGGAGCGTCGCCCCGATTGGCGTCGGGGCGGGAGATTCCGCTAAAGTCTCACTCGTCGGAACGGCCCAAGGGTCGGAAAGACAACCCGAGTTCGACCGGGAATCAGGCCCGAAAGGATCTGATAAAGTCGGAGCAGCCGAAAGGCGAAAGGCCGGTCCAACTGGCCGCCGGATCTGAAAGTCCGAATCCCGGGTGACCGGGAGGCGGGAAAAGGATCTGGTAGAGTTGGAAACGCCGAAAGGCAAGAAAAACCGAAGGGAAGCGCCCGGAGGGCCTGGTGAAACAGGACCGAAGGAAGCGTCCGTTCCTTGAGAACTCAACAGCGTGCCAAAAGTCAACGCCAGATATGTTGATACCCCGTCCGGGAGCATCTGCTTCCGGGTGGAGGTTCCTTTGAAAAGTCCTCCGACCGGCCACTTGGTGGTCTGGTAGGGGGCAATTACACAGCGAGGACGCTGTGAACCGGAGGCGATATTCCTCGTCTTCTGGTTCCGCTCCGAGTGATGTGTCACCAGGATATCCTGGAAGCATTCACGGAGAGTTTGATCCTGGCTCAGGACGAACGCTGGCGGCGTGCTTAACACATGCAAGTCGAAC
>NZ_BSBI01000007.1:0-430732 GCF_034961445.1 Streptomyces yaizuensis
TTGATGGGGTAAGGCTCCCAGTAGACGACTGGGTTGATAGGCCAGATATGGAAGCCGGGTGACCGGTGGAGTTGACTGGTACTAATAGGCCGAGGGCTTGTCCTCAGTTGCTCGCGTCCACTGTGTTAGTTCTGAGGCAACGACCGTTGCCGTTTTGAGCAGAACCACTTAATTGAAGAGTGTGCTTGTTCGCTCGAAACCGATAGGGTTTCGGTGGTTATAGCGTTAGGGAAACGCCCGGTTACATTCCGAACCCGGAAGCTAAGCCTTTCAGCGCCGATGGTACTGCAGGGGGGACCCTGTGGGAGAGTAGGACGCCGCCGAACAATATTTCAGGGACCCGTGGTCCAGCGTTCACGCTGGATTACGGGTCCCTTTTTGTTTTCTCTTTCTCGAAGCGCGTCGGGGGGCCGGCTGCGCGAGAATGACCGCAGTACCTCAAGACAGGAGTCATCACGATGCCCACCAACTCTCCCGACGACCGTTCGGAGCGCGAGCCGCGCCGTAGGGACGGCGGTGACCGGGGCGGATACCGTGGTCCCCGTCGTGATGACGACCGTGGTGGGTACCGTGGCGGTTCCCGTGACGACCGTGGTGGCCGGCCTTCCGGCAGTGGCAGCGGCGGCAGCGGTGGCGGCGGTTACGGTCGCCGTGATGACCGTCCGTCGTTCCGTCGTGACGATGACCGTGGTGGATACCGTGGTCCCCGTGACGATCGGCGTGACGACCGTGGTCCCCGTCGTGATGACGACCGTGGTCCGCGTCGGGACGACCGGCGTGACGAGCGCCCCAGCAGCTCCGGTGGCTTCCGCCGCGATGACCGCCAGGGCGGCGGCTTCCGGCGCGACGACCGTCAGGGTGGTAGCCAGGGTGGCGGCTTCCGTCGCGATGACCGGCGTGACGAGCGTCCCTCCTTCCGTCGTGATGACGACCGTGGTGGATACCGGGGTCCTCGCGACGACCGGCGTGACGACCGTGGTGGCCGGCCTTCCGGCAGCGGTGGTGGCGGCGGTTATGGCCGCCGTGATGACCGTCCGTCGTTCCGCCGCGACGACGACCGGCAGGGTGGCGGTTTCCGTCGGGACGACCGGCGCGATGACCGTGGTCCGCGTCGTGATGACCGGCGTGACGAGCGTCCCGGCGGCAGCTCCGGTGGCTTCCGTCGCGATGACCGCCAGGGCGGCGGCCAGGGCGGTGGCTTCCGCCGTGACGACCGTCAGGGTGGTAGCCAGGGTGGCGGCTTCCGTCGCGATGACCGGCGTGACGACCGTCCGTCGTTCCGTCGCGATGACGACCGTGGTGGATACCGGGGTCCTCGCGACGACCGGCGTGACGACCGTGGTGGCCGGCCTTCCGGCAGCGGCGGTGGCGGCGGTTATGGCCGCCGTGATGACCGTCCGTCCTTCCGCCGCGACGACGACCGTGGTGGATACCGTGGTCCCCGTGACGATCGGCGTGACGACCGTGGTCCCCGTCGTGATGACGACCGTGGTCCGCGTCGGGACGACCGGCGTGACGAGCGCCCCAGCAGCTCCGGTGGCTTCCGCCGTGACGACCGCCAGGGCGGCGGCTTCCGGCGCGACGACCGGCGCGATGAGCGCCCGTCCTTCCGCCGTGATGACCGGCGTGACGACCGGCGTGACGACCGTCCGTCGTTCCGCCGCGACGACGACCGCGGTGGATACCGTGGCTCCCGTGACGACCGTGGCGGCCGGCCTTCCGGTGGCGGCGGCTACGGCCGCCGTGACGACCGGCAGGGTGGCGGCTTCCGCCGCGACGACCGTGACCGCCCCGAGCGCGAGCCGGTCAAGCGGCTGCCGATCCCGGACGACGTCACCGGTGACGAGATCGACCAGGACGTGCGGCAGGAACTCCAGAGCCTCCCGAAGGGGCTCGCCGAGGATGTCGCGCGCAACCTCGTCATGGTCGCCAAGCTGATCGACGAGGAGCCGGAGGAGGCGTACGGCTACTCCCGGGTCGCCCTGCGGCTCGCGTCCCGTGTCGCCGCCGTCCGTGAGGCCGCGGGATTCGCCGCGTACGCGACGCAGCGGTACACCGAGGCGCTGGCGGAGTTCCGTGCGGCGCGGCGGATGACCGGCGGTGTGGAGCTGTGGCCCGTCATGGCGGACTGCGAGCGCGGGCTCGGGCGGCCCGAGAAGGCCCTCGCCATGGCCGGCGAGGCCGAGGTGCAGAAGCTGGACAAGGCCGGCCAGGTCGAGATGCGCCTGGTGGCGGCCGGGGCGCGGCGGGACATGGGGCAGATCGACGCCGCCATCGTGACGCTCCAGAGCTCGGAGCTGGCCTCCAGCTCCGTCCAGCCGTGGACCGCGCGGCTGCGGTACGCGTACGCCGACGCCCTGCTCGCCGCCGGCCGTGAGGACCAGGCGCGCGAGTGGTTCGCCAAGGCGCTGGAGGCGGACAAGGACGGGTCGACCGACGCGTCGGACCGGCTGGCCGAGATGGACGGCATCGAGTTCGTGGACGCGTTCGACGAGGCCGACGAGGCGGGCGAGGCAGCCGGTGACGACGACGTCGCCGTGGTGGTGACCGAGTCGGCCGACACCGACGAGGACCGCGACGAGGACAGCGACGACGACAACGACACTGACGTCGCCGAGGTCGAGGTCGAGAAGAGCGAAGAGGCCGGCGGGAGCGACAGCGCCGACGGCGGCAAGGACGCCTGAGCCGTAACCGATGAATGAAGGGCGGTCCCCATCCGGGGGCCGCCCTTTCGTCATTCCCGGTCCAGGCTTCTGAGGACCAGGCCCGTCGCCGGTTTGGGGCCGAACGAGGTCGACTTCCGGGGCATGGTGACGCCTTCCCGGGCCAGTTCCCGGACGACGTCCTCCCGTACGGGGTGCATCAGGACCGCCGTACCGCCGTGGCGTTCCGCCTGGGTGACGACCGCGTCCGTGTGGTGGATGTACGCGATGTGCTCCGGGGTGTCCGGGACATGCCAGATGGAGTCGAGGAGGGTGGAGTGCAGGACGGCCGCGTCCAGGGTCCGCCAGGCCGTCGGCCGGTCGGCCGGGACGGTGCGGGCCAGCAGGGCGGGATCGGGCCGGTCCAGGAGGTGGAACGAGCCGTCGCCGGCGAGCAGGAAGGCGTTGCCGACGGTGGCCGACTCCGCGAGGGCGGCGAGGGCGTCGGCGAGCGGGACGTCGAGCCGCCGGACCCGGAAGGAGTCCCCCAGCGCGGCCAGTGCGTCCGCGACCGGCAGCTGGTGCAGCAGCCGGTGGATGGCGCGGACCCGCAGCGGGTAGCGGGCGGTGTCCACGAGGAGGACCAGGCCGAAGTTCCACGGTCCGGGGCCCGGGTGGTCGGCGCGCAGCCGCAGATAGGTGGCCCAGCGGTGGTGGCCGTCGGCGATCAGGGCCTGGCGGGTGGCGAGGTCGGTGCCGATCGCGGCGAGGTCCGCCGGGTCCGTGACGGCCCAGAGCCGGTGGCCGACGCCGTCCTCGGTGGTGGTGGCGAGCAGCGGGGCCCGTTCCACGGTCCGGTCCACGACGGTCGCCGTGCCGGTGTTCCCGCCGCCCCGGTAGGTGAGCAGCAGGGGTTCCAGGTTGGCGGCGGTCGCGCTCATCAGGGCGGCGCGGTCGGCGACGATCTCGGGCATCACGTCCTCGTGCGGGAGGACGATCCCCTCGGTGGGGTCGGAGAGGGCGAGGGCGCCGATGACTCCGCGCTGGAGGCCGTCCGTGTGGCGCTGCTCGTACACGTACACCGCGGGTTCGGGGTCCTGGGCGAGGATGCCGTCGGCGAGCCAGCGGGTGAGGGTGTCGGCGGCCCTGCGGTGGCGCTCGGCGGGGGTGGCAGCCTGGGGCAGGATCAGGCGCACGATGTTGTGGGGGTGCGCCGATTCGAGCTCGTCGAGTCCCTCGGGCCGGACGACGACGTCGTACGGGGGTGAGGTCACGGCGGCGAGCGTGCCGACCCGCTCGGGGACGTAGCGCAGTCCGCGGAAGGGGAGCAGGCGCAGGCCGTCGTCATCGTCGGCCGGGGGAACTTCGCAGTTCATCCGTGCATCGTATGTGGGACGGGCGATGAGCGATGATCGGGGGAGTGCAGGGCTACGGAGAGGCAGGAGCCGATGGACCAGGGGAGCAGGACCCGGCCGGGTGCGAGTGAGCGGGTGCTGAGCGAGGCGTACGACACCGCGCTCCTGGACCTGGACGGCGTGGTGTACGCGGGCGGGCTGGCCATTCCGTACGCCGTCGAGTCGTTGATCGCGGCGCGGGACGGCGGGATGCGGCTGGCGTACGTCACGAACAACGCGCTGCGGCCCCCGGAGGCGGTGGCGGCCCACATCACCGAGCTGGGGGTGGCGACGGAGCCGGCCGATGTCATCAACTCGGCGCAGGCTGTCGCGCGGTTGATCTCCGAGCAGGTGCCGGCGGGGTCGCGGGTGCTGGTGATCGGTGGCGAGGGGCTGCGGGTCGCGCTGCGTGAACGGGGGCTCGTACCCGTGGAGTCGGCGGACGACGATCCGGCGGCGGTGGTGCAGGGGTACGGGGGCCCGGAGCTGCCGTGGGGCCGTTTCGCGGAGGCGTGTTACGCGATCGCGCGGGGGGTGCCGTGGTTCGCGTCCAACACGGATCTGACGATTCCGGGGGCCCGGGGGATCGGTCCCGGCAATGGGGCGGCCGTGGAGGTGGTGCGGATCGCGACGGGTGCGGAGCCGCAGGTGGCGGGGAAGCCGCTGCCGCCGATGCACCGGGAGACGATTCTGCGGACGGGTGCCCGGGTGCCGCTGGTGGTGGGGGACCGGCTGGACACCGACATCGAGGGCGCGTTCAACGGCGGGGTGGATTCGCTGCTGGTGCTGACGGGGGTGACCGACGGGGCCGGGCTGCTGGCCGCGCCGCCGGAGCACCGGCCGACGTACGTGGACGCCGATCTGCGGGGGATGCTGCGGGCGCAGCCCGCGGTGGCGGCGCTCGCGGCCGGTTTTGTGTGCGGCGGGTGGACGGCGTCGGCGCGCGGTGGGGAACTCGCCCTGGAGGGTGACGGGGAGGCGATGGACGGGCTGCGGGCGCTGTGCGCGGCGGCGTGGACGGAGGCCGGTGACGGGGTCTGCACGCTGGATCCGGGGAAGGCGCTGGCCCGGCTGGGGTTGTGAGGGGGAGGGCTCTCCCGGGGAGGTCCGCGCGGGGCGCGGGACGGCTGCGGCGCGGCGGGAGGATAGGGTGGCCTAACTTTGAACCGGACGATCGTGCGCCGGCCCGCGTGATGTCCTGACCAGCGCGCCCGTGCCCTCCCCGGGCCGGCGTCCCTCGATCCAGGAGTACCCCACGATGCAGCGCCTCACCGCGGAATCGGTCACTCTCCGCTATGACCAGCGGGTCATCGCCGAGAATCTGTCGGTGGAGATCCCCGACAACTCCTTCACGGTCATCGTCGGCCCCAACGCCTGTGGCAAGTCGACGCTGCTGAGGGCGCTGTCGCGGATGCTGAAGCCGACCGTGGGCCGGGTGCTGCTGGACGGACAGGCCCTTCACTCGATGCCCGCCAAGAAGGTCGCGCGGACGCTGGGGCTGCTGCCGCAGTCGTCCATCGCGCCCGACGGGATCACGGTGGCGGACCTGGTGGCCCGGGGCCGGTTCCCGCATCAGGGACTGCTGCGGCAGTGGTCCCCGGAGGACGAGCGGATCGTGCGGGAGTCGATGGCGGCGACCGGGGTGGCCGGGCTCGCGGAGCGCTATGTCGACGAGCTTTCGGGCGGGCAGCGGCAGCGGGTGTGGATCGCGATGGCGCTGGCGCAGCAGACGCCGCTGCTGCTGCTGGACGAGCCCACGACGTTCCTGGACATCCAGCATCAGCTGGAGGTGCTGGATCTGTGCGCGGAGCTGCACGAGACGCAGGGCCGGACCCTGGTCGCCGTGCTCCACGACCTCAATCAGGCGGCCCGGTACGCCACGCACCTCATCGCGCTGCACGACGGTGCGGTGGTGGCCGAGGGCGCGCCGGCGGACGTGGTCACGGCGGAGCTGGTGGAGCAGGTCTTCGGGGTGCGCAGCCAGGTCATCGAGGATCCCGAGTCGGGTACGCCGCTGGTGGTGCCGGTGGCGCGGAAGAAGGCCGGGGTTCCCGGACCGCGCTGAGGAGGCGTTCGAGTATTTTCGGACGTCTGCGGGGTGCTGGCCGGATCCCGGCTTCCGGCGGTCAGGAGCGGGTCGACAGCGGCCCGCGGTGGGTCACAGCAGTTTGCGCAGGCGCAGCAGGTCGCGGAAGCCGGCTTCCAGTTTGATCCGGCCGGAGGCCCAGGAGCGGGCGAAGTCCAGCTCCCCGTCGACCAGGGCCACCAGGTCGTCGCCCGTCATCGCGAGCCGGATCTCCGCCTTTTCGCGGGGCGGTCCCGTCAGGGTGTCGAGCACCGTGATGGTGCCGCCCTTGAGCCGCCCGGTGAAGGTGGTGTCCAGATCCCTGATGTGGCAGCTGAGTGATCTGTCGAGAGCCGCCGCGTCGCGGACATCGCCCTCCGAGCGGGTGAGTTTGTCGCTGAGTCGCTGAAGTGCGCTGCGGCAC
This sequence comes from Streptomyces yaizuensis, assembly GCF_034961445.1. Classification (NCBI taxonomy): domain Bacteria; kingdom Bacillati; phylum Actinomycetota; class Actinomycetes; order Kitasatosporales; family Streptomycetaceae; genus Streptomyces; species Streptomyces yaizuensis. The sequence goes on from NZ_BSBI01000007.1 coordinate 6,526, forward strand.
TCGTCCATCGTCGCCATCGTGATCGACGGTACCGCAGGGCTTCGCGGTAGCGTCAGGGCATGAGCGATGTGATGCCGGACGCAGGGGGGACACAAGGGGTATCCGGGGCGAATGCCGCCGCCGGGGCCGCTTTCGTCACCGGAACCGCCGGGGACGGTGCCGCCGACGTGGTCACGACCGGTGACGGTGGTGAAGGCACGGGTGCGGAGATGGTCGCCGCCGCTCCCGACGGGCCCGCTCCCGACGGGCCCGCGCCCCTGGGTGTCGCGACCGCCCCCACCGGCGACACCCAGGTGGACTCCGTCCTGGAGCGACTGGCCGACGCGGACCACCTCCCGGCGGACGGCCATCCCGAGGTGTACGAGGATGTACACCGGGGACTGCGCGAAGTGCTGGACGCGCTGGACGCACCCCCCGGACCCGTGCCCGCACCGGCGGGCCCGACCCCCTCACCCCCGTACGACCTCAGGAGCTGAACCGCACGTGGCAGGAGCCGCCCGCCGCCGTCTCGACGCCGAACTGGTACGCCGCAGCCTCGCCCGCTCACGGGAGCACGCGGCGCAGCTGATCGCCGCCGGGCGGGTGACCGTCGGCGGAACCGTCGCCACCAAGTCGGCCACCCAGGTCGAGACCAGCGCGGCCGTCGTCGTCACCGGCGACGCGGACGACCCCGACTACGTCTCGCGCGGCGGGCACAAGCTCGCCGGCGCGCTGGACGCCTTCGTCCCCCGCGGACTGGCCGTGAAGGGCCGGCGGGCGCTGGACGCCGGTGCCTCGACCGGCGGTTTCACCGATGTGCTGCTGCGCGCCGGCGCGGCCCATGTGGTGGCCGTCGACGTCGGTTACGGGCAGCTCGCCTGGTCGCTCCAGAGCGACGAGCGGGTCACCGTCAAGGACCGCACCAACGTCCGGGAGCTGACCCTGGAGGCGATCGGCGGCGAGCCGGCCGACCTGGTGGTGGGGGACCTCTCGTTCATTCCGCTCGGTCTGGTGCTGCCCGCGCTGGTGCGCTGCTCCGCCCCCGACGCCGATCTGGTGCTGATGGTGAAGCCGCAGTTCGAGGTGGGCAAGGAGCGACTTGGCAGCGGCGGCGTCGTGCGCAGCCCCGAGTTGCGCAAGGACGCGGTGCGCACGGTGGCCGGGCAGGCGGCCGCGCTGGGGCTCGGTGTGTTGGGAGTCACCGCCAGCCCGCTCCCCGGTCCGTCCGGAAACGTCGAATACTTTCTGTGGCTCAGGGCCGGGGGGCCCGAACTCGACCCGGCCGATGTCGACCGAGCAGTGGCGGAGGGACCTCGTTGACCACAGAAGGAAAGACATCGAAGCGCAGGGTTTTCCTCCTCGCGCACACCGGGCGGCCGGCCGCGATCCGCAGCGCCGAACTGGTCGTCCAGGGGCTGCTGCGGTGCGGTATCGGGGTACGGGTGCTGCGGGCGGAGGCCGTCGACCTGCCGCTGCCCGCGTCCGTGGAGACGGTGGCCGAGGCGACACCCGATGTCCTCGAAGGCTGTGAACTGCTGATCGTGCTCGGCGGGGACGGGACGCTGCTGCGCGGCGCCGCCTTCGCGCGTGCCTCCGGGGTGCCGATGCTCGGCGTCAACCTGGGGCGGGTCGGCTTCCTGGCCGAGGCCGAGCGCGACGACCTCGACAAGGTCGTCGACCGGGTGGTGACCCGGGAGTACGAGGTCGAGGAGCGGATGACCATCGACGTCGTCGTCCGCAGCAACGGCGATGTCGTGCACCGGGACTGGGCGCTGAACGAGGCCGCCGTGCAGAAGGTGTCGCCGGAGCGGATGCTGGAGGCCGTCCTGGAGGTCGACGGCCGGCCGGTGACGGCGTTCGGCTGCGACGGCATCGTGTGCGCCACGCCCACCGGGTCGACGGCGTACGCGTTCTCCGCGGGCGGTCCGGTGGTGTGGCCCGAGGTGGAGGCGCTGCTGATGGTGCCGATCAGCGCGCACGCCCTGTTCGCCAAGCCGCTGGTGACGTCGCCGACGTCGGTGCTGGCGGTGGAGGTGCAGCCGCACACCCCGCACGGGGTGCTGTGGTGCGACGGGCGGCGGACCATGGAGCTGCCGCCGGGGGCGCGGGTGGAGGTGCGCCGGGGCGCGGTGCCGGTGCGGCTGGCGCGGCTGCACCACGCGTCGTTCACGGACCGGCTGGTGGCGAAGTTCGCGCTGCCGGTGTCGGGTTGGCGGGGCGCCCCGTCCTGACCGGGCGGCCGCTGTCCGCCGCCTCCGGTCACCGCTTCGTTGTCGACGGCTTCGTTGTCGTGCGATCACCCGCGTGATCGGCGGGGACGGTGCCGGTCAGCGGTTCGGGTGACGTCCGCGGGGCCGCGCCGGAGCCCGTGGCGGCCCCTGGCGCGCGGTCCGGGCCGCCCGCCGGGCGCGGCGTGGCGGGTCTGCGTCGCGCCGCGTGGCGGAAACCTCGTATGGTCGTGTCCGTGTTGGAGGAGATGAGGATACGGTCGCTCGGGGTCATCGACGATGCTGTCGTCGAGCTGTCCCCCGGTTTCACGGCGGTGACCGGTGAGACGGGAGCCGGCAAGACCATGGTCGTCACCAGCCTCGGGCTGCTGCTCGGTGGCCGGGCCGACCCGGCGCTGGTGCGGATCGGCGCCAAGGCGGCGGTGGTGGAGGGCCGGATCGCGGTGCCCCCCGGGGGCCCGGCCGCGCTGCGGGCCGAGGAAGCGGGCGCCGACTGCGAGGACGGCACCCTGCTGATCAGCAGGACCGTATCGGCCGAGGGGCGCTCCCGGGCGCATGTCGGCGGCCGGGCGGTGCCCGTGGGCGTCCTCGCCGAACTCGCCGACGACCTCGTCGCCGTCCACGGCCAGACCGATCAGCAGGGGCTGCTGCGGCCCGCGCGGCAGCGGCAGGCACTGGACCGGTACGCGGGCGAGGCCGTCGCGGGGCCGCTGAAGCGGTACACCGCCGCCTACCGGCGGCTGCGGGCCGTCACCGGCGAGCTGGACACCCTCACCACCCGGGCCCGGGAGCGCGCCCAGGAGGCCGATCTGCTCCGCTTCGGGCTGGAGGAGATCGCCTCGGTCGCGCCCCGCGCCGGCGAGGACGTGGAGCTGGCGGCCGAGGCCGAGCGGCTCGGACACGCGGAGGCCCTGGCCTCCGCCGCCACGCTCGCGCACACCGCGCTCGTGGGCGACCCCGAGGACCCGGAGGGCGTCGACGCGGCCACGCTGGTCGCGGGCGCGGGCCGGGCGCTGGACACCGTCCGCTCCCACGATCCGGCCCTGGCGGCGCTCGCCGACCGGGTGGGCGAGATCTCCATCCTCCTCGCCGACGTGGCGGGCGAACTCGCCGGATACGCGGACCTGCTGGACGCCGACCCGAGGCGGCTGGCGGCCGTCGAGGACCGGCGGGCCGCCCTGAACGGCCTGATCCGCAAGTACGGGCCGAGCGTCGACCACGTCCTCGACTGGGCGGAGGAGGGCGCGGGCCGGCTCACCGAACTGGACGGCGACGACGACCGCATCGGCGAGCTGGCGGTGGAGCGGGACGCCCTCCGCGACGAGCTGTCCGCGCTGGCCGAGGCCGTGACCCAGGCGCGCACGGAGGCAGCGGAGCGGTTCGCCGGGGCGGTCACCGGTGAGCTGGCGTCGCTGGCGATGCCGCACGCCCGGGTCTCGTTCGCGATCCGGCAGACCGAGGACCCGGAGGGCGTGACCGTCGCCGGCCGGCCGGTGGCGTACGGGCCGCAGGGCGTCGACGAGGTCGAGCTGCTGCTCGCGCCGCACCCGGGGGCGCCCGCACGGCCGATCGCCCGGGGCGCGTCCGGCGGTGAGCTGTCGCGGGTGATGCTGGCGGTGGAGGTCGTCTTCGCGGGCACCGACCCCGTACCGACGTACCTCTTCGACGAGGTCGACGCGGGCGTCGGCGGGCGGGCGGCCGTCGAGATCGGCCGCCGGCTGGCGAAGCTGGCCAAGACCGCGCAGGTGGTGGTCGTGACGCATCTGCCGCAGGTGGCGGCGTTCGCGGACCGTCAGCTGCTGGTGGAGAAGACGAACGACGGCTCCGTGACCCGCAGCGGGGTCACCGTCCTGGAGGGCGAGGACCGGGTGCGGGAGCTGTCCCGGATGCTCGCCGGGCAGGAGGACTCGCAGACGGCGCGGGCGCACGCGGAGGAACTGCTCGCGGCGGCACGGGCCGACGGGTAGCACATCCGCTCCCAGGGCGGTCGGGCGTCGTCCCGGTGAGCGGGCCGCCCGGGGGTCCTGCGGGCCGTCCGGTGCGCCCTCCGGCCCCGCCGCTCACCCATGTGGGTGATCCCAGGGGTGCGGAGACCCCGGACGGGCATGGAGACGGCCCCGGAACGCGCGTACGGGCTGGCATCCTTGGCGGGTGACACAGCTGCGTACGGTCCAAGTGCTGGGCGGCGGCAGCGCGGGCAGCAGCGCGCACGTCCGGTCACTGGCCTCGGGGCTGGTGGCGCGGGGCGTCCGGGTGACTGTGTGCGCCCCGCCCGAACTGGACGAGGTCCACGACTTCCCCGGCTCCGGCGCCGACTTCGCCCCCGTGCCCCGGCGCGGCGACCCGGCGGCGGTGGGAACCCTGCGCGCGGTCTGCGCGGGGGCGGACCTGGTGCACGCCCACGGACTGAACGCGGCGGTGCGCAGCGCCCTCGCCCTGAGCGGGCTGCGGATACCGCTGGTCGTCACCTGGCACACCCGGGCGAGCGACGACGGCGCGCGGGGCCGGGTGCTGAGACTCCTGGAACGACGGGCCGCGCGGGCCGCCGCGATCGTCCTCGGGACCTGCCCCGAACTGGTGGACCGGGCCCGCACGCACGGCGCGCGGGACGCCCGGCTGGCACCCCTCGCCGTACCCGCCGCCCCGCGCGGTCCCGCCCCGGCGGGGGAGCCGTCCAGGCCCGTACCGGTACCGGTCGCCGTGGGACGGCCCGTGGTGCTGGCGGCAGGTGCGCTGACACCGGACAGCGGCTACGGGACCCTCCTGGACGCGGCGGCCCTCTGGCGGGAACTGGACCCCGTACCGCTGGTGGCCATCGCGGGCGAGGGCCGGGAGCGGGCCGCCCTGGAGCGGCGCATCACGGCGGAGGCCCTGCCGGTGCGGCTCCTGGGCCGCTGCGACGACATCGCCCCGCTGCTCCGGTCCGCCGACATCGCCGTGCTGCCCAGCCGCTGGGAGGCGCGTTCCGTACTCGCGCAGGAGGCCCTGCGGCGAGGGGTGCCGCTGGTCGCGACGGCCGTGGGCGGAGTGCCGGAGCTGGTCGGCAACGCCGCCGAGCTGGTGCCGTACGGGGACGGGGGCGCGCTGGCGGTCGCGGTCGCCGGACTGCTGGCGGACCACCGGCACCGCACGGAACTGATCCGGCGGGGCCGGGCGCAGGCGGCGGGGTGGCAGACGGAGGACGAGACCGTCGCGCATGTGCTGAGCGTGTACGACGAACTGGTGTCGAGGTGAGGTGACGGGCGGCGCGGCGGAGGGCTGAGGCACCGGTGCGGTGCGGGGATGTCCGAGGGGCAGCCGCCGGCAGGGCACCGCCAAGGCATGGAGGCGGAAGGACCGTTCGGGGGCGGTCGGCTCACTCGCACGGGCCCCGGGGCGAACAGGGACGAGGCCCCCGACCGGCGGGGCTCGGGCCTCGGGCTGCCCGCACAGGGCTGCTGTCGGACGGCGGGGCCCCCGGTCGGTAGGGGTGGGGTTAAGGGCAGGGGCACCACCACGGGGCCCTGGGTGGTCCGGGTCCGGTTGTGGTGGCGGCGATGGCCGTCAGGGGACGTGGCGGCGGGCGTGCAGGGCCAGGGTGAGGGCCAGGACCGTCTGGGGGTCGTCCAGGTCGGTGCCGAGGAGTTCGGAGATCCGGGCGAGCCGGTTGTAGAGGGTCTGCCGGTTGAGATGGAGTTCCCGGGCCGTCTCCGCCTTGCGGCCCGCGTGCGTCAGATACGTCTCCAGGGTCGGCAGCAGCGGCGGGCGGGCGGTGGCGTCGTGCTCGCGCAGCGGGCCGATCGCGCGGTCCACGAAGGCCGCCAGGTCGGGGTGGTCGCGCAGCCGCCACAGCAGGAGTTCGGTGTCCAGCCGGCGGGCGTCGTACCAGGGGCGGTCGGGGAGTCCCTGGGCGGCGGTCGCGGCCTCCGCGGCGTGCCGGAGGCCCGCCGACGCCGTGGGCCAGCCGCCCGCCATGCCGATGACGACGACCGGGGGGTGCGTGCCGGGGCGGTCGAGGCCGGCGCGGGCGACCCCGGTCCGCAGGGCGGCGGCGACCCGGTCCGCGACGCCGGCCCGTTCGGCCTCGGTGCGCAGCGCCACGAGCAGCGGCACCCGGCCCTCGACGGGCCGCACCCCGAGCAGCGCGGGTACGCCCACGGCGGCCAGTTCGTCGGTGGCGGCGCGGACCAGCGGGGCCCAGCCGCCGGGCGGTGTCGTCGGTGACAGCCGCATCACCACGGGGAGCAGCGGTCCGTCGCCGGGGCGGAAGCCGAGGACGCGGGCCTGCGCGGGGGCGTCGTCGGCGGCGATGCGGCCCTCCGCGAGGTCGGTGAGGAAGTCGCCCCGGCCCAGGGCCGCCAGCTCCTCCTCCTGGCGGGCCTGCATCAGGACCACCGCGAGGAGTCCCGCGGCGCGTTCCGCCGCCATCCGGTGGACCGTCAGCGGCGGTGTGCCGACGGCGGGGAGGACCAGCCGGGCCCGTACCGCCGTGGTGCCGGGGCCGCCGCCGGGGATGTCGACGACGACGGTCCCGGCGGGCGGGGTCTCGCGGGTGGCGCGCTGTCCGCGCAGCCCGTCCCAGATCTGGAGCGGGTCGGCTGCGGCGGACGGGCAGCCCGCCGCGTACAGCAGCCGGCCCTCCGGGGTCTCCAGGAAGGCGGGCGTGCCGGTGAAGTCGGCGAGGACGCCCAGCACCCGGGGGACTCCGCCGCCGCCGAGGAGGGCATCGGTGCACCGGCGGTGGACGTCCTCGGCCTGCCGCAGCAGGGCGTAGTGGCCGTTGACGATCTCGGTGTGGATCTCCTCGGTCACGGCGACGAAGCGGACCTCGCGGTGGAGCTGGACCAGGGGGAGTCCGGCGGTACGGGCGGCTTCGACGATCGCGGGCGGCAGCCGGGGGAAGCGGGGGCCCAGCTCCACGACGAGGGCGGCGATGCCCCGGTCCGCGAGGCGGTGGACGAAGGCCCGCTGTTCGGCGGGGCGGGTGCCGAGGCCGAGGCCGGTGGTGAGGAGCAGTTCGCCGCCCTTGAGGAGGGAGGCGATGTGGGGGACCTCGCCGGCGTGCGCCCAGCGGACGGTGCGGTGCAGCCGGTCGGCTCCGGTGAGGACTTCGGGGAGGCCCGAGCGGAGTCCGGGCAGTTCGAGTGCCCGGCGTACGGTGATGCCGCCCTGGGGTTCGCCTCGGGTCTCCACGGATCGGGTCTCCACGGAATTGCCGCCTCGCGCTTCATCGGGTCCGGACATGTCCGGACGGTACAAGATCGTCCCCGGGTGCGGACCGGGCAGGGTCGGACAGGGTCGGACAGGGTTCAGACGGGGCTGTGCGCGGGCCTGATGTTGTGGTTGAGGTGGAAGAGGTTGTCGGGGTCGTACGCGGCCTTCACCCGTGCGAGCCGGCGGTAGTTGTCCGCGCCGTAGGAGGCGATCACCCGTTCCTCGCCCTCGGAGCCGATGAAGTCGAGGTGGACCGCGTCGAGCGCCCATGGCCGCATCGCCGCGCGTACGCCGCGTACCCAGCCCCGCCCGGGGCCGTCGTCGATCGGGTTCTCCCAGACGCCGAAGGGGTGGACCGCCCAGGGGGCGTGCCGCCAGGGCACCGGGAGGTCGTCGGGCGCCCGGTCGACCGCGCCGCCCATCGGGAACAGGATGTGCCGGGAGCCGCTGGGGACGGGCAGGGAGTCGGCGAGGGTGCGGAAGACGGACGCGGCGTCGTCGGGGAGGCCGGTCAGATACTCGGCGGACCAGTGGTTCCGCAGCCCCGGCGGGTCGTCCAGCATGCACTGGAGGTCGGCGTAGGGGAGCCGGGCGACCGTCTCGGAGGCGTGCCGCAGGCCGAACAGGGGCGCGGCGGTGGCGCGGGCCTGCGCCTCCGTCCCGGCGTAGGTGACGAGCAGGGCGCAGACCATCCGGCCCACCAGGGGCTCCGGGACGAAGGCCTCGGGCGCCCCGGTCAGATAGATCACGGCGCCGCCGGCCTCGTCGGGCGCCTCGGCCATGAGGTCCCGGTAGGCCAGCAGCGCGTCGAGCGAGTCCTCGGGCTCGGTCATCAGCAGGACCACGGACATCGCGGGCAGCGGGTGGAGCCGCAGGGTCAGGGAGGTGGCGACGCCGAAGTTGCCGCCGCCGCCGTGCAGGGCCCAGAACAGCTCGGGTTCGTGGTCGGCGTCGGTGTGCGCGGTCGTCCCGCCCGCCAGGACCAGGTCGGCGGCGAGGAGGTTGTCGCAGCCGAGGCCGTACGTCCGCTCCAGCCAGCCGGAGCCGCCGCCGAGGGTGAAGCCGCCGACGCCGATGGTGGAGGCCCGGCCTCCGGTGGTGGCGAGGCCGTACGGTTCGGTCGCCCGGTCGAGATGGGCGAAGGTGGCGCCGCCGCCGACGGTGGCCGTGCGCCGCTCGGGGTCGACGCGCACGCTGTGCATCCGGCGCAGGTCCACCACGAGTCCGCCGTCGGTGGTGGCGAGACCGTCGACGCTGTGGCCTCCGCCGCGCACGGCGATCTCCAGGCCGTGTTCCCGGGCGGTGCGCAGGGCGTGGACGACATCGTCGGGGGTCTCGCACTGGACGACGACGGCGGGCCGCCGGTCGATCATGCCGTTGAAGACGGTGCGGGCCTCGTCGTAACCCGGGTCGGCGGGGACGAGCGCGGTGCCGGTCAGCCGGGTGCGGAGGCCGGTCAGCGCCGCCTGTGGGAGGATCCGGGGCGCCATGACGGCCCCCTTCGGAGGGCGTTGTGGACCCTTCTCATCGTAGTCCCGGACCGGGCGGGCGACCGCTCGGGGAGAGCCGTGCGTCCGCTCCCGGCGGTGGTGCCGTGGCCCGGCCGGTCCGCCGGGCCACGAAACGTATCGGGGCGGTCAGCCCCCGTACGCCCCGGACGCCGTCAGCCGCAGCGCCGTGTCGATCAGCGGGACGTGGCTGAACGCCTGCGGGAAGTTCCCCACCTGGCGCTGGAGCTTCGGGTCCCACTCCTCCGCCAGCAGCCCCAGGTCGTTGCGGAGCGCCAGCAGCCGTTCGAAGAGCCGGCGGGCCTCGTCCACCCGCCCGATCATCGCCAGGTCGTCCGCCATCCAGAACGAGCAGGCGAGGAAGGCGCCCTCGTCACCGGCGAGCCCGTCGACGCCGGCGTCCTCGCCGCTCGTCGGGTAGCGCAGGATGAAGCCGTCCTCCGTGGACAGCTCCCGCTGAATGGCCTCGATGGTGCCGATGACCCGCTTGTCGTCGGGCGGCAGAAAGCCCATCTGCGGGATGAGCAGCAGCGACGCGTCCAGCTCCCGGGAGCCGTAGGACTGGGTGAAGGTGTTCCGCTCCTTGTCGTACCCCTTCTCGCAGACATCGCGGTGGATGTCGTCCCGCAGCTCCCGCCAGCGCTCCAGCGGCCCGTCGGCGTCCCCGGCCTCGATCAGCTTGATCGTGCGGTCGACGGCCACCCAGGCCATCACCTTGGAGTGGACGAAGTGGCGGCGCGGGCCGCGCACCTCCCAGATGCCCTCGTCCGGCTCCATCCAGTGCTGCTCCAGGTAGTGGATCAGCCTCAGCTGGAGCAGCGCCGCGTAGTCGTTGCGGGCGAGCCCGGTCATATGGGCCAGGTGCAGGGCCTCGGTGACCTCGCCGTACACATCGAGCTGGAGCTGGCCGGCGGCGCCGTTGCCGACGCGGACCGGGCCCGAGTTCTCGTATCCGGGCAGCCACTCCAGCTCGGTCTCGCCCAGCTCCCGCTCCCCGGCGATGCCGTACATGATCTGGAGGTTCTCCGGGTCGCCGGCGACGGCCCGCAGCAGCCACTCGCGCCAGGCGCGGGCCTCGTCGCGGTAGCCGGTGCGCAGCAGCGAGGAGAGGGTGATGGCGGCATCGCGCAGCCAGGTGTAGCGGTAGTCCCAGTTCCGCACGCCGCCGATCTCCTCCGGGAGGGAGGTGGTGGGCGCGGCGACGATGCCGCCGGTGGGGGCGTAGGTGAGGGCCTTGAGGGTGATCAGCGAGCGGATCACGGCCTCCCGGTAGGGACCGTGGTACGTACACTGGTCGACCCAGTCGCGCCAGAAGTCCTCGGTGGCCGTCAGCGACGCCTCCGGTTCCGGCAGGGCGGGCGGCTGGTGGTGCGAGGGCTGCCAGCTCAGGGTGAAGGCGAGCCGTTCCCCCGGGGCGATGGTGAAGTCGGAGTAGGTGGTCAGCTGCTCGCCGTGGGTCTCGACCTCGGTGTCCAGCCAGACCGAGTCCGGGCCCGCGACGGCGACGGTGCGCCCGTCGACCTTGTGCACCCACGGCACGATCCGGCCATAGCTGAAACGCATGCGCAGGGCGTTGCGCATGGGCACCCGCCCGCTGACGCCCTCCACGATCCGGATCAGCTGCGGTGCTCCGTCGCGCGGCGGCATGAAGTCGGTCACCCGGACCGTGCCGCGCGGTGTGTCCCACTCCGACTCCAGGATGAGGGAGTCGCCTCGGTAGCGCCGGCGGTCGGCCGCCGGCGGTTCGGTGTGTTCGGGGTGGGCGGGGCCCATCCTCCAGAAACCGTGCTCCTCGGTGCCGAGCAGCCCGGCAAAGACGGCATGCGAGTCGAAGCGCGGCAGGCACAGCCAGTCGACCGTGCCGTCCCGGCAGACCAGTGCTGCGGTCTGCATGTCTCCGATGAGTGCGTAATCCTCGATGCGCCCGGCCACGTGCATCTCCAGTCGAACAGCCACGTCCGCCCCTCGGGGCGCTTACTGCGAGCAAGGGTCGCCGACGAGCCTTGGGTCACGGTTTCATGTCGGGGATGTCGCTTTTGGCCTGTGTCACCCGTCTCCCACCACCACCCTGCTCAGATGAGCGCGCCCCTGCGCGTTCCTCTGTTTAGCGAGTGCCCGCAGGATACGACGCACAGGAGCGTCGCGCGTGGCGGTCTCGACAACCGGTCTACTCCGAACGGGTGAGCCAAGGGTGAATCCCTGGTGAGAGGGGTACGTGGGCGCGCGACGGAGTCACGGGGCGCGTGGCCGGAAGCACTCTCCCCCGGTCGCTGATACCCTGGTATCCCGTGGACCGGGAGCACGCCTGTGCGCAAACAGGAGCCCCGCAACCGCAGCGACGGCACCCCCTGAAACGCCGGGAGGACCGCCGGTACGCAGCCTCTCACCCCCTTCGCGACCACGGGAGCCCCCCTTTGGCGATGCCGCCCAAATCCATGACGACCAAGCACATCTTCGTCACCGGGGGTGTCGCCTCCTCCCTCGGCAAGGGCCTGACCGCCTCCAGCCTGGGCGCGCTGCTCAAGGCGCGGGGGCTCAAGGTCACGATGCAGAAGCTCGACCCCTACCTGAACGTCGACCCCGGCACGATGAACCCCTTCCAGCACGGCGAGGTGTTCGTCACCAACGACGGCGCCGAGACCGACCTGGACATCGGCCACTACGAGCGCTTCCTCGACGTCGACCTCGACGGCTCCGCGAATGTCACCACCGGGCAGGTCTATTCCCAGGTGATTGCCAAGGAGCGGCGCGGCGAGTACCTCGGTGACACCGTGCAGGTCATCCCGCACATCACCAACGAGATCAAGCAGCGCATCCGCCGCATGGCCACCGACGACGTCGACGTCGTGATCACCGAGGTCGGCGGCACCGTCGGCGACATCGAGTCGCTGCCGTTCCTGGAGACCGTCCGCCAGGTCCGCCACGAGGTCGGCCGGGACAACGTCTTCGTCGTCCACATCTCGCTGCTGCCCTACATCGGCCCCTCCGGCGAGCTGAAGACCAAGCCCACCCAGCACTCCGTGGCCGCGCTGCGCAACATCGGCATCCAGCCCGACGCCATCGTGCTGCGCGCCGACCGCGACGTGCCCGTCGCCATCAAGCGCAAGATCTCCCTCATGTGCGACGTGGACGAGGCCGCCGTGGTCGCCGCGATCGACGCCAAGTCGATCTACGACATCCCCAAGGTGCTCCACACCGAGGGCCTGGACGCCTATGTCGTCCGCAAGCTGGACCTGCCCTTCCGCGATGTGGACTGGTCGACCTGGGACGACCTGCTGGACCGGGTCCACAACCCCGACCACGAGGTCACCGTCGCGCTCGTCGGCAAGTACATCGACCTGCCCGACGCCTATCTGTCGGTGACCGAGGCACTGCGCGCGGGCGGCTTCGCCAACCGCGCCAGGGTCAAGGTCAAGTGGGTCACCTCCGACGACTGCAAGACCGCGGCCGGCGCCGCCCGCCAGCTCTCCGACGTGGACGCCATCTGCATCCCCGGCGGCTTCGGCGACCGGGGCGTCAGCGGCAAGGTCGGCGCGATCCAGTACGCCCGGGAGAACCGGATCCCGCTGCTCGGACTCTGCCTGGGCCTCCAGTGCATCGTGATCGAGGCGGCCCGCAACCTGGCCGCGATCCCCGAGGCCAACTCGACCGAGTTCGACGCCGCCACCGCCCACCCGGTGATCTCCACCATGGAGGAGCAGCTGGCGTACGTGGAGGGCGCGGGCGACCTCGGCGGCACCATGCGCCTCGGCCTCTACCCGGCCAAGCTCGCGGAGGGCTCCATCGTCCGCGAGGTCTACGGCGACCAGCCGTACGTGGAGGAGCGCCACCGCCACCGCTACGAGGTGAACAACGCCTACCGCGCCGAGCTGGAGAAGAAGGCGGGCATCGTCTTCTCCGGCACCAGCCCCGACAACAAGCTGGTCGAGTACGTGGAGTACCCGCGCGAGGTGCACCCCTACCTCGTCGCCACGCAGGCCCACCCGGAGCTGCGCTCCCGCCCGACCCGGCCGCACCCCCTCTTCGCCGGCCTGGTGAAGGCCGCCGTGGAGCGCAAGACGGCCCAGTGAGCCGGGGTCGTCCGGCCCGGGCCGCCGCGCCCGCCGGACGACCGCCTCCCACGCGCTACCGTTGACCGGGGTACATGTCCATCTGACGACATGTACCCCGGTCGACTTTTCGCGGGAGGACAGCGCACATGGACACGCCCACGCCGATTCAGGACACGCCCGAGGAATGGCGGATCACCGCGACCGCCACCCCCTTCCGGGGCAACAAGACCAGTGTCCGCACGGACGACGTGGTCATGCCCGACGGCCAGGTGGTCCGCCGCGACTACCAGGTCCACCCCGGCTCCGTCGCCGTCCTCGCCCTCGACACCGAGGGCCGCGCGGTCGTGCTGCGCCAGTACCGCCACCCCGTCCGGCAGAAGCTGTGGGAGATCCCGGCCGGACTGCTCGACGTCCCGGGGGAGAACCCGCTCCACGCCGCCCAGCGCGAGCTGTACGAGGAGGCGCACGTCAAGGCCGAGGACTGGCGGGTGCTCACCGACGTCTACACCACCCCCGGCGGCTGCGACGAGGCGGTACGGATCTTCCTCGCCCGGGAGCTGTCGACGGCCGAGGGCGAACGCTTCGACGTCTCCGAGGAGGAGGCCGACATGGAGCTGGCGCGGGTGCCGCTGACCGAGCTGACCCGTGGCGCGCTCGCCGGGGAACTGCACAACAACTGCCTGGTGGTGGGGGTGCTCGCGGCGGTCGCCGCGCTCGCCGGCGACGGCTTCGACGCGCTGCGCCCGGCGGACGCGCCCTGGCCGGCCCGCCCCTTCCAGGCCTGAGGACCCCGTACCCGGCCCCTTCGGAGGCCTCCCGGGGCATTCCCGGGGACCGGACACCGCCATCAGTCTGATGATCTTTCGATCCTACTGATCCGATCAGGCGATATAACGGTCACGCTCCTTCCAATTCGTCGCAGAGAGTGAACTACGCTCGTCGCAGCCCGCACGGAATCCCGGCGGGCTCGACAGGCGCACGGACTGGACGGGAGCGTGGCCCGTGACGGATCAGGCGGTGGACTCGGGCGGCCGGGCCGGCGCGACCCCGGGTCAGTTCTGCGGCCGGCAGCGGGAGTTGGCCTCCCTGCGGGCCGACATCGAACGCGCGGGCCTGGACACCATCGCCGGCCGCAAGGCCCCCCGCGCCCGGGTCCTCCTGATCGCCGGACGGCCCGGCTCCGGACGGACCGCGCTCGCCGAGCGGCTGATCGCCCGGATCGCCCCCGATTACCCCGACGGACTCCTGCGCGCCCGGCTCACCGAACCCACCGGACGCCGCATCCCCACCGAGGAGACCGCCCGCGACCTGCTCGACACCCTCGGCGTCGCGGGCCCCCCGGGCGCCGACGCCGACGAACTGTCCCACCTGGTCCGCAAGGCGTTCACCGGCCGCAGGGCGATCCTCCTCCTCGACGACGCCGCCGACGCCGAACACGTCGACCCGCTGCTCCCCGACACCCCCGACTGCCTGGTCGTCGCCGTCTCCGGCGGACCCCTCACCGGCATCCCCGACGTCCGGCCCTGCACCGTCGGCGGCATGGACCCCAAGGCCGCCATCGAACTTCTCACCGCGTACGCCGGGTCCGTGCGCGTCACCGTCGACCCGCAGGCCGCCGAATCCGTCGCCGAGGAGTGCGGCGGACAGCCCGCGGCCCTCGTCCTCGTCGGCGGCTGGCTCGCCTCCCGCCCCTCCCTCTCCGTCGCCGACGCCACCCGCCGACTGCGCGCCCTGCCCGACGACGGCGAGGGCCCGCCCGGCGCCTCCCGGCCCCTGGCCCGCGCCTTCCGGCTGGTGTACGACTCGCTGCCGGCCGGGCCCGCCCGTCTGCTGCGGCTGCTCCACCTCGCCCCCGCCGGGATCGCCGGCGCGCACACCGCCTCCGCCATCGGCGGCTGCTCGCTGGCCCAGGCCCGGGAGTCGCTGGAGACGTTCGTGGCCCTCGGACTGCTCCACCCGGCGGGGGACCGCTACCGGGTGCCGGGCGCCCTGGCCCCGCTGCTGCGCACCTACAGCGACAGCGCCGACAAACCCGAGGAGGTGCGGCTCGCCCGCGCGCGGATGCTGGAGCGGGCCGTGCGCCGGCTGCACGCCTGCCGGGCGGTCGCCGAACCGGGGGAGCCCTCCTCCGGGGAGATCCTCGACGCCATCCCCGCCGGGCTGCGCTTCCCGGACGCCGCCGCCGCGGCCGAGTGGCTGCGTACCCGGCAGGGATCGCTGCTGGCGGCCGTGCGGGCCGCCGTCGCCGACGGGGAGCTGGACACCCTGGCCCGGCGGCTGGTCTCGGCACTGGTCCGGGCGCTGGCCGCGCACCGGGGCACCGAGGCCGCCGCGCCCGAGCTGTACGCCCTGCACCGGATGGTGCTCTCGGTCGCCGAGCGCCGGCAGCTGCACCGGGAGATCGCGGCCGCCCTGCTCAACCTCGCCGACCTCGACGCGCGCACCGGCCGCACCCAGGAGGCCCTGGCCCGCTACCGGGCCGCCCTCGACGCGGGCCGCGCCGCCCGGGACCCGTACGCCACCGGCCGCGCGATGGAATCCGTCGGCGGCGCCTACCAGGAGCTGGGGGACTGGAACCGGGCCGCCGACTGGTACGGCAGGGCCCTGGTCGAGCGCCAGATCCGGGGGGAGCGCGCCGACGAGGCACGGCTGTACGGGCGGCTCGGCACCGTCCACACCTACGCGGGCCGCTACGGCGAGGCGCTGCGCCACTGGCGTGCATCCGTCGCGGGCCACCGCCGGCTCGGAGACCTGGCGGCCCAGGCGCGGGCGCTGAGCGAGGCCGCCCGGGTGCAGGAGTACGCCGGCCGCCCCCAGGAGTCGCTGCGCACCTGCCAGGAGGCCGTGGAGTGGGCCCGGCGCGCGGACGACCTGCGGCTGCAAGCCGCGCTTCAGCTCCGCCTGGCAGACACATGGGAGCGGCTGGGCGACCCGGCCGCCGCCCGGCTGCACCGGGGCACCGCCGAGCGCATGCTCGCGGAGCTGCCGGAGCCACCGGCCGCGGCGGCCCCCCTGCCCACGGCCGGTGCCGGGGGCCCCGTACGCACCGACCTCGGGGCCCGAATCGAAACGGAAGATCCGAAGAAGCGGAAGGAACAGCCACGACGACGGAAAACGGAGGAGATGGCTGGGGCCGTGCGCGGGGCCGGTCCGCAGGGTGGTGATCCGGGTGACAGCCCTGGCGCGCGGGGCGCCGGAGGCCTGCGGGAGACAGGGGGAACACCCCGGGAGACGCCGCGCGGGACACCCTCAACAGCAGGGGAAGAAGGTAGGAGGGGTGGTTCTGCCTGCGAAATCCGTAGTGTCGTCGCTGAAGATTAGTTGTTTGTAAGGCTGGACAGCGAGTCTCCCTTCATTAAACTGGCTCCACCGCGTCATATCCGTGGTGTCTCCCGGTGCGTCCCCCACGTCCGGGTATGTATGGAATTACCCCCCCGTATCCCCTGAGCCAAGGACCGTGATCGACGTGAAGGTCGGCATCCCCCGCGAGGTCAAGAACAACGAGTTCCGGGTGGCGATCACCCCCGCCGGCGTGCACGAGCTGGTGCGCCACGGCCATGAGGTCGTCGTCGAGCAGAACGCCGGTGCCGGCTCCTCGATCACGGACGCCGAGTACGTCGCCGCCGGCGCCCGCATCCTGCCCACCGCCGACGAGGTCTGGGCCACCGCCGACCTGCTGCTGAAGGTCAAGGAGCCCATCGCCGAGGAGTACCACCGCCTCCGCAAGGACCAGACGCTCTTCACCTACCTCCACCTCGCCGCCTCCCGCGAGTGCACCGACGCCCTGCTGGCGTCCGGCACCACCGCGATCGCCTACGAGACGGTCGAGACCGCCTCCCGCGCCCTGCCGCTGCTCGCCCCGATGTCCGAGGTCGCGGGCCGGCTCGCCCCGCAGGTCGGCGCCTACCACCTGATGCGCTCGGCCGGCGGCCGCGGCGTCCTGCCCGGCGGCGTCCCCGGCACCCACGCGGGCCGCGCCGTCGTCATCGGCGCCGGTGTCTCCGGCTGGAGCGCCACCCAGATAGCCGTGGGCATGGGCTTCCACGTCACCCTGCTCGACAAGGACATCAACAAGCTCCGCGAGGCCGACAAGATCTTCGGCACCCGGGTGCAGACGATCGTCTCCAACGCCTACGAGCTGGAGCAGGCCGTCGTCCAGGCCGACCTCGTCGTCGGCGCGGTGCTCATCCCCGGCGCCAAGGCCCCGAAGCTGGTCACCAACGAGCTGGTCGCCCGGATGAAGCCCGGAAGTGTCCTTGTCGACATCGCGATCGACCAGGGCGGCTGCTTCGAGGACTCCCGTCCGACCACCCACGCCGAGCCGACCTTCACCGTCCACGACTCGGTCTTCTACTGCGTCGCCAACATGCCCGGCGCCGTCCCGCACACCTCGACGTACGCGCTCACCAACGCGACGCTGCCGTACATCGTGGAGCTGGCCAACCGCGGCTGGGTCGAGGCGCTGCGCCGCGACCCCGCGCTCGCGCTCGGCCTGAACACCCATGACGGACAGGTCGTCTACGGCCCGGTCGCCGAGGCGCACGGCCTGCCCCACACCGGACTGGGCGCGCTCATCGGCTGACAGAGCCGCCAGCGCCGACAGAACGGCTGACAACCGCCGTCGCGGTCAACCCGCGTCGTCAACATCGCCCACCCGGCCGGACCTTGCCCCGCGAGGTCCGGCCGGCGGCGTGTCGGGCGTCCGCGCGCCGCGCCCAACTCGCCGTGTACGCAACCCTTCACCCGATTCGCGCACGCCAGGAACCCTGACGACACCGCCCGTCACGGTGGGCGCGCACCCTTGACAGAACGGTGTTCCGTTGCCGACACATCGGGCCGTCTCCGGTGGATTGTGTTGCTGCGGAGCGGTGACACGCCATAGAGTCGCCAACCGTCGGCATGGTGCCACGCTGACCTATCGATAAAGTCCTGGTCACGTCCAAGGAGGCAAGACGACTTGTGAATGAGTCGACATTTACTCCCGGAGGCGGTCACGCGGTCACGTCCGTACGAGGAGTGGTCCCGGCGTCCTGGCCGGGTGCTGTCGGCTCCATGGCGGTCGGCTCCCTCGCGCCCCCCGCGACACGCCAGGACACCCCGCACATGACGACAGCCCACACGATGAAGATGACGGACGGCCTACACGTGAACGCCACGGCCGGCAACGAGAGTGGCCGAGAGTCCACCCACTTCGCCGCCTACGAGGAACTCCCCGAGGGGCACTTCTACGACCCCGACGCCGAATACGAGCCCGATCCGGAGTACGCGGCCACCCTCGCGCCCGACGCCGCGCGGCAGCGCCGCGAGCGGATCGGTCCCACCGGGCGGCCCCTGCCGTACTTCCCGATCCCGGGCCCGCTGACCGACCACGGACCCGCCAAGATCATCGCGATGTGCAACCAGAAGGGCGGCGTGGGCAAGACCACGTCGACCATCAACCTGGGTGCCGCGCTCGCCGAGTACGGACGGCGTGTCCTGCTGGTCGACTTCGACCCGCAGGGCGCCCTCTCCGTCGGCCTCGGGGTCAACCCGATGGAGCTGGACCTGACGGTCTACAACCTGCTCATGGAGCGGGGCATGTCGGCGGACGAGGTGCTGCTCAAGACGGCGGTCCCCAACATGGACCTGCTGCCGAGCAACATCGACCTGTCGGCGGCCGAGGTCCAGCTCGTGAGCGAGGTCGCGCGCGAGTCCACGCTCCAGCGCGCCCTGAAGCCCCTGCTGCCGGACTACGACTACATCGTGATCGACTGTCAGCCGTCGCTGGGTCTGCTCACGGTCAACGCGCTGACGGCGGCCCACAAGGTGATCGTCCCGCTGGAGTGCGAGTTCTTCGCGCTGCGCGGGGTGGCGCTCCTCACCGAGACCATCGAGAAGGTGCAGGAGCGGCTCAACCCCGACCTGGAGCTGGACGGCATCCTCGCCACGATGTACGACTCCCGCACCGTGCACAGCCGGGAGGTGCTGGCGCGCGTGGTCGAGGCGTTCGACGACCACGTCTACCACACCGTCATCGGACGGACCGTCCGCTTCCCGGAGACCACGGTGGCGGGTGAGCCCATCACCACCTACGCGTCGAACTCCGTCGGCGCCGCCGCGTACCGCCAGCTCGCCAGGGAGGTGCTCGCCCGGTGTCCCGCCGAGTGAGTCTGCCCGGCGCCGACGAGCTGTTCCGTACCACCGGGGGGACGGCCCTGTCGCCCTCGTCGCGCGGCAGGCAGGCGGGCGACGCGCGGGTGCCCGCCCCGGCGGCGGAGAGCGACCCGCTGGAGAGCCCCGCCGGTCCCGGCGGTCCCGAGCACCCGGCGACGGGCTCCCCCGCGGGCTCCGAGGGCCGTGGCCAGGGCGAGGAGCCCCCGGGGGCGGCCGGCGGCCGCGCGCGCCGCTCCCAGGCCGCCCAGCCGGCCCAGGAGGCCGTCCCGGCCCCGGCCCGCCGGGCCCCGAGAGGCCGGGCGAACCGCCGGCCCAGCGGCCGGGAGCGCCACGACGAGAAGATCACGGTCTATGTCTCGGCCGAGGAGCTGATGGACCTCGAACACGCGCGGCTGGTGCTGCGCGGTGAGCACGGGCTCGCGGTGGACCGCGGCCGGATCGTCCGCGAGGCCGTCGCCGTCGTCCTCGCGGATCTGGAACAGCGCGGCGACGCGAGCATTCTCGTGCGGCGGCTGCGGGGCCGCTGAGGGTAGCCTCGCGCTGGCCCCCTTGCCCGCGGGCCCCGCCGGCCCGCCCGCCCTCCGCACCGCCCGTTTGGACCCCCGATGCCCCAGGCCGACCCGCCCCGCCCGCCGCGCCGCACCCTGGGCCCCGGGCCAGGGGCGGTGCCGGTGCCGGCGGCGCCCGGGCGCGAGGAACCCGTACGCCCCGGTCCCGACGGCGGAACCGGTCCCGCTCCCGGCCGCGTTCCGGACCATGTTCCCGATCGCGTTCCCGGCCAGGGCCCCGATCCGGTACGGGAGAGACCTGCGCCGGCACCGGAGCCCGAGCCGGATGCCTGGCCGGAGGTGGGTGCCCGGCCGGAGTCGGCGTCCGGGGCGGAAGCCCGGCCCGAACCCGATACCGAAACCGAGCCGGATGGCAGGCCCGATGCGGAGCCTGAGCCTGAGTCCGAGCCCGAGCCTGAGCACGGCCCCGACGCCGGGGCCGAGCCGGCGGCGAATGCCCGGTCCGAGTACGACCCCGAGCCGGAGCCGGGAGCCCGGTCGAAGGCGGATGCCGGACCCGGGTCCGAGCCCGGTTCCGAGCACGAGGCTGAGCCGGAGGCGGCGGCGGATGCCCGGCCCGAGGCCGGGGCCGAGTCGGCGGCGGGCGCCGAAGCCGGTGACGAGCGCCGCTTCACCGTGCGGCTCGCCAACTTCGAGGGCCCCTTCGACCTGCTGCTCCAGCTGATCTCCCGGCACAAGCTGGACGTGACCGAGGTCGCCCTCTCCAAGGTCACCGACGAGTTCATGACGTACATCCGGGCCCTGGGCGACGACTGGGACCTCGACCAGGCGACCGAGTTCCTGGTCGTCGCCGCCACCCTCCTCGATCTGAAGGCGGCCCGGCTGCTGCCCGCCGCCGAGGTCGAGGACGAGGCCGATCTCGCCCTCCTCGAAGCCCGGGACCTGCTCTTCGCCCGGCTGCTCCAGTACCGCGCGTACAAGCAGATCGCCGCGATCCTCGCCGACCGCCTGGACGCGGAGAGCCGCCGCTTCCCCCGGACCGTCGGCCTGGAACCGCACCACGCCGACCTGCTGCCCGAGGTGGTCATCAGCATCGGCGCCGAGGGCTTCGCCCGGCTGGCGGCGAAGGCGGCCCGGCCGAAGCCGAAGCCCCAGGTCTACGTCGACCACATCCACGCCCCGCTGGTCAGCGTGCGCGAGCAGGCCCGGATCGTGGTCGCGCTGCTGCGGGAGCGGGGCCACGCCACCTTCCGGGAGCTGGCCGAGGGCACCGAGGACACCCTGACCGTCGTCGCCCGCTTCCTGGCCCTGCTGGAGCTGTACCGGGACCGGGCCGTCACCCTGGAGCAGCCCGAGGCCCTGGGGGAGCTGACGGTCACCTGGACCGGCGGGGACGGCGCGGGCGCCGTCACGGACGAGTTCGACCGGCCCCCGGACCTGCCCGGGGAGAAGGAGAGGGACCCGGCGTGAGCGATCTCAAGCCCGCCCTGGAAGCCGTGCTCATGGTCGTGGACGAGCCCGCGACCGAGGAGCACCTCGCCAGGATCCTGGACCACCCCGCCCGGGCGGTCGCGGACGCCCTGCGGGAGCTGGCCGACGAGTACACCGTCCAGGGCCGCGGCTTCGAGCTGCGGCTCGTCGCGGGCGGCTGGCGGTTCTACTCCCGCCCCGAGCACGCCGCCGCCGTGGAACGCTTCGTCCTGGACGGGCAGCAGGCGCGGCTCACCCAGGCCGCCCTGGAGACTCTCGCGGTCGTCGCCTACCGCCAGCCCGTCAGCCGCTCCCGGGTCTCCGCGGTGCGCGGAGTGAACTGCGACGGCGTGCTCCGCACCCTGCTCCAGCGCGGCCTCGTCGAGGAGGCGGGCACGGAACCCGAAACAGGTGCGATCCTGTACACGACGACGAACCACTTCCTGGAGCGGATGGGCCTGCGCGGCCTGGACGAGCTGCCGGAGCTGGCGCCCTTCCTCCCCGAGGCCGACGCGGTCGAGGCCGAGACGGCGGAAGGCGTACCGTCGTTCGATCCGGACGCCCCGGAACCGGACGCGGGCCCCTTCGGGGACCTCGCCGGGGATCCGGACGAGGAGCCGGCGGACGCGGGCGCACGGCACGGCGGCCATGCACCGGGCGCATGACACGCAGGACACGTACGACAAGCACGACCGAATACCAGATGTCCAGACACTCCAACGACGGAACTTTGATGCGAAGCAGCGGCAGGAACAGCGGGAACAGCGGCGGCCGGGGCAACCGGGGCGCCGGCGGCAACCGGGGCGGCAGCGGCAGCAGCGGCAGCGGCGGCGGGCGCGGCACCTACCGGGGTGCCGGGAACAGCCGCGACGACCAGCAGAAGCGCGCCGGCCGGCCCCGTCCCGAGGAGCGCCGCTACGACGTGGGCGGTTCCCCGGAGGACAAGGGGAGCGGCGGCCAGCGCAAGGGCCGGGGCACGGCAGCGCGCGGCGGCGCCAAGGGCGGCCCCAAGCAGTCCCAGGCGCCCCAGCGCGGCGCGGCCGGGCGGACCACCCCGGCCCGCTCCCGCGAGTACGACACGCGGGCCGAGGAGCGCAACCGCGAGCGGTACGCCCAGCGGCCCGAGATCAAGACCCCCAAGACCTTCGGGGACCAGGAGGGCGAGCGCCTCCAGAAGGTGCTGGCACGGGCCGGTGTGGGCTCCCGCCGCGCCTGCGAGGAGCTGATCGAGGCGGGCCGGGTCGAGGTCAACGGCTCGATCGTGCTGGAGCAGGGTGTCCGCGTCGACCCCGAGAACGACGAGATCAAGGTCGACGGGCTGACCGTGGCGACCCAGTCGTTCCTGTTCTTCGCGCTGAACAAGCCGGCGGGCGTCGTCTCCACGATGGGGGACCCCGACGGCCGGCAGAACCTGGGCGACTACGTCACCAACCGCGAGACCCGGCTCTTCCACGTCGGCCGGCTCGACACGGAGACCGAGGGCATCATCCTGCTCACCAACCACGGTGAGCTGGCCCACCGGCTGACCCACCCCCGGTACGGCGTGAAGAAGACCTACCTCGCCGCCATCCAGGGGCCCATCCCGCGCGACCTGGGCAAGCGGCTCAAGGACGGCATCCAGCTGGAGGACGGGTACGCCCGCGCCGACCACTTCCGCGTGGTCGAGAACACCGGCAAGAACTACCTCGTCGAGGTGGTGCTGCACGAGGGCCGCAAGCACATCGTGCGCCGGATGCTCTCCGAGGCGGGCTTCCCGGTCGACAAGCTGGTCCGCACCGCCTTCGGGCCGATCGGCCTCGGCGACCAGAAGTCCGGCTGGCTGCGCCGGCTGAGCAACACCGAGGTCGGCATGCTGATGAAGGAAGTCGGCCTCTAGAGCCCCCTCCCCGTAGACGCTCCGGCCCTCCCAGCGGGCCGCCGCTCCGGCACCCCTGGTGCCCGGCCGCCCGGCCGGCGCCCGGAAGAAGCCCGCGACCCGCCCGGGTCGCGGGCTTCCCGTGTCTTGTGCCGCCCCCGGCATCGCTTTATAGTCAACATGACCATTCACTATGGTCATGTTGACCACTGTCATCGGGGGGTGGCGCACCCGGCCCCCGTGCGACCCCGGGAGGACGCCGGATGAGGGCTGACGACGAGACGGCCGGAGCGGGCGGGGCGACCCGTGCGACCCGTACGACCGGAGTGGCCGAAACAGCCGGAAAGGACGGAAAGTACGGAAAGGACGGAGCGGCCGGGGACGCGTACGACCCCCGGGCCTTCCCGCCCTTCGCCGTCACCGTCGACCTCGCCGTCTTCACCGTCCGCGACGCCCGCCTCCAGGTCCTGCTGGTCCGGCGCGGGGAATCCCCCTACCGCGGCTCCTGGGCCCTGCCCGGCGGCTTCGTCCGCCCCGACGAGTCCGCGGGCGCGGCCGCCCGCCGCGAGCTGGCCGAGGAGACCGGCCTCGGCGCCGACACCGTCCGCCCGCTCCACCTCGAACAGCTGCGCACCTACAGCGACCCCGGACGCGACCCGAGGATGCGGGTCGTCTCCGTCGCCTACGCCGCCCTCCTGCCCGATCTGCCGGAACCCCGGGGCGGCGGCGACGCGGCCCACGCCCAGTGGGTCCCCCGCGACACCGCCGGACCCCTCGCCTTCGACCACGACACGATCCTCGCCGACGCCCACGACCGGATCGGCGCCAAGCTCGAATACACCTGCCTGGCCACCCGTTTCTGCCCCGCCGAGTTCACCCTCGGCGAGTTGCAGCAGGTGTACGAGACCGTCTGGGGCGTCCAGCTCGACCGGCCCAACTTCCGGCGCAAGGTCCTCGCCACACCCGGCTTCGTCGAAGCCGTCGAGGGCCCGCCGCGCCCCACCGGCGGCCGGGGCAAACCGGCCGCGCTCCACCGCGCGGGCCCCGCGTCCGCACTGCACCCGCCACTCCTGCGACCGGAAGGACGACCCTCCCCATGAACACCCTCAGGTCCCCCGGGACCCTCACCCGGCGGGCCGCCACCGGCGCGCTCACCGGGCTCGCCATCGGGGACGCCCTCGGCTTCCCCACCGAGTTCGACGACGTACCGCAGATCCTGGCGAAGACCGGCCCCTGGCGGGAGATGGCACTGCCCACCCCCGCCTTCGTCACCGACGACACCCAGATGGCCCTGGCCGTGGGGCGGGCCGTCCGCACCGCCATGGACCGGGGACTGCTCACCGGCCCCCGGCTCACCGGGCCGCTGCGCGAGGAGTTCGTCCGCTGGCTCACCTCCCCGGACAACAACCGCGCCCCCGGCCGCACCTGCATCGTCGCCTGTGAACTCCTCGCCGATGAACGGCTGCCCTGGATGCAGGCCTCCCAGATCGGCTCCAAGGGCTGCGGCGCCAATATGCGGGTGGCGCCCATCGGGCTCGTCCCCGGCCTCAGCGACCAGCAGCGCGCCGGGGCCGCCCAGCTCCAGTCCGCGCTGACCCACGGCCACCCCACCGCGCTCGCCGCCTCCGACCTCACCGCCCGCGCCGTCCACCTCCTCTCCCGGGGAGCCGACCCCCAGCAGCTGGTGGGACGGCTGCGCTCGTACGCGTACGAGAACCGCACCCGCTACCACGAGCGCTGGCTCGGCGCCCTGTGGAGCCTCACCGCCTCGGACCCCTCCCCCGAGGAGTTCATCGCCCGCGGCTGGGACGAGTGCCTGGCCGCCCTGGACCGGCTCGCCGCCGCGCTGCGCGCACCCGACCCGGAGGCCGACCCCTGCGCCGCCACCGGGGACGGCTGGATCGCGGAGGAAGCCCTCGCCACCGCGCTCCACTGCTTCCTGCTCTTCCCCGGCGAACCGGTCACGGCCGTCCGCCGCGCCGCCTGCACCCGGGGCGACTCCGACTCCATCGCCGCCATCACCGGCGCCCTCGCCGGGGCCCACCGGGGCGCGGACGCCTGGCCCAAGCAGTGGTCCGAGCGGATCGAGTACCGCAGCGACCTGCTCTCCCTGGGCGCGCTCTGGGACGCCTGACAGGACCGCGGGGCTCAGGGCAGGGACCGCAGCGCCGACGCACGGCGGGCCCGCCGCAGGAAGTCCGCCACCCGCGCCCGGTCCGGCTCGCCGGGCAGCGGGCTCCCCGCCAGCGCCCGGTCCGCCTCCGCCACCGCGCGCTGTGCCCAGCGCCCGATCTCCGCGGCGGGGACCTCGCCCCGCTTCACCGCCAGCAGCCGGTCCCGCTCCGCGCCCACGTCGAGGACCAGCTCCCCCGTACGGAGCAGGTCCCGGCAGGACAGCAGCAGCCGCAGCAGGTGCACCGCCTGCTTCCAGCGGGGCTCGCGCCCCTGGGCCAGCCGCGCCTCCAGCCGCCGGTGCTGGCCCAGGGCGTAACCCACGAAGCTCTCGTGGACCCGCCGCGAGAGAAAGGCCCCGCGCAGCTCCCGCAGCTCCCGGCCCCGCTCGTCGATCCGCTCCACGAGCGGGGAGTACAGGCACTCCAGGGCGTTGGGGTCGGCCCGCAGCGCCAGCTCGCAGAAGCGCTCCAGCTCCCACGAGAACTGCTCGTCGGCCGGGCCTTCGAGATGAGTGGGCGGCTTCTCGAACCGCCAGTACAGCTCGGTCGGCGCCAGGAAGACGCCCCGGCGGTCGATGTCGCTGTCCGCGCCGGCGAGCCCATGGGCCCGGGAGCCCATGACGCAGGAATAGATCGTGTGGTCGCGTACCAGCTCTTCCGGGGTCATGGGCGACAGGCTATGAGCAGGCGGGGGGCTCGGGCCCCTGGTTATCGGGGGTCCGCCGGTCCACCGGCCACGCCGCCGCCGAGCGCTGCGCCGGTGGGCGCGGGAGCGCGCGGCCCGGCCGCTGACTACGCTGATCGGAGCATCCACGGACACGAGCGGGCAAGGAGCACACGGTGGCGGTAGGCGCGGTCCTGGGAGCCGTCCGGCGGGAACGGGACGGCGCCGGACACCCGGGCGGACGCGTCGGGCGGAACGCCACCGCGCGCACCGTCCCGCACCCCACCCCGGGCCCCGCCCGGAAGCCGGACGTCACCGGCGCCGTGCCCCGTGCCGTACGGATGCCCGCCCACGTCGAGTCGGGCCCCGACCGGTCCGGGACCACCCACGGGTACCTCGGCCCCGCCGCTCTGCGCAAGGACATCGCCCAGTGAGAACCGCCGTCGTCATCGGAACCGGCCTGATCGGTACGTCCGCAGCCCTCGCCCTGGTGGCGCGGGGCGTCACCGTCCACCTCATCGACCACGACCCCGAGCGGGCCCGGACCGCCGCCGCCCTCGGCGCCGGCACCGACGACCCGCTCCAGGGCCCCGTCGACCTCGCGATCATCGCCGTCCCGCCGGCCCACACCGCCACCGCGCTCGCCGACGCCATGCGGGCGAAGATCGCCCGGGGCTATCTCGACGTCGCCAGCGTCAAGGGCGGGCCCCGGCGCGAGCTGCGGGCCCTGGGCCTGGACCTCTCCGCGTACATCGGCACCCACCCCATGTCCGGGAAGGAGCGCTCCGGGCCGCTGGCCGCCACCGCCGAGCTGTTCGAGGGCCGGCCCTGGGTGCTCACCCCCACCCCCGAGACCGACACCGAGGTCCTGAACCTCGCCCTGGAGCTGGTCGCGCTCTGCGGCGCCGTCCCCGTCGTCATGGACGCCGACGCCCACGACCGGGCCGTCGCCCTCGTCTCCCACACCCCCCAGCTGGTGTCCTCGATGGTCGCCGCCCGGCTGCGGGAGGCGGACGAGACCGCGGTGCGCCTGTGCGGCCAGGGCATCCGGGACGTCACCCGGATCGCCGCCTCCGACCCCCGGATGTGGGTCGAGATCCTCTCCGCCAACCCCGGCCCGGTGGCCGACGTGCTCGCCGGGATCGCCGCCGACCTGGACGAGACCGTACGGGCGCTGCGCTCGCTGGACTCCTCCGACGAGGCCAAGCGCGAGGACGGCGTCGCCTCGATCGAGGACGTGCTGCGCCGGGGCAACGCGGGCCGCTCCCGGGTGCCGGGCAAGCACGGGGCCGCCCCCACCGCGTACGAGATCGTCGCCGTGCTCATCAGCGACCAGCCGGGCGAGCTGGCGCGGATCTTCGCCGACGCGGGCCGCACGGCCGTCAACGTCGAGGACGTCCGGATCGAGCACGCCACCGGGCAGCAGGCGGGTCTGGTGCAGCTGATGGTGGAGCCGTCCGCGGCCCCCGTGCTGGCGGCGGCGCTGCGCGAACGCGGCTGGTCCATCCGTCAGTAAGGTCGTGTCTTCACAGTCCCGTCTGCCCGGCGTGCCCTGGCACGGCACCTCGCTGCGTTGTCGTCAGTCGCCGATGCTCCGCATGGACTCCTTCCTCCGCCTTGCGATGCACCGCACCAGACCCCGCCGGGCCCGCCCTCCGGGCGGACGACGCTACTGTGAAGACACTCCCTAGCGGCGCGCGGCCGGCCCGCGCCGGGTGCCCGCCGGGCACCCCGGGGCCGGTCCGCCCTACGCGTGTCCATGACGGGCCCCGGCAATCGGTAACCTTGTCAGGGGCCCACCGCACTTTCGCCGGCCCCTCTCCCCACCTCAGGAAAGGTGTCCGCCACCGTGGAATCCGTGATCGTCGCCATCGACGGCCCCGCCGGCACGGGCAAGTCGAGCACGTCCAGGGCCGTGGCCGCCGAGCTGGGGCTGAGCTACCTGGACACGGGCGCGCAGTACCGGGCGATCACCTGGTGGATGATCAGCAACGGGGTCGACACCGCCGACGCGGCCGCCATCGCCGCCGCCGCCGACAAGCCCGCGATCGTCTCCGGCACCGACCCGGCCGGGCCGACCATCACCGTCGACGGGGCGGACGCCTCCGGGCCCATCCGCACCCAGGACGTCAGCTCGAAGGTCAGCGCCGTCAGCGCCGTCCCCGAGGTGCGGACCCGGATCACCGAACTCCAGCGCTCCATCGCCGCCGCCGCCCCCCTGGGCATCGTCGTCGAGGGCCGGGACATCGGCACCACCGTCCTCCCGGACGCCGATCTGAAGATCTTCCTGACCGCGTCCGCCGAGGCCCGCGCCGCCCGCCGCAGCGGCGAGCTGAAGGGCTCCGACCTCGCCGCCACCCGCGAGGCGCTGATCAAGCGGGACGCCGCCGACTCCAGCCGCAAGACGTCCCCGCTGGCCAAGGCCGCCGACGCGGTCGAGGTGGACACCACCGACCTCACCCTCCAGCAGGTCATCGAGTGCGTGGTGACCCTCGTCCGCGAGAAGCAGGCCGGCGAGTGACCACGGCCGCCCCCGCCCGGCCGGGGGAGAACACCCCCTCCGCGCGGGGCGCCGGCGTCGGCCGGGGCATCGGCATCGGCCTGATGTACGGGCTGTGGCGGCCCCGGGTCCTCGGCGCCTGGCGGGTGCCGTCCACCGGGCCGGTGATCCTGGCGGTCAACCACACCCATATCCTGGACGGCCCGATGCTGATGGGCACCGCGCCCCGGCCGGTGCACTTCCTGATCAAGAAAGAGGCGTTCATCGGCCCGCTGGACCCGTTCCTGCGGGGCATCGGGCAGCTGAAGGTGGACCGCTCGGGCACCGACCGCACCGCCGTCACCGGCGCCCTGGCCGTACTGGAGCACGACGGCGTCCTCGGGATCTTCCCCGAGGGCTCCCGGGGCGAGGGCGACTTCGCCTCGCTCCGCGCCGGCCTCGCCTACTTCGCGGTCCGCACCGGGGCGCCGGTCGTCCCGGTCGCCATGCTGGGAAGCGACGAGCGGCCCGGACGGCTGATCAGCGCGCTGCCCCGGCTCCGCGGCCGGGTGGACGTCGTCTTCGGCGACGCCTTCCAGGCCGGGGACGGCAGCGGCCGCCGCACCCGCACGGCCCTGGACGAGGCCACCACCCGCATCCAGGAGCGGCTGCGCGTCCATCTGGAAAACGCCAGGCGCCTCACCGGGCGCGCCGGGTAAGACTTGAGCTGTGGACCGCCCACCGGCGGTCCGGTTGACGACAGAGGAACGGACTTCATGAACGACCAGCACGACCACGGAGCACTCGGCGACGCCGAGTACGCGGAGTTCATGGAGCTTGCCGCGGAAGAGGGCTTCGACCTGGAGGACGTCGAGGGCGCGCTCGACGAGGCGGGCCACGGCCCGCTGCCCGTCCTCGCCGTCGTCGGCCGCCCCAACGTCGGCAAGTCGACCCTGGTGAACCGGATCATCGGCCGCCGTGAGGCCGTCGTGGAGGACCGGCCGGGCGTCACCCGCGACCGCGTCACCTACGAGGCCGAATGGGCGGGCCGCCGCTTCAAGGTCGTCGACACCGGCGGCTGGGAGCAGGACGTCCTCGGGATCGACGCCTCCGTCGCCGCCCAGGCCGAGTACGCCATCGAGGCCGCCGACGCGGTCGTCTTTGTCGTGGACTCCACCGTCGGCGCCACCGACACCGACGAGGCCGTCGTCCGGCTGCTGCGCCGGGCCGGGAAGCCCGTGGTGCTCTGCGCCAACAAGGTCGACGGGCCCAGCGGCGAGGCGGACGCCGCCGCGCTCTGGTCGCTCGGCCTCGGCGAGCCGCACCCCGTCTCCTCCCTGCACGGCCGGGGCACCGGCGACATGCTCGACGCCGTCCTGGAGGCCCTGCCGGAGGCCCCGGAGCAGTCCTTCGGGACCGCCGTCGGCGGCCCGCGCCGCATCGCCCTCATCGGCCGCCCCAACGTCGGCAAGTCCTCCCTGCTGAACAAGGTCGCGAAGGAGGAGCGGGTCGTCGTCAACGAGCTGGCCGGCACCACCCGCGACCCGGTCGACGAGCTGATCGAGCTGGGCGGCGTCACCTGGAAGTTCGTGGACACCGCCGGCATCCGCCGCCGGGTCCACCTCCAGGAGGGCGCCGACTACTACGCCTCGCTGCGCACGGCCGCCGCCGTCGAGAAGGCGGAGGTCGCCGTCGTCCTCATCGACGCCAGCGAGTCCATCAGCGTCCAGGACCAGCGGATCATCACCATGGCCGTCGAGGCGGGCCGGGCGATGGTCGTGGCGTTCAACAAGTGGGACACCCTCGACGAGGAGCGCCGCTACTACCTGGAGCGGGAGATCGAGACCGAGCTGGGCCAGATCGCCTGGGCGCCCCGCGTCAATGTCTCGGCGGTCACCGGCCGGCACATGGAGAAGCTGGTCCCCGCGATCGAGACCGCGCTCGCGGGCTGGGAGACCCGGGTGCCCACCGGCCGTCTCAACGCCTTCCTCGGCGAGCTGGTCGCCGCCCATCCGCACCCGATCCGGGGCGGCAAGCAGCCGAGGATCCTCTTCGGCACCCAGGCCGGCACCAAGCCGCCCCGGTTCGTCCTCTTCGCCTCCGGCTTCCTGGAGCACGGCTACCGCCGCTTCGTGGAGCGCAGGCTGCGGGAGGAGTTCGGCTTCGAGGGCACCCCGATCCACATCTCGGTCCGGGTCCGCGAGAAGCGCGGCCGCAAGAAGTAGGCGACCGCCGTCGCCCCCGCTGCCCCGGACGGGTCCGCCCGCGCCGGGGCAGCGGTGTGTCACACGCCCCGGCGCGGGGCCGGTGGCAGCGCCGCCGGATGGTGCCCGGCGGGGGCGCGGGGAGCGGCGTACGGCTGCCAGCCCGCACCGGCGCCCGCGTAGGGGCTGTGGAGACCGGCCAGCGGCCCCATCCCGTGGAAGGGGGCGAGTGGCCCGCCGCCGAACGACCGGAACGCCAGGTCCTCCTCGCCGCTCCGGTCCCCGGGCAGGGTCCGAAAGGCCCTGCGGTACTCGGCGCACAGGGCGTCGTACAGGGGTGTCGGGGCCGCCGGGGGAACGGCGGGGGACGCCAGGGGCGCGCGGGAGTGGTCGTGCGGTGTCCCGTGCGCGGGCCGCATCGCGGGGACCTGACCGTACGGATGGCGGCTGGGGTCGTATGAGTGCACGTACCTGAAACGACGCACGCCCCCGGCCCGTCACTGCCCGGCCCGCTCGGGACACCGGCCCCCGGGAGCGTTGCGTCCCGGCCGGAGGCGGCAGGGGCCCCCGGCGTACGCCCGAGGGCGGCGGCTCAGGAGGAGCCGGTGCCCGCCAGCGGCATCGCGGCGGCCACCAGCCGGCCCCCGGCGGCCGCCTTCTCCAGGGCGTCCCGCATCAGGTCCTCGCGCGGCTGCTGGCCGATCGAACCGGACGGCGCCGCGTACACCAGCACCGTGTGGGTCTTGTTGGCGGTGGTCCGCCAGTCCTCGGTGACCTGGAGCGGCTGGTGCGCCTGCCACCAGGCGACGGGGCTGCCCCCCGCCGGTCCCGGCTGGAGCACCGCGTGCAGCTGCCCCATCGCCAGCAGCACCGACCAGCCGGAGAGCGGTACGGGTGGCTGATTCACGTCGTGGACCGGGGCGAAGCCCTGCTCGATGAGGAGGGGCAGGAACACATCGCCGCCGCTGCCGCCGGTGCCGGGACGGGCGATCGGCCCGGTCGGCTCGACCACCAGGGCGGGGTGCAGCTCGCCCTGGACCAGGATCAGTCCGCTGGTGATCCCGAGGACCGCCTGCCCGGGCGCGGGCTCCGGGGCTGGCACCGGCGGGGGAGCGGCGACGGGCGCCGCGGCCGGAGCGGGAGCGGGAGCCGGGGCCGGGGCGGGGGCCGCCGCCGGGCGTTCGCCGGTGATGGACCGCACCGCCCCCTGGAGCTGGGCCTCGGCGACCCGGACCACCTGGGAGGGGATGCAGCCGGCGTGCGCGAAGGCGAGAACGGCCGTCTCCTCACCGACGAACAGCACCGTGCTGGTGCGCTCCTGCCCGATGTCCCCCGGGGTCCGGCAGGAGGTGCAGTCATAGCTGCTCGGGGCGGACTCGCCGGCGAGCAGCCGGTCGGCTTCCTGATCACCGATCTCGGCGCGTACGTCCTCGCTGACGTCGAGCATGCGCGGCACGGGTGGCTCCTCGGACTCGTTCTCGTGCCGGGCGGCTCCCGGCTCCTCCAGGGTTCAACGGGTTTCCGTTGCGGGAGTCACGCCCGGAGGGGAACGGAATCGAACCGCCGCGCGCGCGACGCGGAGCGTGGCCGAAATCCGCTGCCGCGCGCCGGGAGTGCGCAGGTGAACCGCCGGTGGGTCCGCACCCGGTCCCGACCGTGCGCCCCCGGGGACGGGCCGCCCTCCCCGGGGGCGTAAGGTCCGGTGCTGACCACGTAGAACGCTCCCGGGGGAAACGGACGCCACCGACCATGCGCATCTCCTTTCTGATCCACAACGCCTACG
Organism: Streptomyces yaizuensis; assembly: GCF_034961445.1. Lineage (NCBI taxonomy): Bacteria > Bacillati > Actinomycetota > Actinomycetes > Kitasatosporales > Streptomycetaceae > Streptomyces > Streptomyces yaizuensis. The sequence continues at coordinate 38,777 of NZ_BSBI01000007.1, forward strand.
GGATCGGTGGCACGATCCGTACGACCTTCAACCTCGCCCGGGTGCTGGCCGAACGCCACGATGTCGAGATCGTCTCGGTCTTCCGCCACCGCGAGGCCCCGATCATGGGGGCGCCCGACGGCGTCGTCCTGAGGCACCTGGTCGACCTCCGCAAGAACAGCCCCGGATACGACGCCGACCACCCCGACTACAGCCGCCCCGCGAAGGTCTTCCCGCGCGGCGACGGACGGCACAAGCAGTACAGCCGGCTCACCGACGAACGGATCGCCGCGCATCTGGCCGCCGTCGAGGCCGACGTCGTCATCGGCACCCGGCCCGGACTCAATGTCCACATCGCCCGGCAGACCCGCCCGGGGCCGCTCCGCGTCGGCCAGGAGCATCTGACCCTGGACAGCCACGGCTACCGGCTGCGCCGCGAGATCGGCTACCGCTATCCGCTGCTCGACGCCCTCACCACGGTCACCGAGGCGGACGCCCGCGCCTACCGGGGGCTGGGCCTGCCCGGACTGCGGATCGACGCCGTGCCCAACAGCGTGCCCGCCCCCTCGGTCGAACCCGCCGACGGCAGCGCGAAGTACGTCGTCGCCGCCGGCCGGCTCACCCGCGTCAAGCGGTACGACGACCTCGTCGCCGCCTTCGCGCAGGTGGCCGCCGCCCGCCCCGACTGGCGGCTGCGGATCTACGGCAGCGGCGACAAGACCGGCAACGAGCGCGAGCAGCTGGCCGCCCAGATCGAGAAGCTGGGCCTGAAGGACTCCGTCACCCTGATGGGCAACGCCGACCCGCTGGAGAAGGAGTGGGTCAAGGGCTCCGTCGCGGCGGTCACCTCCGCGCGCGAGTCCTTCGGGATGACGATCGTGGAGGCCATGCGCTGCGGCCTGCCGGTGGTCTCCACCGACTGCCCGCACGGCCCGCGCGAGATCATCGAGGACGGTGTCGACGGGCGGCTGGTGCCCGTCGGGGACATCGACGCCATCGCCAAGGCCCTGCTCGACCTGATCGGCGACGACGAGGCCCGGCGCCGCGCCGGCCGTGCCGCCCTCGTGTCGGCCGAGCGCTTCGACCCCGCGACCATCGCCCTGCGGCACGAGGCCCTGTTCACCGAACTCGCCGCCGCCCGCTCCGGCGACGGCGCCTCCCGCAGCTCCGCGCGCGACGCCCTCTTCCGGGCCCAGGGCGCGGTCTTCGACGGCCTCTACGCCGCGCGCTACCGCGCGGCGGCCCTGCTGCGCCGGCGCTGACACCCCGGGCCGTCCCCGATCGATCCGGGCCGTCGCGGACAGGCTCTGTCCGCGGCGGCTGCGAGACTGGCGCCATGCTGGAAACCTCCGCACGGCTGCTGCGCCTGCTCTCGCTGCTCCAGGCCCACCGCGACTGGCCGGGCGCCGACCTGGCCGAACGGCTCGGGGTGACGGCGCGGACGGTCCGCCGCGACGTGGAGCGGCTGCGGGAGCTGGGCTATCCGGTCCACGCCAGTCCGGGCACCGGCGGCGGCTACCGGCTGGGCGCGGGGGCCCGGCTGCCCCCGCTGCTCCTGGACGACGAGGAGGCGGTGGCCGTCGCCGTGGGGCTCCAGACCGCCGCCGGGCAGGGCGTGGAGGGCATCGGCGAGACCTGCGTCCGCGCGCTCGCCAAGCTGGAGCAGGTGCTCCCGGACCGGCTGCGGCGGCGGGTCGCCGCCATCAACGCCGTCACCGTCCCCATGCTCCGGGCCCCCACGGCCCGGGTCGACCTCGCGGTCCTGACCGAGCTGGCCCACGCCTGCCGCGACGCCGAGCGGCTGCGTTTTCGCTACCGCGACCACGCGGGCGCCGAGAGCCGCAGGATCGTGGAGCCGCACCGGCTGGTCTGCACCGAACGCCGCTGGTACCTGGTGGCGTGGGACACCGAGCGCGCCGCGTGGCGGACCTTCCGGGCGGACCGGATCACCCCCACCCCGCCGCACGGCCCCCGCTTCACCCCGCGCACCCCGCCCGCCGGCGACCTGGCGGAATACGTGTCCCGGGGCGTCTCCACCGCCGCGTACGCCGAGCGGGCGGTGATCCGTCTCCTGGTCCCCGCCGAGGAGGCGGCCCGGGTGGTCGGTCCGTCGGACGGGACGCTGGAGCCGGAGGGCGAGGGCTCCTGTCTGCTGCGCACCGGCGCCGGCGGCCTCGATGTGCTCGTCATCCATGTGCTGCTGATGGGCGTGGACTTCGAGGTCGTCGAGCCGCCGGAGCTGACCGAGCGCCTCAGGGCCGCCCGGGACCTTCTCTCGCGGGCGCTGGGGGAGTGACGGGCCCCACCGGGGTGCCCCCGGTCAGCGCGGCGTACTCGGGGTGGTGCAGATCAAAGGCGGGGGACTCCGAGCGGATCCGGGGCAGGGTGGTGAAGTTGTGCCGCGGCGGCGGACAGGACGTCGCCCACTCCAGGGACCGCCCGTACCCCCAGGGATCGTCCACGGTCACCCGCGTGCCGTACTTCGCCGTCCGCCACACGTTGTAGAGGAACGGCAGCGTCGACAGGCCCAGCAGGAACGAGCCGATGGTGGAGACGGTGTTGAGCGCCGTGAAGCCGTCGGCCGCGAGATAGTCCGCGTACCGCCGGGGCATCCCCTCCGCGCCCAGCCAGTGCTGCACCAGGAACGTGGTGTGGAAGCCCACGAAGAGCGTCCAGAAGTGGATCTTGCCGAGCCGTTCGTCCAGCATCCGGCCGGTGAACTTCGGCCACCAGAAGTGGAAGCCGGCGAAGGTCGCGAAGACCACCGTCCCGAAGACGACGTAGTGGAAGTGGCCCACCACGAAGTACGAGTCCGTCACGGGGAAGTCGAGCGGCGGCGAGGCCAGGATCACCCCGGTCAGCCCGCCGAAGAGGAACGACACCAGAAAGCCGACGGACCACAGCATCGGGGTCTCGAAGGAGAGCGAGCCCCGCAGCAGGGTCCCCGACCAGTTGAAGAACTTCACCCCGGTCGGCACCGCGATCAGGAACGACATGAACGAGAAGAACGGCAGCAGCACCGCCCCGGTGGCGAACATGTGGTGCGCCCAGACGACGACGGAGAGCCCGGTGATGGCCATCGTCGCGCCCACCAGCGTCAGATAGCCGAAGATCGGCTTGCGGGCGAAGACCGGCAGGATCTCCGTGACGATCCCGAAGAACGGCAGCGCGATGATGTAGACCTCGGGATGGCCGAAGAACCAGAAGAGGTGCTGCCACAGCAGCGCGCCGCCGTTGGCGGGGTCGAAGACCAGCGCACCCAGCCTCCGGTCCGCCTCCAGGACCAGCAGGGACGCCGCCAGCACCGGGAAGGCGAAGAGCACCAGGATCGAGGTGAAGAGCACGTTCCAGGTGAAGACCGGCAGCCGGAACATCGTCATCCCCGGGGCCCGCATGCCGACGATCGTGGTGATGAAGTTGACCGCGCCCAGGATCGTGCCGAAGCCGGCGAGCGCGAGCCCCATGATCCACATATCGGCGCCCACGCTCGGTGAGTGCTCCATCGAGTTGAGCGGGGCGTACGCGAACCAGCCGAAGGACGCGGCGCCCGCCGGGGTGAGCAGCGAGCCCAGCACGATCAGCCCGCCGAAGAGGTAGAGCCAGTACGAGAGCGCGTTCAGCCGGGGGAAGGCGACATCGGGGGAGCCGATCTGGAGCGGCATGATCTCGTTGGCGAAGCCCGCGAACGCGGGGGTGGCGAAGAGCAGCAGCATGATCGTGCCGTGCAGGGTGAACGCCTGGTTGAACCGCTCGTTGTCGATCAGCTGGAGTCCGGGGCGGGCCAGCTCGGCCCGCATCAGCAGCGCCAGCAGTCCGGCGGCGAGAAAGAAGCAGAAGGAGGTGATCAGATAGAGATGTCCGATCTTCTTGTGATCGGTGGTGGTCAGCCAGGGCACCAGTACCCGGGCGAGGCGGGGTCCGCCCGTCGCGGTCCGCTCCTCGGGCGGGGCCGGGGTCTCTGTTCCGCTCACTCGGGGAGCCCGCTCCGGCCCGGGAATTCCACAGCGTTCGGCGAGCGGCCCGTCGAAAGGTCCGCCAATTCGTCCTCCGCTGATCGTCCGCTCATGACAACCGGGAATTCTGCATGATCAGGGGACGTCACGGAATTACCGTACGGCGGGTGTCGAAGTGCTCGTTCGGGTGACATGACAGCCGTCCCGAGGGGTGGACGGACCTGTGACAGAAGTGTGACCCCTGAGGGATGTGACTGCAGGGACGGGACGCACCCGTCCGCTTCCGTCACCGTCCGCTGCCGCCTACGGTGGAGTCATGGCACCCATACCTCCCCCGCCGGGGCACCCTGACGAAGCTCCCGCGGCCTATGTCGGCCTCACCGCCGAGAGCGCCGAGCGGCGGGCCCGGGAGCACGGCTGGCGGACCGTCCGCTCGCTCCCGCCCGGGGCGATCATCACCATGGAGTACCGGGAGGGCCGGCTGAACCTGGAGGTGGAGGGCGGCACCGTCGTCCGCTGCTGGGCCGGCTGACCCTGAGTACGCCGAAGGCCCCGGCCGTGTTCGCCACGGCCGGGGCCTTCGGTCTGCTTCTTCCGGTACGGGGGTCAGCCGCCCGCCGACGGCCGCCGCGAGGCGGGCGCGGGCGTCGCGCCGGCCTGGGCGACCGCGGACCGCTCCACGCGCGCGGGCTGCGGGATCGTCTGGGAGAGCCGGTCCCCGGCCCCGGGTCTCGCACCCGCGGAACCGGACCCGGCGGACCCGGCCTGGGCGGCGCCGGACCGTGTGCCCACCGCGCCGACCGTCTCGCGCGCCGGTGCCGCTGTCGCCGCCGGCGTCGTGATCGGGGCGCCGTCCGGGCGGACGCGCTGGGCGACCAGGGCCGGCCGGGGCCCGCCCGCCGCCACCGGCAGGGAGGGGGAGTGCCGCCGCCGGGCCCGCCACCGCTCGCGCACCCGGTCCCGCCGGGCCAGCAGCCACACCTCGGCGCGGCCGATCAGCGGCTCGCACCAGGGCAGCGCCAGCAGGATCAGCAGCCCCGCCGCCCAGCCGAGGAGGACGTCGCTCAGCCAGTGCGTACCCAGATAGACCGTGGTGAGCCCGACCCCGAGCGAGACCGTCGCGGAGAGCGCCGACAGATAGCGCCGGGTGATGGGGGTGGTGGCGAGGTAGGCCAGGATGCCCCACGTCACCACCGCGTTGGCGGTGTGGCCGGAGGGAAATATATCCCCGCCCGCGAACAGCTCGGCCGAACCGATCTGCGTCCCGTAATGGGGGCCGAGCCGGCCCAGGCCGATCTTGACGGCGCCCACGGTCGCGTTGAGCAGCAGCAGGGAGACGCCCAGCACCAGCAGGGGCCGCACGGTGTGCTGCCGCCAGGAGCGCCAGCCCAGCCAGGCGGCGACCATCACGGCGGTGGGGCCGCGCTGGCCGAGCACCACGAAGGAGTCCAGGAACGCGTGCCACTCAGGCCACTGCTGGTACGGCCGGAAGAGCATGACCTTCCAGTCGAGCAGTACCAGCCAGGTCGAGGCCAGCACGGCGACGACGATGGCGAGATAGAACACGGACGTCCCGCCGAAGAGGGCGAGCCGCGTCCGGCTCATCCGCGGGATCTCTATCTTCGGCGGTTCCGGCTCTCGGTCCAAGCGGGCAAAGATGTCGGTACGCACCCAATCGACGTTACAGGGAGTGAGTGTGCGACCCGGGCGATCCCGCCGCTTTGTGATGACCATGTGATGTGGAGTATGTCTCAGCCAGGTGGATTATTCGGGGCCAACTCGGAAATCCCGGAGACCCTGCGGCGTATTGGCGAGACCGCATGCCGGAAAGCGCCTTTCGAAGCAGCGAATTGACGTTCTCCACCCGGCCGTATGAATTCTTTCTCACGTTTGACGGGTCCGGCGGCGGTGAAGCCCGCGGTACATCACGGGCACCTTGCCCCTTACCGCCCGGAACACGCGTGGCGTACACCACAGTCCGAGCGGGGAACCTGTGAGAGCTGGACCACGCGGGCGGGCGGGGAACTCGCGTAATCTGACGGCTCACTCGCCCGTCGATGCCGGACCGCCCGTGAGGCCAGTCCCCGGCTGGCCCGCCGAGCGCGAGGGGATCACTGGAGGTAAGTGCATGTCAGGGACGACCACGGCCGCGGCACGACTGCGCGCGGCGGGCGGCGGCAAGGACCGCTGGGTCGTTCTCCTCGTCCTCTGCGTCAGCCTGCTGCTGGTCGCGGTCGATGCCACCGTGCTGCACGTCGCCGTCCCCGCCGTCACCGAGGACCTGCGCCCCAGCGGTGTCGAGCTGCTGTGGATCGTCGACGCCTATCCGCTGATCTGCGCCGCGCTGCTGATCCTCTTCGGCACCCTCGGCGACCGGGTCGGCCGCCGCCGGGTGCTCCTCATCGGGTACGCCATCTTCGGCGCCGCCTCCGCCATGGCCGCGTTCTCCCGTACCCCCGAGACCCTGATCGTGGCCCGCGCCCTGCTGGGCGTCGGCGGCGCGATGATCATGCCGGCCACCCTCTCCATCCTGCGCGCGGTCTTCCCCGAGCGGCGCGAGCGGGCCATGGCCATCGGCATCTGGACCGCCGTCGCCGCCGTCGGCGCGGCCACCGGACCCGTCCTCGGCGGCTTCCTCGTCGAGCACTTCGCCTGGGGCTCCGTCTTTCTGATCAACATTCCGCTGATGGCGGTGATCCTGCCGCTCGGACGCTGGCTGCTGCCCGAGTCCCGGGGCGGTCTCGACGGCCCCTGGGACGTGCTCGGCGCGCTGATGGCCGCCGGCGGCATCCTCGGCACGGTCCTCGGGATCAAGCGGATCGGCGTCGGCCACTCCCTCCTCGACCTCCCGACCGCCGCACCGCTCCTCGCCGGTCTCGCGCTGATCCTCCTCTTCGTCCGCCGGCAGAAGGCCCGCCCGCAGCCCCTCATCGACATGCGGATGTTCGCCGCCCCCGCCTTCTCCACCTCCGTCGGCTGCATCGTCCTCGCCATGCTGGCCCTGGTCGGCCTCCAGCTGATCGCCGTCCAGTACCTCCAGCTGATCCTCGGGCTCGGCCCGATGGAGACCGGCCTGCGGCTGCTGCCGCTCACCTTCGCCGCGATGGCCGCCGGCGCCACCGGCTCGTACACCCTGTGCCGGATCGGACCCCGGCGGATGGTCGGCTGGGGCTTCGTCCTGACCGCCGCCGCCGTCCTGCTGCTCACCGCGATGGGCGAGCAGGACCGGCCCGCGCTGCTCACCACCGGATTCGTCCTGCTCGGCTTCGGACTCCAGACCACGCTGTTCGCGGCGTACGAGTCGATGCTCAGCGAGGCCCCGGCGGCCCACGCGGGCGGCGCCGCCGCCATCGGGGAGACCTCGTACCAGCTCGGCGCCGGCATGGGCATCGCCCTCCTCGGCAGTGTCATGAACGCGGCCTACGCCCCCGCCTTCGACGGGCTCGCCGGGGTGCCCGACACGGCGAGCGCCTCCGCCGCCCACTCGCTCGGGGAGGCGTACCAGATCTCCGACGGGCTCGGCGGCGGCGCGGGGGAACTCCTGCGCGAGACGGCCCGCCACTCCTTCGTCACCGGACTCCATGTCACCCTGCTGGTGAGCGCCGGGCTGCTGCTGCTCGGGGCGCTCGCCGCGCTGCGGCTGCCCAGCCGGGCCGACGGCGGCCCTCCGGAGAGCGACATCGCCGACGGGGTGCCCGCGCCCGCAGCCGTCCCGGACCACCCCGGTCCGCGCCGCGCGGCCCTGCCCGGGAGCCGGGAGTCCACCGAGGTGGGCGGCCCCGCGCGGTGCGCCCCGGCCGAGGCGGGCGGGTCTGGACGCGCGGCGCGCTGAGCCGTAACGTCGGCCCCCGCGACCACGACCGCGGCCGCGGGCCCGGGTCGCGGCACAACGCCGTACGACGCCGTACGACCGCGGAGGCCACCCGTGTTCGCAGAGCCCCTCAAGCCCGCCCGCTTCGAGCCGCTGGACCCCCTGGGCATCGACGACCTGCTCACCGGCGAGGACCGCGCCTTCCGCGACGCCGTGCGCGCCTGGGCGGATGAGCGGGTCGAGCCGTACATCGCGGACTGGTACGAGCGGGGCGAGCTGCCCGTCCTGCGCGAGCTGGCCCGTGAGCTGGGCGGCCTCGGGGCGCTGGGGATGTCCCTCACCGGCCACGGCTGCGCGGGCGCCACCCAGGTCCAGTACGGCCTGGTCTGCCTGGAGCTGGAGGCCGCCGACTCCGGGATCCGCTCGCTCGTCTCCGTCCAGGGCTCGCTGGCCATGTACGCGATCCACCGGTACGGGTCCGAGGAGCAGCAGCGGCGGTGGCTGCCCGCGATGGCGGCGGGCGAGGTCATCGGCTGCTTCGCCCTCACCGAGCCGGACCACGGCTCCGACCCGGGCGGCATGCGCACGTACGCCCGCCGGGACGGCTCCGACTGGGTGCTGACGGGCCGCAAGATGTGGATCACCAATGGCTCGGTCGCGGGCGTCGCCGTCGTCTGGGCGCGGACCGACGAGGGCGTGCGGGGCTTCGCCGTCCCCACCGACACCCCCGGTTTCTCGGCGGCCGACATCCGGCACAAGTGGTCCCTGCGGGCCAGCGTCACCAGCGAACTGGTCCTCGACGGGGTCCGGCTGCCCGCCGAGGCGGCCCTCCCCGGCGCGCAGGGGCTGCGCGCTCCGCTGAGCTGTCTCTCGCACGCCCGCTACGGCATCGTCTGGGGCGCGATGGGCGCCGCGCGCAGCTGCTTCGCCACCGCGCTGGAGTACGCGCGCACCCGGGAGCAGTTCGGGCGGCCCATCGGGGGGTTCCAGCTCACGCAGGCGAAGCTCGCCGACATGGCGGTCGAACTGCACAAGGGGATTCTGCTCGCCCACCATCTCGGGGTCCGGATGGACGCGGGCCGGCTCCTGCCGGAACAGGTCAGCTTCGGCAAGCTGAACAACGTCCGGGAAGCGATCGGGATCTGCCGTACGGCGCGCACCGTGCTGGGCGCGAACGGGATCTCCCTGGAGTACCCCGTGATGCGGCACGCGACGAATCTGGAGTCGGTGCTGACCTACGAGGGTACGGTCGAGATGCACCAGCTGGTGCTGGGGAAGGCGCTCACCGGCCTGGACGCCTTCCGGTGACCTCGCGCGGGGTGGGTCCCGCGGGGCGGGAGCCGGGTGGGCGGGACCGGAAAGCGGACGGCTGGGGCTCGGGAGCGCGCCCGATCAGCTCTGGTTGTAGAAGCCGTCGCGGGCACGGCCGGCGTTCTCCTGGCCCACGACCTGGGTGTTCGCCGGGCTCAGCAGGAAGACCCGGGTGGCCACCCGCTCGATGGAACCGCGCAGTCCGAAGGTGAGGCCGGCGGCGAAGTCCACCACGCGCTTGGCGTCGGCCGACTCCAGCGAGGTGAGGTTGACGATGACCGGGATGCCCTCCCGGAAGAGCTCGCCGATGCCCCGGGCGTCCCGGAAGCAGGTCGGGGTCACGGTCGCGATCCGGCGGCCCTCCTCCTGCGCGGAGTCGTCTGCCACCTTGACCCGGGGGTCGGTGACCCAGGCGTCACCGGTCTCCGCGCTCTCGGCGTACTCGGCGTACTCGTCGGCGTAGTAGCGCTCGTCGTTGTCGACGAGACCCAGCCATGCGCTCGCCTTGCGCACAGATCCCATGGACGCCTCCTTCCACTGCGGTCCGCTCACGAGCGGTCTTTCGTCTTTCCTGTCCCTATCGTCGTCCATCATGCGGATCGCGCGCCAAGTGGATAGCCGCCGCGCAGGTTTTTCGTGACGGGACTGGTGCAGAAGATGTGGTGCTTCGTCAGCTTCCTTCCACTTTACCGATGATGATCCGCACAAAATATGAAAGTCGGCCCGGATGGGTGAGGTGAGGGGGTACAGCCGGGCGTTCCGCCCGTTACGATGCCTGCCGCACAGCTGATCGACCCGGGCCCGCCATGATGGCCACGGTCGTCCCGGGCCGTCCAGGGGGGCGCGCGGGGCGTCCGCCGGGGGAGATCGGACACACCGGGGGAATACGGGGGGAATACGGTGTTCGGAATCGTCCGGCCCTGCGCACATCGGCTCACAGAGGGCCTGAAGACGGAGTGGATGGCCCATCTCTGCGGGCTGTGTCTGGCGCTCCGCGCCGACCACGGGCAGTTCGCCCGGGTCGCCACCAACTACGACGGCCTGATCATCTCGGTGCTGACGGAGGCTCAGTCCGTACGCGAACCGGGCCACCGGCGCACCGCCGGGCCCTGCCCGCTGCGGGCCATGCGCACCGCGCCCGTCGCCCGGGGCGAGGGCGCCCGGCTCGCGGCGGCGGTGTCGCTGGTGCTGGCCTCCGCGAAGGTCCGCGACCATGTCACCGACCGCGACGGCCTCCTGGCCCGCCGCCCGGTGGCCGCCGCCGCCCGCCGGGTCGCCGACCGCTGGGCGCGGGCCGGGGCGCGCACCGGCGCGAGCGTGGGCTTCGACAGCGCCGTCCTGCTCGACGCCGTCGGACGGCAGTCAAGCATCGAGACCCTCGCCGGGCCCGGCACCCCGCTGCTGACGGTCACCGAACCCACCGAGACCGCGACCGCCGCCGCCTTCGCCCACACCGCCCACCTCGCCGGACGTCCGCAGAACGCGGCCCCGCTGGCCGAGGCGGGCCGCCTCTTCGGCCGGCTCGCCCACCTCCTGGACGCGGTCGAGGACCAGACCGCCGACGCCGCGGCCGGCGCCTGGAACCCGCTGACCGCCACCGGCACCTCCCGCGAGGAGGCCCGCCGGCTCGCCGACGACGCCGTCCACGGCATCCGGCTCGCCCTGCGCGACGCCGACTTCACCGACGACGCACTCGTCCACGCCCTCCTCGCCCATGAACCGGCCGTCTCCGTGCGCCGCGCGTTCAACGACACGGGCTGTACGCACACGGCGGCCGCGACCGGGGCGGCGCCCGGCACCCGGGAACCGGGGAGCGCGAAGCCCGGCACCCCCGTCCCGCCGCCCCCCGAGCCCCGGGGGTTCCTCCCCGGCTGCGCCGCCTTCACCTGGGTCTTCTGCAGCGGTCAGATGTGCTGCTGCCATGAGTACGAGAGCCCTTGGTCGCGCAAGCGGCGCGAGGGCTGCTGCTACCGGTGCGACTGTCCGGCCAGCACGTGCGACTGCGGTGGCGGCAACAGCGGCCACGGCGGCGGGGGCAGCGGCGGTGGCAAGGACGGCTGTTGCGGCGACTGCGGCTGCAACTGCGACTGCGGTTGCAGCTGACCCGAGCTGACCCGAGCTGGCCCGAGCTGGCCCGAGCTGGCCCGAGCTGACCCGAGCTGACCGGAAGGGAGGGGTCGTCCCGCGCGGCCGCGGCCCCGCTCCTCGCCCCGGCCCCGGGGGAAGGAGCGGGGCCGGGGCACGCGGTCGCGGGTGGATCCGTCGGGCAGGCCGTGCGGGCCGTCCGCGGTACGGACGGTCCCGTGGTGCGGGGGAAGCCGGAAGAGGGGAGGGGGAAGCGAGGGGTGCGCGGCGCGGGGTGAGGTGGTGCCGTGGGCGGGCCGGTGGACCGGCGGGTGCGCGGATCCGGGGGATCCGTCAGCGAAGGCCGCCGGTCGCGGTGGGCGGGGCCACTGCGGCGGCAGCGGCGGGCCGGGTCAACAGGAGGCGGACCACACGCGACCGAGGTCGATGTGGGAGCGCTTGACCAGCCGACGCTGTGACGACATGGTCCCAGTGGAACAGGCATCCGATGCCGCGTCAACCGCGCCCGGACGGCGTGACCACAGTATGGACATCCTTGACAGCGTTCCGTGCGCACCGCCTAGCCTCGGGGCGGGGACCGTGCTGAGGGGCGCGTTCCTCCTGCGCGACGCACCGGCATCACCCACCGGTGCCCTGGTGAAGGCGGCCGTGTCCGATCCCGTATCCACGGAGCCTTCACATGGTCGTGCCCATCGGCAGCCCTTGCGGACCCCCGGGGTTCCCCCGGCCCGGGGCCGTGACGCCGCCGTGCGCCGAACCGGCGCCCCGGAGCGTCCGTTCGGTGGTTCGGAGCGTCCGTTCGGTGGTTCGGGAGAGCCGTGCGCCCCCGCCGGCCCGCCCCGCCCGCCCTGGACCCGACCATCCGGAAAGGCAGTTGCCGTCATGGCCCCCATCCGCCCCTTGCATCTCGCCGTCGCCCTGGACGGCCCCGCGCGGTTCGACGCCGCGCACTACGCCGGTCTCGTCGCCCTCGCCGAACACGGCGCCCTCGACTTCGTCACCCTCGGGGACCCCTACACCCGCCCCGGGCCCGAAGCCCTCTCCGTGCTCTCCCGTATCGCCCCCCTCACCCGCCGCATCGGCCTGGTGCCGACCGTCACCACCACCCACACCGACCCCCACCGGCTCGCCGCCGCTCTCGCCACCCTCGACTGGGTGAGCCAGGGCCGGGCCGGCTGGGCGGTGGGCGTGTCCGCGACCGAGGCCGGCGCCCGGCTCTACGGACACCACGCGGCCCCCGCCCCGGAGCGGTGGCGCGACGCCGAGAGGACCGTCCGGGTCGTCACCGACGTCTGGGACGGCCGCACCGACGTCTGGGACGGCCGCACCGGGGGCGCCGTCGACGGCGCCGGGGCCGACGGCGCCGGGTCACCCGGCCGGGTGCCGGGGCCCCGCACCGGCCGGGCCGCGCCCAGGCCGCCCCAGGGCCGGCCCCCCGTCGTCGTCGACCTCACCGGCGCCCGGGAGCCGGGCCGTCGCCTCGCCGCCCGCCACGCCGATGTCGTCCTGATCCGCGCCCGCACCCCCGACGAGGCGGCCGAGCGGCGGGCGACCGTGCTGCGGGAGGCCCGCGAGCTGGGCCGGGACCCCGCCGCCCTGCGGGTGCTGCTCTCGCTCTCCGTCGACCTCGGCGGCGGCGAACCCCGGCCCGGCTCCCTGGACCCCCGGCGCTCCGCCGCCCGCGCCGCGCACTTCAGCGGCGGACCGGTCGAACTCGCCGAGCTGATCGCCCGCTGGCACCGGGACGGCGCCGTCGACGGCTGTCATCTCGTCCCGCTCGACCCCCACCGCGATCTGGAACGCGTGGTCAACGGCACCGTCGCGCTGCTCCAGCACCGCAGCCTCTTCCGTTCCTTCCTCCCCGGCGGCACCCTGCGGGAACACCTGGGGCTGCCCCGGCCCGCGCGCGGCCGCGCCCCGGTGGCCGCCGGGACGGCCCGGTGACCGCCGCGCGGCGGCTGCGGCTCGCCGTCCGCCTCACGGGCGCCCCCGGCCGTACCGGCACGGCCTTCTCCCAGGTCGAACAGCTCGCCCGGACCGCCGAACGCGGACTCTTCGACTTCCTGCTGCTGGTGGGGGACGCCGGAACCACCGGTGCCGCCACGGACTTCGCCGACTGCGCCGCCCCCGCGCCCGGCTGCCCCGAGCCGCTGACCGCGCTGGGCGCGCTGGCCGCCGTCACCGACCGGATCGGCCTCGCCGCCGCCGTCGACCCGGGCGCCACCGGGCCGTACGACATCGCGCGCGCCGTGGCCTCCCTGGACCACCTCAGCGGCGGGCGGGCCGGCTGGGCCCTGGCGCCCCGGGACGTCCCCGGGCAGCGCCCGCCCCGCCGGGGCGCGGACCGCGCCGAACGGTACCGGCGGGCGGCGGAGTCCGTGCGGGCCGTCCGCGCGCTGTGGGACTCCTGGCCGCCCGGCGGCCCGCCCCGGCCCGTCGCCCACCACGGCCGGTACTTCACCGTCGAGGGCGAGTTCACCGTGCCCCGCTGTCCGCAGGGCCGGCCCCCCATCGTCGCCGTCCTGACGGCCGGGGACTCGGCCCGGGGCCGCGACCTCGCCGCCCGCACCGCCGACGTCCTGCTGAGCCGGCACCGGGGGCCCGCCGCCGGCCGCGCCCTGACCACCGCCGTCGGGGCCCGGCTCGCCGCCCACGGCCGCCGCCCCGCCGATCTCGCGGTCATGCCGGAGGTGACCGTCGTCCTCGGCGACAGCGCCGCCGACGCGGAGGAACGGGCCGCCGGGCTGCGCCGGCCGCGGACCCTGCCGTATCCGCCGGTCCCCGCCCGCCGGGGTTCCCCGCGCGAGCGGGACGGGGCGGTGCCCGGGCCCCTGGCCGTCCCCTCCGGCCCGCGCCGGGTCCCCGCCCGCCGCCGGACCCCCCTGCGGGCCGGAGGGCCGGCCCCCGAACCGGAGCACCCGTCGTTCACCGGCACCGCGGCGGCGGTCGCGGCGCGGATGGAGAGCTATCTGCGGGAGCGCGCGGCCGACGGTTTCGTCCTTGTACCGCACCCCGCCCACGGCGGACTCGACGAGTTCGTGGACCGGGTGGTGCCGCTGCTCCAGGAGCGCGGGCTGTTCCGCACCGCGTACGAGGGGGCCACGCTCCGGTCCCACCTCGGACTCCCCGAACCGGTGTGGAAGGGTTGACACATGAGCACGGACGCACGGCGCACAGCCGACGAAGCAGAACCGCCCCAGGAGTGGCTGACCTGGCGGGAGCGGCGGGCGCGGACCCTGACCGCCCCGTACGGACCGCTCTCCCTCACCGGGACCCACTGGCTGGCGGACCACCCCGGCGGCCGGATCGAGGGGATCCCGGGAGAGTGGCGCGAGGACGGCGACGAGGTCGTCCTCACCGCCGCCGCCGGGGACGGCCTCACCCTCGACGGCACCCCCGTCGACGGAGCGGTACGGCTCACCGCGCACCACGGGCCCGTACCGCAGTCGCCCCTCGCGCACGGCGACCGGCGGCTGGTGGTGCTGCGGCGCGAAGGACAGTGGGCCGTACGCGACTTCGACCCCGGTGCCCCGGCGCGTACCGCGTTCCCCGGGATCGGGATCGGCGCGTACGACCCCGCGTGGGTGCTGCCGGGGCAGTACCGGCCGTATCCCGAGCACCGCAGCGTCCGGGTGGAGAACGCCGACGGACAGGAACGCGGGCTGGGGCTCGCCGGTGAGATCGCCTTCACCCACGGCGGGGCGGAGCACACCCTGCGGGTCGCCGTCGAGGACGACGGCTCGCTGTGGGCCGTCTTCGCCGACGCCACCAGCGGGAACGGCAGCTACCGCTTCCGCTTCCTGCGGCCCCCGGCCCCGGCGGCGGACGGCACGGTGACCGTCGACTTCAACCGGGCGCTGCTGCCGCCGTGCGCCTTCGCGGACCACTTCATCTGCCCGTTCCCGCCGCCCGGGAACACCCTCGCGTTCGGCGTGCCCACGGGGGAGCGCGCCCTGCTGCCGGGCTGATCTCCCCGACGCGGCCCCGGCCGGCGTGCTGCCGGCCGGGGGACCGGGGCCGGCGCGCGCGTGCCCCGCCGGACGCCCTCTTGCGGGGCCGCCCCGACCGGCCGAATACTCCCGAACGGCGCTTGTCAGGGACACGGACCGGCCGGGAACGGCATCGTGCCGGCTGACGCGCCGCACCGGCCCCGGACGCCACCGTGGGCCCCTGGACCCACGGGAGGAATGCCACGTGAGGACCGAGCGCACCGCCCCCTTATCGATCCCCGACCCCGATGCCGCCCCCGACCCCGATCGCGATTCCGATTCCGTCCCGGCCTCCGAGCCCGCGCCGGACGGCCCCGCCGGCCGTTCCCCGCGCCGCCTCGGCGCCCTCTTCCGTCCCCTCCATCTCCGCGGCACCGGGCGGCTCCGCCGGATCACCCGGCGCTGGCGGCGCCCCGGGGCGGTGGCCACCGGCCTGCTCGCCGTCACCGCGCTGACCGTCCCCGCCACCGCCACCGCGCGCGTAGCACCCACCCCCGCCGGCCTCGCCGCCGTGAGCGCCGCCGTCGGCGCCGCCGATGTGGCGGGCACCGCCTGGTACACCGCCGCCGGCCGCGTGGTCGTCACCGCCGACACCACCGTCACCGCAGCGGAGATCGCCAGGATCAGAGCGGCCGCCGGGGCGCACGCCGGTGTCCTGCGCATCGAGCGCGTCCCCGGGGTCCTCACCGAGCTGATCAGCGGCGGGGACCGCATCTACACCGTCGGCAAGACCTGCACCGCCGGATTCAACGTCCGCAACGCGACCCAGCGGTACATCCTCACGGCCGGCCACTGCACCTTCGGCACCATCACCTGGTACGCCGACAGCGGGCTCACCGTACCCATCGGCCCGGTCGTCGCCACCTCCTACCCGGGCTCCGACTACGGACTCATCCACTACGCCAACCCGGCGGTGCCCAGCCCCGGCACGGTCGGCGCCGTGGACATCACCGGGCCGGGGAACCCCGCCGTCGGGATGCCCGTCGCCCGGCGCGGCGCCGTCAGCGGGATCTCCAACGGCACGGTCACCGCCCTCAACGTCACGGTGAACTACGGCCAGGGAGCGATCGTCCACGGCCTGGTCCGCACCGATATCTGCTCCCAGCCCGGGGACAGCGGCGCACCGCTCTACTCCGGTCCGCTCGCCCTCGGCCTCGCCTCCGGCGGCAGCGGCAACTGCGTCACCGGCGGCGTGACCTACTTCCAGCGGATCGGCCCGGCGCTCGCCGCTCTCGGCGTCAGCATCTACTGACCTCGTCCCGCGTACGAGGGACGTTCCCGTCCGGCGAACCGGTTCGGCAGTTTCCGGTTCTCCCGTCACTCTTTGGACGGAACTATTTGTTCCGCACTCACGTGTATCCGCGCTCCGCTCCGGCCTGCGGGATTGCCGGGAACCACGGAAATCACCGGATGCCGTGCCCGTTCGCTGCGGCGGGGGGAGTGGGCCTGAGAGTAAAGTCGTGCCGCCGCCATCGCACGCAATGGTGCGTGGCGAACAGTGAGGGAATCACCGACAAGGACGGTCCCATGAACACGCAGAACACCACTCCCTTCACCGCTGTGGACCAGAACCGGGTCCCCCTCGACCGGCTCGACGTCCGTACCGGAGAAGCCGCCGAGAAGCTCGCCCGCGTCCTGCCCACGGGTCTTGAGGGCCGACGCGTGTCCACGTTCAACTCCGCACTCTGAACCGCCCCTAGACTGACGGAATGAAAGGACCCCTGGTCCCATTCCGGGAGATCGTGCTGAAGGTTCACAGCAGATGCGATCTCGCATGCGACCACTGCTATATCTACGAGCACGCCGACCACAGTTGGCGTAACCGTCCCAGGGCCATCACCGACGAGGCGATTACCTGGACCGCTCTGCGACTGGCCGAGCATGCCAAGAGCCATGCACTGCCCTCCGTGTCGGTGATCCTGCACGGAGGGGAGCCACTGCTGGCGGGCCCCGGCCGATTGCGGAAGGTCTGCGAGGAACTCACCGCCGCACTCGACGGGGTGGCCGCACTGGATCTGCGGATCCACACCAATGGACTACAACTCGGCCCCCGCTATCTCGAACTCTTCGACGCGTTCGGCGTCCGGGTCGGCATTTCCCTCGACGGGGACCGCGCCGCCAACGACCGGCACCGCCGCTTCGCCGACGGACGCACCAGCCACCCCCTCGTCCTGCGCGCCGTGTCGCTGCTGCGCGAGGAGCGCTGGCGCCACCTCTACCTCGGCCTCCTGTGCACCGTCGACGTCGCCAACGACCCCGTCGCCGTCTACGACGCGCTGGCCGCGCTGGACCCGCCGCGCGTCGACTTCCTCCTCCCGCACGCCACCTGGGACAACCCGCCGGTGCGCCCGGGCGGGTCCGCCACCGCCCACGCCGACTGGCTGCTCGCCGTCTACGACCGCTGGGACGCGGCGGGGCGCCCCGTCCCCGTACGGCTCTTCGACTCCGTCCTCTCCACCCTCGCCGGAGGCCCCAGCCTCACCGAATCCCTGGGACTCGCCCCCAGCGACCTCGTGGTCGTGGAGACCGACGGCACCCTCGAACAGGTCGACTCCCTCAAGAGCGCCTACGACGGCGCCGCCGCCACCGGGTTCGACGTCTTCACCCACCCCTTCGACCTGGTGGCCTCGCACCCCGGGGTGCAGGCACGGCAGCGCGGTCTCGACGGCGTCAGCGCCGTCTGCCGCCGCTGCCCCGTGGTCCGCTCCTGCGGCGGCGGCCTCTACACCCACCGCTACGGCGCCGCCCACGGCTTCGACCACACCTCGGTGTACTGCTCCGACCTGGAGGCCCTGATCCGGGGCATCGAGCACCGCGCCGCGCCCCGGCTGGTGCCCGCCGCCGTCACCGACCCGGACGCGCTCCGCGCCGACCACCGGGAGCTGACGCGCACCCTGCTCGCCCTGCTCCACCGCGAACTCGACGGGCGCGGCGGGCCCGAGTGGGAGCGCGCCTGGGCCCTCGCCCTCGCCGTGGACACCGCCGGCGGGCCCCTGGACGCGGTCTGCGCCCACCCGTACACCCACACCTGGCTGCGCCGTACGCTCACGGCGCTCGCCGAGGACCGGCCGGGCGCCGTCGCCGGGGCCCTGGGGCTCGCGGCCCGGCTCGCCGCCGCCCTGGTCCGCGCCGGTGACCCCACACCCGTCCGGGTGCGGTACGAGGACGGCGCGCTCGATCTGCCGGGGCTCGGGCGGCTGATGCTCGGCGGCCCGGGGGAGTGCGGCGAGGCCGTGGTGCGGGCCGGGGACGGCGGCTTCTCGGTCACCGCCGCCGGCCGGCCGGACCGCTGGGTGCCCCTGACGGACGGGAACGCGACCGGGGACGCGAACAGGACAGTGAACGGGCCCGCGGCCGGGAAGGTGAACGGGAACGCGACCGGGGACGCGCGCGCTGCCGATGACTGGTGGCCGGTCCGGGCCGTCGGCGGCCGGGACGGGACGCCCGCGCTGCACCTGGACGATCTGGACCCCTGCCGCGACTGCCACGCGGGCCCGGCCCGGCGGCGGCTCACCGACGCCGAGGCCGCGCTCTGGGACACCCGGCTGACCGCCGCCCTGGCGCTGCTGCGGAGGGCCGATCCCCAGGGGGCCGCCGGGCCCGTCGCGGGACTGACCACCCTCACCCCGCTGGACGCCACCGCACCGGGGACGGGACCGGACGCCGCAGCGGACGCGGAACCGAGGGCGAACCCCCGGCCCGGGGCGGGCCCCGGGGCGCTGGGGATCGCGCTGCCGGACACCCCCGGGGAACTCGCCGTCCTGCTGCTGCGCGGCGCGGCGCGGGCCCGGCTGGACGCGCTGGCGGACGTGTGCGACCTGTACGCCCGCGACGGCTGGTGGCGGCACCCGGCCCCGTGGGCGGAGGGGGAGATCCCGGTCTCCGCGCTGCTCGCGGGCGCGGCGGAACGGGTGGCCGTCGTGGCTCTCGACCCCCGGCAGGCCGCTGTGGCACGCGCCGCGCTGGACCTGCTCGACCAGGCGCCGGAACTGTCCGTCGCCGGACGGCGGTTCGTGGCGGGGCTCCGCGCCGACCTGGACGGGCGGGTGCCCGCCCCCGGGGACGACGGGGACGGCCGGTCGGGGCAGGGCGGAGAACCGGTCCCCGTCGGCGTTCCGGGGACGCCCGCAGCATCCGCGCCCGCCCCCGCCACCGCCCCCGCCGCCCGTGCCCCGGAGGGCTCCGGCACCGGGGCACGCGGCCATGGCTGAGCCGGACCCGCCCCGCCGCCCGCCGCGCGGGCCGGCCTGTCGCCCGGCTCGCCCCGCCGCCCCCGGCGGGCCGCCCCCGCCGGGGACCCGTACCGGACGCGGCACCCCGCCCGCCGTCGGCTCCCCCTCCCTCCGACCGGGCCGGTTCACCCGTTCGGGGGACCGCATCCGGCCAAGGGGAAGCACGGCCGATGAGCCGTTGCGCGACCGCGTACGCCTGGCGCGTTCACTCCGCGCGCTCGGCGTGCCGGAGGGCGCGACCCTGCTCGTGCACGCCTCCCTGCGGGGCACCGGACTCGACGCCGAGGTGCTCCGGGACGCCCTCACCGACATCCTCGGCCCCGCCGGCACCCTCGTCGTCCCCGCCTTCACCCCCGCCAACTCCGACACCTCCGGCGCGTACCGTGCCCTCGTCGCCGGCCTGACCCCTCGCCAGGAGCGGGCCTTTCGCCGGTCCATGCCCGCCTTCGACCCGTCCACCACCCCCGGGCAGGGCATGGGCCGGCTCTCCGAGGCCGTCCGCACCGCCCCCGGAGCGGTCCGCTCCGGCCATCCGCAGACCTCGTTCGCCGCGCTCGGGGCGCGTGCGGCGGAATACCTCGCCGACCATGCGCCCGACTGCCATCTGGGGGAGGCATCCCCGCTCGGCGCGCTCTACCGCGCCTCGGCGCACGTTCTGCTGATCAATGTGGGATTCGAGGTCTGCACCGCGTTCCATCTCGCGGAATACCGGGTCAACGCACCGCTTCGAACGTACCGTTGTGTAGTTCCCCGGCCCGGCGGGGGTAAGAAATGGACGGAGTACGAGGACATTCATCTCGACGACAGCGACTTCGGCGCGATCGGTGCCTCGTTCACCTGGGGAATGGAACGCACGGGACACCTGGGAGAACGGGCGGCGCGCATCTTCCCGATCAGGGAAGCCGTCGATCACGCGGTGGAGTGGATGACCGAAAAACGGCACTGAACGACCGAACAGCGGGGGTTTGGTGAGTGCCGGGCTCCAGAATGACGGCATCACTCGTACTCCCCTCCGGTGACACGGGGGTGCGGGGGCGGGTGTTCACACAGGACGGGGGTCGTGTGTCGGATTCAGCGCAGCGTGCGCCGGACCACCGGCCGTACTTTTTCCTGAGTTACGCCCACACGCCGAGGTACGGGGGCGGCGGCCCCGATCCGGACATGTGGGTGGAGCGGCTGTTCAGGGATCTCTGCGGCCATGTGATGGCCATGACCGACCTTCCGGCCGGGGCCCCGGCCGGATTCATGGACCGGGAGATCCGCTCCGGCGAGGGCTGGTCGGAACGGCTCGGCGAAATGCTCGCCGGCTGCCGGGTCTTCGTCCCGCTCTTCTCCCCGCGCTACTTCGCCAGCGAGGCGTGCGGCAAGGAGTGGTACGCCTTCGCCCAGCGGGCGATATACCACCGTGCCAAGCACAACCGTTCCGCCGAGGCGATCGTGCCCGCCCTGTGGGTGCCGATGCCGCCGGAGCAGCTGCCGGGACCGGCCGCGCGGCTCCAGTTCAACCACCGCGCCTTCGGCGACCGCTATGTCACCGACGGCCTCTACGGCCTCATCAAGCTCCGGATCTTCGCCGAGGAGTACGAGGCCGCCGTCTATGAACTGGCCAAGCGGATCGTCAGCGTCGCCGACACCACCCGGGTCGCCCCCGGCAGCCCGGTCGACTACGGGCACGCGCCCAGCGCCTTCGGCAGGACCACCACGGGACCCCGCCCGATGCATCTGACGATAGCGGCACCCACCCGCCACGACCTCCCCGAGGGCCGGGCCCCCGACTACTACGGCAAGCAGTCCCAGGACTGGAACCCGTACCACCCCGACTCGGCCCGCCCGCTCGCCTATGTCGCCCAGGACCTGGTCCGCTCGCTCGACTACCAGGCCACCGTCTCCTCCTTCGACCACGAGGCGCCGCCCGAGGCGGGTCTGCCGCCCAGCCGGCCCGAGATCCTGTTCGTGGACCGGTGGGCCCTCCAGGACGACGAGCGCTGCGCCCGGCTCGCCGCCCTCGACGCCACGCCCCGGCCCTGGGTCGGCGTGGTCGTGGCCTGGAACCGGGAGGACCCGCAGAGCCGGATATCCGAGGCCCAGCTCGTCGAGAAGCTGGAGCGGACCATGCCGCACCAGATGAGCCAGGGCCGGGCCGCCTGCCGCGCCGCCGCCCGCGGCGTCCTCAGCATGGAGCACTTCGGGCAGATCCTGCCCCAGGTCGTGGAGGCCGCCGCCCAGGAGTACCTGCGGCACGCCACGGCCTTCGCACCCAGCCCGCCGCCCGGGGCCACCCGTCCCGTACGGACCCGGCTCGCCGGCCCCATGGCCGGCCCCGGCCCCACCCACGCCGCCGGCACGCGCGGCACACCCCCCGATGCGGAGGACACGGATGACAGCCGGTCGTGACGGACGCATCGTCACCTTCTACTCGTACAAGGGCGGCACCGGTCGCACGATGGCCCTCGCCAACACGGCCTGGATCCTGGCGGCCAACGGCCGGCGGGTCCTCGCGGTCGACTGGGACCTGGAGGCCCCGGGGCTGCACCGCTTCTTCCACCCCTTCCTCGACCCGGCCACGCTCGGCGCCACCACCGGGGTGATCGACCTGATCACCGAGTACGCCTGGGCCGCCATCACCCCCGACACCGGGCGCCGGGACGACTGGCACGTGGACTACGCGCGTATCCAGCCGCACGCCGTCTCCCTCGCGCCGGAGAGACTGGGGTGGGAGTTCCCCGGCGGAGGCACCCTCGACTTCGTCTCGGCCGGCCGGCAGAACCGCGAGTACTCCGCCACCGTCTCCACGTTCGACTGGGACAACTTCTACGACCGGCTCGGCGGCGGACTCTTCTTCGACGCGCTCCGCGACGACATGAAGGCCAACTACGACTACGTCCTCATCGACAGCCGTACCGGCCTCAGCGACATCGCCGACATCTGCACCGTCCATCTGCCCGACATCCTGGTCGACTGCTTCACCCTCAGCGACCAGTCCATCGACGGCGCCGCCGCCGTCGCCCGCCAGATCGACGAGCGCTACGGCGGCCGTGGCATCCGGATCTACCCGGTCCCCATGCGCATCGACGAGGGCGAGAAGGAGAAGGCGGACGCCGGCCGGGCCCTGGCCCGGGTGAAGTTCGACCGCTTCCCCACCGGCCTGGCCGGCGACGAACTCACCTCCTACTGGGGCGCGGTGGAGATCCCGTACCGCCCCTACTACGCCTACGAGGAGACCCTCGCCACCTTCGGCGACGAGACCGGGCTCACCAACTCCCTGCTCTCCGCCTTCGAACGGCTCACCGCCGTCGTCACCGAGCAGCGGATCACCGCCATGCCCCCGATCGGCGACGAGATCAGGCTGCGGATCAAGGACGCCTTCACCCGGCGCCGGCCCGCCCTCCCCGCCGACCTCTTCCTCAGCTATGTCGCCGAGAACCGGATGTGGGCCGACTGGATCGAGTCCCTGCTCACCCAGGCCGGATTCCGGGTCGTGCCCCGGGACGTCTCCGCCCCGCCCGGAACCGGCCCCGGATCCGAGTACACCACCCAGAACGCCACCCGAACCGTCGTCCTGCTCTCCAGCGCCTATCTCAAGTCGCCCCGCGCGGTGGAGCTGTGGCAGCGGGCCTTCGCCGAGGACGCCGCCGGCGCCCGCCACCAACTGCTCCCCATCCGGGTCGGCGACGTCCGGCTCTCCGCCCCCTACATCGACCGCAACCCCGTCGACCTCTTCCGCCTGGACGAGGTCCAGGCCACCAGCGCCCTGCTGCGCGCGCTGGACCGCCCCGTACAGATCACCGACACCAGCCACGCCCCGGGCCCGCGCTTCCCCGGCACCGTGCCCAAGATCTGGAACGCGCCGCCCCGCAACCCCGGCTTCACCGGCCGCTCCGCCGCCCTGGAGCAGATGCGGGACCGGCTCGGCGGCGGGATGACCGTGGCCGCCGTCCTGCCGCAGCCGCAGACCCTCTACGGTCTCGGCGGCGTCGGCAAGACCCAGGTCGCCATCGAGTACGTGCACCGCTTCATGGCCGACTACGACCTGGTCTGGTGGATCTCCGCCGAGCAGCCCGACGACGTCATCGCCGGGCTCGCCGAACTCGCCGCCCGCCTCGGCGCCCAGGGCGGCGAGGACATGGCCGCCGCCTCCCAGGAGGCCGTCGACCTGCTGCGGCGCGGCGTCCCCCACGCCCGCTGGCTGCTCGTCTTCGACAACGCCGACGACCCCGAGCAGCTGAAGCGCTTCTTCCCGCCCCAGGGCCCCGGGCACATCCTGGTCACCTCCCGCAACCAGACCTGGTCGCAGTACGGCGACGCCCTCGCCATCGACGTCTTCACCCGCGAGGAGTCCATCGAGCACCTCCAGCGGCGGGCCCGCGGACTCACCGGCGACGACGCCGACCAGGTCGCCCTGGCCGTCGGCGACCTGCCGCTTGCCGTCGAACAGGCCGCCGCCTGGATCGCGGAGACCGCCACCCCCGTCGCCGAGTACCTGGACCGGCTGCGCGAGCAGGCCACCAGCGTGCTCGCCCTCAACCAGCCCGCCGGCTACCCCGAACCGGTCGCCGCCACCTGGAACGTCTCCATCGAGAAGCTGAAGGAGCGCTCACCGGCGGCGGTACGCCTGCTCCAGCTCTGCGCCTTCTTCGCCCCCGAGCCGATCTCCGCGAACCTCCTCTACAGCAAGGAGATGATCGACGCGCTCAAGCCGTACGACGCCTCGCTCCAGGAGAAGCTGGTACTGGGGCGGGTGATCCGGGAGATCGGCCGGTTCGCCCTCGCCAAGGTCGACCAGGTCAACAACAGCATCCAGGTGCACCGGCTGGTGCAGGCCGTGATCCGGGCCCAGCTCAGCGAGAAGGAGCAGCGGGACGCCCGGCACGCCGTCCACCGGGTCCTCGCGGGCGCCCGCCCCGACGACGACGAACCCATCGACAACCCCGCCACCTGGGACCGGTTCGCCACCATCTGGCCGCATCTGTCGCCGTCGGAGGCGCACAGCTGCACCGAGCCCGAGACCCGCCGGCTCCTCATCGACCGCGTCCGCTACCTGTGGAAGCGCGGCGACTGGGTCACCGCCCGGGGCATCGCCGACGATGTCCGCGAGACCTGGCACACCATGCTGGGCACCGACGACCTCCAGTACCTGTACCTGTGCTTCCACATCTCCAACCTCTACCGCTCCCAGGGCCGCTACAAGGAGGCCAGGGAGCTGGACGAGGAGACCCTGGAGCGCCAGCGGCGGGTCCTCGGCGCGACCCATCCGCACACGTACATGACCACCAGCGGACTGGCCATGGACCTCGGCACCCTGGGCCAGTACGGCAGGGCCATGGAGCTGGCGAGGGAGGCCCACGAGGGCTTCAGCCAGATCTTCCACGAGTCCCATCCGCGCACCCTGGCCGCCGCCAACAACCTCGCGCTCAATCTGCGGATGGTCGGCCAGTACTCCCGGGCCCGCGAGATCGACCAGGACGTCTTCGACCGGCGTACCGAGGTCCACGGCCCCGACCACCCCTACACGCTCTCCTCCGCGACCTCCCTCTCCCGCGACCTGCGCGAAGTGGGGCGGTACGAGGAGTCCGTCGTCCTGCTCAGCCGGACGTACGAGCTGTACAAGCGGCAGCTGGGACGGACCTTCCCCGGCACGCTGGCGGCGGCCAAGAGCCTCGCGGTCTCCCTGCGGCGGGCGGGGCGGCTGGAGGACGCCCGGCGGCTCACCACCGCGACCCGCAACCGCTACCGCTCCCGCTACAGCTCCGCCAACCCCGACTCCCTCGCCTGCGACCTCAACCTCGCCGCCGACCTCTTCGCCGCCGGCGAGCCGGGCGCGGCCCGCGACCTGGCACAGGAGGTCGTGGACCAGTACACGCTGGTCCCCGGCGAGCGGCATCCGTACACCCTCGCCGCCATCAACAACCTCGGCATCTACCAGTGGGGCTGCGGCGACCTGGAGGCGTCCGGACAGCTCCTGTCGGCCGTGGGACAGCGGATGCGGGACATCCTCGGCGAGGACCATCCGCACTACCTGTACAGCGTCATCAACCTGGCCAACGCCCGGGCCGACCTCGGCGAACTGGAGGAGGCACTGGAGCTGGAGGAGCACGCGGTGGCCCGGCTGCGCGAGGTGCTGGGGCCGCACCACCCCGAGGTGCTGGGCGTCGCCTCGAACGTGGCCGTCACCCTCGGCCGGCTGGGGCGCACGGCACAGGCGGCGCGGCTGCGCACCGAGACCGTCGAGGAACTGGCCCGGCAGGTCGGCGACGACCACGCGCTGACCCGGCTCGCCCGGGACGAGCGGCGCGTCCACCGCGACCTGGAACCCCTCGCCGTCTGAAGCCTTTCCCGGCAGGCCGGCCGCCGGCCCGGCGGGGGTGTCCCCTCCGCCGGGCCGCGCGGCTCACTCCGCCAGCAGCCAGGTCAGCGCCCTCGGCAGCGCGTGCAGGGCGTCGAAGTGCGCGGCGGAGGGCTCCAGCACCGCCGTCGCCCCCGGGATCCGCTCCGCCAGCCAGCGCGCGTGCCCCACCGGGGAGAACACGTCCTTCTCACCGTGCCAGATCATCACCGGCGGCCGGATCTGAGCCGGATCGAACCCCCACGGACTGCAGAACGCCAGCGCGTCGTCGATCCACCCGTACGCGGAGAGCCGCAGCGCCTCCTGGTAGTTGCGCAGCAGCATCCTGCGCACCCCGGCGTCCTGCACCACCATCCGGTCCGAGTCCGTCAGCTCCGCGCGCAGATCGTTGAGGAGCCGGATCGGATCCTCGCGGATCTCCGCCGACCGGGCGGTGAAACGTTCCGTGAGCACATCCGGATGGTCCGACGCGAACGTGTACTCGCGGACGTTGGAGGCCGCCATCCCCTCGAACCAGTCCAGCCCCGCCGCGTCCCGGGGCGCCAGGGTGACCAGCGCGGCCGCCCGCGTCACCCGGTCCGGCAGCAGCGCCGCACAGGCCAGCGCGTGCGGCGCCCCACCGGAGCGGCCCACCACCGCGAACCGGTCGAGCCCCAGCTCGTCGGCGATCTCCCGGACGTCCTGGACGACATCCGCCACGCTCCGGCCGGGCAGCCGGTCCGAGCCGCCGTAACCAGGACGGTCGTAGGCGATCAGCTGGGTGCGCCGCTGGTAGAGCACCATCCCGCGCGGCGCCGGGCCCAGCCGGCAGCCGGGGGTGCCGTGCAACAGGAAGACGGGCCTGCCCCGGGGATCCCCCAGCCGCTCCACCATCAGATGCCGCCCGTCGGACGTCCGCACCCGATGTCGCACCCCCCGCCCCCTTCGCCGTACGTCGTGGTCCGGGTCTCTGTGGGCCAAGGACAACATCCCCACCCTCCTCGGTCATGTCGTCGAAGCCCCGTCCGCCCGTCATGTCGTCCGGGTGGACGGCGCCGCCGCGACGACACTCCCCCAGTGTCGGCCCTGACAGGGCACGAAGGCGTGCGGTCGGGCCGCTAATCGGGGATTACCGCCGAAAGGGCGTACCTATGCGGTCGGCGGGGAGCCGAAACGTCCGCGCCGGAGCGCGCGGTCGCTCTCCTGCGCTTCAGCCGGGCGCCCCGGCCGCCCCTTCCCCGGACGTACGCCCGGATTCGTCGCGCTGCCTCGCGCACACCAGGGTCACCAGGGCGCCCACGAGCGACCACGCGGCCAGCACCAGCAGCGGGCCGCCCACGGCCCGGCCCCCGAAATAGCTGATCGAACGGGCCGCGAAGGTGCCCGCGCCCGGAGGCAGCGCCGGTCCGATGGCGCTCCAGAACGAGGGCAGCATCGGCCAGGGGTAGGCCCCGCCCGCGCTGGGGTTGCCGAGGACGACGACCAGCAGGATGGCCAGCCCGATGCCGATGATGCCCAGCAGGCCCTGGAGGGCCAGGGTGATCGCCCCGACCGTGAACACCAGCAGGGTGCCCAGACCCCACAGCGCGCCGACGCCCCCCGGCAGCGCGTCCAGCACCGGACCGGCGATCACCGCGCCGGCCAGCCCGGAGGCGATCGAGTACAGCAGCAGCGCCCCCAGCCGGATCAGGGCCCGGTGGACGTTGGCGGGCCGGGCCCCGGCGCTGATGGCGAGGATCGCGGCACAGAGATAGCCGCCGACGCACCAGCCGATGACCAGATAGAAGGAGGACAGGCCGCGCGCGTCCCCGGGGGCGTTGGGGACGATGTCCGTCACCCGCAGGGTCCGGCCCCGGGAGCGTTCGGCGGAGGCGACCACCTCGGTGAGGGCGTCGGCGAGGGACGCGCCGCCGGCCCCGGCGACGAGCAGCCGGTCGGTGGTGCTCCCCGGGTCGACCACGAGCGCCCCGTCGACCTCCCGGTCCTCGATCTGCCGCCGGGCCGCGGCCTCGTCGGGGACGGTACGGGGATCGAGCGGATCGCCGGGCAGCGCGGCCAGCCGGCGCGCGGTGTCCGACGCGAGCGCGCCGGTGGGCGCCGTGACCGCGATCGGCACATCGCGGGGCCGGGGCTCGTGGAAGGCGCCGACGTAACTGACGACGAAGGCGATCTGGAGCGCCAGGACGCCGACGACCAGCACGGCCGCCCGCAGCCGTACCGCGTCCTTGACCTCGGCGAGAAAGCCGGTGGGGGCGGGGGCCGGGGGCCCGTTGCCGGGGCGGCCGTCCGAAGTCCCGTTCATGGCCCCACGCTCCGTGCCGTGCGGCGCTCCCGCAGGCGGTACGCGGCCGAATGGCTGACGCCGCCCCGGTGCAGGGGCGGAGCCCCGGGGCGGCGTCAGGAGGGTGGAGCGCCCGGGGACCGGGTGCCCGTCCGTGGTGGGCGGACGGACACCCGGCCGTCAGGGCGCCCCGGTCGGGGTGGCCCGTCGGCCGGCCGGCGGCCGACGGGCCTCAGGGCGTCGCGGTCAGCGGGCGACCCGGGCCGAGCGGCGGCGGGCGGCGCCGAACATGCCGGCCGCGCCGAGGGCGAGCGCCGCGGCACCGCCGACGGCGATGTACGCGGTGGTGCTGTCGCCGCCGGTCTCGGCCAGGACCTCGCCCTTGGCGGCCAGCTCGGTGGTGCCGGCGTTCTGGGCGGCGGGGGCGTTGCCGGCGGCGGCCTGGACGGCGCCCGTTCCGGAGCCCGCCTTCTGCGCGACGTGCTCGGCGTTCGCCTCCTTCTCCGCCGCGGTGTCGCCGCCCTTGCCGCCGTGGTCGACGGTCGAGTTCCCGGCGCCCTGCTTGATCTCGCCCTCGGTGGGGACCTGGGCGGCCGGCGGGGTCGTGCCGCCGCTGCTGTTGCCGCCGAAGACCACGTCGGAGCAGGTGTAGAAGGCCTCGGGGGAGTCCGAGCGCTGGAGGATCGAGAAGATCAGGTGGCGGCCGGTGCGGCTGGGCACGGTGCCGTCGAAGACGTAGGAGCCGTTCTCCAGCCGGGGGTCGGTGACCTTGGTGAAGGGCTGGGCCTCCAAGTCGGACCACTTCAGCGGCTTGGTCGCGTCGTAGCCGGCCTTGGTGATGTACAGCTCCAGCGTGCCCCGGTGGGGGGCGGTGGCACGCCAGCGGAAGGTCTTGTTGCCCGCGGCGATCGGGCTGGACGGCCAGTCGGCGCGGGGCGCGTCGAGACCCTTGTACTTCTCGCGGCCGACGCTGCACAGCTTGCCGTCCGGGATGATCTGGCGGTGCCGGCCCGCCGCGTCACCGATGTTGACCTCGTTCCAGTCGTACAGCGGCTGGGTGCCGCCGGCCGCGACGAGCGCCTTACAGGCGGCGGAGTCGGGGCTCTCGGGCCCCTCGGCGAAACACGCCGTGATCCGGCTGACCGGGTCCTGCATGGAACCGTGGGCGGCGGCGGGCGTGACGGTCAGCGCGGTCAGGGCGAGCGGCACGATCCCCAGGACGGCGGCCACGGCCGCCGTGCGGCGAGCGGTCATCTGTGATTCTCCTTGGG
This sequence comes from Streptomyces yaizuensis, assembly GCF_034961445.1. Lineage (NCBI taxonomy): Bacteria > Bacillati > Actinomycetota > Actinomycetes > Kitasatosporales > Streptomycetaceae > Streptomyces > Streptomyces yaizuensis. The sequence goes on from NZ_BSBI01000007.1 coordinate 68,011, forward strand.
TCGGTGGGGGGAACGGGGCCGGTCCGAACGGGCCGTACGCGACTCTTCGTATGCCCGGTGCAGTGTTCGAACCGGCCCCGGTGAGCAGCAAGTTAGCCGTTCGAGTCCGCCGAATCGCCCGGGAGAGGGGGAAGGCGGGGATCCTTATTCCTGCTTTAAGGAACCGCTAAGAGCGGGCTCAGGAAGCGGCCCGCTCCGGCGGCGGGGCGGGGATGCCGAGGTCCGGTGACCCGTGGTGGAAGCCCGGGCCCGGCGGGAGACAACCGTCCCCGAAGTGTTCGCGAAGGTAACCGCGTTCCAGGCCGGCATCCAGTGGACGAGGGCGAGGATCCCCGCGTACCGCCAGAACGGCCGTGCAGCGGTCAACCAAGTACGCGGATCGCCCTCGCCCGTCCGGATGAACCGGTCGAGACCGGTCTGTACCGGATCGTCTCCCTCCAGGAGCACGGTCCGGAAGCCCGCCTTCTCGACCAGGATCCGGACCGTCCGGTGGGAGAGGGCGGACAGCTCGCGGGAGTGCCGGATCGAGGTGCCGAGGGCCGCCACCGCGGCTCCGCCCACGATCGGGAGCAGCGGTTCCGGATCGGTCGCCGGGGCGCCCGGGGCCACCGCGGCGAGGACGTGGGCCCGCTGTTCGATCCATCGGCTCACCGCGTCGTTCATCCGCTCGTCTCCTCGTCGTCCGGGGCCCGGCTCCGCGCCGGCGGCGACCCGGGGCGCACCCGGGTCACGGGCCGGCCTCCGGGCTCAACCACGGTGGAGGCCAAGGGCGTCGGCGGCTTGCGCCCGCGGGGCCGGGGAGCCCGGCACCGCACGGTGCGGGGGCTGCCGGGCGGTGTTCCGGGAGCCCGGAACGCGGGGAGGGGAACAGGGACGGGACCCGGGGGAGGAAAGCAGTCAACCCCGGCCCGCCCGGTGGCCGGGCCAGCTCCGGCGCGCGCTCGGGACCTGTAGCTTTTCCATGTCAGCGGGACGATTACCAGCCGATGAACACACCCGGTGAACACACCCGGCCCCGGACCGGCACGACCGGTGGACCGAGCGAAGGAGTCATCCGTGACCCTCACCCGTGAAGAACGCCAGGAATTCCTGGCCGAACCGCACATCGCGGCCCTGGCGGTGGACGCGGGAGACGGGCGGGCGCCGCTCACGGTGCCGGTCTGGTACCACTACGCCCCCGGCCGCGATGTCTGGATCATGACGGGGCTCGGCTCCCGCAAGGAGCGGCTGATCGCCCGGGCGGGACGGTTCTCCCTGCTGGTCGACCGGGAGGCGCCCACCGTCCGCTACGTCTCGGTCGAGGGACCCGTCGTCGGCACCGAGCCGGCCACCCGCCGCCATGTGGCCGAGATCAGCGCCCGATACCTTCCCGCTCGCAAAGTCGCCTCCTATGTCGAGTTCGTGGAGAAGGAGCTGGGCGAGCAGGTGATCATCCTGATGCGCCCGCAGCGCTGGAACAGCGCCGACCTCGGACCGGTCTGACCGCCACCCCTGTGCCCCGGCGGGCCCGGGGGCGTGGTCAGCCGCCGACCAGCCGGTACCGCCGCTCCGGCCGCCCCGTGCCCCCGTACCGCAGGCTCACCTCGACCCGGCCCGTCTCCGCGAAGTACTCCAGGTACCGCCGGGCACTCACCCGCGACAGCGACCCCGCCACCGCGCACTCCGTCGCCGACAGATCCCCCCGGTGCTCCCGGAGGATCCGCTCCACCAGCTCCGCCGTGTGCGCCGCGAGCCCCTTCGGCAGCTCCCGCGACCCCGGCGGACGGGTCCCGAAGATCTGGTCCACGTCCTCCTGCCGGGCCTCCCCGAGCCGGTCGAACCGCGACCGCAGCGCCGCCACGTGCCGCAGCTGCTCCTGGAGCGCCGCCTGGTTGAACGGCTTGATCAGGTAGTGCAGGGCGCCCGCCCGCAGCGCGGCCCGCACCATCCCCGCGTCCCGCGCGGCCGTGATGAACAGGGCGTCCGCGCTCGGCCGCGTCGCATCCCGTTCCTCGGCGGCCCGCAGCTCGCGCAGCACCGTAATTCCGTCCATATCGGGCAAATAGATGTCCAGAAGGACCAGATCGGGCCGCAGCCGCTCGGCAGCGCCCAGCGCATCCGCACCGCTGTGCGCCACCCCGACGACCCGGAACCCCTCCGTCGAGGCCACATAGCGGCCGTGCAGCTTGGCGACCATGAAGTCGTCGTCCACGACCAGCACGTTCATCACGGAGCACACGCTAAGGCGCGACCACAATGACCACAACGTCCGTTGATTCCGGAAGAGAGACACTTTCTTAACGCACAGGCAACATGTGGGCCACTTCACATCTTCCCCATCGAAAGGCGGCTCACGTGCGATTGCGCACTCCCCTCGCCGTAATCGGGGCGGCGTTGCTGGTGTTCGTGGGGCCGCCGCTCCTCAAGACCGGCGAAGGCTCCGACACCGGCACCCGGATCCCGGGTCTGCGGATCATGGTTCCCAACACGCCCGGCGGTGGCTACGACATCACCGCCCGCACCGCGGCCAAGAACGCCGAGGACGCGGACCTCACCAGCGACATCGAGATCTTCAACCTCCCCGGCGCCGGTGGCACCGTCGGCCTCACCCGCCTCGTCGGCGAGCGCGGCAACGGCAAGCTGGCCATGTCCATGGGCCTCGGCGTCGTCGGCGCCGTCCACACCAACAAGGCGCCCAGGACCCTCGCCGACACCACCCCGATCGCCCGGCTCACCGAAGAGCAGGACATCGTCGTCGTCGGCAAGGACTCCCCGTACAAGACCATCCAGGACCTGCTGGCGGCCTGGAAGAAGAACCCCGGCAAGATGGCCGTCGGCGGCGGCTCCTCGCCCGGCGGCCCCGACCACCTCGCCCCCATGCTGATGGCGCAGGCGGCCGGCATCGCCCCCAAGACCGTCAACTACATCCCCTACGACGGCGGCGGCGAACTCCTCGCCTCCATCCTCGGCAACAAGGTCGCCTTCGGCGTCTCCGGCGTCAGCGAGTACCTGGACCAGATCAAGGCGGGGGAGCTGCGGCTGCTCGCCGTCACCGGCCCCGAGCGGGTCCCCGGCCTGGACGCCCCCACCCTGCGCGAGGCCGGACTCGACACCGAGTTCACCAACTGGCGCGGCATCGTGGCACCGCCCGGACTCTCCGAGACCGAGCGGAAGAAGCTGATCACCCTCGTCGAGGAACTCCACGCGTCGAAGCAGTGGAAGGAATCCCTCAAGAAGAACGGCTGGAACGACGCGTTCCTGACGGGCGACAAGTTCGGCGACTTCCTGGAGGAGCAGAACGAGCGCGTGGACACGGTGCTGAAGGAGCTGGGACTGTGAACTCACAGGAAACACCCGCGACCCCGACGGAGCAGACCTCCGCGGGACCCGGCTCCGGAGCCGGCGCCTGGCTGCGCGAACGCTCCGAACTCGGCGTCAGCGTGCTGCTCCTCGCCATCGGTGTGCTCGTCCTCGGCGACGCGCTCACCATGGACGTCGACATGACCCAGCGCGGCCCCGTCGGACCGAAGACCGTCCCCATAGCCGTCGGCATCGGCCTGCTGCTGATCGCCGTCCTCCTCGCCGTCGACGTGCTGCGCGGCGGCCGGGGCGAGGCCGAGGCCGGCGAGGACATCGACCTGAGCGAGCCCAGCGACTGGCGCACCGTCCTGCTGCTGGCCGGAGTCTTCCTCGGCTTCGCCGTCCTCATCGGCCCGCTCGGCTTCCCCGTCTCCGGAATGCTCCTCTTCTGGGGAGCGGCCTTCGCCCTCGGCAGCCGGACCTTCCACCGGGACCCGCTGATCGCCGCCGTGCTGTCGCTGGCCACGTACTACCTCTTCAACAATCTGCTCGGCGTTCCGCTCCCCGGTGGCCCGCTGATGGGGGTGCTCTAGCAGATGGACTCTTTCAACTCCCTGATCGACGGCTTCGGCACCGCGCTGACCCCGATCAACCTCCTCTGGGCCGTGATCGGCGTGCTGCTCGGCACCGCGATCGGCGTCCTGCCCGGCATCGGCCCCGCCATGGCGGTCGCCCTGCTGCTGCCCGTCACCTACGGACTCGAACCGACCGGCGCGTTCATCATGTTCGCCGGCATCTACTACGGCGCCATGTTCGGTGGCTCCACCACCTCGATCCTGCTCAACACCCCCGGTGAGAGCGCGGCGGTGGTCGCCGCCATCGAGGGCAATCCCATGGCCAAGTCCGGCCGGGGCTCCCAGGCACTCGCCGCCGCGGCCATCGGCCACTTCACCGGCGGTCTGATCGGCACCCTGCTGCTGGTCGCGCTCGCCCCGACCGTCGCGGAACTCGCCGTCGACATCGGCGCCCCGGACTACTTCGCCATCATGGTGCTCGCGTTCATCGCAGTCACCTCCGTCCTCGGCTCCTCCCGGATCCGCGGCCTCGCCTCCCTCCTGATCGGTCTGACCATCGGTCTCGTCGGACTCGACTCGATGACCGGACAGCAGCGGCTGACCTTCGGCAATCTCCACCTCGCCGACGGCGTCGACGTCGTCATCGTCGCGGTCGGTCTCTTCGCCATCGGCGAGGCCCTGTGGGTCGCGGCCCATCTGCGCCGCGGCGGCTCCGAGCCCATCCCGGTCGGCCGCCCCTGGCTCGGCAAGGACGATGTCAAGCGCACCTGGAAGCCCTGGCTGCGCGGCCCCTTCATCGGCTTCCCGTTCGGCGCCATCCCGGCCGGCGGCGCGGAGATCCCCACCTTCCTCTCCTACGTCACCGAGAAGCGCCTGTCGAAGAACAAGGGCGAGTTCGGCAAGGGCGCCATCGAGGGCGTGGCCGGCCCCGAGTCGGCGGCCTCCGCCTCCGCTTCGGGCACCCTGGTCTCGATGCTGACCCTCGGCCTGCCCACCACGGCCGTCGCCGCGGTGATGCTCGCCGCCTTCCAGCAGTACGGCATCCAGCCCGGCCCGCTGCTCTTCGAGCGGGAGCCCGACCTGGTGTGGGGCCTGATCGCCTCGCTCTTCGTCGGCCTGGTGCTGCTGCTCGCGCTGAACCTGCCGCTCGCGCCCGTCTGGGCCAAGCTGCTGCGGATCCCGCGCCCCTACCTCTACGCGGGCATCCTCTTCTTCGCCGGCGTTGGCGCGTACGCCGTCGGCGGCGAGGCCCTCGACCTGGTCATCCTGCTGATCATCGGTCTGCTGGGCTTCGGGATGCGGCGGTACGGGCTGCCGGTGCTGCCCGCCGTCATCGGGGTCATCCTCGGCCCGGCCGCGGAGCAGCAGCTCCGCCGGGCGCTCCAGATCAGCGACGGCAGCGTCTCCGGTCTGGTCAACACGCCCTTCTCGGTGACCGTCTACGCGATCATCGTCGTCCTGCTCGCCTGGCCGCTGCTGAAGAAGCTGATCGTCAGGCGCCGAAGCGTCTCTGAATAATCCCCCCACACACTCTCCCCGCGGCCGGGTTCCCGGTCGCGGGGAGAGTGCTTTGCGGGTACGGGGTTGTCCGGTCCTACGCCTGCGCGGGGAGCGGGCCGAGCAGGTCCGGGAGGCCGCCCGCGCGGGCCACGGCCTCCAGCTCGTCCAGCGCGGCCAGGGCGTGCGCGGCCGCCCCCGGATCGCGCCCGGCCAGCCCGCTCGCCGCGAACTCGTCCTCGTCGAGGCGCAGCACGGACGAGCCGTCCGCCGACACCCACAGATCCAGGTCCAGGTCCTCGCAGACGACCTCGTCCGCCCCGATGTCGGCGGGGCGGGTGATGTCGCAGTACCAGCCCTTCAGCCGGCCGCTTGCCGCCCGTACCTCCTTCACCGCGTACCAGCGGTCCCGCCAGTAGTGCTCCGTGAACACATCGCCCGGCTCGAAGCGGACGAAACCGAAGTCCCGGGCACCGGATCCGGCCCATGGCGCGCGGACCACCGCGTGCGTCCCGTCGTCGCCCAGTGCCCGCGCCGGGTACGCGATCTTCTCCCGGCCCGCCTTGACCAGCCGGACCGTCACCGTCCGCGCCGTCCGTCCGCGCCGCTCGCCCGGTCCGCGTCGCTCGTCCTGTCCCCGCCGCTCATCCTGTCCCCACTGTTCATCCTGACCCCATTGCTCCGTACTCATGATCCGTACGCTAGGCCGTTTCTTACGGATCAGGCTGGGTGAGGGAGCGGGGTCTGGTGCCGTGCATCGCAAGGCGGAGGAATGAGTCCATGCGGAGCATCGGCGATTGACGACAACGCGGCGAGGTGCGGTGCCAGGGCACGCGAGCCCCAGCAAGATCCGTAAGAGACGGCCTAGGGAGGAGCGGGCCGTGTCGCACGGGGGTTTTCGCCGGACGCCCGCCCGCTGGGGGAGAATCACGGGGTGACCCTGAAGATCGCCGTCGACGCCGGCTCGGCCGTCGCCCCCTTCGAACAGCTCCGCGCACAGATCTCCGAGCGGGCCCGCTCGGGGGAGCTGCCCGTGGGCTACCGGCTGCCGACCGTCCGCGGGCTCGCGGAGGAACTGGGCCTCGCCGCGAACACGGTCGCCAAGGCGTACCGCGCCCTGGAGGCCGACGGGGTGATCGAGACCCGGGGCCGCCACGGCACGTTCGTCGCGGCCGCCGAGGACGCCGCCGCCCGGGAGCTGGCCGCCGCCGCGCGGGTCTTCGCCGAGCGGGCGCACCGGCTGGGCGCGGACCGGGAGGCGGCCCGCGCGGCGGCCGGGGACGCCCTGCGCGCGGTCTACGGCGACTGAGTAACCCGCGGGCGCGGGGTCGGAGCCGTCCCGCTCGGCGCCGTCATGGGCGACTACCTGAGTACCGCGCAGGTGCGGGGTCAGAGATACAGCCCCGCGGCCGCCTCGCCGTGCTGCTTCGGCACCGACGCGGGCCCGGTGCCCCGGCGCAGCGCGTACAGCTCCGCCAGGGTGGAGCCGTGCCGCCCCACCCCCTCCTCGGTGCCCAGCCAGGTCACCGACTCCGCGCGGGTGAGCGGGCCGACCTCGATCCGGGCCAGGCAGCGGCCCGGCCGTACCACCGCCGGGTGCAGCCGCTCCAGGTCCTCGTTGGTGGTCACCCCGACCAGGACGTTGCGGCCCTGGCCCAGCAGCCCGTCGGTGAGGTTCAGCAGCCGGGACAGCGCCTGCCCCGCCGTGTGCCGGGCCTCGCCCCGGATCAGCTCGTCGCAGTCCTCCAGGAGCAGCAGCCGCCAGCGTTCCTTCTCGGTGCCCTCGTCCTCGCCGATCGCGATGTCCATCAGATAGCCGACGTCGTTGAAGAGCCGCTCCGGGTCGAGGACGCAGTCCACCTGGCACCACTCCCGCCAGGACCGCGCGAGCGTGCGCAGCGCGGAGGTCTTCCCGGTGCCCGGCGGCCCGTGCAGGAGCAGCAGCCGGCCCGCGATGTCGTCCGGGGTGGTCTTCATCAGCCGGTCCATCGCGGACGCCACCGGGGCCGTGTAGTTGCGCCGCACGTCCTCCCAGTCGCCCGCCGCGATGCTGCGGGTGGTGCGGTACGGGCCCCGGCGCGGTGAGACGTACCAGAACCCCATCGTGACGTCCTCGGGCTCCGGCTCCGGCTCGTCGGCCGCGTCGGCGGTCGCCTCCTTGACGATCCGCTCGGCCAGTTCGGCGCTGACCGCTGTCACGGTGACGTCGGCGCCCTGGCTCCACCGGGAGACGAGCACGGTCCAGCCGTCGCCCTCGGCGAGCAGCGCGCTGCGGTCGTCGTCCCGGGCGGCACGCAGCACGCGCGCGCCCCGGGGCAGCAGATCGTGGCCCTTTTTGACCTGTTCGACCTGGTGGCCGTGGGCGTAGGGCTGCTCGCCGCTGGTGAACCTGCCGAGGAACAGCGCGTCGACGACGTCCGTCGGTGAGTCGCTGTCGTCGAGGTTGAGCCGGATCGACACGGCGTTCTGCGGGGGTACGGCTGCGGAGGACATGCGCTCCAACTGGGTCCGTGGGGCTGACATGCGCCCATGATCGGGCACCCGGCCCGGCGGCGCACGGGGTTTTGCCCGTACGTGCGATACCGCTGACGAGTTGTCGTCTTCTGCTGTCCGATGACGGGTTCGCTCGTTATGCCGGGGGAAAGCCCTTGCCTCGCCGGTACCTGAGGCTCCGTCAAGCGAGAGCGGAATGCTTGGCATGAGCACTTCCAGTTGTGGCTACCGACTGGTAAGAACGTTGGTTGACGCAGTGATCCTGCTAACACGAAGAGGTCCCATGAACGTGTCGCGCATCATGGCTTTCTCCACCTCGCTCCTCCTCGGGGCCACCCTCGCCGTCGCCGGGGCGGGGCAGGCACAGGCCGCGGAATCCGCCGCCCCCGTGGACTACGTGGCCCTCGGCGACTCCTACTCCTCGGGCGTCGGCGCCGGCAGCTACGACGGCGCCAGCGGCGACTGCAAGCGCAGCAACAGGGCCTTCCCCCGGCTCTGGGCGAACGCCAACAGCCCCTCGTCCTTCGCGTTCACCGCCTGTTCCGGCGCCATCACCAGCGATGTGACCGGCAAGCAGCTCGGCCCGGTCACCAGCGCCACCGACCTCGTCTCGATCTCCATCGGCGGCAACGACGCCGGGTTCGCCGACGTGATGACCACCTGCGTCCTCCAGTCCGAGACGAACTGCGTCAACCGTGTCAACCAGGCCAAGGCGTTCGTCGACTCCACCCTCCCGGGGCGGCTGGACGGCGTCTACAACGCCATCTCCTCGCGCGCCCCCGCGGCCCAGGTCGTCGTCCTCGGCTACCCCCGCTTCTACAAGCTGGGCGGCAGCTGCCTCGCCGGGCTCACCGAGAACGAGCGCCGCGCCATCAACGGCGCCGCCGACCACCTGAACACGGCCGTGGCCAAGCGGGCCGCCAACCACGGCTTCGCCTTCGCGGACGTCGTCCCCTACTTCACCAACCACGAGATCTGCTCCGGCGACTCCTGGCTGCACAGCGTCAACTGGCTGAACATCGGCGAGTCGTACCACCCGACGGCGAACGGACAGTCCGGCGGCTACCTGCCCGCCTTCGACGCCAAGGCCTGACCCGTCCACCCCGTCCGTCCGCACCGCCGCTTCCGTGACCGGCTCTCGTCACAGGGTGTGACCGTCATCACGCGGAATCCCGGTGGTACGCGTGCCGGACCGCCCCGCTGGGCAGAATCAACGGGTGGGACGCACGGGGCAGTCGACTCGCCAGGGATTCGGGCAGGTTCATCCGGTTTTATCGGCCACCGGTCAACTCGCCTGTTCCTGTGGTGAATCCCCCGGGCGGGATACACGGGTGCCCGGCCGGGGCGATAGGGTTAGCCTGCCCGGAGCCCCGTACGACACGGGTGGGGACGACGGCGGAGCGACGGTGGGACGGACGTGGGATGGACATGGAACAGATAACAGTGCGCAGCAGGCCCCGCGTGCCTGCGATCACCTGCGGCAGCAAAGCGACGAGCACCCGCCTGGACCGACATCTCTCGGTGCTCGGCGGACCCGCCGTGCCGCAGCGCGACGCCCTTGAGGCGACCTCGCTCATGCGCGAGCTGACCTCACGCGATGTGACGCACGACCGGGACCGGGGCAGGGGCGGCGTCTCGCTCTTCGCGCCGCTGCGCCGGCTGCGCCGCACCCTCTTCGGCAGCCGCCACTGACCGTCGCCGCTCCGCCCGGCCGGTCCGCGTCCCCACGCGCGGGCTCCATGTCACGTGTCACCGCCCGAGCTGCCCGTGCTCGGGCGGTCGTGTGTTCCGTCACGGGTGCCGGTGCCTGATGCCTGGTACCCGGCGCCGCCCGCCCGCCCGTTCCGTCCGTCCGTGCGGGCCGGGGCTCACTCCGCCTCGACCGTGACCGAGAAGGAGAAGCGGTCCCCCCGGTAGTGGATCCGGGCCACGTCCACCACGCGGCCGTCCACGTCGTACGTCACCCCCGTGTAGTGCAGGATCGGGCTCAGCAGCGGCACCTGGAGCAGCTGGGCCGTCGTCGGGTCCGCGAGCCGTGCCTCCACCGTGTCCGTGATCCTGCTGATCCGTACGCCCACGGCGTCCCGCAGGACCTTCGTCATCGGCCAGCGCTCCAGGTCCGCCACGTCGAGCCGGGCCGCCACATCGGGGCGGACCGCGTTCTCCGCCCAGTTGGTCGGCTCGCCGCTCTCGCCGTCGCGGCGCAGCCGGCGGTAGGTGACCACGTCGGTCAGGCCGGGGAAGTACTCCGCGATCGCGCCCGGGACGGGCACCGGACCGTGGCCGAGAACCGTCGTCCGCTCGCCCGACTGCTGGGCCACGATCGCGTCGATCGAGCCGAGGAGCCGGCGGGGGGCGCCCCGGCGCGCGCCCGGTTCGATGAAGGTGCCGCGCCGCCGGTGCCGGCTGATCAGCCCCTCCTCCTCCAGTTCCTTGAGCGCCTGGCGCATGGTCAGGACGCTCACCCCGTAATGCGCGGCCAGCTGTTCCTCGGTGGGCAACCGGAGCGAGGCGTCGGGGCCCCGCCCGAGTATCGAGGCCCGCAGTGACTGGGAGACCTGGTACCAGAGCGGGAGCTTGCGGTTGAGAACCACCGAATCGGGGGCGAAGGAGGAGGTCACAGCGGGCTCCGTCTCTCCGGGGCAGGTCAGGCCGGGAAGGGTTCAGGACCTGAAGTGTCGCTCAAGACCCTGCCATACGCGGTCGTACCCCTGCTGCCGGTGGTCCGCCCGGGCGGCCTGGTCCGTGGTGAGGATGGGCCAGCGGGTCTCGAACATGAAGGCCAGGCCGTCGTCGATCCTCTGCGGCAGCAGCTCGGCGGCGCTGGCCCTCTCGAAGGTCTCCCGGTCCGGCCCGTGCGCGGACATCATGGTGTGCAGGGAGCCCCCGCCGGGTACGAAGCCGCCCTCGCCGGATGTCTTGGCGTCGTACGCGCCCTCGATCAGGCCCATGTACTCGCTCATCACATTGCGGTGGAAGTACGGCGGCCGGAAGGTGTCCTCGCCGACCAGCCAGCGCGGCGCGAAGACCACGAAGTCGACGCCCGCGAGGCCCGGGGTGTCGGAGGGCGACGTCAGCACGGTGAAGATGGACGGGTCCGGGTGGTCGTAGGAGATGGACCCGATGACATTGAAGCGGCGCAGGTCGTAGACGTACGGCAGATGGTTGCCGTGCCAGGCGACCACGTCGAGCGGGGAGTGGTCGAAGGTCGCGGCCCAGAGGTTGCCGCAGTACTTGGTGATCACCTCGACCTCGCTGTCGACCTCCTCGTACCAGGCCGTCGGCGCGCGGAAGTCGCGCGCGTTCGCCAGTCCGTTGGCGCCGATCGGGCCCAGGTCGGGCAGGGTGAAGGGGCGGCCGTGGTTCTCGCAGACGTAGCCCCGGGCGCGCTCGTCCAGCAGCTCGACCCGGAAGCGGACCCCGCGCGGGATCAGCGCCACCTCGCCGGGGCGGGCGGCCAGCACGCCCAGCTCGGTGACGAGGAGCAGCCCGCCCAGCTCGGGCACGATCAGCAGCTCCCCGTCCGCGTCGCCGAAGACCCGGTCCGTCATGGGGGCGTTGGCGTGGTAGAGGTGCACGGCCATGCCGGTGCGCTCGACCGGGTTCCCGTTGCCGCCGAGGGTCCACAGACCGGCCAGCCAGTCGGTCCCGGGCGCGGGCTCGGGCAGGGGGTCCCAGCGCAGCCGGTTGGGGTCGGGGACGGTCTCCGTGAAGGGCCCGCCGCGCAGCCGGCCGTTGTCGGTGCGGCGGAACGGCGGGTGGGCCGCCGAGGGGCGGATCCGGTAGAGCCAGGAGCGGCGGTTGTGGGCGCGGGGCTCGGTGAAGGCGGAGCCGCTGAGCTGTTCCGCGTAGAGGCCGAGGGGGGCGCGCTGGGGGGAGTTCCGCCCCAGCGGGAGGGCTCCCGGGACCGCCTCCGAACTGTGCTCGTTGCCGAATCCGGGGGAGTACCCCAGCCCTCCGGCCGTCTTCCGCGCCCGCTCCATGGCCTGCTCGATGCCGCTCATCGCCCGCTCCCGGTGGAAAGCCGAAGGGAATCCTATGGGCCACCGTAGGATTGCGGACCCCGTCCGTCAATGACGGACCGGCGGCGGGGCGGGCCCGGTCCGGGCGGGTGCGGGGAGGGACGGCGGGGCCCGGCGGCGGACGCCGGGAGGGGGTCGGCGGGGGACGCCGGGAGGGGGGCCGGCGGGGGCCCGGGGCGGCCGTGATCTACCACTTCCACCCCCACCTGGGGTTTTGCTCGTATTGCTCACACGTCAACATCTTGTTAACAGCTTTTGACGCGACCTAACGTCATCCGGACCGCCGTCCCGGTGGGAGTTCAAGGATGAACGTTAGGTAGCCCCCATGCTGACAATCCTCGGCTTCGCCATGATCGCGACCTTCCTGGTCCTGATCATGATGAAGAAGATGTCGCCCATCGCGGCGCTGGTCCTCATCCCCGCGCTCTTCTGTGTGCTTGTCGGCAAGGGTGCGAACCTCGGCGACTACGTCATCGAAGGCGTCGGCAATCTCGCCCCCACCGCCGCGATGCTGATGTTCGCCATCGTCTACTTCGGCGTGATGATCGACGTCGGCCTCTTCGACCCGATCGTCCGGGGCATCCTGCGGTTCTGCAAGGCGGACCCGATGCGGGTCGTGGTCGGTACGGCCGTGCTCGCCGCGATCGTCTCGCTCGACGGCGACGGCTCCACCACCTTCATGATCACCGTCTCGGCGATGTACCCGCTCTACAAGCGGCTGAACATGAGCCTGGTCGTCATGACCGGTGTCGCCGCCACCGCCAACGGTGTGATGAACACGGTCCCCTGGGGCGGCCCGACGGCCCGCGCGGCCACGGCGCTCAAGCTGGACGCCGCCGACATCTTCGTCCCGATGATCCCGGCGCTCCTCGTGGGCCTGCTCTTCGTCTTCGTCCTCGCCTACTTCCTGGGTCTGCGGGAGCGCAAGCGCGTCGGCTATCTCTCCCTGGACGAGGTCCTCACCCCGGAGCAGGACACGGTCCTGGTGGGCGCGGGCGGCGGCACTGGCAAGGACGCCAAGAACGCCACCGCCGGTACGAAGACCTCCGCCGGCGGTGCCGGCACCGGGGACGCGACGGCCGACGAGACCCCCGAGTTCCCCGCCGACGAGGACTTCCAGGGCCTGGACCCCAACCGCCCCACCCTGCGCCCCAAGCTCTACTGGTTCAACGCCGGTCTCACCATCACGCTCCTCACCGCGATGATCATGGAGCTGCTGCCCATCCCGGTGCTCTTCCTCCTCGGCGCGGCCCTCGCCCTCACGGTGAATTACCCCAACATGGCCGAGCAGAAGGCCCGGATCGGCGCCCACGCCGAGAACGTCCTCAACGTCGCCGGCATGGTCTTCGCCGCCGCCGTCTTCACCGGCGTCCTCACCGGCACCGGCATGGTCCAGAGCATGGCCGACTGGCTGGTCGAGACCGTCCCCGAGGGCATGGGCCCGCACATGGCCATCGTCACCGGCCTGCTCAGCCTGCCGCTCACCTACTTCATGTCGAACGACGGCTTCTACTTCGGTGTGCTGCCCGTCCTCGCCGAGGCCGGCGCCGCCCACGGGGTCTCCCCGCTGGAGATCGCCCGCGCCTCCCTCGTCGGCCAGGCCCTCCACATGTCCAGCCCGCTGGTGCCCGCCGTCTACGTCCTCGTCGGCATGGCCAAGGTCGAGTTCGGCGACCACACCCGCTTCACCGTCAAGTGGGCGGCCCTCACCTCGCTGGTGGTGCTGGCCGCCGGGATCCTCTTCGGGATCATCTGAGCCGCCGCCGGGCCACGGGGCCACGGAACCCGCCGGCCCGGCAGCGCACCTCCCCCGTACCGCCCCCGTACCACCGGACGCGGCACCGGTCACCCCCGGTGCACGGCCCCTTCCTTCCTGCCGGAGACCGACGGGTCTCCTCCGGGGGCCGGACGTCCGGCGGTACGGGGGCTTTTCGCGTACGCCCCCGTGCATCCAGTACATCCAGTACATCCCGTGCATCACGTATGTCCGGTACGGCCTGTACGCCTCACGTCCCGGTGAGCCCCCGCACGCCCCCGGCCGGCCCCCGTACGCCCCCCGGGGAAGGATGCGGTGACAGGCGGGCGGCGGGCTGACTACGTTGGGCCGTACGAGTGAGCCCGGCCCCGGACGCGGTTCTGGAGGAGTTGTGTTGGATCCCCACGACGGCATGTACATCGACGGGCGGTGGCGCCCCGCCACCACCGAGGACACGATCGAGGTGGTGAATCCGGCCACGGAGGAGATCATCGCCCGGGTGCCTGCGGGCGGTGCGGGGGACGTCGACGCGGCCGTCGCCGCCGCGCGGGCCGCGCTCCCGGGCTGGGCGGCGACCCCGCCCGCCGGCCGGGCGGCCCGGATCGCCGCCCTCCGCGATGTCCTCGACGCCCGCGCGGACACCATCGCGGCCACGGTCACCGCCGAACTGGGTGCCCTGCCCGACCTCGCCCGCCGGGTGCACGCCGGACTCCCCGTCCTGGTCGCCGGCTCCTACGCCGAGCTGGCGGCCCGTTACGCCTTCGAGGAGAAGGTCGCCAACTCCACCGTCCTCCTGGAGCCGGTCGGCGTGGTCGGCGCGATCACCCCCTGGAACTATCCGCTCCACCAGATCGTCGCCAAGGTGGCCCCCGCGCTGGCGGCGGGCTGCACGGTCGTCGTCAAACCGGCCGAGAACACCCCGCTGACCGCCCGGCACTTCGCCGCCGCCGCACACGAGGCGGGGCTCCCGCCCGGCGTCGTCAACGTGGTGACCGGCACCGGCCCGGTCGCGGGCGCGGCCCTCGCCGCCCACGACGGCGTGGACCTGGTCTCCTTCACCGGCTCCACGGCGGTCGGCCGGCGGATCGGCGCCGTCGCGGGCGGCGCCGTCAAACGGGTCGCGCTGGAGCTGGGCGGCAAGTCCGCCAGCGTCGTCCTGCCCGGCGCCGACCTGGCCCGCGCGGTCGGCGCGAGCGTCGCGCAGGTGATGCTCAACTCCGGCCAGAGCTGCAACGCCTGGAGCCGGCTGCTGATCCACCGCGACCGGTACGAGGAGGCCGTGGCCCTCGCGGCCGGGGCCGCCGCCGGGTATGTGCCGGGGGAGCGGATCGGGCCCCTCGTCAGCGCCCGCCAGCGGGACCGGGGGGCCGGCCTGATCGAGCGGGGGACCGCCGAGGGCGCGCGCCTGGCGGCGGGCGGCCCCGACGCGCCCCGGGAGCGCGGCTACTACGTCAGCCCGACCGTCTTCGCCGACGTCACCCCGGAGATGACCATCGCGCAGGAGGAGATCTTCGGCCCGGTGGTGGCGGTGCTGCCGTACGAGGATCCGGAGGACGCCCTGCGGATCGCCAACGGCACGGTGTACGGGCTGGCGGGCGCGGTCTGGGCGGCGGACGACGCCGGGGCGGTCGCCTTCGCCCGCCGGATGGAGACCGGCCAGGTGGACATCAACGGCGGCCGGTTCAACCCGCTCGCGCCCTTCGGCGGCCACAAGCAGTCGGGGGTGGGGCGCGAACTGGGCGAGCACGGCCTGCGGGAATACCTTCAGACCAAGTCGCTCCAGTTCTGACCCGGCCCGGGCGGGACGGGTCGCCCGGCCCGGAGCGATGCCACCGGGCCGGGCCGGGCGGTGGCGGAGCTAAGCGCTTGCTCACCTTCCGGGGTATGGTGTTCCCCCTGGTGAGAAGAAGAGGCAGGCCATGAACGCGACCGGCGGCACGACCGACGAGACAACCGGCGAGCAGCCCGGCGACGAGGTGCCCTGGGGCGAGGTCACGCCCGAAGCGGCCAGAAAGCTGCTGGTCGCCGCCGTGGCGGCGTTCGCCGAGCGGGGCTATCACGCGACGACGACCCGGGACATCGCCGGCCGGGCCGGCATGAGCCCGGCCGCCCTCTACATCCACTACCGGACCAAGGAGGAGCTGCTGCACCGGATCAGCCGGATCGGGCACGACCGGGCGCTCGCGGTGCTGTCCGCCGCCGCCGACCGCCCCGGCACCCCCGGCGAGCGGCTGGCCGACGCCGTCAGCTCCTTCGTCCGCTGGCACGCGGGCCGCCACGACACGGCCCGGGTGGTCCAGTACGAGCTGGACGCGCTCTCCCCCGAGCACCGCGCCGAGATCGTGGAGCTGCGCCGCAGCAGCGACGCCGTGGTGCGGGGCATCCTGCGCGACGGGGTGGCGGCCGGCGAGTTCGACGTCCCCGACGTGCCGGGCACGACCCTGGCGGTGCTCTCGCTCTGCATCGACGTGGCGCGCTGGTTCAACGTCCGGGGCAGGCGCACCCCGGAGGAGGTCGGCGAGCTGTACGCCGACCTCGTGCTGCGGATGGTCGCCGCCCGCCCCTGACCGCGCCGTGAGGTCCCGGCACCGGAAGGGGGTCGGAAGGGGGTCAGAAGTAGTAGCGGGAGACCGTCTCCGCCACGCACACCGGCTTCTCGCCGCCCTCGCGTTCCACGGTGACCGCCGCCGTCACCTGCACGCCGTCGCCCGCCTCGGTGACGCTCCCGATCACCGCCGTCGCCCGCAGCCGGGAGCCCACCGGCACCGGCGCGGGGAAGCGGACCTTCCCGGTGCCGTAGTTGATGCCCATCCTCGCGCCCTCGACCCGCATCACCTGCGGTACCAGCGCGGGCAGCAGCGACAGCGTGAGATAGCCGTGGGCGATGGTCGTGCCGAAGGGTCCGCCGGCCGCGCGGTCCGGGTCCACGTGGATCCACTGGTGGTCCCCGGTCGCCTCGGCGAAGAGGTCGATCCGCTTCTGGTCGATCTCCAGCCAGTCGCTGTACCCCAGCGGCTCGCCGACACCGGCCAGCAGCTCGGCGGCGGAGGCGAAGATCCTCGGTTCGGCCATGTCGCCCTTTCTCCCTCTCCTCGTACGGTTCCCGGTCGGGGGCCTGCTCCTGAGCGCTCGCTCAGCATGCGGGGGCCGTGGGCCTCTGTCAACGAGGACCCGGCACGGGACCCGCTAGGGTTGACGGGGTGCCCGATACCCGTGATCAGACCCAGGAACTGACCGTCGGTCAGCTGTCCGCCCGCAGTGGTGCGGCCGTCTCAGCCCTGCGCTTCTACGAGGCCAAGGGGCTCATCAGCAGCCGCCGCACCAGTGGCAACCAGCGCCGCTACACCCGCGACACCCTGCGCCGAGTGGCCTTCGTACGGGCCGCGCAGCGGGTCGGGATCCCGCTCGCCACCATCCGGGACGCCCTGGCCGAACTGCCCGAGGAGCGCACCCCCGACCGGAAGGACTGGGCCCGGCTCTCCCAGACGTGGCGCCGCGAACTGGAGGACCGGATCACCCAGCTGCACCGGCTGCGCGACCACCTCACCGACTGCATCGGCTGCGGCTGCCTGTCGCTGGACACCTGTGTGCTCTCCAACCCCGACGACGCCTTCGGGCGGCGGATGGCCGGATCGCGGCTGATGCCCGTCCGCTACGGGGCCGGGGACACCGACTGAGGAACCCCGCGCGTGCGCAGGGGACCGTACGGCCGCCGTCGCCGGGATCGTCATGGCGCCGGCCGTGCACCGACCGGGTCCCGTACGCGGGTACGCCGGGGAGTGCGCCGGGTCCGGGCGGCCCGCCCCCGTTGTCCCGCCCGGGCCACCGTCCGTACCGTACGTACCGTCCGGGGCGCGCGGCCCCGGGTCCGTCCTCCTCCGGGGCGCTCCGGCCCCGGTCCGGCTCAGGCGGCGGACGCCAGCGCGCCGCGTGCCGCCCGCCTCGCCGCGGCCAGGGCCCCCTGCGTGAGCGCGGGGCGGGGCACCACTATCCCGCAGCCCGTGCAGACCGGCCCGGTCCACGGCTCGTCCGTCAGGTCCTGCCGCCAGACGATGAGCGTGGTCGCGCAGACGGGGCACTCCACGCCGGGCTCCCCCTCCAGGGCCGAGATCAGCCGGCGCAGCACCTCGTCCAGGGGGGCCGAGGGGTGGCAGCCGGGGCTGTCGCAGCGGACCACACCGTTGGCGCCCCGGGCCCACCGGTGCCAGTCGTCCATGGCCGACGGCCGCCGCACACCGTCGTACTTCTCCCGGCGGCGCCGGTCGGCGAAGCTTTCCTCGTAGGCGAGCCAGACGGCCCGCGCGCGCTCCAGTTCGTCGAGCGCGGCCACCAGCCGCGCCGGATCGGGGGACCTGTCCTCGGGATGGATCCTGTGCCGCGAGCACAGGTGATCCCAGGTCGCCCGGTGCCCATAAGGGGCGAACCGCTCCAGACACTTGCGCAGTGAGTAGCGCCGTAGCGCCAGATCACATCCTGTGTCGCGGACCTGTCTCGCGAGACTCCGGAACCCGGCCATCGCACTGCCACCTCCGTCGCTGGTACATCGGCGTTACCGGTTGGACGTACGGGTGCCCGCTCAGGTGCCGTCGAAGTGTGGTGATTCCGAAAAGGTGCCGTGCAGGTGCTCTGTCCGGTGGATCCGGAAGGCGCCGCGCGTGCGTCGCGGGCGGGGGCCGTGCCGCCCGGGCCCTCCCTTCCGGATCATGCCGGGCCCGCGCGCCCTGGCACCCCTCCTCCTGGGGCCTGGCGGGCCTGGGGAGACCCATGCACCAGACCCCGCTCCCTCGCCCAGCCTGTCCACCGGACAGGCCCAAGCAGGCCCTTCCCCGCCGGATCAGGCTGGGCTCGTTGCCCCGGTGTCGCCCTCCGCCGGGGCCCGGGGGCCCGGGGGCCCGGGGGGCCGGGGGGCCGGGCGAGGGCCATCCTCCGGCTTCCGATACGTCCCCTCGGCCCTGGGGGCCTGGGGAGACCCCACCCCTCGTCCGCCGGCAGGCCTGGGGAGACCCCACCCCTCGTCCGCCGGCAGGCCCGGGGAGACCCCACCCCTCGGCCACCGACGGACCTGGGGAGACCCCACGCACCAGACCCCGCTCCCTGAGCCGGCCCGATCCAGCCCGATCTGGCCCGATCCAGCCTGATCCGGAAGAAAGGACCCGGCCGGCCCCGGGCTCAGCGGCCCACGCGGCCCGCCGCGACGACCACCCGTGCCAGCTCCCGGTGGCAGATGTCGTTGTGCGCGCCGGCCGGCGGCCCGCCGCAGCGGACCACCGACGCCGTGTCCACGCTCACGCACCCCGAGCCCGGCACACCCCGCCCCAGCGCCTCCTCCAGGGTCAGCCGCACCGAGGGCACCACCGCGCGCAGCCCGTCGTGCCCCACGGCCCACCAGCGCCGGTCCTGGGCGCTCCCGTACCGCTCGTCCCGCGCGAGCCGGGACGCCAGCGGATAGAGCACTCCGAGGGCGCTGTCGTGCCGGGAGTAGCAGGCCACCACCGGGCCGTCGACGCGCTGCTCCAGCGCGCCCAGCGCCCCCGACCGCTGGGCCGCGTGCGGCAGGCTCGGCGCGAACGCGTAGTGGGAGAACGCGCCCTGGAGCAGGGTCACCGACTTCACGTTCCGCGCGCCGTCGGGGAGGCCGCGCAGGGCGAAGGCGACCAGCCGGGCGCCCTGACTGTGGCCCACCAGGTGCACCCGCAGCCCCGGCCGGCTGCGGGCGAGCTGCCCCAGCAGCGGGCCGAGTCCCAGCTCGCCGACGGCTCCGGCGCGGCGCTTCAGCGCGTAGTACGTCGTCTGCCGCAGCAGCTCCTTGGCGCCGCGCCAGAGCCGGTCGGGGCCGTCCGCGCGGCCGTCGCGGAAGCCGCGCGGGGAGGCGGGCGGGGAGACGGGGGCTCCGCCGCCCGCCGGGCCGCCCGGAAGACCGCCGGGCTGCGGGAGCCCACCGGGGCCACCGCCGGTGCCGGGGCCGGGGACAGCGCCGGGGAAGCCGCCCGGCCGGGCCGTCTCCAGCGCCGCCGAGAACTCCCGGCACAGCGTCAGGACGTCCTCGTAGAGCAGCGCGGGCGGCCCCATCTCCTCCTGCGGGAGATCCTGGCCGAAACAGTTCCCCAGACCTCCCGGCGGGGCCTCCGCCAGCTGCCGGGCCAGCCGGCCGAACTCCGCGAACGCGTCCGCCCGGTCGGGCCGCAGCTCCAGCAGCGCCGCCAGCCGGGCCACCGTCGCCTCATGGCCGGGGAACAGCCCCTGGAGCGCCATCCGCGTGGCCACGTCCAGCGCGATCCGCTCACCCGGCGGCGGGATCCGCGCCCCGCCCCGCACCGGTACGGAACCGGCCGCGACCGGCCACCGCCCGGCCGCCGCCCGGGAGGGCGCTGGCACCGGTTCGTCGGTGAACCGCATCGAGGGCCAGACGATCCCCGCGTACCCCATCCGCACGCCCGGCCCCAGCAGCCCTGGGAAGGGCGCGAAGAACGCCGAGAAGAGCCGGGCGGCCTCGCGCGGGGAGTTGTTCCACCCGTGGGCGAACATCACCAGGTCGGTGCAGTCGAGGCCGAGCAGCCGGGTGCGGTCCGCCGCGTCCACGTCGCCGTCCCGGTCGAAGGTGATGTCCTGATACGGCCCTACGCTCATTTCCGGCATGGCCACCCCGCCCCCGATACGTCCGCATCTGTCAGAAGGATCCTGCCTCGACAGCGGGAGGGCCATACCTGGGATGGCCGGTTCTCGCCAGGTGTGCGACCGGTGGTGGAGGACCGGACACCGGCTCCGGTCAGCGCCCTGCGGCCCCCGGCAGCAGCTCGGAGGCCGTCACCCGGCGCAGATGGACGAGTACGTCGTACCCGGTCGCGAGCCGCTGCGGACGGGCCTGCTCCGGCCAGGAGTTGCCGATGCTCCACACCGGGCGGTGCCGGTTCAGCCAGCGCTGGGCCACAGCGGGCGCGGTCCGCAGGTCCAGGTAGTAGTCGTGGTCCGCGACGCGCTCCAGGGTCTCCTCGGAGCCCCCGGGCGCCGGCCCCGCGACCGAGAACTCGCGCATCGGCTCCGCCGGATCGGCCGTGTCGAGCGCGTTGAACGACCCCCGGCCGAAGGTGAACCCGACGTTCGCGTAGCGGTCGCCGATCATGTCCCGGATGAACGCGCCCTGGAGCCTCGGATAGCGCGACCGGTCCGGAGTCTCGTACCCCACATGTCCGTTGTGCGCGGAGAGCAGCACCTTCTGGCCGGTGTGCCGCTGCCACCACACGGTGTTCTCGGCCATGATCCGGTCCCGGTAGCGCATCATCTTCGCGGCCTGCGCCGGGACGAAGTAGTTGTACGTGTACATCTCGCCGACCTGGGCGATCGCCCGCGCGTGCTGGAGCGTCCAGGCGTGCCGCTCCTGCTCCCGTTCCCGTTCCCGTTCCCGCTCGCGGTCCGGTGCCGGGTCCCGGCGCCCGAGCAGCTCCGCCACCCGCGCCAGGTCGCCCCTCATCCGCTGCCGCTCCGCCATCGGCAGGGTCAGCAGCCGCTTCATGGTCGCGTCCACCGAACCGGTCGGGCGCCAGGGCCGGTAGCGCTCGCGGACCTCGGCCAGGAGCGCGGGGTGGTGCTCGGCCACGTACCGGGTCACCGCGTCGAACAGCTCCGGGCCCGCGTAGCCCATGTCGTTCCCCATGAACCGCACGGGGTGGTGCGGATGGCGCTCATTGTGCTGCCGCATCCAGCGCAGCAGATCCAGGTACTCCCGGTTGTTCCAGAGGGCGTACGAGTTCTGGAACTCCTCCCGCATGATCCGCTGTACGTCCCCCCGGCCGTGCAGGACATAGTCGTTGAGCCGGACCCCGGCGCTCCAGTTGGCCTCCAGGGCGAAGGTGGTGAAGCCCTTCCGCTCCACCAGATGCTCGAAGATCCGCTGCTTGGAACGGAAGAAGTCGCCGGAGCCGTGGGCGGCCTCGCCGACGCCGACGACACTCGCGCCGCCCACCATCCGTTCCAGCGGCCGCAGGTCCGTGAGCGGGTGGGCGGCCCGCGCCAGCGCGGGGACGGGATCAGCGGCGGACAAGGTGGTGGACAGGGCGGTGGACGACGTGGTGGACGCGGCGGCTGGTGCGGTGGCGGCCCCGGTGACGTGCGGGGTCAGCAGGGTGCCCAGGGCGAGCGCGGGCAGTAACAGCAGCCGGAGCCGGGTACGGGTACGTGTCGGAAAGCGCATGACACCAGGCTGGGCGCGCGCCGGGCCGGGGGCCATCCGGCGGCCCCCCGCCCCCGGGGTGGGGATCACCCCCGTGCCCGGGCACCCGCGCCCCCCGCCCCGGCTCCGTGTGCTCAGTAGCGCAGATGGCGCCGGCGTACCCGGCGGAACGCGGCCAGCTCCTCCTGCCACGCCCCCACCACGTCGTCCGCCCCGGCGCCCGCGTCGATCAGCGCCCTGACCCGGCCCGAGCCGGTGAGCTTGTCGATCCACTGGCCGCCCTGTGTCCAGGCGAAGCCGCTCCACGACCGCCGCGCCGTCACCAGCAGCGCGATCCCGGTCCGTACCGGGTCGAAGACCTCCCGGTCGTGGACGTGCACCTGCACCCCGCCCACGGTCCGCCCGGCGAACTTTGAGAACGACGGGGCGAAGTAGGCCTCGCGGAAGCGCACCCCCGGCAGCTCCAGCGCGTTTGCGGCGGCGGCCCACCGGCCGTCGATCTCCGGCGCCCCCAGCAGTTCGAACGGGCGGGTGGTGCCGCGCCCCTCGGAGAGCGTCGTCCCCTCGAAGAGGCAGGTCCCCGCGTACACGAGGGCCGTCTCGGGTGTGGGCATGTTGGGGCTCGGCGGCACCCAGGGCAGTCCGGTGGCGTCGAAGAAGTCCCCGCGCCGCCAGCCCGCCATCCGGACCGTCTCCAGCTCCACCGGCCGCTCCGCCAGGAATTCGGCGTTGAAGAGCCCTGCCAGCTCCGCGACGGTCATGCCGTGTGCCTGGGGGATCGGTTCCAGCCCCACGAAGGAGGCGTACGCCCGGTCCAGCACCGGCCCCAGCGCGGCCCGGCCGGTGACCGGATTGGGCCGGTCCAGGACGACGAGCCGCTTGCCCGCGAGGGCGGCCGAGCGCATGCAGTCGTACAGCGTCCAGATGTACGTGTAGAAGCGCGCGCCCACGTCCTGGATGTCGAAGACGAGGGTGTCGACGCCCGACGCGGTGAAGACGTCCGCCAGCGGCTGCCCGCTGAGCCGGTAGGTGTCGTAGACGGGGAGCCCGGTCGCGGGGTCGTCGTAGCGGCCCTCCGAGCCGCCCGCCTGGGCCGTGCCCCGGAAGCCGTGCTCGGGGCCGAAGACGGCCCTCAGGTCCACCCGTTCGTCGGCGTGCATCACGTCCACGACGTGCCGCAGGTCCGCCGTGACCCCGGTGGGATTGGTGATCACGCCGACCCGCTCGCCGGCCAGCCGGGCGTAGCCGTCGGCGGCCAGCCGGTCGAACCCGGTGCGCACCCGCCGGCCCCGTCGCTTTTCGGCCGGCCCGTCGGCGGCCGCCGGGCCGCCCGCCGCGACCGCTCCCATCGCCCCCGTGGCGGCCAGCAGCCCCCGTCGTGAAAGGCCCATCCGATGTGTCCTTCCTGCCGGAGTCGTTCCTGGCCACGCACGCTAGCGCGGCGAACCCGCGTACGGAACGCCCCGGACGGCATGATCCCGATGGCGCGTTTCCGATGGCGGGTTTCCGGTGGAGCGCTCCCGTACCGACCATTCCGTACCGACTGGTTAGTATGCGACAGTGTGTCAGGGGGCAACCGGTGAACAGGAGAAGAGTCATGGGCGCGGCGGCACAGGCGGGCGTGGTGGTCACCGGGGCGGGCGGCGGGATCGGGGCCGCGCTCGCGCGGCGGTTCGCCGCCGAGGGGGCCAGGGTCGTCGTCAACGACATCGACCCCGGGAAGGCGCGTGCCGTCGCCGGGGAGATCGGCGGTGTGGCCGTCCCCGGCGACGCCTCCGACGTGATCGACGCCGCCCGGGACGCCCTCGGCGGCACCGTCGACATCTACTGCGCCAACGCCGGACTCTCCTCCCCCGGCGACGCGTTCGCCGACGAGAAGGTCTGGGCCGCCGCCTGGGACGTCAACGTCATGGCCCATGTCCGGGCGGTGCGCACCCTGCTCCCCGGCTGGCTGGAGCGCGGCAGCGGGCGGTTCGTCTCCACCGTCTCCGCCGCCGGGCTGCTCACCATGATCGGCGCCGCCCCCTACTCCGTGTCCAAGCACGGCGCGTACGCCTTCGCCGAATGGCTCTCCCTCACCTACCGCCACCGGGGGCTGAAGGTCCACGCCATCTGCCCGCAGGGGGTGCGCACCGACATGCTCACCGAGGCCGGGTCCGCCGGCGACCTGGTGCTCGCGCCCACCGCGATCGAGCCCTCCGACGTCGCCGACGCACTCTTCGAGGGCATGGCCGCCGACCGCTTCCTGATCCTGCCGCACCCCGAGGCCGCCGCCTTCTACCGCAACCGCGCCACCGACCCCGAGCACTGGCTGGCCAGGATGAACGGCGTCCAGCAGATCTGGGAAGCGGGGACCGCCGGGCCGGCCCCGCGCGACTAGTGGGAAGATCTCACAGCGGGGGCCGGATCCGGCGACGCGAACGGCCGAAACGGCCCGCGCGGCCCGCCCGCGCACCCGTGCCGGACACCCGTACCGGACACTCGTGCCGGACACCCGTACAGAACGAACGAGAGGTTGGTGGCGGCCATGGCGCGAACGACGGACGGGGACGACACCCCCGTACCGCGCAGACTGCTGGCCGCCGCCACCCGCCTCTTCGCCGAGCGCGGCTACGACCGCACCTCCGTCCAGGAGATCGTCGAGGCCGCCGGGGTCACCAAAGGGGCCCTGTACCACTACTTCGGCTCCAAGGAGGACCTGCTCCACGAGGTCTACGCCCGGGTGCTGCGGGTCCAGCAGGAACGGCTCGACGCCTACGCGGACGCCGACGAGCCCGTCGCGGCCCGGCTGCGGGCGGCCGCCGCCGATGTCGTCGTCACCACCATCGACAACCTGGACGACGCCTCGATCTTCTTCCGCTCCATGCACCATCTGAGCCCGGAGAAGCACAAGCAGGTCCGCGCCGAGCGCCGCCGCTACCACGAGCGGTTCCGGGCCCTGGTCGAGGAGGGGCAGCGCGGCGGCGTCTTCTCCACCGCCACCCCCGCCGACCTCGTGGTCGACTACCACTTCGGCTCGGTCCACCATCTGTCCACCTGGTACCGGCCCGACGGCCCGCTGACCAAGCGGCAGGTCGCCGACCACCTCGCCGATCTGCTGATGCGCGCGCTGCGGCCCTGAGCCGCCCCGGCCCCGTCCTCCGCGGGGGCGGGCCGGGGCCCGTCAGCGGTGGCGGTCCAGCTCCCGGCGGGCCAGCGACCGCTGGTGCACCTCGTCGGGGCCGTCCGCCAGCCGCAGCGTCCTGGCCGCCGCCCACAGCTCCGCCAGCGGGAAGTCCTGCCCCACCCCGCCCGCGCCGTGCAGCTGCACCGCCCGGTCCAGGATCTCCTGCACCGCCCGAGGCGTCGCGATCTTGATGGCCTGGATCTCCGTATGGGCCCCCTTGTTGCCCACGGTGTCCATCAGCCACGCCGTCTTCAGCACCAGCAGCCGCAGCTGCTCCACCGCCACCCGCGCGTCCGCGATCCATGTCCGGACCACGCCCTGGTCGGCGAGCGGCGCCCCGAAGGCGGTCCGGTCCAGGGCCCTGCGGCACATCAGCGCGATCGCCCGCTCCGCCATCCCGATCAGCCGCATGCAGTGGTGGATCCGGCCCGGCCCCAGCCGCGCCTGGGCGATGGCGAAGCCGCCGCCCTCCGCGCCGATCAGATGCGTCACGGGCACCCGTACGTCCTCGAAGGCGATTTCCGCGTGCCCGCCGTGGGCGTGGTCCTCGTATCCGTACACCCGCATCGCCCGGCGCACGCTCACACCCGGCGTGTCCATCGGCACCAGCACCATCGACTGCTGACGGCGGGGGTCCGCGTTCCCCGGGTCGGTCTTCCCCATGACGACGAGCACCGCGCACGCCGGATTCATCGCACCGGAGATGTACCACTTGCGGCCGTTGATGACATACGTGTCGCCGTGCCGCTCGATCCGGGTCCGGACATTGGTCGCGTCCGACGACGCCACCTCCGGCTCCGTCATCGCGAACGCCGACCGGATCTCCCCCGCGAGCAGCGGCTCCAGCCACTGCTTGCGCTGCCGCTCGTCGCCGAACTGCGCCAGCACCTCCATGTTCCCGGTGTCCGGGGCGGCGCAGTTCAGCGCGGTCGGGGCCAGGTCGGGGCTGTGGCCGGTGATCTCCGCCAGCGGCGCGTACTGGAGATTGGTCAGCCCCGCCCCGTACTCCCGGTCCGGGAGGAAGAGGTTCCACAGGCCCCGCTGGCGGGCCTCGGCCTTCAGCTCCGTCACCACCGCCGGGGTCTCCCACGGCGAGCCGAGGGCCGCCCGCTGCTCCCGCGCCGTCTCCTCCGCCGGATGCACCCACTCGTCCATGAAGGCGAGCAGGGCGGCCCGCAGTTCCTCGGTGCGCGCGTCGAATGCGAAGTCCATGGGTGGGTTTCAGCCTTCCTGGAGAGTGGTGAGGCCGTGCTCGATGAAGACCGGGACGACGCCGCCGATCCGGTCGAAGCCGTCGCCGACCGTCTGTCCCAGGGTGTAGCGGTAGTGGATGCCCTCCAGGATCACGGCGAGCTTGAACCAGGCGAACGCCGTGTACCAGGAGATCGCGGAGGTGTCCCGGCCGGAGCGGGCGGCGTACCGCTCGATCAGCTCGTCCGTGCCGGGGTGGCCGGGGGCCCCGGCCGTGCTGCTGATCGGCGAGTGCGGCAGCTCCAGCCGGGTGCTGTACATCGCCAGCAGCCCGAGATCGGTCAGCGGGTCGCCGAGTGTCGACATCTCCCAGTCCAGCACCGCCGTGATCCGGTCGTCGACGCCGACGAGGGCGTTGTCGAGCCGGTAGTCGCCGTGGACGACGGTGGGCGCGGGGGAGCGGGGCAGCGACCGGCCGAGCGCGGTGTGCAGCTCCTCGATGCCGGCCAGCTCCCGGCTGCGGGAGGCGGCGAGCTGCTTGGCCCAGCGCCGCAGCTGG
Organism: Streptomyces yaizuensis; assembly: GCF_034961445.1. Lineage (NCBI taxonomy): Bacteria > Bacillati > Actinomycetota > Actinomycetes > Kitasatosporales > Streptomycetaceae > Streptomyces > Streptomyces yaizuensis. The sequence continues at coordinate 94,716 of NZ_BSBI01000007.1, forward strand.
CGCTCCAGGAAGCCCTCGGGGCGGCCGAAGTCGGCGAGCCCCACCGCGCCGGGGTCCACGGAGTGCAGCTCGACCAGGGTGTCCAGCAGCCCGAGCACCACCTGACGGGTGCGCTGAGGGCCGAGCGGCAGCAGTTCGCCGGCATCGCGGTAGGGGGTGCCGGGGACGAACTCCATGACGTAGAACGGCGCCCCGAGCACCGCGCCGTCCTCGCAGAGCACCACCGTCGCGGGCACCGGCACGGCCGTACGGCTCAGGGCGCTGATGACCCGGTGCTCCCGGCCCATGTCGTGGGCGGTGGCGAGGACATGGCCCAGCGGCGGGCGGCGCACCACCCAGCGCCGGGTGCCGTCGGTGACCCGGTAGGTGAGGTTGGAGCGGCCGCCCTGGATCAGCCGCGCGCTGAGGGGTCCGCGCACCAGCCCGGGGCGGACGCGGTCGAGATGGGCGCGCAGCCGCCCGACGTCGAGACCTGGCGGGGCGTCTGGGCTCATCGGTGTTCCTCCGTGGGGTACGGGCGGGCCCGCCCATGATGACCGACCGGTCGGTATGTCGTCCAGTGGGGGCGCCGGAGGGTCCGTCGCGAACCGCCCCCGGGGTGGGGTGAGTTCCGTGGCGCGGGGTCCCGTGCGGACGGTTTCAGGCCGCCGTGAGGGGGTCTCGGACGGGCACGGGGTCCCAGGCGGGCACGGGGTCTCGGACGTGCACGGGGTCTCGGACGTGCATGGGGTCCCGCACGGATAGGCGGTCCCGCACGGATAGGCGCTCCCGGACGGGCACGCGGTCTCAGACGATCATGATCATCGCGAGTGCGGCCAGCGCCACGGTGCACCCCGCCGCGCCCAGCGCGATCCCCCCGCTCAGCGTCGCCGGGATCGGGCCCGCCCCCAGCAGCCGGGTCCGCCGGTGCGCCAGGGCCAGAAAGGCCAGCCACACCAGGGCGGTTCCCGCCAGGGCGATCGTCCCCCGGTCCCCGGCCACGTCGTCCAGGACCGCCTGCCGTACGGCGAGCACCCCCACGACCGTGCCCGCCAGTGTGGTCCGGCGCCAGGCCAGCCGGGTGCGCTCCGGCTGGAGCCCCGGGTCGCGGACGGCCGGCGCCCGGCCCGTCACCGCCCGCCCTCCCAGCCGAACAGCACCACGGCCACCATCGCCAGCGCCACACCGGCCACCACCAGACCCAGCACCACCGGGAACCGGGACACCGGCAGATCCTCGCCCCGGCGCATCGCGCGCTCGCACCGCACCCAGTGGTTGACCGCCCGCAGCGCGCAGAGCACGCCCGCGCCCAGCAGGCCGAGGGCCAGGCCGACCCGTACCCCCCAGCGCAGATCGGGCAGGAACTGGTCCACCGCGAAACCGCCGCCGATCAGCGCCAGCGCCGTCCGCAGCCAGGCGAGGAAGGTGCGCTCGTTGGCGAGCGAGAAGCGGTAGTCGGGAGTCTCACCCTCCGCACGCACCCGCCCGGGTGCGAACCAGAGCCGCAGACTCCGTGCGAGATCCCTCATTCTCCGCACCTTACCTGCGGAAACAATCAGATGATCAGTCCTGGTGCGCGGTGAGGAGACGGTAGGCGGCCAGCCCGTCCGGCACCCACTCCCACTCGGTCAGCCGCCGCTCCAGCTCCTTCGGCGGGAGGAACGCCCACCAGGCGACCTCCTCGGCCTGGGGCCGCACCGGAATATCGCAGCGCACCTGGTACACCGCCGACCACCAGGAGCGGTCCTCCTCCTCATAGAGGAAACGGAAGAGTGGGGTGGGCCGGGGGAGATCCGGTGCGCCCAACTCCTCGCGCGCCTCCCGCCACGCGGCGTCGTCGTAGCTCTCGCCGGTCCCGACGACCCCGCCCGTGAACATGGCGTACCGGGAGGGGAAGACCAGCTTGCCGGCGGTCCTGCGGTGGACGAAGATCTCGCCGGCCGCGTTGGTGACCAGGATGAAGGCACAGCGGTGGCGCAGCCCCCGGGCGTAGACCTCGCCCCGGCGCTCGACACCGACGACCCGGTCCTCGGCGTCGACCACGTCGAGCAGTTCGTCAGCGGCTCCCACGCCACCCACCTCTTTCCGTCCTGATTCCGTCCTGGTTCCGTGCACCTGGTCCGGTCCCGACCGTTGACGGGTTACCGGACCGTACGGAAGATCGGACCGGATCGCCGCCGCCACCGGGCTGTCGCCTGCCCGGTGGCCCGGCGATCTTCTCATCCGGTCCCGTACCTCTCCCGGCCCTTTCTCTTCCGGCTCTTCCTGCTCTTCCGACTCGCCCGACAAGGATGGACGCCATGGCGTACGACGCAGATGTGATCGTGATCGGAGCCGGACTGGCCGGCCTGGTGGCCGCCGCCGAGCTGATCGACGCCGGGCGCACGGTGATCCTGCTCGACCAGGAGCCCGAGGCGTCCATCGGCGGCCAGGCCCACTGGTCCTTCGGCGGGCTCTTCCTCGTCGACTCGCCCGAGCAGCGCCGGATGCGCATCCGGGACAGCCACGAGCTGGCCCTCCAGGACTGGCTGGGCACGGCGGGATTCGACCGCGCGGAGGACCACTGGCCCCGGCGGTGGGCCGAGGCGTACGTCGACTTCGCGGCCGGCGGGAAACGGGCCTGGCTGCGCCGGCGCGGCGTGCGCTTCTTCCCCGTCGTGGGCTGGGCCGAGCGCGGCGGCTACGACGCGCGCGGCCACGGCAACTCCGTACCCCGCTTCCACATCACCTGGGGCACCGGGCCCGGCGTCGTCGCCCCCTTCGAGCGGCGGGTACGGGAAGGGGTCGCCCGGGGCCGGGCCGAGCTGCGCTTCCGGCACCGGGTCACCGGCCTCGGCGCCACGGCCGGTGTCCTCGACACCGTCAGCGGGGAGGTACTGGAACCCTCGGCGGCCGAGCGCGGCACCGCGAGCAGCCGCGAGGTCTCCGGCGCCTTCGAACTCCGCGCCCAGGCGGTGATCATCGCTTCCGGCGGCATCGGCGGCAATCACGAACTCGTCCGCTCCCGGTGGCCCGAGCGGCTGGGGGAACCGCCCCGGCACCTGCTCAGCGGGGTCCCCGCGCATGTGGACGGGCTGATGCTCGGGGTCGCCGAACGCGCCGGGGCGAGCCTCGTCAACGGGGACCGGATGTGGCACTACACCGAGGGCATCGAGAACTGGGACCCGGTCTGGTCCCGGCACGGCATCCGGATCCTGCCCGGCCCCTCCTCGCTCTGGCTGGACGCGCGCGGGCGGCGGCTCCCCGTACCCCTCTTCCCCGGCTTCGACACCCTCGGCACGCTGGAGCACATCATGCGCTCCGGGTACGAGCACACCTGGTTCGTCCTGAACCAGCGGATCATCGGGAAGGAGTTCGGGCTCTCCGGCTCCGAGCAGAACCCGGATCTCACGGGGAAGTCGGTCCGCCGCGTGGTGGAACGCGCCCGGGCGGCGGTGCCGGGCCCGGTGCGCGCCTTCATGGAGCGGGGCGCCGACTTCGTGGTCGAACGGGATCTCGCCGCGCTGGTGCGGGGGATGAACGAGCGGACGGGCGAGACGCTGATCGACGAGGCGGAGCTGCGCCGTGAGATCACCGCGCGGGACCGGGAGGTCCGCAACCCGTTCACCAAGGACCTCCAGGTCATGGCGGTCCGGGCGGCGCGCGGCTATCTCGGGGACCGGCTGGTGCGCACGGTCGCACCGCACCGGATCCTGGACCCGTCGGCCGGGCCGCTGATCGCCGTACGGCTGCGGATCCTCACCCGCAAGTCCCTCGGCGGGCTGGAGACGGACCTGTCGTCGCGGGTGCTCGGGGACGACGGCGAGCCGCTGCCGGGTCTGTACGCGGTGGGGGAGGCGGCCGGGTTCGGCGGGGGCGGTATGCACGGCTACCGCTCCCTCGAAGGGACCTTCCTCGGCGGCTGCCTCTTCTCGGGGCGGGCGGCGGGGCGGGCGGCGGCGGCCGCCCTCTGAGCCCGGGGCCCGCCGCGTGTCGCGTGTCGCATGTCGCGGGCCCCGGACGCGCGACGGGGCGGAAGGAAGCCTTCCGGCCCCTTCCGCCCCGTCGCGCACCACCGGCCGCCGCTACCGATCCGGTTCCGGCTCCAGCACCGGCTCCAGCACCGGCACCGGTTCCGGCACTGGTTACAGCACCAGCGACAGCAGCAGCACGAAGACGATGCCGACCACCGAGATGATGGTCTCCATCACCGACCAGGTCTTGATCGTCTGGCCGACGTCCATGCCGAAGTACTCCTTCACCAGCCAGAAGCCCGCGTCGTTGACATGGCTGAAGAAGAGCGAGCCACAGCCGATCGCCAGCACCAGCAGCGCCGACTCGGTCGAGGACATGCCGGCCGCCAGCGGCGCGACCAGACCGGCGGCGGAGATCGTCGCCACGGTCGCGGAACCGGTCGCCAGCCGGATCGCCACCGCGATCAGCCAGGCCAGCAGCAGCGTCGGGATCGACCAGTCCTCGGAGAAGTCGAGGATCATCTGACCCACGCCGACATCGATCAGCGTCTGCTTGAAGCCGCCGCCCGCGCCGACGATCATCAGCACGCCCGCGATCGGGGCCAGCGACTTCTCGACGGTGGAGGAGAGCCGGTCCTTGGTGAAGCCGGCCGCGCGGCCCAGCGTGAACAGACCCACGAGCACGGCCGCGAGCAGCGCGATCATCGGGGAGCCGATGACGTCGGTGACCTTCTGCACCGGGTTCTCGGGGTTGTCCACCACGATCTCGACCAGGGCGTTGGCGAGCATCAGGACGACCGGCAGCATGACCGTGAAGACGGTGGCGCCGAAGCCGGGCCGGCGCTCCAGGTCCTCCGACGGGCGGGCCGGGATCATCTTCTCCGGGGCCTGGATGTCCACCCAGCGGGCCGCGTACTTCGCGAAGATCGGACCGGCGATGATCACGGTCGGGATGGAGACCAGGACGCCGAGGCCGAGGGTGATGCCCAGATTGGCGTCGAGGGCGTCGATCGCCACCAGCGGGCCGGGGTGCGGCGGCACCAGGCCGTGCATGACCGACAGGCCGGCCAGGGCCGGGATGCCGATCCGCATCAGCGAGTAGTTGCCCCGCTTGGCGACCATCAGCACGACCGGGATCAGCAGCACGATGCCGACCTCGAAGAAGAGCGGCAGACCGATCACCGAGGCGATCAGCACCATCGCCCAGGGCATGGTGCGGCCGTTCGCCTTCGCCAGGATCGTGTCGACTATCTGGTCACCGCCGCCGGAGTCGGCGAGCAGCTTGCCCAGGATCGCGCCCAGCGCGATGAGGACACCCACACCGGCGACCGTCGAGCCGAGGCCCTTGGAGAAGGACTCGATGGCCTTGGCGAGCGGGGCACCGGCGAAGGCGCCCAGCGCCAGCGAGCCGATGGTCAGCGCCAGGAAGGCATGGAGTTTGAACTTGGTGATGAGCAGGACGATGACGGCGATGCCCGCGAGGACGGCGATGCCCAGCTGGGCGTTGCCGGCCGAGGTGATCGGCGCCGCGTCCGCTGCCAGCATCTCGACGCTGAGACTGGTCACGGTGGTTCCTTGGTGAAGTGGCGAAGTGGTGCAGGGGGAAGGGGGCCCTGGGGGAGGGCGTGCCAGGGCGTGGCGGCCTCGGGGGCCGTCCGGCTCCGGTGCTAGGAGGCGTGCGGCGCGTGCGGTCCGGTGAGCGCGGCGACGGCCCGTGCGGTGATCTCCTCCGGGGTGCCGGAGACGTCGACCGCGTGGCCGGCCTCGTCCGGAGCCAGCTGCTCCAGGGTGGCGAACTGGGAGTCGAGCAGTGCCGTGGGCATGAAGTGCCCCGTCCGCTCGGACATCCGCCGCTCGATCAGCTCGCGGTCGCCGGTGAGGTGGAGGAAGACCGCCTCCGGGGCGGCCGCCCGCAGCCGGTCCCGGTAGGACCGCTTGAGCGCGGAGCTGGAGACCACGCCGCCGAGGCCCGCGCGGCCGTGGGCCCACCGGCCGATCGCGTCCAGCCAGGGATGGCGGTCGCCGTCGTCCAGCGGGGTGCCGGACGCCATCTTGGCGATGTTGGCCGGGGGATGGAAGTCGTCGCCCTCGGCGTACGGGACGCCCAGGGCCTCGGCGAGCAGGGGACCGATCGTGGTCTTGCCGGTCCCTGCCACGCCCATCACCACGACGACGTGAGGGGTGCTCATGTACATGCCTCGCTGTTTCCGTCACACCGGTGCCGACCACGGCGTCGACACCGGTCTGTCGCGCTACTGAAACCTATTAGGTACGACTTATTCAAGAGTCTGAGATCTAAACGTCATACTTTTTCTTGCCGGACCCCGCCCCGTACCCTTGATCCATGACGACAGCGGGCCCGGGCCTCCACGACCAAGTGCTCGACACCCTCGGGCTCGCGATCACCGCGGGGGAGTACCCGCCGGGCAGCGTGATCCGCACCGACGAGGTCGCCCAGCGCTTCGATGTCTCGCGCACGGTGGTCCGCGAAGTCGTCCGGGTCCTGGAGTCGATGCACCTGGTCGAGTCCCGCCGCCGGGTCGGGGTGACGGTCCTGGCCATCGAGGAGTGGAACGTCTTCGACCCCCGGGTGATCCGCTGGCGGCTCGACGGCGCCGACCGGCCCCGGCAGCTGCGCTCCCTGACCATGCTCAGATCCGCGATCGAACCGGTCGCCGCCGGGCTCGCCGCCCGCAACGCCACCGCCGAGCAGTGCGCGGAGCTGACGGCGTGCGCCCTCGGCATGGTCTCCACCTCGCGCGGCCAGCAGCTGCCCGAGTACCTCCGGCACGACATCGCCTTCCACCGGGTGATCCTCACGGCGTCGGGCAACGAGATGTTCGCCCGGCTCGGTGACGTGGTCGCCGAGATCCTCACCGGCCGCACCCACCACCAGGTGATGTTCGACGACCCGGACCCGGCGGCGGTCACCCTCCATGTCGAGGTGGCGGGGGCGGTCCGGGAGGGCGACGCGGAGCGGGCCGAGCGGATCACCCGGGAGATCACCGTGGGCGCCCTCGCCGAGCTGGACGTCCTGGCCCCCGACCCGTCGGCCTGAACACCTCCGTACCCCTTGGCCCGTGCACCTCCGTACCCCTCGGTCCGAGGTCCCCGGCCGTTGCGCCCTGAGGTCCCCGGCCCCTTCGCCTTGGGGCCCGAGGGCTCCCGGTATGCCCCGAACGCCCCTCCCGCCCCGTACACCCCACATCGGCCGCGCATCGCGAATGTCACATCGCGGACTTCTGATCCCTTACGCCCCAAGGGGCGCCCTCCCCGGCGGCTCCGCACAGTGATCGGGAACGCGTGCAAGCCGTGATTTACTGCGACGGTTTACTTTTCTGGGGCCTTGCTTTACCTGCCCGCAACCTCAGAATCCCCTCAGATCCATGTCTGTGTGACCTCGGGCACTGACACAATCGCAGGGCTGCTGATGACCCTTGCACCCTCACGAAGGCGAATCTCCCCCCATGAGCGAACGCACCAGCGCGGCCGAAGCGCCGATCACCCCGTCCACGGCGAAAAGCTCGCCGCATGTGGACGCCGGTGACGCCGGATACCGCAAGGACCTGAAGTCCCGCCATATCAATATGATCGCGATCGGCGGGGCGATCGGCACCGGACTCTTCCTCGGTGCCGGCGGCCGGCTGGCCGACGCGGGCCCCTCACTGGCCATCGCCTACGCCGTCTGCGGTGTCTTCGCCTTCTTCGTGGTGCGGGCCCTGGGCGAGCTGGTGCTCTACCGCCCCTCCTCCGGAGCCTTCGTCTCCTACGCCCGTGAGTTCATGGGCGAGAAGGGCGCGTACACGGCGGGCTGGCTCTATTTCCTGAACTGGTCCACGACCTGTATCGCCGACATCACCGCGGCCGCGACCTACGCCCACTTCTGGGCCATGTTCAGCGATATTCCGCAGTGGATCCTCGCCCTCATCGCGCTCGCCGTCGTCCTCACCGCGAATCTCATCTCGGTGAAGTACTTCGGCGAGATGGAGTTCTGGTTCGCGATCATCAAGGTCGCGGCGCTCGTCGCCTTTATGCTCGTCGGAATCTTCCTGCTGGTGACCCAGCAGGACATCGGCGGGCACACCCCGGGCTTCGGCACGGTCTCCGACAACGGCGGCATCTTCCCGATGGGCGCGCTGCCGATGCTGCTCGTCATCCAGGGCGTCGTCTTCGCCTACGCCTCCGTCGAGCTGTGCGGCGTCGCCGCGGGCGAGACCGAGAACCCCGCCAAGGTCATGCCCGGGGCGATCAACTCGATCATGTGGCGGGTCGGCATCTTCTACGTCGGCTCCGTGGTGCTGCTCGCGCTGCTGCTCCCGTACACCGCCTACACCGGCGACGAGAGCCCCTTCGTCACCGTCATGGACAAGCTGGGCGTCCCCGGCGCCGCCGGGGTCATGAACCTCGTCGTGCTGACCGCGGCCCTCTCCAGCCTGAACGCCGGCCTGTACTCCACGGCCCGCATCCTGCGCTCCATGGCCATGGCGGGCTCCGCGCCCAGGTTCACCGGCCGGATGAACAAGGGCCAGGTGCCCTACGGCGGTGTGCTGCTCACGGCCGCCTTCGGCATCGGCGGCGTCGCGCTGAACTACGTCGTCCCCGGCGAGGCGTTCGAGATCGTGCTCAACCTCGCCTCGATCGGCATCCTCGGCACCTGGGGCATGATCATGCTCTGCTCGCTGATCTTCTGGCACCGCTCCAAGGACGGCCGGGTCACCCGCCCCTCCTACCGGCTGCCGTGGGCCCCGTACACCCAGATCGTCACCCTCGTCTTCCTCGCCACCGTGGTCGTCCTGATGTGGTCCGGCGGCGGCGTGGGCCGGACCACGGTGATGTTCCTCCCGCTGATCGCCGCGGCCCTCGTCGGCGGCTGGTTCCTGGTCCGCGACCGGGTGAACGCCATCGCCGCCGAGAAGTGATCCGTCCTGCCCTGCGCTGACCCGTCCTGACTTGCCCTGACCCGTCCTGGTCCGACCGTGTCCCCCGGGACCCCCGTACCCGGGGGACACGGTCGCCAGTGGTGAGGCGGGTGTCCGCATCCTTCAAGACTGCCCTGCACCCGACGGAGTTGCTGATTCCGGTCAGGTTGGCCGAAAGTTCTCCCGTGCAACCGCATGTGTAACGTGCATCCCGGCCAACGCGGTGCCGTGGAGTGACACTGCCGACGCCATAGTGGTCATCGACCGATGGACGACGAAGGGCAGGTAACGATGGTTCAGCAGGTGCTCGGGGTGATCGCCCCCGGCCGGGACGAACCGGTACGGGTGGAGACCATCGTCATCCCGGACCCCGGCCCCGGCGAGGCCGTGGTCGAGGTGCGGGCCTGCGGTGTCTGCCACACCGATCTGCACTACAAGCAGGGGGGCATCAACGACGACTTCCCCTTCCTGCTCGGCCACGAGGCCGCCGGTGTGGTCGAGGCGGTCGGCCCCGGCGTCACCGACGTCGCCCCCGGTGACTTCGTCATCCTCAACTGGCGCGCGGTCTGCGGCCGCTGCCGGGCCTGTCTCCGCGGCCGCCCCTGGTACTGCTTCGACACCCACAACGCCCGCCAGCGGATGACCCTCACCGACGGCACCGAGCTGTCCCCGGCCCTGGGCATCGGCGCCTTCGCCGAGAAGACGCTCGTCGCCGCCGGCCAGTGCACCAAGGTCGACCCCGCCGTCTCCGCCTCCGTCGCCGGCCTCCTCGGCTGCGGCGTGATGGCCGGCATCGGCGCCGCCATCAACACCGGCCAGGTCGGCCGCGGCGACTCCGTCGCCGTCATCGGCTGCGGCGGTGTCGGCGACGCGGCGATCGTCGGCTCCCGGCTCGCCGGGGCGGCCCGGATCATCGCCGTCGACGTCGACGACCGCAAGCTGGAGACCGCACGGACGATGGGCGCCACCCACACCGTCAACTCCCGCACCACCGACCCCGTCGAGGCCATCCGCGACCTCACCGGCGGCTTCGGCGCCGACGTCGTCATCGAGGCCGTCGGCCGCCCCGAGACCTACCAGCAGGCGTTCTACGCCCGCGACCTCGCCGGCACCGTCGTCCTCGTCGGCGTCCCCACCCCGGAGATGAAGCTGGAACTCCCCCTCCTCGACGTCTTCGGCCGCGGCGGCGCGCTCAAGTCCTCCTGGTACGGCGACTGCCTCCCCTCCCGCGACTTCCCCATGCTGATCGACCTCCACCAGCAGGGCCGCATCGACCTCGGCGCCTTCGTCACCGAGGAGATCGGCCTCGGCGACGTCGAGAAGGCGTTCGCCCGCATGCACGAGGGCGACGTCATCCGTTCGGTGGTGCGACTGTGACGACCACCCGCGTCGACCGGCTCGTCACCGCCGGCACCTTCTCCCTCGACGGCGGCACCTGGGACGTCGAGAACAACGTCTGGATCGTCGGCGACGACACCGAGGCGATCGTCATCGACGCCGCCCACGACGCCGCCGCCATCGAGGCCGCGCTCGCCGGCCGCACCCTCCGCGCGATCGTCTGCACCCACGCCCACAACGACCACATCGACGCCGCCCCCGCGCTCGCCGCCGCCACCGGGGCACCCATCCTGCTCCACCCCGACGACCTGCCGCTGTGGAAGCAGACCCACCCCGACCGGGCCCCCGACGGCGAACTGACCCACGGGCACACCCTCACCGTCGCCGGCACCGACCTCACCGTGCTCCACACCCCGGGCCACGCACCGGGCGCGGTCTGCCTCCACGCGCCCGCCCTGAACACCGTCTTCACCGGGGACACCCTCTTCCGCGGCGGCCCCGGAGCCACCGGACGGTCGTTCTCCCACTTCCCGACGATCATCGACTCGATCCGGGACCGGCTGCTCACCCTGCCCCCGGAGACCGTCGTCCGCACCGGCCACGGCGACCCGACCACCATCGGGGACGAGGCACCCCACCTGGCGGAGTGGATCGACCGCGGCCACTGAGCCCCACCCGGCCCCGGCCCCCTCGCCGGGGCCGGGCACCCGGTCTCACCCCGGCCACCGCGCCAGCCGCAGCCGGCTCTCGAACCGCCGGTGCTCACCCGTCACCGGATCCGTGAACTCCAGCGCCCGCGCCAGCAGCTGCAACGGCCGCGACCAGTCCTCCTCCGCCTCCGGCACCGCCTCCCGGACCACCGGATACAGCGGATCGTCCAGGATCGGCAGCCCGATCCCGCTCATGTGCACCCGCAGCTGATGGGTACGCCCCGTCGTGGGCCGCAGCCGGTAGCCGCCCACTCCGCCCGCGTGCGCCACCAGCTCGATCCGGCTCTCGCTGTTCGGCTCCCCCGCTTCCTCCCACGCCGCGGGCACCCCCGGCACCTTCACGATCCGGCTGCGCACCGTCCGGGGCAGCGCCACCCCCGGGTCGTACGCGGCGACCGCCTCGTACTCCTTGCGCACCAGCCGGTCCCGGAACAGCGTCTGGTACGCCCCCCGGTCCCCGGGCCGCACCACGAACAGCACCAGCCCCGCCGTCAGCCGGTCCAGCCGGTGCGCCGGCTGCAACAACGGCGACCCCAGCTCGTGCCGCAGCCGCGTCACCGCCGTCTGCGTGATGTGGGACCCGCGCGGCGTCGTCGCCAGGAAGTGCGGCTTGTCCACGACGATCAGCCGCTCGTCCCGGTGCACGACCCCGATCACCCCCGGCACCGCCCGCTCCGGCGCGAAGTCCCGGTGGAACCAGAGCACCCGCCCCACCTCGTACGGCTCGTCCGCCGCGACCACCCCGGCCAGTGAGACGACCTGCCCCCGCGCGAACAACTCCCCGACCCGCTCCGCCCCGATCGCCCGGCCGTACCGCGCCACGAAGTGGTCGTACACCGTCCGCCACACCCCACCGGGATCCTCCGGCAGCCGGACCCGGACGGGATCCACCCCCTGCCGCTGCGGAAGAGGAGAGGGGGGCGGTGCCTGGTGTCTGCGTCTCACCGGGCGACTCTATGCCGGGCTCACGGCCATGACCGTCCCGCCGCATCCGGTCGGGGACGCCCCGGCGTGACATCGAGAGCGGGCTGCACCACAGAGGTTTATGCGACAACGCCAATATCGGCGTGACCGCGTGGACGGCGGTGGCGCTCTCTCCGTACGGTCGTGGAGCCGTCCCGCGAGGGGGCGGGGGACAGGGGGTTTCACCATATGGCTCGTGAGGAACTGACCCGACTCACTGGAAACGGCGACGGCGACGGCAACGGAGGGCCGTGCGGCAAGGACGACTGCCCGAACGTCTACCGCACTTCGTCCGGCTCCATCGTCGTCCAGGGCGGCGTGTCCAAGGCGTTCCAGCCCCCGGAGGGGGAAGGTCTTGTCGAGATCCCCGAGGACATCCTGAGGGAGGCCGTCCGTGCTCTTGGCCGGTGAAGAGTGGGCTGCACGCTTCGAGGGCTTCCAGTGGGAGGCCTGGCGCCTTGAGGCCCTGCCGCAGTATCTGATGCCGCAGGAAGCCGAGGAGCTTCAGGCGTTCCGCGACGGCGCACGTATCGACCCGGCCACGGTCCACAACGAGTACACGGACCGGCTCCGCCGACAGGCCACGGAGGGGCGCGCTCAAGGCCGCGTCCACGTCGTCACGCGGCCTCTGTCCGAGTACCTACGGTTCGAGTTCGCCCAGTACTACCGGCCGCACCTGCTGGCTGGGGAGCAGATTCGCATTCTCGACGTGACCGACCGAACCAACCCCCTCGATGGGGTTCAAGACTTCTGGATGTTCGATCGATCGGAAGTCGTGCTCATGAACTATGAGTCTGACGGGAAGCAGATCAACCGCGAGGTATTCGAGGGCGACGTGGCCCCGTTCATCCGTTACCAGCGAATCGCGGTGGCTGAGTCCGTGCCCTTCGAGGAGTACGTGAAGGGTCTTGACCTTTGAGCCTGAACGGCTGGGTCAGTCCAGGTCAGACCTAGCGGAAGCACTGCGAAGCCTGCGGAAGCGGGCCGGGAGAACCCAGACCTGGCTCGCCCGCCGCTGCAGCATGTCACAAACCAAGGTCAGTATCATCGAGAGCGGGAAAATCAATCCCGCCATTGTCGATGTCGATCTGATCCTTGAAGCGCTTGGAGTCGATGATCCGACAGCCTCGCAGGTCCTTGAACTGGTTCGTACGGCGAATACCGAATGGCAGGATCATTGGTCTTCGCGGCGTCGAGGTCTCGACAAGAAGCAGAACGAGCTGGCCGGGCTCGAAAAAGTCACAACAGAGTTTCGGTTCTTCCTGCTCTCGGCGGTCACAGGGCTACTGGCTACACCGGATTATGTGCGTGCCAGCATCGCGGAGGTTCCCGGAGATCAGTCCAGGACCATCGCGAAGAAGCTGGAACGTCAGAGCGTCCTCTGTGACTCGTCGAAGTCGTTCACGTTCCTGCTGACGGAACAAGCCGTTCGCTGGCCCTTGCTGCCACCTCTGGCCATGGCCACGCAGCTCGACCGACTGGCTACGGTCTCTCGAATTCCGAACATTCGACTCGGGGTCATCCCCCTGGCCGGTCGCATTCCAGAGATGCCGCTGAACACCTTCACGGTCTACGACCGGCGACTGGCCACCGTGGAGACCGGCACCGGTGCATTGATCCTGCGGGACCGTCGCAACGTGAATGCGTACCGCGAGGACTTCGAGAGGTACGAGTCGTACGCGCTGTTCGGAGACGAGTGCAGAGAACTCCTGAACGAGTGGTCCACGGTCTTTACCCGACAACACGAATAACGCTGGAGGTCCCGCTTCGGCAGCCCGAGGATGTACTCATCCGGCCGAACCGGAGCAATGCCAGGCTTGAGCCTGCCCCGTCACCGACCTCACAGGAAGGCATACCCATGCCCGGAAGCGACCTGTACAACCTGCCTATCGACGGAGCCACGTTCTTCAAGGCGTGCGGGGGCAATACGCACCCGGACGGGGAGTCGTGCGCGACGCTCGCGAAGATCGGCCCGGACGCGTGGGCGCTGGGCGACGACAAGCGCCCCGACATGGCCCCGCTGCGTTTCACGACTGCCGAACTGGACGCGGCCGGTATCGACCCGGCGCGGTTCGGTCTGTCGGCCTGACGGCCGCTCCTTCGGCGGCCGGTCCTGGTTTTTCCCCCGAGGGCTGGGACCGGTCGCCGCTCTCCTGCTCCTGCGTTGAACGGAACAGCAGTTGCATCACCACGGCTACCTGTGGACCGGATCCAAGCAGTGGTTCGATGACGAGGCACTGAGACGGCCCCCACACCCTGATGCACCCCCGGCAGACGGCAAGCCGGAGCTGATCCAGCGGCACAGGGAAGTGAAGGCGGAGTTCCCCGTCGTGGACCTTCCTCCGCTCGAAACGGCGTACTGGCTGATCAAGCCGGGGAAGTCGGTTCGGGGCACCTGGTCGGAGCCGAAGGAGGCAGCCGAGTGGCTCGGCCTCCAGCTGATCGAGTACGCGCCTCGGTTCGTCTGCGAGCGCGACCGTGACACCACCCGCCTGTCGGTCCTTGTGGTGTCGGCTGCCGAGCGGCTGGCGTGGGGCGGGGACGTGTCGCACGGCTTCTACCTGGAGCGGCCCGCGTTCCTGTCGGTGGCCCTGGTGACGTGTTCCCCCAACCGTGCCGCGCCGGACACCCCCTGCCCGGTGGGCGGGCGTTGAAGATCATGAACGATCGGGCCGGGAAACCTTCCGGGCCGCTGGTCACGCGGTTGGTCACAGCGCTGCTCTGAAATGCAAAAAACCCCAGATCAACTGGGGTTTTCTACTGGTGTCCGAGGGGGGACTTGAACCCCCACGCCCGATAAAGGGCACTAGCACCTCAAGCTAGCGCGTCTGCCATTCCGCCACCCGGACCGGGTGTCTGCCGTTCGGCCTGGGCCGTTCCGACGAGGAAAACCATAGCAAACATTCGGGGCCCCCGATCACGCCCCCCGGCACGCCCCCGGCCACCGGCGGGCGCCCCCGGTGGCCGGGCGCGACATGCGTGGACGGCGGGCACCGGCCCTTGGGGTGCGGAGCGGGGCGGGGGAGGATGGGGACGGAAGAAGCAGCAGCGAGAGCGGGAGGAATCAGGGTGAGCGAATCGAACACGGCAGCCCGTGCCGTTTCGGGCCAGGACGAGGTCGTCGACCTCTGCCGCGAGCTGATCCGGATCGACACCAGCAACTACGGCGACCACTCGGGACCCGGGGAACGCGGGGCGGCGGAGTACGTCGCGGAGAAGCTGGCCGAGGTCGGGCTCGAACCCCGGATCATCGAGTCCCACCCGGGCCGCGCCTCCACGGTCGCGCGGATCGAGGGCGAGGACCCCTCCCGGCCCGCGCTGCTCATCCACGGCCACACCGACGTCGTCCCGGCCAACGCCGCCGACTGGACGCACCACCCCTTCTCCGGCGAGATCGCCGACGGCTGCGTCTGGGGCCGGGGCGCCGTCGACATGAAGGACATGGACGCGATGACGCTGGCCGTCGTCCGCGACCGGCTGCGCACCGGGCGCAAGCCCCCGCGCGACATCGTCCTCGCCTTCCTCGCCGACGAGGAGGCCGGCGGCACCTACGGCGCCCGCCATCTGGTCGACAAGCACCCCGACCTCTTCGAGGGCGTCACCGAGGCCATCGGCGAGGTCGGCGGCTTCTCCTTCACCGTCAACGAGCAGCTGCGGCTCTATCTGGTCGAGACGGCCCAGAAGGGCATGCACTGGATGCGGCTCACCGTCGACGGCACCGCCGGACACGGCTCCATGACCAACAACGACAACGCCATCACCGAGCTGTGCGAGGCCGTCGGCCGGCTCGGCCGCCACCAGTGGCCGGTCCGCGTGACCAAGACCGTACGGTCCTTCCTGGACGAGCTGTCCGACGCGCTCGGCACCCCCCTCGACCCCGAGGACATGGACGCCACCCTCGCCAAGCTGGGCGGCATCGCCAAGATGGTCGGCGCGACCCTGCGCAACTCCGCCGCGCCCACCATGCTCGGCGCCGGCTACAAGGTCAATGTGATCCCCGGCCAGGCCACCGCCCACGTCGACGGGCGTTTCCTGCCCGGGTACGAGGAGGAGTTCCTGGCCGACCTCGACCGGCTGCTCGGCCCCCGCGTCCGGCGCGAGGACGTGCACGCCGACAAGGCGCTGGAGACCAGCTTCGACGGCAGTCTCGTGGACGCCATCCAGAGCGCCCTGCGCGCCGAGGACCCCATCGCGCGGGCCGTCCCGTACATGCTCTCCGGCGGAACCGACGCCAAGTCCTTCGACGACCTCGGGATCCGCTGCTTCGGCTTCGCCCCGCTCCGGCTCCCGCCCGAGCTGGACTTCGCAGGGATGTTCCACGGCGTGGACGAGCGCGTCCCCGTGGACGGTCTGAAGTTCGGTGTGCGCGTGCTTGACCGGTTCATCGACCAGTGCTGAAACCGGATCGGGTGACGCCCGCCGGGCCACCCCGAAAAGACACTCCCATAATCGCCACTGTGTACGTGGCTGACTGAAAAGAGTGAAAGGAACATCGGGCTCGTAGCCCTGCTCCCGACTCCTTCGTTACAGGTGGTGCGGTCCGTGGCTGGGACCGCACAGCCAACAAGGAGGAAGAATGATCAAGAAGGTTGTCGCCGTCGCGGCTGCCACCGGGAGCCTGATGCTCGCTGGTGCGGGCGTGGCCCTGGCCGACGCCGGTGCCCAGGGCGCCGCCGTGGGTTCCCCCGGTGTTCTCTCCGGGAATGTGGTCCAGGTCCCCGTACATGTGCCGGTGAACGTCTGCGGCAACACGGTCGACGTCATCGCTCTGCTGAACCCTGCCTTCGGCAACACCTGCGTCAACGCTTGATGTGCTGACTCGACCCATCGGGGTCTGGGTTTCAACCCGGGCGGTCCCCGAGTGCGTGCCAGGCACTCCGGGACCGCCCGGCATTTTCCGCTCCCGGGCAGAGCGCCCGGAGGTCCGAGAAGGCAGGAAAACAGCTATGCGACAGGTCACGCGCAAGGGCCTGATCACCATCGTCGCCGCGGGCGGAGCACTCGCCCTCGGCGGCGGGTACGCGCACGCCGGGTCCGACGCGTCCGGGGCGGCCGTGGGCTCGCCGGGCGTCGGCTCAGGCAACGCCGTCCAGGTACCCGTCCATGTGCCGGTCAACGCCTGCGGCAATTCGGTGAACCTCATCGGTCTGCTGAACCCCTCGTTCGGCAACAACTGCGTCAACGAGTCGAGCGGTCCGGCCGTGCCGCCGCCCGTCGCCCCTCCGGGCGGCCCGGGCACCCCGCCCGGCGGGCTCCCGCCCGTGGCGGTCCCGACCGGTGGCGGGGCGACGGCGAGCGGGGTGGCGGCGGGCTCGCCCGGCGTCGGCTCCGGCAATGTCGTCCAGGTCCCCGTCGAGGTGCCGGTCAACGCCTGCGGCAACAGCGTCGACGCCGGCGGAGTGCTGAACCCCACGTTCGGGAACGAGTGCGTCAACGAGTCGGCCGCGCCCCCGGTGGTGCCCCCGCCGGTGAAGCCCCCGACCCCGCCCGTGAAGCCGCCCACGCCGCCGGTGAAGCCCCCGACCCCGCCCGTGAAGCCGCCCACGCCAGGCAACCCCGTGAAGCCGCCCACCCCGTCGGAACCAGGAGGCCCCACCCCCAACGAGCCCAAGGCACAGCTGGCCGAGACCGGATCCGGCTCGCTCGGTGTGATCATCCCGGTCGGCGCGGGCATGCTGCTCGCCGGAGCGGTCCTCTACCGCCGCGCCCGCACGTCGGCTGCCCAGTAGTCCCCGATTCCCAGGGGTCCAGGAGGCCGAGGGGGACCGGCGGGTTGCACGGGTTCCGTGGATCCCCCCAGGACCCCGGGCCTCCCCAGGGGCCCCGGATCACGCATCGGAGTGGGTCTCGCATCGGCGGGACCCGCTCCCCACATCGCGTCCGGCCGGGCCGCCACCGCTCACCAGGTGGCGCGCAACTGGCGGATGATCCGCCTCCGCAGCCGCACCCGGCGGCTTCCGTCCCGGTGCAGCCGCAGCCGGTCCAATTCCCAGTGTCCGTACTCGGCATGGTCGGTCAGCAGGCGTGCCGCCTCGGCGCGGGAGACCCCGCGCGGCACGTACACGTCGACAAATTCGTATTCCGGCATCGCATCTATTGTGCGGGCACGGCCCCGGTACGGATAGCGTCTGCACTATGTCTGATGCTGCGCCGCCCACCGCTGCCGAGGTACGTGCCGCCGCCGAGGCGGTCAAAGCCGCACTGGACCGCCACCTCGCGGCCGTCGAGAACCGTACGGGAGAGGACGACCCGGCCGTCTACGACGCGTTCAACGCCCTCGCCGTCGCGGCCGAGGTCTACGACGAACGCCTCTACGACCGCTACGACGAGGTCACCCCCTTCGAGATCCCGGGCGCGGAGGAGGCCCTGCCGCCCTACGCGGGGCCGGAGGAGCCCAGCGCGCTCAGCGTGCTGATCCGCCGTGACTACGCCGTCGTGGAGCCCGTACGGCTCCTCGCCCAGGCCCGGCGCATCGCCGATCTGGACCCCGACGAGGACACGCCCGAGCGCGACCGCGCGGCCGGTACCAGCGTGCATGCCGCGCTGGGGCTGGTCTTCGGGGAGTACGAGCCCGACGAGATCTCCTCCCGGCACAAGGAGTTCGGCCTGGAGGAGGGCGACTCCACGCTCTGGATCTCCGCCCTCGACGAGCTGCCCGAGCCCGGGGACTGGCTGAGCACGCCCTTCGAGCAGGCGGACCCGCAGCGGGTGGTGATCCGCTACGACGTCAGCTCCGTCTTCGACGACGAGGACCGGGAGGCGTACGACACGGACGACGGGTACGGGCCCGGCGGCCCCGTCGCGGGCGCCGTGGCCGACGATCTCGTGGACGGTGACGACCTCGCCGACGACGTGGACGACCCTGTCGACGTGGCCGAGGACGATGCCGAGGACGGCGACGGCGACGGCGACACCATCGGCGAGGGCGGCCTCAGCGGCGCGGAGGGGCCGGGCAGCGGCGCCCGGTCCGGCCCGGGGCGCTGAGCGCGCCCCTCCCACGGCCCCGTACGGCCCGCCCCCACCCCACGGTGCGGGCGGGCCGACCCGTACCCCGGTCCCGATCAGCCGGCCGGCTCCAGCAGGGACGTCAGCAACCCCTGGAGGCGGGTGGTCCGGGGCTGCGCGGGAATCTCGGCGACGGCGCGGGGCAGCGCCTGGTCGACCCCGTGCACCACGGAGAGATGGCGCTCGCCCCGGCTGAACGCCGTGTACACCCACGGACGGCTCAGCCCCGGCGCCGCGTCACCCGGAAGCACCACGACCACGGCGGGCCAGCGCAGGCCCACCGCCTGGTGCGCGGTCAGCGCCCAGCCGTGCCGCAGGGACGCGGCCACCCGCTCCCTCGGCACGGTCACCCGCTCGCCCGCGCACTCCAGCCGGAGCCCCTCGGCGTCCGCCGAGACCACCGTCCCGGGCACGGTCCGGCCCGGCGCGGGGGAGTGGGCGACCCGGTCCCCGGGGTCGAAGCCGGCGAACCGGCCGGGACCCGGGTTCAGCCGCTGCTTCAGGGCCGCGTTGAGCGCGCGGGTGCCCGCCGAACCGCCATGGCCGACGGTGATCACCTGCGTCCGGTCGGCCGGCACCCCGATGGCCCGGGGCACCGAGTCCGCGACGAGCTGCACCGTACGGTGCACCGCCTCGCCCGCGTCCCGCACCGGGACGATGACGACCTCCTTGCCCGGGGCCTCGACCCGCGTCAGCTCGCCGACGCCGATCCCCGACACCAGCTCGCCGATCGGCCCCGGATCCGGCGTCCGCGAGACCACCCGGGGACAGACCGCCGCCGCCAGCAGATCACCGAACACCCGGCCCGCGCCCGCCGCGCCCAGCTGCCCGGGGTCACCGCTGAGGACCAGCCGGGCGCCGTCCGGCAGCGACTCCACCAGCATCGCCGCGCCCTCCACATCGAGGAGCTGCGCATCCAGCACGACGAGCAGATCCAGCGCCAGGGCGCCGTCCGCGTCCCGGCCGGGCCCCTGGGCGTCCGTGAGGAGCCCGGTGACGGTCACGGCCGCCGGGCCCACGGCCGCCCTGCCGTGCTCGCCGTGGACGGCGACCACCGGGCGCAGCCCCAGCTGTGCCGCCGCGCGGGCCAGCGCGACCGGCTCCGCGCGGGCCGCCTCACCGCCGGTGTGCGCGACCAGGCCGCTCGCCGTGACCGCCCGCACCAGCTCGGTGGGGTCGGCCGCCTCCCAGCGCGCGTCCGCCCCGGCGCGGGCGAGCCGGGCCAGACCGTCGGCCAGGCTCTCCTCCGCGAGCGCGTACCGGTCGAGCCCCAGGAGCACCGGAGCCGCCTCCGCGATCGGCCCGTCCGGGTCCTGACCGTCCTCGTCCGGATCCGGTACGGGCCCGTCCTCGCCGGCCGCCTGCTCCGCCGGGTCACCGGGGCCGTCCTGGAACGCCAGCACCGCTCCCTCGGCGATCGCCCGCTCCAGCGCCCCGTCGGGGTCCGGGACCCGGCGCTCGGCCAGGGCTCCGCGTACCGCCGCCACCGCCAGCGCGGTGTGCCCCTCCAGGGCCGCGCTCTCCAGCCGCCAGGTGACCAGGGCGTTCGTCCGCCGCTCGTCCTCGGGGGCGCAGGCGTCGCCGAGGAGGGCACGGGCGAACCCGTCGGCCTGCTCGGGCCGCACCCCGGGGACGGACAGCAGCTGCCACGGGTCCTCGCGCAGTACGCCGGCGGCCTGCTCGCCCAGCGCGGCGACCGCCCCCGCCGCGAGCGCCTCGGGGGCGCCGCCCTCCCGGAGCACGTCCCCGGTGGCGGCGACGGCCTCGGGGGAGGCGGCCGGCCGGGCCACCGGGCGCGGCGCCGGTGCCGACCGCGCGGCCCGGGCCGCCTGCGGCTCCCGGACCGGCGCGGCCGACCGGGCGGCGGGTGCCTCCCCGGGCGCGGGCTCGAAGAACGCGCCGCCGTGCTTGTCCCCGCTCTCCACCGCCCGTACGGCCGCGAGCAGATCGGCAGCGGTGCCGCTCAGCTTGGCCCCGGCGGTGACCGGGCCGCCACGCTCCGCCTTCCGCCGCTCGATCCGCTCCCGCAGCTCCCGCTGCGCCGCCAGCTCGGCCTGCGCCTCACTGACCGCCCCGGCGTCGGCCGCCGCCTCCGTGCCGGACGTATCCGCCGCCGGGGCGCCGGGCCGCTCCTGCTCCTCGTCCTGCTCCTCGTCCTGGTCCTGGTCCTGCTCCGTGGGTACGGGTACGGCCTCGTCGGCCCCCTCGGACGCCGTCTCCGGGCCGCCGTTCGCTGCTTCCACGCCGGACTCCTCCTTCTGCGCGGGGGCACCGCTGCTCTCGCGGTCCGTATCCGGGTCCGCTTCCGCTCCAGCGGGCCGTCCGTCGGGGGCCGTTCGCTCCGTGGGGCCGGCCGGGCTCGGGTCCGCGTCCGGCTGCGGGGCGCCGGAGCGGCGCCGCTCCGCAGAAGTCGGTTCGTCGTTGTCAGCGGTCCCACGGCCTGCGTCGCCCACGCCGGCGGGCCGCCCGCCGGGGTCCGTGGCCGTGGGCGCGGCGTCACCGGTGTCGTCGGATCCCCGGTCCGCGCCGTCTGCCGTGGTCTTGGGAGTGTTCCCGGCCCGTGCTGTCGTCTCCGGGTCACCGGGTCGGTCGGGCTCCGCCGGTGCGGCTGCGGCGCCGTCGGACGTGCGGTCCGCGCCGGATGCCGCTGCCGTGCCCGTCCCGGGCGCTTCCTTCGGCGCCGCCCCTGACTTCCCTGCTGGTCGGCTGTCCGGCTCCGTGGCCGTGGGCGCGGCGTCACCGGTGTCGTCGGATTCGCGGTCCGCGCCGTCTGCCGTGGCTTTCGGAACGCTCCCGGCCCGTGCTGTCGTCTCCGGGTTGTCGGGTCGGTCCGGATCCGCCGGTGCGGGTACGGCGTCACCGGTGTCGCCGGACGTGTGGTCCGCGCCGTCTGCCGATGCCCCTTCCGCCCCGGGCTTCCCTTGCGGGCCGCCAGAGCGCCGGTCCTTGCGCTTCGCGCCGCGCGCCGCCGACGCCGCAGCCGTGCCGGTCTTCCGCTTCCCGCCGCGCGCGGGGGCGCCGGGACCCTCCGGCGCCGTGGTGCCGGGCGCGGGCCCGGTCGACTGGGTCGGCTCCGGCGTGGCAGGGCCGGGGTGCGGCCCCCGGGGAGAGGCGGTCACAGCGTGCTCCAGTCGTGATCGGGATAGCGGTGCAGGGGCGCCGACACATCGTCCAGCGCCCGGCAGATCTCGTCAGGAAGCGTAAGGGCCTCCACTGACAGTGCCGCCGCCAGCTGCCGCGCGTCGCGCGCGCCGACGATGGGCGCGGCCACCCCCGGCCGGTCCCGCACCCACGCCAGCGCCACCTGGAGGGCCGTCGCCGCGAGGCCGTCCGCCGCCGTCAGGACCGCGTCGACGATGCTGGACGCCGTCTCGTCCAGATAGGGCTCCACGAACGGACCGAGCAGCTCCGACGCGCCGCGCGAGTCCGCCGGGGTGCCGTGCCGGTACTTCCCCGTCAGCACCCCGCGCCCCAGCGGCGACGACGGCAGCAGCCCGACCCCCAGGTCCAGCGCGGCGGGCAGCACCTCGCGCTCCACCCCGCGCTGGAGCAGCGAGTACTCCATCTGCGTCCCCGCGAGCCGGGCCCGCCCGCCGGGTGCGGCGAGCTGCCAGGCCGCCGCCTTGGCCAGCTGCCAGCCGCAGAAGCCCGCGACCCCCGCATACCGTGCCCGGCCGCTGCTCACCGCCGTGTCCAGCGCCTGGAGCGTCTCCTCCAGCGGGGTCCCGGGGTCGAAGCCGTGGATCTGCCACAGATCCACGTGGTCCGTCCCCAGCCGGGCCAGCGAGTCGTCGAGGGCGGCCAGCAGATGGCCGCGCGAGCCGTCGAACCGGCGGTCGGGGTCGGGCACACTGCCCGCCTTCGTCGCTATGACGAGGTCCCGCCGGGGCACCAGCCGCTCCAGCAGCTGGCCCAGGACGTACTCCGCCTCGCCGCCCCCGTACACATCGGCGGTGTCGACCAGGGTCCCGCCCGCCTCCCAGAACACCTTCAGCTGATCCGCCGCGTCCTGCTCGTCGGTGTCCCGCCCCCAGGTGAGGGTGCCGAGCCCGATCCGGGACACACGCAGGCCGGTCCGGCCGAGATGCCTCTGCTCCATGAGGGCTGAGACTACTGGCCGTACCCGCGCGAGCAGAGGCCCTGTGGACAACCGTCGCCGATCGCCGGCGGGACCCGGGTGCGGCCACCCCCCTGACGGATGGGCCCGTGCCGCGTTAGAGTCCCGGGAACACGGACGTTACTGATGAGTAAGAGGGAGTGGTCATGCGGCTCGGCATCAACCTCGGCTACTGGGGCGCGGGTATGGACGGCGACAATCTCGCGGTCGCCCAGGAGGCCGACAGGCTCGGCTACGACGTCTGCTGGGCCGCGGAGGCGTACGGCTCCGACGCCCCCACCGTCCTCGCCTGGGTCGCCGCCCAGACCGAGCGCATCGACGTCGGCTCCGCGATCCTCCAGATCCCGGCCCGGCAGCCCACCATGACGGCCATGACCGCCGCCACCCTCGACTCCCTGACCGGCGGCCGCTTCCGGCTTGGCCTCGGCGTCTCCGGCCCCCAGGTCTCCGAGGGCTGGTACGGCGTACGGTTCGACAAGCCGCTCGCCCGCACCCGCGAGTACGTCGAGATCGTGCGCCGCGCCATGAGCCGCGAACGCCTCACCCACCAGGGGCAGCACTGGACCCTCCCGCTCCCCGACGGCCCCGGCAAGCCCCTCAAGCTCACCGTCCATCCGCAGCGCGAGCACATCCCCCTCTACATCGCCGCCATCGGCCCCAAGAACCTGGAGCAGACCGGCGAGATCGCCGACGGCGCCCTGCTGATCTTCCCGGCCGCCGAGCACCTGGAGGCCACCGCGATCAGCCCGCTGCGGGCCGGCCGGGAGAAGGCCGGGAAGACCATGGACGGCTTCGACGTCTGTCCCACCGTGCCGCTCGCCGTCGGCGACGACATCACCGCGCTGGCGGACATGTTCCGCCCGTACACCGCCCTCTACGTCGGCGGCATGGGCAGCCGCAAGCAGAACTTCTACAACCAGCTCGCCCAACGGATGGGTTACGAGAAGGCCGCCGCCGAGATCCAGGACAAGTACCTCGACGGCGACAAGGACGGCGCGGCGGCTGCCGTACCGCACGAGCTGATCGACTCGACCACCCTCCTCGGCGGGATCGACCGGATCGCCGACGGCATGCGGGCCTACGCGGAGGCCGGGGTCACCACCCTGACGCTCGCCCCCGCCGGATTCACCCGCGACGAGCGGATCGCGGCACTCCGCGCCGGTACCGAGGCCCTGGAGCGCGCCGGGCTCGCCTGACCCCCGTACCGCCACCCGGCCGGTACGGCCCCATCTCCCCGTACCGGCCGGACCCCGGCGCAATCCCCCGTTCGGCCGCGTTTGGGGTGCCGAGCTGTTGCTCCGCCCACCCCACCGCAGTTGACTCGGATCCAGGGTGTCCACAGGAGGTGGCAGTGATGCTCTCGGCCCGCGGCCTGTTCCAGGAGATCATCGACGACGACCGGGCGTTCCAGCTCTTCTGCTCCATCGCCGCCAGCGGTGAGGCCCAGGGCGGCTGGGAGAACGGCCGCATCGCCGCCCTCGTCCCCGAGCGCATGCGCGCGCTGGCCCCCCGGATCGCCCGGCACGGCGCCGACGAGGACAAACACGGCCGGATCTTCAACGCCCTGCTCCGCAGACGCGGCCTCGACCCCGTCCCCGTGCCGCCCGGGACCGACTACACCATGCTGCTGGAACGCCAGGGCATCGGCCTCGCCCACGACAAGCTCCGCCGCGACGAGCCCCTGAGCGAGGAGGACATCGTCGTCTACCTCGCGCACAGCAGGGTCACCGAGCAGCGCGCCGCCGACCAGATGGACATGCTCGTCACGTACTTCGGCGACCATCCCGAACTGGGCCGCGCCATCAGGATGATCTGCGCGGACGAGGAGAACCACCTCGCCTACTGCCACGAGGAACTGCTCGGGCTCGCCGCCGCGGGACACGGCCGCACCATCCACCGCGTCCTGCGGCAGAGCGCCCTCGCCGAGATCGGCGTCTACCGCACGGTGAGCCTCGCCGTCATGGACCACATCGGCCGGCTGCTGCGCTGGCCCGGGGCCAAGTCCGCCGTCCTCGCCGCCGGCATCCACGGGATGTACGCGTACGAACGGATCGGCGGCTGGCACCGGATGGTCGGGCTCACGATGCCGGAGCGGCGGGGCGCCCTCGACGGGCCGCCCGCGCCCGCGCCCGCCGCCATCTGACCGCCGCCATCCGAACGGCAGCATCCCCGGGGGCCGCCCCTGCCGCCCACCCGCCGCCCCGCCGCGGTGGCGGGTGGGCGCCCCACCACTCGCGGGCGCCTCACATCCAGCCCCGCCGCTTGAACAGCCGGTGCAGCCCGTACACCGCCGTCGCCATCAGGACGAGCACCGCCGGATAGCCCCCCACCCAGCCCAGCTCCGGCATGTGCGCGAAGTTCATCCCGTAGATCCCCGCCACCAGCGTCGGCACCGCCGCCATCGCCGCCCACGCCGAGATCTTGCGCATGTCGTCGTTCTGCCGGACGCCCTGCTGCGCCAGATGGGCGGCGAAGATGTCCGACAGCAGCCGGTCCAACCCGTCCACCTGCTCGTTCACCCGGGTCAGATGGTCCGCGACATCGCGGAAGAAGAACCGCGCCCGCTCCGGGACGAACGGCACCCCCGCGCTCTCCAGCCGGTCCATCGGCTCCGCCAGCGGCCCGGCGGCCCGCCGGAACTCCAGCACCTGCCGCTTGAAGCCGTAGATCCGGGCCGCGGTGAGCCGGACCGCCGGCCCCGTCCCGCCGCCCGCCGGGGCGAACACCTCCGCCTCCAGCTCCTCCAGGTCGACCTGAAGCTCCCCCGCCACCTCGATGTAGTGGTCCACCACCGCGTCGGACACCGCGTACAGCACCGCCACCGGACCGTGCCGCAGCACCTCCGGGTCGCCCTCCAGCCGCCGCCGCACCGCCGCCAGCGGGGCGCCCTCGCCGTGCCGCACCGTCACCACGAACGAGTCCCCGATGAACAGCATCAGCTCGCCCGAGCTGACCGTGTCCCCCTCCGGTTCGTACACCACGGGCTTGAGGACCACGAACAACGAGTCGTCGTACACGTCCAGCTTGGGCCGCTGATGCGCCCGCAGCGCGTCCTCCACCGCCAGCGGATGCAACCCGAACTCGACGCTGACCAGGTGGAACTCGTCCTCCGTCGGCTCCAGCACACCGATCCACACAAACGCGTCGCCGCCCGCCCGGCACAGCGCGAGGGCGGCCGGGAGGTCTGTGAGATCCGCGGGATCCGCCGGACCCCCGGTCCTGCGCCCGTCGCGGTACACCGCGCAATCCACGATCACAGTGCGTATACTCCCGTGCGCACCACCCCGCCGCACCCCGGCACCGAGGGCCTACGCTGACAGGCATGGCCACTCTGATCCTCGTACGGCACGGACGCTCCACCGCGAACACCGCCGGGGTGCTCGCCGGCTGGACCCCCGGAGTCCACCTCGACGAACGCGGCGCAGCCCAGGCCGCCGAACTGCCCCGCCGCCTCGCCGGACTGCCGATCGCCGCCGTGGTCAGCAGCCCGCTGGAGCGCTGCGCGCAGACCCTGCGGCCGCTGCTCGACGCCCGGCCCGGGCTCCAGCCGCACACCGACGACCGGATCGGCGAGTGCCACTACGGCGACTGGTCCGGCCGCAAGCTGAAGGAGCTGTCCGGCGAACCCCTGATGGAGGTCGTCCAGCAGCACCCGTCGGCGGCGGCCTTCCCCGGCGGCGAGTCGATGCGCGCCATGCAGGCCCGCGCCGTGGACGCCGTACGCGACTGGAACGCCCGCGTCGAGACCGAGCACGGCGAGGACGCCCTCTACGTCATGTGCTCCCACGGCGACATCATCAAGGCCATCGTGGCGGACGCCCTCGGGCTCCATCTCGACCTCTTCCAGCGGATCCATGTCGAGCCCTGCTCGGTGACCGCGATCCGCTACACCCGCACCCGTCCCTTCCTGCTCCGCCTCGGCGACACCGGCGACCTCAGCGGCTTCGCCCCGCGCGGCGGCCCCGACCAGGGCGGCAGCGGCGACGCGGTCGTCGGGGGCGGTACGGGCGCACCGTGATCGCCGGGCGCAGTAGGGTGGAGCGCGCCGTGCAGGTCGTTCCCGAGTCTTGAGGGAGAGAGCGTGTCCCGTCAGGTGTTCCTCTATGACCCACCGGACCGGTTCGTCGCCGGTACGGTCGGGCTGCCTGGCCGCCGTACGTTCTTCCTCCAGGCGTCCGCCGCCGGGCGGACCACCAGTGTCGCCCTGGAGAAGACACAGGTGGCCGCGCTCGCCGAGCGGATCGACGAGTTGCTGGACGAGGTGGTGCGCCGCACCGGCGGCAACGCCCCCGTGCCCGCCGTCGCGCCCTCCGACAACGCGGACACGGCCCCGCTGGACTCACCCGTCGAGGAGGAGTTCCGGGTCGGGACCATGGCGCTGGCCTGGGACGGCGAGGAACAGCGCATGATCGTCGAGGCGCAGGCCCTGGTCGAGCTGGACGCCGACTCCGAGGAGGACCTCGCCGAGGCCGAGGAGCGGCTGCTCCAGGACGAGGAGAACGGCCCGCCGATGCTGCGGGTACGGCTCACCGGGGCGCAGGCCCGCGCCTTCGCCAAGCGCGCCCTGGACGTGGTGAACGCCGGCCGGCCCCCCTGCCCGCTGTGCAGTCTGCCGCTCGATCCGGAAGGACATGTATGCCCGCGTCAGAACGGATACCGGCGGAGCGTCTGACCGCCGCGCTGGATCTGCTCACCCACGGTGAGCTGACCGTGCGCGGGCAGGTCCGCGAGGCGTCCAACGCGGTGCTGTTCTGCTCCGTCTCCCAGGGCGGGGAGAGCGCCGACTGCGTCTACAAGCCGGTCGCGGGGGAGCGCCCGCTGTGGGACTTCCCCGACGGGACGCTGGCCCAGCGGGAGGTCGCCGCGTACGAGATCTCCGAGGCCCTGGGCTGGCGGCTGGTGCCGCCCACCGTGCTGCGCGACGGCCCCTACGGCGAGGGCATGGTCCAGCTCTGGATCGAGGCCGACCCCGGCGCGGAACTGCTGGCGCTGGTCGACGGCGACGAGCCGGGCGAGGGCTGGCGGGCGGTCGGCCCCGCCGAGGTCGGCCCCGGGCGCACGGCGCTGCTCGTCCACGCCGACGACACCCGGCTGCGGCGGCTCGCCGTACTGGACGCGGTGATCAACAACGGGGACCGGAAGGGTGGCCATCTGCTTCCGGCGCCCGGCGGCCGGCTCTACGGCATCGACCACGGGGTCACCTTCCATGTGGACGACAAGCTGCGCACCCTGTTGTGGGGGTGGGCGGGCGAGCCGCTGCCCGCCGAGGCGCTGGCGGCGCTGGACACCCTCGCCGCCGCGCTCGGCGACCCCGGCGGCCTGGGGGAGCGGCTGGCCCGGCTGCTGACCCCCGCCGAGGTCGCGGCGGTACGGGAGCGGGTGGCCGCGCTGCGGGCCGGCGGCGTGCATCCCGTCCCCTCGGGGCAGTGGCCCGCGATCCCCTGGCCTCCGGTCTGACCCCCGGGCCGCCGGTCCGACCCCGGGCCGCCGGCGACCGGCCCCATCTGAGCTGGCCTGGCCCGTATGCGAAGACCCGCATACGAACGCTGATCATGCAAGAGCGCGTTATCAGCCAACCCGGCGTGATCCGGTTCGTATGTGGATCAGGTCTCCGGTTAGTCTCGATGCATGCATGCCTGGCCCGCTTCTGAGGTCCCCGCCCTGCCCGGCAAGGGCCGCGACCTCCGGATCCACGACACCGCGACCGGTGCGGCGATCCCGCTCGTCCCCGGTCCCGTCGCCCGTATCTATGTCTGCGGCATCACGCCGTACGACGCCACCCACCTGGGGCACGCGGCGACCTACAACGCGTTCGACCTCGTACAGCGCGTGTGGCTCGACACCAAGCGGCAGGTTCACTACGTCCAGAACGTCACCGACGTCGACGATCCTCTCCTGGAACGCGCCGAACGGGACGGGGAGGACTGGACCCGGCTCGCCGAGCGCGAGACGGCCCTCTTCCGCGAGGACATGACCGCGCTGCGGATGCTCCCGCCGCAGCACTACATCGGTGCCGTCGAGGCGATACCCCGTATCGTCCCGCTGGTCGAACGCCTCCGCGACGCCGGAGCCGCCTACGAACTCGAAGGCGACATCTACTTCTCCGTCGAGGCGGACCCCCACTTCGGCGAGGTCTCCCACCTCGACGCCGAGGCGATGCGGCTGCTCTCCGCCGAACGCGGCGGCGACCCGGAGCGCCCCGGCAAGAAGAACCCCGTCGACCCGATGCTGTGGATGGCCGCCCGCGACGGCCAGCCCAGCTGGGACGGCGCGAGCCTGGGCCGGGGCAGGCCCGGCTGGCACATCGAGTGCGTCGCCATCGCCCTCGACCACCTGGGCATGGGCTTCGACGTCCAGGGCGGCGGCTCGGACCTGATCTTCCCGCACCACGAGATGGGCGCCTCCCACGCGCACGCGCTCACCGGGGAGTACCCCTTCGCCCGTGCCTACGTCCACGCGGGCCTGGTCGGCCTCGACGGCGAGAAGATGTCGAAGTCCCGGGGGAACCTGGTCTTCGTGTCGGCGCTGCGCCGGGACGGGGTCGATCCCGCCGCGATCCGGCTCGCCCTGCTCTCCCGGCACTACCGCGCCGACTGGGAGTGGAACGACGGGATCCTGGCGGACGCGGTGGAGCGTCTTGGCCGCTGGCGCGCCGCCGTGTCCCGGCCGGACGGCCCGTCCGCCGACGCGCTGCTGGAGGAGATCCGCGAGGCGCTGGCCGACGACCTGAACGCCCCGGCGGCGCTGGCCGCCGTCGACCGCTGGGCCGAGCGCCAGAGCGCACAGGGCGGTACGGACGAGGGTGCCCCCGGTCTGGTCTCGCGGGCGGTCGACGCGCTGCTGGGCGTGGCGCTCTGACCGGCTGACCTCGTCGCCGGCCCCCGCACACGGCGGAGGGGGTGCCCGATCGGGCACCCCCTCCGCCTTTCACCGGTCCGGGTCAGCCGGCCGGCGGGCCCTCGCCGGGGGCACCGTCCGCGCCGTCCGCGCTGTTCCCGTCCTCGCCGCCATCGCGGGTGGGCCGGTCACCGCGGTCGTCCCGGGCGGCCCTGCCGCGCTTCCTGCCCCGGCCCTCCGGTTTCTCCCGGCTGCCCTGTTCGTCCTGTTCGCCCTGCGTGCCCTGTGCCCCCTGGTCGTTCCGGGGTTCCGGCTCACGCCCCGCGGGACCGGCCCCGGATCCGCCGGCCGCCGGGCCACCGGATGCCGGAGTGCCGGATGCCGGAGCGCCTGCCGCCGGACCGTCGGAACCCGGCCCTCCGGAGGTCCCCGACGGCTCCGGACGCGCCGGTTTCGGCCGGGGCGGCCCACCGGGCCCGCCTGGCCCGCTGTCCCGCAGGAAGCTCCCGTCGCCGTCCTGGGCCACCCCGGGCCCGCCGGCCGTGCCGGGACCCGTCCCCGGCCCGCCGTCGCGCCGCCGCAGATACCGCTCGAACTCCCGGGCGATGGCCTCGCCGGACGCCTCCGGCAGCTCCGCCGTGTCCCGTGCCTCCTCCAGCGTCTGGACGTACTCCGCCACCTCGCTGTCCTCGGCCGCCAGTTGGTCGACCCCCAGCTGCCAGGCCCGCGCGTCCTCGGGCAGTTCGCCCAGCGGGATCCGCAGCCCGATCAGATCCTCCAGCCGGTTGAGCAGGGCCAGCGTCGCCTTCGGATTGGGCGGCTGCGAGACGTAGTGCGGCACCGCCGCCCACAGGCTCACCGCCGGCACCCCGGCGTGCGTGCACGCCTCCTGGAGGATGCCCACGATCCCGGTCGGACCCTCGTAACGGGTCTCCTCCAGCTCCATCGTCCTGGCCAGATCCGGGTCGGAGGTGATCCCGCTGACCGGCACCGGCCGGGTGTGCGGGGTGTCCCCGAGCAGTGCGCCCAGGATCACGACCATCTCCACGCCCAATTCATGGGCGAAGCCGAGGATCTCGTTGCAGAACGAGCGCCAGCGCATGGACGGCTCTATGCCGCGTACCAGCACCAGGTCACGTGGTGAGTCACCGCCGACCCGGACCACGGAGAGCCGGGTCGTGGGCCAGGTGATCTTCCGTACGCCGCCGTCCAGCCACACCGTCGGCCGGTTGACCTGGAAGTCGTAGTAGTCCTCGGCGTCGAGTGCCGCGAACACCTCGCCCTTCCACTCCCGTTCCAGGTGCGCGACCGCAGTGGACGCCGCGTCGCCGGCGTCGTTCCAGCCCTCGAACGCGGCCACCATGACCGGGTCGATCAGCTCGGGTACCCCCGCGAGCTCGATCACCCAGTGCCTCCTTCCGACGTTTCCCTCTCGTACGCCCCAACCTTACGGCTTGCCCGGCACATCACCGCAGCCCTCGTGCACGGGCGGGTGAACGCCCCGGCGCGGGGGGCGTGCGCCGGAGCTGTCCCGATCCTCCCCCCGGCGCCCCAGAGGATTCATCCGAGCTGTCGGCTCACAGTTCGCCGGAAATCCCCCTCACCACCCTGGACGTCGGGAACCGTCGGCGCTATACATCGGATGACCCGGCGGTCCGACGTTCCGTATCAGCTCCTGTGCCGTCCCTGTGCCGTCCCCGCGTCGTACCTGGGCCGTTTCCGTGCCGTACCTGTGCCGTCCCGCCCCACCCCTTCACCGCCCCTGCCCTGCCCCTGCCCTGCTTGTTCCCTCGGAGCGCCCGGGAGTGCGCGCATGAGCCCGACCGTCACCGGTTTCGAGGTCCACGACATCCGCTTCCCCACCTCGGAACAGCTCGACGGGTCCGACGCCATGAACCCGGACCCCGACTACTCCGCCGCGTACGTGGTGATCCGCGCCGACGACGGCTCCGAGGGCCACGGCCTCTGCTTCACCATCGGCCGTGGCAACGAGATCGCCGCCGCCGCCATCCGGGCCCTGCGCCCCGCCGTGCTCCGGCACCCCGCCCCCACCACGCCCGCCGCCCTCGCCGCCCTCCACCACCGGCTGACCCACGACTCCCAACTCCGCTGGCTCGGGCCCGAGAAGGGCGTGACCCACATGGCGGCCGGTGCCGTGATCAACGCCGCCTGGGACCTCGCCGCCCGCCACGCCGGGCTGCCCGTCTGGGAGTTCCTGGCCCGGATGGCACCGGAGGAACTGGTCGCCCAGGTCGACTTCCGCTATCTCACCGACGTGCTCACCCGCGACGAGGCCCTGGCCATCCTGCGGGCCGCCGAACCCGGCCGCGCCGAACGGGCCGCCCGGCTGCGCGCCCAGGGCTACCCCGCCTACACCACGTCCCCCGGCTGGCTCGGCTACAGCGACGAGAAGCTGGTACGCCTCGCCAAGGAGGCCGTCGCCGGCGGCTTCGGCCAGATCAAGCTGAAGGTCGGCGGCGACCTCGACGACGACGTGCGCAGGATGCGGCTCGCCCGCGCCGCCGTCGGCCCCACCGTCCGGATCGCCGTCGACGCCAACCAGCGCTGGGACGTCGCCGACGCCGTCCGCTGGATGACCGCCCTCGCCCCCTACCGGCCGCACTGGATCGAGGAACCCACCAGCCCCGACGACATCCTCGGCCACGCCGCCGTCCGCCGGGGCCAGCCCGTCAAGGTCGCCACCGGCGAACACGTCGCCAACCGCGTCGTCTTCAAACAGCTCCTCCAGGCCGGCGCGGTCGACTTTGTCCAGATCGATGCGGCCCGCGTGGCCGGTGTCAATGAGAACCTGGCGATCCTGCTCCTCGCCGCCAAGTACGGCGTCCCCGTCTGCCCGCACGCCGGCGGCGTCGGCCTCTGCGAACTCGTCCAGCACCTGGCGATGTTCGACTACGTCGCCGTCTCCGGCAGCTGGGAGGACCGGGTCATCGAGTACGTCGACCACCTCCACGAGCACTTCACCGACCCGGCGGTCGTCACCCGGGGCCGCTACCTCGCCCCCCGGGCCCCCGGCTTCTCCGCCCGGCTGCTCCCCGAGTCGATCGCCGCCCACCGGTTCCCCGAAGGACCCGTCTGGCAGGCCCGCCGGGCCGCCGAAGAGAGCCGAGGAGGCATCGCCCCGTGACCGACGCCCATGACATCGCCGGGCTCGGCGCCCTGGTCACCGGGGGCGCCTCCGGGATCGGCGCGGCCGTCGCCCGGCTGCTCACCGCCCGGGGCGCCCGGGTCGCCGTCCTCGACCGGGACACCACCGGCGCACCCGACGGCACCCTCGCCCTCACCGCCGACGTCACCGACGACGACGCCGTCCGCCGCGCCGTCGACCGGGCCGCCGCCGCCTTCGGCGGGCTCCACACCGTCGTCTCCAACGCGGGCATCGGCGCCGTCGGCACCGTCGCCGACAACGACGACGGCGAATGGCGGCACGTCCTCGATGTCAATCTGCTCGGCATGGTCCGCGTCGCCCGCCACGCCCTGCCCCATCTGCGGACGGCCGCCGCCGACCGGCCCGGCGCCGTTTCGATCACCCACACCTGCTCCATCGCCGCCACCGCCGGACTGCCGCAGCGCGCCCTCTACAGCGCCAGCAAGGGCGCCGTGCTCGCGCTGACCCTCGCCATGGCCGCCGACCACGTCCGCGAAGGCATCCGGGTCAACTGCGTCAACCCGGGCACCGCCGACACCCCCTGGATCGGCCGGCTGCTCGATGAGGCCGACGACCCCGCCGCCGAGCGCGCCGCCCTGGCCGCCCGCCAGCCCACCGGACGGCTGGTCTCCCCGGACGAGGTCGCCGCCGCCATCGCCTATCTCGCGAGCCCGGCCGCCGCGGCCGTCACCGGGACCGCCCTCGCCGTCGACGGCGGCATGCAGGGACTGCGCGTCCGACCCCCTGCCTGAGCCCGCCCCCCCCCACCCACCCGCACGCCACGGACGCACGGACGCACGCACGGACGCGAAGGAGCGGAACGGATGAGAGCGCGTACGACCACGGCCGCCGGCTGCGCCGCCCTCCTGGCGGCCACCCTGCTCACCGGCTGCAACCGGGAGTCCGGGGACGGCGCCGGCGAGCCCCGCGTGGGCATCGACCTGCCCCGCAGCGACAGCGACTTCTGGAACTCGTACCAGCAGTACATCGAGAAGGGCGTCGAGAGCGGCACGGTCGCGGCCCTGCCCCTGACCAACTCCCAGAACGACATCGGCCGGCTCGTCGCCCATGTGCGGACCCTCACCGACCAGGGCGCCCGCGCCGTGGTGATGGCGCCCCAGGACACCGGCGCGGTCGCCGAGTCGCTGCGCACCCTCGCCGAGCGGAGGATCCCCGTCATCAGCGTCGACACCCACCCCGACGAGGGACGGGTCTACATGGTCGTCCGCGCCGACAACCGGGCCTACGGGGAGAAGGCGTGCCGCTTCCTCGGCGAACGGCTCAAGGGGCGGGGGAAGGTCGCCGAGTTCCAGGGCGACCTGGCGTCCATCAACGGCCGGGACCGCTCCGAGGCGTTCAGGACCTGCATGGAACGCGACTTCCCCGGCATCCGGGTCTTCGAGCTGGCCACCGACTGGAAGGGCGACGTGGCCTCCGCCAAGCTCCAGACCACCCTGGCCGCCCACCCCGACCTCGGCGGCATCTACATGCAGGCCGGCGGGGTCTTCCTCCAGCCCACGCTGGCCCTGCTGGAACAGCGCGGCCTGCTGCGGCCCGTCGGCGACCCCGGCCACATCACCATCGTCTCCAACGACGGCATCCCGGAGGAACTGGACGCGATCCGCTCCGGAAAGATCGACGCCACGGTCTCCCAGCCCGCCGATCTGTACGCGAAATACGCGCTGTTCTACGCCAGGGCCGCCATCGGCGGGAAGAAGTTCGCCACCGGGCCCACGAACCACGGATCCACCGTCGTACGGATCCCCGGCGGGCTGGAGGACCAGCTTCCGGCGCCGCTGGTGACCCGGGAGAACGTGGACGACCCGGCGCTGTGGGCCAACCGGCTCCAGGGGGCGGGCCGCCCATGACCGCCCCCGCGTCCCGGGACCCCGTACCCCAGGACACCGGACCGCCGGCGCTGCGCGCGCGGGGGATCGTCAAACGCTTCGGGCCCACCCTCGCCCTCGACCGGGTGGACCTCACCGTCGCCCCCGGCGAGGCCCACGCGCTCGTCGGCCGCAACGGCGCCGGCAAGTCCACCCTCGTCGGCGTGGTCACCGGGCTGCACCGCCCGGACGCGGGCACCGTCGCCCTCGCCGGCCGGCCGGCGCCCGCCCACGGGGACGCCGCCGCCTGGCGGGCCCGCGTCGCCTGCGTCCACCAGAGGCCGATGACCGTGCCCGGCCTCACCGTCGCCGAGAACCTGTTCCTCGGCCGCTTCGAACCCGGCCGTCCCCTCATCGGCTGGCGGCGGCTGCGGCGGCGCGCCGCGGAACTGCTCGGTGCGTACGGGGTCGACGTCGACCCCCGGACCCGGGTGGGGGACCTCACCGTCGAGCAGCGCCAGTTCGTGGAGATCGCCCGCGCCCTGTCCTTCGGCGCCCGCCTGATCGTCCTGGACGAGCCCACCGCCCGCCTCGACGCCCGGGGCGGCGCCCGCCTCTTCGCCCGGCTGCGCGAACTCGGCTCCCAGGGGGTGGCGTTCCTCTTCATCTCCCACCATCTGCCCGAGGTGTACGAGCTGTGCGCCACCGTCACCGTCTACCGCGACGCCCGCCATGTCCTCACCGCCCCGGTGGCGGATCTCAGCCGTACGGAACTCGTCGCCGCGATGACCGGCGACGGCGGCCGGCCGGCGCCCCGCCCGCCCGCGCCCGCCACGGCCCCGGCGGCGGGGGAGCGGGCACCCCTGCTCCGTACCGAAGGACTCGCCCTCACCGGGGTGTACGGGCCGCTGGACCTCGCCGTCCGCCCCGGTGAGGTGCTGGGACTCGCGGGGGCGGCCGCCGCCGGGGCCGTCGCCGTCGGCGAGACCCTGGCCGGGATGCGCGCCCCCACCGCCGGGCGGATCACCGTGGACGGGCGCGCGGTGCGGCCCGGCCGGGTGCCCGACGCGCTCGACGCCGGGATCGGCTACGTCCCCGAGGAGCGCCACCGGCAGGGTCTGGTGCCCGGCCGCAGCGTCGCCGAGAACGCCACCCTCACCGTCGCCGGGCGGCTCGGGCCCTTCGGGATCGTGCTGCCCGCCCGGGCCCGCGCCCTCGCCCAGACCATGATCACGGCGCTGGACATCAGGACCGGGGGGCCGGGGCAGAGCGTCGCGGAGCTGTCCGGCGGCAATCAGCAGAAGGTCGTGGTGGCCCGCGCGCTCGCCCGGGGCCCCCGCGTGCTCGTGGCCGTGGCCCCCACGGCGGGCGTGGACATCACGTCCAAGAAGTCCCTGCTCGGGGTGGTGCGGCGGTTCGCCGACGAGGGCGGGGCGGTCGTCCTGGTCTCCGGTGAACTCGACGACCTGCGGATCTGCGACCGGGTCCTCGCACTGTTCCACGGCCGCCCCGCCGCCCGCTTCGGCACCGGCTGGAGCGACCGGGAACTGGTCGCCGCGATGGAAGGGACGACGGTGGGGACGGCGACCGTACCGGAAGCACCGACGGAAGCGCCGACGGCCGTACCGGAAGCGCCGACGAGCGTGCCACCGGAACCGACTCCCGGGAGCGGCCCATGAACCCGCCCGCCGCCACCACCGTCACCGCCGGCGCCAGCGCCACCGCTCCCGGCCGGCTCCGCTTCGTCCGCTGGAGCGATCTCTCCCTCGTCCCCGTCGTCCTCGTCCTGATGGTGATCGGCTTCATCGTCTCGCCGGTCTTCCTGACCTCCGGCAATCTGATCGGCGTGCTCCAGCAGTCCTCCGAACTCAGCCTGCTCGTCCTCGGCCAGGCCCTCGTCCTCGTCTGCGGCCGGATGGACCTCTCCCTGGAGTCCACCATCGGCATCGCGCCCGTCCTCGCCCTGTGGCTGGTGCTCCCCGCCGACGGCGGCCGGTTCGCGGGCCTCGGCGCCCTGCCCACCTGGACCGCGATCCCGCTCTGTCTGCTGGCCGGCGCCGCCATCGGCGCCGTCAACGCCTTTCTGATGCTGAGGCTCCGCGTCAACGGCTTCATCGCCACCCTCGGCATGCTCACCATGCTCCGGGGCCTCCACATCGGCATCACCGAGGGCAGGTCCCTCACCGACGTCCCCGGCTCCTTCCGCCACCTCGGCAGGGCACAGTGGCTCGGCGCCCCCGCCGCCGTCTGGATCTGCCTCGGCCTCTACGCGGCCGGCGGGGCCTTCCTCGCCTGGCACCGCCACGGCCGGGCCCTCTACGCCATCGGCGGCAACCCCGAGGCCGCCCGTGCCGCCGGGATCCGCACCGACCGGATCCTGTGGGTGGTCCTCGTCCTCGCCGGGGTCCTCGCCGCGTTCGCCGGTGTCCTGTACACCGGCCACTACGGCTCCGTCGCCGCCACCCAGGGCAACGGCTGGATCTTCCAGGTCTTCGCCGCGGCCGTCATCGGCGGCATCAGCCTCAAGGGCGGCCGGGGCACCCTCTTCGGGGCCCTCACCGGCGTCCTGACCCTGCAACTCGTCGTGAATGTGATGACGCTCGCCGGGGTGCCCGCCCTGTGGAACCAGTTCCTCAACGGGGCGATCATCATCGTCGCCCTCGTCGTCTCCCGCTGGGCCGGCGGCGAGCAGCAGGACTGAGACCCTGCCGCGAGGGGTCACAGCGTCGAGCGCAGCCAGTGCTCCACGCTCGCCACGTGCACCGTCGCCCAGGAGCGGGCCGCGTCCGCGTCCCGGTCCCGCAGCGCGGCCAGGATCGCCCGGTGCTCGTGCAGGGTCCGTACGACGGCGTCCTCCTGGGTCAGCCCCCGCCACACCCGGGCCCGGGTCGTCGGCCCGGAGAGCCCGTCCAGCAGGGAGCAGAGCACCGAGTTGCCCGACGCCGCCACGATCCCGCGGTGGAACTCCAGGTCCGCCGCGACCAGTTCCTCCACCGAGGGCCGCGTCCCCAGGGCGTCCAGCTGCGCGCTCAGCGCGTCCAGCTCCGGTTCCCGGATGCGGGCCGCCGCCATCGCGGTGGCCGCCGGCTCCAGGATCCTGCGGACGGCGAGGAACTCCAGGACCGTGTCGTCGCGGTGGAAGTCCACGACAAAGCTCAGCGCCTCCAGCAGCAGCTGTGGATCGAGACTGGTCACATAGGTGCCGTCGCCCTGGCGGACGTCGAGGATCCGGATGAGCGAGAGCGCGCGCACCGCCTCCCGCAGCGAATTGCGGGACAGGCCCAGTTCCGCGGCGAGTTCGCTCTCCTTGGGCAGCCGGTCCCCGGGGCTCAGCGACCCCGAGACGATCATTCCCTTGATCTTCTCGATGGCCTCATCGGTGACCGCCATGCCGCCCCGCCCCCTCGTCCCGCCAGTCATCGGAGGACCTGAGGGTACAGCGTGGGGCGGCCCCGAAGGAGCCGCCCCACAAGGCGCGTTCCGGACATCCCGGGCCGCGCTTCAGCCGTTCTCGGTACGTGCCCTCAGCGCGCGCCGGGCTCAGGCACCGCCCTTGAGCAGACCGTCGACCTTGCCGCGGATCTCGTCCGTCGCCAGCCCGCGGATGGTCAGGGTGGTACGGCGGCGCAGCACGTCGTCGGCCGTCTCGGCCCACTCGTGGTCCCGCGCGTACACGACCTGCGCCCAGATCTCCGGGGCGTCCGGGTGGATCCGCTCCGCGAGCGCCGGGTCGCCGCCCGCGAGCCGGGCGATGTCGAAGGCGAGCGAGCCGTAGTGGGTCGCCAGGTGACGGGCGGTGTCCGCCGCCATCCGGGGACCGGGCGTACCGCCGTCGACGAGGAGGCGGTGCGCCACCGCGTCCGGGTTGGCTATGCCGGGCAGCGGCACCTTCTTCGGCAGCCGGGACATGGGCTCCATGTCCTCGGCCAGCGGCTGTCCGGGCAGCTCCGCCAGCTTGTTCATGATGGTGCGGCCGATGTGGCGGAACGTCGTCCACTTGCCGCCCGCCACGGAGAGCATGCCGGCGGCGCCCTCGGTGACCACGGTCTCCCGCTTGGCCTTGGAGGTGTCGCCGGGACCGCCCGGCAGCACCCGCAGACCCGCGAACGAGTAGGTGATCAGGTCACGGGAGAGCTGCTGGTCCCGGATGGAGAACGCGGCCTCGTCCAGGATCTGCGCGGTGTCCTTCTCGGTGACGGACACGTCCGCCGGGTCGCCCTCGAACTCCTCGTCCGTGGTGCCCAGCAGCAGCATGTCCTCCCAGGGGAGGGCGAAGGTGATGCGGTACTTGTCGATCGGGGTCGCCAGCGCCGCCTTCCACGGCGAGGTGCGCTTGAGCACCAGGTGCGCGCCCTTGGACAGCCGGATCGAGGGGGCCGCGTTCGGGTCCTCCATGCGGCGCAGGTGGTCGACCCACGGGCCGGTGGCGTTCAGCACCAGCCGGGCGCTCACACCGAACTCGGTCCCGTCGAGGCGGTCCTTCAGCTCCGCGCCCGTGACCCGGCCCTTGGTGAAGCGCAGGCCGGTGACCTCGGCGTGGTTGAGGACGGTCGCCCCCGCCTCGGCGGCGGCGCGGACGGTCATCAGCGCCATGCGGGCGTCGTTCATCTGGTCGTCGCCGTAGACGGCGACGGCCTTCAGGTTCTCCGTGCGCAGCTCGGGCACGTCGCGAGCGGCCTTGGCCGCGCCGATGACATGGCCGACGCCGTCACCGAACGCGGAGAGCGCCGAGTACGCGAAGACGCCCGCGCCCAGCTTCGCCGCGCCGTGCGGACCGCCCTTGTAGACGGGCAGGTAGAAGGTGAGCGGGTTGGAGAGGTGGGGAGCCACCTCGCGGGAGACCGCGCGGCGCTCGAAGTGGTTCTCCGCGACCAGCTTCACCGCGCCGGTCTGGAGGTAGCGCAGACCGCCGTGGAGCAGCTTGGAGGAGGCGGAGGAGGTGGCGCCGGCGAAGTCGCCGGCGTCCACCAGGGCCACCCGCAGCCCGGACTGCGCCGCATGCCAGGCGGTGGAGATGCCCAGGATGCCGCCGCCGATGACCAGGAGGTCGTACGACGCCTTGGACAGCTGGTCCCGGGTCTCGGCACGGCTCGGGAGGGAGCCGGAGGCCGGGTGCGTCCCGAGGGCGGGAACGCTCTGCAGGGTGGTCATGTGGCTTGCTCCTCGTCAGTCTTCCTCGTCGATCCAGCCCATGGTCCGCTGCACGGCCTTGAGCCAGTCCTTGTACTCGCGCTCGCGCTTGTCGGCGTCCATGCGCGGGGTCCATTCCGCCGCCCGGCGCCAGTTGGCACGCAGCGCGTCGGTGTCCGGCCAGAAACCGACGGCCAGACCGGCGGCGTAGGCCGCGCCGAGGCAGGTCGTCTCGGCGACCATCGGGCGCACCACGGGCGCGTCCAGGAAGTCCGAGAGGGTCTGCATCAGCAGGTTGTTGGAGGTCATGCCGCCGTCGACCTTGAGCGCGGTCAGCTCGACGCCGGAGTCCTTGGTCATGGCGTCGGTGATCTCGCGGGTCTGCCAGGCGGTGGCCTCCAGCACGGCACGGGCGATGTGCGCCTTGGTGACGTACCGGGTCAGGCCGGCGATCACGCCCCGGGCGTCGGAGCGCCAGTAGGGGGCGAAGAGGCCGGAGAAGGCGGGCACGAAGTACGCGCCGCCGTTGTCCTCGACGGACAGGGCCAGGGTCTCGATCTCGGCCGCGGACTTGATCAGGCCCATCTGGTCGCGCATCCACTGCACCAGCGAACCGGTGACCGCGATCGAGCCCTCCAGGGCGTAGACCGGGGCCTGGTCGCCGATGCGGTAGCCGACGGTGGTCAGCAGTCCGTTGTACGAGTTCACCGGCGTCTGGCCGGTGTTCATCAGCATGAAGGTGCCGGTGCCGTAGGTGGACTTGGCCTCGCCCTCGGAGAAGCAGGTCTGGCCGAAGAGGGCCGCCTGCTGGTCGCCGAGCGCGGAGGCGACGGGGATGCCGTCGAGGATGCCGCCCTTGGCGAGGCCGTAGACCTCGGCGGAGGAGCGGATCTCGGGCAGGACCGCCGCCGGGATCTCCATGGAGCTGAGGATCTTGTCGTCCCACTGGAGGGAGTACAGGTTCATCAGCATGGTGCGGGAGGCGTTGGTGACGTCGGTGACGTGGACGCCGCCGTTCGCTCCGCCGGTCAGGTTCCAGATGACCCAGGAGTCCATGGTGCCGAAGAGGATCTCGCCGCGCTCGGCGCGCTCGCGCAGGCCCTCGACGTTGTCGAGCAGCCAGCGGACCTTCGGGCCGGAGAAGTAGCTGGCCAGCGGCAGCCCGGTCTCGCGGCGGAAGCGGTCCTGGCCGACGTTGCGGCCCAGCTCCTTGCAGAGCGCGTCGGTACGGGTGTCCTGCCAGACGATGGCGTTGTGGACGGGCTCACCGGTCGCCTTGTCCCACATCAGGGTGGTCTCGCGCTGGTTGGTGATGCCGATGGCCTTGACGTCGGCGGCGGTGATGCCGGCCTTGTCGAGGGCGCCCGCCACGACCTCCTGGACGTTGGCCCAGATCTCGGTGGCGTTGTGCTCGACCCAGCCCGGCTTCGGGAAGATCTGCTCGTGCTCCTTCTGGTCGACCGAGACGATCCGGCCGTCCTTGTCGAAGACGATGCAGCGGCTGGAGGTCGTGCCCTGGTCGATGGCCGCGATGAACGGCCCGTGTCCGTGGGTGCCGGTGCTCTGGGTGTCGCTCACGGGTTGCTCCTGCTCGTGTCGTTGGGGATACGGCTGTACCTGTGCGGCATGGGGGTCACCGCTCAGGCGAACGCGAGGTTGTAGATACCCGCGGCGAGTGCGCCACCGGCCAGCGGGCCGACGACGGGAATCCAGGCGTAGCCCCAGTCGGAGCCGCCCTTGTTGGGCAGCGGCAGCAGGGCGTGGACGATACGGGGGCCCAGGTCACGGGCGGGGTTGATGGCGTAGCCGGTGGGGCCGCCCAGCGAGAGGCCGATACCGACGACGACGAAGGCGGTGATCAGCGCGCCGAGGGTGCTCAGGCCCTTGCCCTCGGCGTTCAGGCCCTGCGTGAGGACGGCGAGCACCAGCACGGCGGTGCCGATGATCTCGGTGGCGAGGTTCTGCCAGACGACGCGGATCTCGGGCCCGGTGGAGAAGATGCCCAGGACCGGGCCGGCGCTCTTGCCCGGGGCGCCCTCGATGGGCTTGTCGGCCGGGTCGCCGATGATCTCGCGGTCGGTGAGGTGCGAGAGGAACTGGCCGTAGTAGGTCAGGACGACCAGGGCCGCGCCGATCATCGCGCCGAGGAGCTGGCCGGCGAGGTAGACGGGGACCTTGTCCCAGGTCCCGTCCTTGATCGCGATACCGAAGGTGACGGCCGGGTTGAGATGGGCGCCGGAGAGGGAGGTCGTCATGTAGACGGCCGTCATGACGGCGAAGCCCCACCCGAAGGTGATGGCGAGCCAGCCGGCACCGCGCGCCTTGGAATGCTTGAGGGTGACGGCGGCGACCACGCCGCCGCCGAGCAGGATCAGAACAGCCGTTCCGATCGTCTCGCCGATAAAGATGTCGGAGCTGGACACCGCGACTCCTTTGTCCTTCGTCCAGGGGAAGGCGGATCCCGGGTCCCACCGGTGATCCGCGCCCTCAGGTGAGGGCGTTACCGGCCCTTGGCGCTTGTCACACTCTAGCGGGTATTTCCGGTAGGTGTTCGACAATGCCGACCGATGAACGGCAGTTTTGCCCCTGGTAAACAAGCCGTCAAGGGTCGAGTGGCCGAAACCCCGATCGTTATCGATGATGCGGCAGCGGGGCCCGGAACGCCCGGCATGCCCGTTACGTGTCCGGGGGGCGGCGCGCGCCGGGGGTGACCGATCCCGGCGGCCGCCCCGGAGCCGCCCGCCCGCCGCCCCCGGACACGTGACGGACG
This sequence comes from Streptomyces yaizuensis, assembly GCF_034961445.1. Lineage (NCBI taxonomy): Bacteria > Bacillati > Actinomycetota > Actinomycetes > Kitasatosporales > Streptomycetaceae > Streptomyces > Streptomyces yaizuensis. Next base: position 137,429 of record NZ_BSBI01000007.1, read on the forward strand.
CTCCCCCCGGCAGTGCCTCAGAACCGCCCGGCGCCCAGGTCCCGCGAGACCGCGCGGGCGCACTCCCGTACCGACGCCACCAGCTCCGAGCGCAGCTCACGGCCCTCGCAGATCCGCTCCACCGGCCCCGTGATCGCCACCGCCCCCACGGGCATCCGCCGCCGGTCGTGGATGGGCGCCGCCACCGCCGCCACCCCGTCCCAGGTCTCCTCCACGTCGGCCGCCCAGCCCCGCGCCCGGGTCAGCGTCAGCGTCTCCTCGAACGGCTCCAGCTCCGTCACCGTCCACGGGGTGAAGGACTCCCGCTCCACCTCGACCGCCTCCGTGTGCGCCACCGGGTCGTACGCCGCCAGCACCTTCCCCAGCGCCGTGGAGTGCAGCGGCTGCATCGCCCCCACCTCCAGCACCTGCCGGCTGTCGTCCGGGCGGAAGACGTGGTGGACGATGAGCACGCCCCGCTGGTGCGACACCCCCAGATGGACGCTCTCCCCGGACGACCTGGCCAGGTCGTCCGTCCAGACCAGGGCGCGCGCCCGCAGCTCGTGCACGTCCAGATAGCCCGTGCCCAGCCGCAGCAGCTCCGCCCCCAGCTGGTACCGCCCCGACGCCGGGTCCTGCTCCACGAAGCCCTCCGCCTGGAGGGTGCGCAGGATTCCGTGGGCCGTCCCCTTGGCCAGTTCGAGCGAGGAGGCGATGTCGGACAGCCCCAGTCGCCGTTCCCCGCCCGCGAGCAGCCGCAGCATCGCCGCCGCGCGCTCCAGCGACTGGATGTTCTTCGCCATCGGTCGACCCTTCCCCACTGCGATTCGACAATGCTGAACACTATTGGTCGATGCCGACCACGGTCTGTGTGAAGTGCAGTATCTCGCGGTCGGGCGCACACAGAAACCCCAGGCCACCAGGAGTCCGCACGCTGGGACACCCGGTCCGCTCCACGGCCCGCCCGGCTACGCTGGGGCCGTGCGCCCTCCCACCGGAGGCCGCAAAGCCGACAGCCGTCGCACCCCAGGGAGCACTTTCCATGGCCACGCTGCCGACCTCTTCCGCCCCTTCCGCCGCCGCGCCCCGGCCTCCCGCCGACGCCCGGGCCCGGATCGACGCCCTCCGTGAGGCACTCGCCACCAGGGTCGTCGTCGCCGACGGCGCGATGGGCACCATGCTCCAGGAGCAGGACCCGACGCTGGAGGACTTCCAGGACCTCGAAGGCTGCAACGAGATCCTCAACGTCACCCGCCCCGACATCGTCCGCTCGGTGCACGCGGCCTACTTCGACGCCGGCGTCGACTGCGTCGAGACCAACACGTTCGGCGCGAACCTCGCCGCCCTCGGCGAGTACGACATCCCCGAACGGGTGTACGAGCTGTCCGAGGCGGGCGCCCGGATCGCGCGGGAGACCGCCGACAGCTACACCGCGTCCACCGGGGCACAGCGCTGGGTGCTGGGCTCCATGGGCCCCGGCACCAAGCTCCCCACCCTCGGCCACGCCCCCTACACCGCGCTGCGCGACGCCTACCAGAGCAACGCCGAGGGCATGATCGCCGGCGGCGCCGACGCGCTGCTCGTCGAGACCACGCAGGACCTGCTCCAGACCAAGGCGTCCGTCATCGGCGCCCGCCGCGCCCTGGAGGCGACCGGCACCCACCTGCCGCTGATCGTCTCCGTCACCGTCGAGACCACCGGCACCATGCTGCTGGGCTCCGAGATCGGCGCCGCGCTCACCGCCCTGGAGCCCCTGGGCATCGACATGATCGGCCTGAACTGCGCCACCGGCCCGGCCGAGATGAGCGAGCACCTGCGCTATCTCGCCCGCCACTCGCGGATCCCGCTCTCCTGCATGCCGAACGCGGGCCTGCCGGTCCTCGGCAAGGACGGCGCCCACTACCCGCTCTCCCCGGCGGAACTGGCCGACGCCCAGGAGACCTTCGTCCGCGAGTACGGGCTCTCCCTGATCGGCGGCTGCTGCGGCACCACGCCGGAGCATCTGCGGCAGGTCGTCGAACGCGTCCGGGGCCTCGTGCCCGCCGAGCGCGAGCCCCGCCCCGAGCCCGGCGCGGCCTCCCTCTACCAGACGGTGCCGTTCCGCCAGGACACCTCGTACATGGCCATCGGCGAGCGCACCAACGCCAACGGCTCCAAGAAGTTCCGCGACGCCATGCTCCAGGCCCGCTGGGACGACTGTGTGGAGATCGCCCGCGACCAGATCCGCGAGGGCGCGCACATGCTCGACCTCTGCGTCGACTACGTCGGCCGGGACGGCGTCGCCGACATGGCCGAGCTGGCCGGCCGCTTCGCCACCGCCTCCACCCTGCCCATCGTCCTGGACTCCACCGAGGTCGCCGTCATCCGCGCCGGCCTGGAGAAGCTGGGCGGCCGGGCCGTGATCAACTCGGTGAACTACGAGGACGGCGACGGCCCCGAGTCCCGCTTCGCCCAGGTCACCCGGCTCGCCCAGGAGCACGGCGCCGCCCTGATCGCCCTCACCATCGACGAGGAGGGCCAGGCCCGCAGCGCCGAGCACAAGGTCGCCATCGCCGAGCGGCTGATCACCGACCTCACGGACAACTGGGGCATCCACGAGTCCGACATCCTCATCGACACCCTCACCTTCACCATCTGCACCGGGCAGGAGGAGTCCCGCAAGGACGGCATCAACACCATCGAGGCCATCCGCGAACTCAAGCGCCGCCGCCCCGACGTGCAGACCACGCTGGGCCTGTCCAACATCTCCTTCGGCCTCAACCCGGCCGCCCGGATCCTGCTCAACTCCGTCTTCCTGGACGAGTGCGTCAAGGCCGGACTGGACTCCGCCATCGTCCACGCCTCGAAGATCCTGCCGATCGCGCGCTTCGAGGAGGAGGAGGTCTCCACCGCGCTGGACCTCATCTACGACCGCCGCGCCGAGGGGTACGACCCGCTCCAGAAGCTGATGGCGCTCTTCGAGGGCGCCACCGCCAAGTCGCTCAAGGCGGGCAAGGCCGAGGAGCTGGCCGCGCTGCCGCTGGAGGAGCGGCTGCGCCGGCGGATCGTGGACGGCGAGAAGAACGGCCTCGAAGCCGACCTGGACGAGGCGCTGGGCGAGCGCTCCGCCCTCGCGATCGTCAACGACACCCTCCTGGAGGGCATGAAGGTCGTCGGTGAACTCTTCGGATCCGGCCAGATGCAGCTGCCGTTCGTGCTCCAGTCCGCCGAGGTGATGAAGAACGCGGTGGCCTATCTGGAGCCGCACATGGAGAAGTCGGACGCCGAGGGCAAGGGCACCATCGTGCTCGCCACCGTCCGCGGCGACGTCCACGACATCGGCAAGAACCTCGTGGACATCATCCTCTCCAACAACGGCTACAACGTGGTCAACCTCGGGATCAAGCAGCCCGTGTCCGCGATCCTCGAAGCCGCCGAGGAACACCGCGCCGACGTGATCGGGATGTCCGGACTCCTGGTGAAGTCCACCGTGATCATGAAGGAGAACCTGGAGGAGCTGAACCAGCGCAAGATGGCCGCCGATTACCCCGTGATTCTCGGCGGCGCCGCCCTCACCCGCGCCTATGTCGAGCAGGACCTCCACGAGATCTACGAGGGAGAGGTCCGCTACGCCCGCGACGCCTTCGAGGGACTGCGCCTGATGGACGCCCTCATCGCCGTCAAGCGCGGGGTCCCCGGCGCCACCCTGCCCGAGCTGAAGCAGCGCCGGGTGCGGCCCGCCGCGGCCACCGCCGTCGTCGAGGAGCGCCCCGAAGAGGGCTCCGTCCGCTCCGACGTCGCCACCGACAACCCGATCCCCGAGCCCCCCTTCCGGGGCACCCGGGTGATCAAGGGCATCCAGCTCAAGGAGTACGCCTCCTGGCTGGACGAGGGCGCCCTCTTCAAGGGGCAGTGGGGCCTCAAGCAGAACCGCGCGGGCGACGGCCCCGACTACGCGGAGCTGGCCGAGACCGAGGGCCGCCCCCGGCTGCGGGGCTGGCTCGACCAGCTCCACACCCGCGGCCTCCTCGAAGCCGCCGTCGTCTACGGCTACTTCCCCTGCGTCTCCAAGGGCGACGACCTGATCCTCCTCAACGAGGACGGCTCCGAGCGCACCCGCTTCTCCTTCCCCCGCCAGCGCCGGGGCCGCCGGCTCTGCCTCGCCGACTTCTTCCGCCCCGAGGAGTCCGGCGAGATCGATGTCGTCGGTCTCCAGGTCGTCACCGTCGGCTCGAAGATCGGCGAGGCCACCGCCGAACTCTTCGCCTCCGACTCCTACCGTGACTACCTCGAACTCCACGGGCTCTCCGTCCAGCTCGCCGAGGCCCTCGCCGAGTACTGGCACGCCCGCGTCCGCGCCGAACTCGGCTTCGCCGGCGAGGACCCCGCCGACGTCGAGGACATGTTCGCCCTCAAGTACCGGGGCGCGCGCTTCTCCCTCGGCTACGGGGCCTGCCCCGACCTGGAGGACCGGGCGAAGATCGCCGACCTGCTCCAGCCGGAACGTATCGGCGTACAGCTGTCCGAGGAGTTCCAGCTCCACCCCGAGCAGTCCACCGACGCCATCGTGATCCACCACCCCGAGGCGAAGTACTTCAACGCCCGCTGACGGTGCACCCGGCCCGGCCCTGCTCGGGGCCGGGCCCCTGGCCTGCGCGTAAACCCGAAAGTTGCGTGATGAATGCAGTCACGTAGGATCCGGACCGGGATCTCCTGACCACCGGGGAGGCGCCGGGCAGACGGCGGACGCCCCCCGGCTGCCACGGCGATCAGGGCGGTCCACCGCTCGGCTCCCGACCACCCCAACCGGAACCGCCGCGGTCAACGACCAGGGGCTGGCAACCGGGGGGACACCACGATGAAAATCGCTTTCCTCATACACAACGTCTACGGGCTCGGCGGCACCAACCGGACCACGATCAACCTCGCCACGGCGCTGGCCGACCACCACGACGTGGAGATCGTCTCGATCTTCCGGGACCGCGACACCTCCCTCTTCGCGATCGACCCCCGCATCAAGGTCGTCCCCCTCGTCGACACCCGCTCCGAGGAGCACGCCACCTGGCGGGAGACCCCGGCGGAGGTCTTCCCCAAGGACGAGACGCGCTACCGCCAGTACAGCGTCCTGTGCGACCGGAAGGTCGCCGCGTACTTCGAGAAGGCCCGGCCCGACATCGCCGTCGGCACCCGCCCCGGCCTCAACGTCTACGTCGCCGCCCTCGCCGGCGACGCGACCCTGCGCATCGGCCAGGAGCACGTCACCCTCGCCTCCCACCCCGCGCCCCTCACCGCCGAACTGCGCACCCACTACGCGCGGCTCGACGGCTTCGTGACCGTCTCCGAGGCCGACGCGGAGAACTACCGCACGGAGATGAAGATCCCCGGCCTGCCGGTCGTGGCGATACCCAACAGCGTTCCCGAGCCCCTGGTCCGCCCCGCCGACGGCCGCTCCAGAACCGTCGTCGCCGCCGGCCGGCTCGCCGCCCTCAAGCGCTACGACGACCTCGTGCGCGCCTTCGCCAAGGTCGCCGCCGAGCACCCCGACTGGACGCTGCGGATCTACGGCCAGGGCGGTGAGCGCGCCAAGCTGCGGTCCCTCATCAATGAACTCGGCCTCTGCAACCAGGTCTTCCTGATGGGCCTCGCCTCCCCGATCGAGGCCGAGTGGGCGAAGGGCTCCATCGCCGCCGTCACCTCCGAGAGCGAGTCGTTCGGCATGACCATCGTGGAGGCGATGCGCTGCGGCGTCCCCGTCGTCTCCACCGACTGCCCGCTCGGCCCCCGCGAGATCATCCGCGACGGCGAGGACGGCCGGCTCGTCCCCGTCGGCGACACCGACGCCATCGCCGCGGCCCTCCTCGACCTGATCCGCGACGAGGAACTGCGCACCACCATGGGCCGCGCCGCCCTGCGCAACGCCGCCCGCTTCGACCCCGCCGTCGTCGCCGAGCGGTACGAGGAACTCTTCCAGAAGCTCCGCACGCGCCGCGCGGGCGGACCCCTGAAGCGCTCCCTGCGCGAGCTGCGGCGCCTGCTCAAGCCCAGGCCCGCGGCCAAGCCCGCCCCGAAGACGGCCGCCAAGCCCGCCGCGAAGGCCGGGACCGCGAAGAGCGGGCAGGCCCCGGCGAAGAAGGCCGTCCCGAAGACCGCGTCGGCCGCCCTGACCTGCCTCGACGACCTGGCCATCGAGATCCGGCCCACGCCCGCGTCGAAGGCCGCCGACGGCACCGTCCTGCTGGAACGCCGGGGCGAGAAGAACGCCACGGAGCGGCAGGACACCGTCGTCCTGCCGCTGGGGGAGGGACCGGCGCCCGTCGCCCGCCTCACCACCCACGCCGCGCTGCGCGAGGACACCTGGGACTTCCACGTCCTGCGCGCCGACGGCACCCGCAACCGGCTCCGCTCCCACCTCCTCGACGTCCGCGCCCTCATCGAGGCCCGCCCGCCCCAGGACGCCTCCCCGGTCGTCGCCCGGCTGCCGTACACCACCGTCGACGGCTATCTCGCCCTGCGGGTCCGGCAGGCCCCCGTGCACGCCGAGACCGAGCGGATCGACATCGGCGACGGCCGGATCACCGTCACCTGCCGTGTGTACGGGGCCACCGGCCGTGTCGAGGCGGCGGTGCTCACCCACCGGGCCGGGCCGGCCCCCGCGATCGACCTGCCCTGCACCGCGGCCCCCGACGGCAGTGTGCACTTCACCGTCGATGCCGCCGCCCCCGCCGCCCACCGCTTCGCCGAGCAGGACCTGTGGGACCTGACCCTGCGGGTCGCCGGAGTGGAGGGACCGGTCCGCGTCGGCGCCTGGTTCGGCGACGTCAAGGACCGCAAGGAGGTCTACGCGTACCCGATCACCGTGGTCGAGGAGACCTCCCGGGGCCGGGCCCGCGTACGGCCCTACTTCACCGTCCACAACGACCTCTCCGTCAACGTGGTCGACCTGCCGGCCGCCACCGGCTGACACCCGGACGGAAGAGCCGCCCCCTCCCCGGGGAGCGCCCCATCCGGCACAGGGCGCACCCGCGCCGCACGAGTCGTACACTGGTCGGTCCAGCGCAGGCCGGTCGCCCGTCCCCGGGAACAGCCACGGGGAGGGTGGCCGGCCTTCTCGTCCCCACCGGAGGTGTGCCGATGACCAGCACGGTCCCCGCGTCCCTGACCCGCCCCGCCGAGGACGGCCGCCCGGGTCTCCGGACGCACGCCGCCCCCGGGCTCGCCGCCGTCCTCCTCGACATGGACGGCACCCTCGTCGACACCGAGGGCTTCTGGTGGGACGCCGAGGTCGAGGTCTTCGCAGGACTCGGCCACCGGCTGGACGAGGCATGGCGCGATGTCGTCGTCGGCGGCCCCATGAGCCGCAGCGCCGGCTATCTCATCGAGGCCACCGGCGCCGACATCACCCTCCCCGAGCTGACCGTCCTGCTCAACGACCGCTTCGAGGCCCGCATCGACCGCGGCGTGCCGCTGATGCCCGGCGCGGCCGAACTCCTCGCCGAACTCACCGCGCACCGCATCCCCACCGCGCTGGTCTCCGCCTCCCACCGCCGCATCATCGACCGGGTGCTCGCCTCCCTCGGCCCCGGCCACTTCGCGCTCTCCGTCGCCGGCGACGAGGTGCCCCGCACCAAGCCGCACCCCGACCCGTATCTCGTCGCCGCCCGCGAGCTGGGGGCCGAGCCCGCCCGCTGCGCCGTGATCGAGGACACCGCCACCGGGGTCGCCTCCGCCGAGGCCGCCGGCTGCCGGGTGGTCGCCGTCCCCTCCGTGGCGCCCATCGCCCCCGCCGAGGGCCGGCTCGTCGTCCGCTCCCTCGAAGAGGTCGACCTCGGGGTCCTCCGGACGCTCATCACCGCCGCGGGCTGACCGGCCCGCCACCGGCTTTCCGGCCTCCGCACCGCGCTGAACTGCGTCGATCCGGTCTTTCCGGCCGGATTGGCGGCGTGACATTCATCACCGAACCCCTATCCGGACCGGCTGTCACCGGTATTGACGTCCCTCGCGGGAGCCCTCCCGGCGGGGAGAAGTGTCCGCTTTCATGGGTACGTGTACGAAACGTTCTCCGGCGGGCCGTCCCCCTGCCGATACGACCCGTCACCCAGCGAACACGGCCCCCCGCGCCGGCGGCCCCGGCCCGGTGACACCCTCCTCCGCACGCCGACTAATCTCATCGCGGGTCTTCGCCGCACCCCCCGGACGCGCCCCGGCGGCCGCACAGCCGCCGCGAGCCAGGGCCGACCGCCCTGCCCTCCCGGACCGATCGAACCGCCCCACACGGCGGCCGTGGCGGAGTCTCCCCGTACAGGCTGAAATCCCGGTGCCGGATGAGGAGAACGTCCAGGATGAACCGTAAGACTCTGGTGCTGCCGGCCGTGGTGGGCCTGCTCGCCCCCGTACTCGTCGCCTGCGGCGGTACGGAGAGCGGCGGCGGGGGCGGTGCCATGGTCGTGGGCACCACGGACCAGATCGCCGCCGACGCGACCGGCCCCGCGCCCCTCGACCCGGCGTTCGCGTACGACACCGGATCCTGGAACGTCCTGCGCCAGACCCTCCAGACCCTGATGCACGCCCCCCGGGGCGGCGGCGAACCCGTCCCCGACGCGGCCCAGTCCTGCGAGTTCACGGACAACGCCTCCCAGAGCTACCGGTGCAAGCTCCGCGACGGACTGAAGTTCTCCGACGGCACCGCCATCACCGCCGAGGACGTCAAGTTCTCCGTCGAGCGCATCCTCGGCATCAACGACTCCAACGGTGCCGCCGCCCTCCTGGCCAACATCGACACCGTCGAGGTCAAGAGCGAGAGCGAACTCGTCTTCCATCTGAAGACGCCCGACGCGACCTTCCCGTTCAAGCTCTCCACCCCGGCCGCCGCCATCGTCAGCAAGAAGAAGTACGAGGGCAAGAAGCTCCGGAACGGCTTCGAGGTCGACGGCTCCGGGCCCTACACGATGAAGGCCCACACCAAGGGCGACGCCGTCACCAAGGTCGTCTTCACCCGGAACAAGTCGTACACCGGCGATATCGAGCTGCACAACGACAAGATCGAGCTGCGGGTGTTCCCGGACTCCGGCGCCATGACCCGCGCCCTGGAGAAGGGTGAGATCGACATCGCCACCCGGGAGATGTCCGCCGCCCACATCAAGGACATGCTGGACAACCCGAACAAGGACGTCCAGCTCACCGAGCTGCCCGGGCTCTCCATCCAGTACCTGGCCTTCAACACCGACCACCCCTCGGTCAAGGACAAGGCCGTCCGCCAGGCCATGGCCACCCTCATCGACCGGGGCCAGATCGCCGGCCAGGTCTACAGCGCCACCGCCGAGCCCCTGTACTCCCTCATCCCGGCGAGCGTCGGCGCCCACAAGAACGTCTTCTACAACAAGTACGGCGACCCCAGCATCAAGCGGGCCCGGAAGCTGCTGGGGGAGGCGAACATCGACACCCCGGTGAAGCTGACGCTCCACTACGCCGGCGACCGGTACAACGCCAAGGAGTACGAGCTGATCCGGGACCAGCTCAACCGCTCCGGACTCTTCCAGGCCGATCTGAAGGGCCACGACTGGAAGCAGTACCTCCGCGCCGGCCAGAACGGTGACTACGCCGTCTACGGCCTCGGCTGGGTCCCCGACTTCCCCGACCCGGACAACTACATCGCGCCCTTCCTGGAGAAGGACAACTTCCTCGGCTCGCCCTACCGCAACACCGACGCCGACAAGCTGATCCGCGACTCCCGCCGCAAGGCCGACCGCACCTCCGCCGGTGAGGAGTTCGCCCAGCTCCAGGAGATCATCGCCGAGGACGTACCCATCCTCCCGATCTGGCAGGGCAAGCAGTACGTCGCCTCCCGCAAGGGCGTCAACGGCGTCGAGCGCCTGCTCAACGGCAGCTCCGACCTCCAGCTGTGGGAGCTGAGCGACAGCGACAGCTGACGCGCGGCCCCGCCACGGCGCGGGACGGACGAAGGACGGCGGCGGCCCGATGGGCCGCCGCCGTCCGTGTGCCGTGCCGGGTACCGGTCAGCCCTGGGCGCCCGGGCGGACCAGGCCGCTCTCGTACGCGTACACCGCGGCCTGCACCCGGTCCCGCAGCCCCAGCTTGGTGAGCACATGCCCCACATGCGTCTTCACCGTCGTCTCGCTCACGAACAGATCCGCCGCGATCTCCGCGTTCGACAGGCCGCGCGCGACCAGCTTCAGCACCTCGACCTCACGGTCGGTGAGGGTCTGGAGCGTGTCCGGCACCGGCTCCTCGCCCGACGGCAGATGACCCGCGTACTTGTCCAGCAGCCGCCGGGTGATGCTCGGCGCGAGCATCGCCTCGCCCGCCGCGACCACCCGGATCGCCTGCACCAGCTCATGCGCGGGCGCGTCCTTCAGCAGAAAGCCGCTCGCCCCCGCCCGCAGCGCCTCCACCACGTACTCGTCCAGATCGAAGGTCGTCAGCACCAGCACCTTCGCCGGCCCCGCCCGGTCCGGGCCGGTGATCTGGCGGGTCGCCTCCACCCCGTCCATCCGGGGCATCCGGATGTCCATGAGCACCACATCGGGCTGGAGCGCCCGCACCTGGTCCAGCGCCTGGAGACCGTCCCCGGCCTCCCCGACGACCGCGATCTCCTGCTCGGCCTCCAGGATCATGCGGAAACCGGTACGCAGCAACGGCTGATCGTCGACCAGCAGAACGCGGATGGCCACGGACAACTCCTCACAGTCGGTCGCCCCCCATTCTGCCCTGCGCGCCGCCGGCACCCGCGCCCGGGCGACGCCGGGAAACCTCAGCCGGCCGCGCCCGGGCCCGCCGGGGACGGCACGCTCAGCGGATACACCGGCGGCGTCCCCCCGAACTCCGGACACACCGCCTGGTGGTCGCACCACCCGCACAGCTTGGTCGGCCGGGGCCGCCAGTCACCCGACTCCGTCGCCCGCCGGATCGCGTCCCACAGCGCCAGCAGCTTGCGCTCCACCCGCTCCAGGTCCGCCGGGACCGGGTCGTACGTCAGCACGTCCCCGCTGCCCAGATAGACCAGCTGGAGCCGGCGGGGCACCACCCCCTTCAGCCGCCAGATCACCAGCGCGTAGAAGTGCATCTGGAACAGCGCGCCCTCGCTGTACTCCGGGCGGGGCGCCTTCCCCGTCTTGTAGTCGACGATCCGCACCTCGCCCGTCGGCGCCACGTCCACCCGGTCGATCACGCCCCGCAGCCGCAGCCCAGACTCCAGCGCGACCTCGACGAACATCTCCCGCTCCGCCGGCTCCAGGCGCGTCGGGTCCTCCAGCGAGAACCACCGCTCCACCAGCGACTCCGCCTGCGCCAGCCACTCCGCGAGCCGCTCGCCCGCGGCCTGCGCGGTGTCCTCCCCCGGAACCGCCGCGTCGGCGGCTTTGGCGAACAGCTCCGCCAGCTCGGGGCGGTCCGCGAGCAGCCGCTCCCACTGCCCCGGCACCAGCGCCCGCGCCCGCTCCGCCGTCCGCTCGGCCGCCGGGACGTCGAAGAGCCGCTCCAGCACCGCGTGCACCAGCGTCCCCCGCGTCGCCGCGGGGCTCGGCCGCTCCGGCAGCCGGTCGATCACCCGAAACCGATACAGAAGCGGACACTGCATAAAATCGCTCGCCCGGGACGGCGACAACGACACCGGCGGCCTGCCCGCCGCGACCCCTTCACCCGTACTCATGACCACGACCCTACGGCCCGCCACTGACAGCGAGCGCAATACCATCGACGGGAGAGGCCACCGCACCCACCCCGCACCCCGAAGGGAACCCGTGAACGAGGACGGCACCCGAGACGAGCCCGAGCGCTCCCGCGCCGATTCCCCAGGGAGCGGACCGGGCGATGGGAGCGGCAAGCCCCACGGCACCCCCGACCCCGGGCGCAAGCGCCCCGACGGGCCCGGCGGCGGCATCCTCATGGGCCGCCCCTTCGGCGTCCCCGTCTATGTCGCCCCCAGCTGGTTCCTCGTCGCCGCCCTGATCACCTGGGTCTTCGGCGGCCAGCTCGACCGCGTCCTGCCCGAGCTGGGCAACGCCCGCTACCTCGTCGCCCTCTTCTTCGCCGTCGCGTTCTACGCCTCGGTGCTCGTCCACGAGCTGGCCCACACCGTCGTCGCCCTCCGCTACAAGCTCCCCGTACGGCGGATCCAGCTCCAGTTCTTCGGCGGCGTCTCCGAGATCGAGAAGGAGTCCGAGACCCCCGGCCGCGAGTTCGTCCTCGCCTTCGTCGGCCCCCTGTTCTCCCTCGTCCTCGCGGGCGTCTTCTACCTCGCCATGCAGGCCGTCGAGCCCGGCACCGTCCCCGGTGTGCTGCTCGCCGGACTGATGATCTCCAACCTGATCGTCGCCGCCTTCAACCTGCTGCCCGGACTGCCGCTCGACGGCGGCCGGATGCTCCGCGCCGTCGTCTGGAAGATCACCGGCAAGCCGATGAGCGGCACCGTCGCCGCCGCCTGGGTGGGCCGCGGCCTCGCCGTCGCCGTCCTCATCGGCCTCCCCCTCCTCACCCACACCGGCGCCCTCGGCAACCCCACCCAGAAGATCGGCGGCACCGAGACCGTCACCGACGCGCTCCTCGCGGCCATCCTCGCCGCCATCATCTGGACCGGCGCCGGCAACAGCCTGCGGATGGCCCGGCTGCGCGAACACCTCCCCGAGCTGGCCGCCCGCACCCTCACCCGGCGCGCGGTCCCCGTCGAGTCCGACACCCCCCTCTCCGAGGCGCTGCGCCGCGCCAACGAGGCCGGCGCCCGCGCCCTCGTCGTCGTGGACGGCCAGGGCGAGCCCATCGGACTCGTCCGCGAGGCCGCCATCGTCGGCGTGCCCGAGCACCGCCGCCCCTGGGTCGCCGTCGGCGGGCTCGCCCAGGACCTCAACGACGGCATGCGGATCCCCGCCGACCTCTCCGGCGAAGCACTCCTGGACCGCCTGCGCTCCACCCCCGCCACCGAATACCTCGTCGTCGAGGGGACCGGCGAGATCTACGGGGTCCTCGCCACCGCCGATGTCGAGCGCGCCTTCGTCGCCGCCATGGCCCGCCCCTCCGACCACCACCACTGACCCCACGCGCCCCACCGTCCCTGTGGTCGGTGGGGCGGGTGGGGCGTGACCGTGTCCGCAGCCCGCCCGTACGCCCGGTACCCTGGTCACATGTCCGAACCGACCGGTGCCGCCCGCCGACGCGGGCCCTTCAAGGTCGGGGACCAGGTCCAGCTCACCGATCCCAAGGGACGCCACTACACGTTCACGCTCGAAGCCGGGAAGAACTTCCACACCCACAAGGGGTCCTTCCCGCACGACGAGCTGATCGGCTCTCCCGAGGGCAGTGTTGTCCGAACCACGGGAAACGTCGCCTACCTCGCGCTGCGCCCCCTGCTCCCCGACTACGTCCTGTCCATGCCCCGCGGCGCCGCCGTGGTCTACCCCAAGGACGCGGGGCAGATCCTGGCCTTCGCCGACATCTTCGCCGGCGCCCGCGTCGTCGAGGCCGGCGTGGGCTCGGGCTCCCTGAGCGCCTTCCTGCTCCGCGCCATCGGCGACCACGGCATGCTCCACTCCTACGAGCGCCGCGCCGACTTCGCCGAGATCGCCCAGCAGAACGTGGAGCGCTACTTCGGCGGCCCCCACCCCGCCTGGCAGCTCACCGTGGGCGACCTTCAGGACAACCTCAGCGACACCGACGTCGACCGGGTCGTCCTCGACATGCTCGCCCCCTGGGAGTGCCTGGACGCCGTCTCCAAGGCGCTCGTCCCCGGCGGCATCGTCTGCTGCTACGTGGCCACGACCACCCAGCTCGCCCGGACCGTCGAGTCCATCCGCGAGATCGGCTGCTTCGCCGAGCCGCAGCCGTGGGAGTCCATGATCCGCAACTGGCATGTCGAAGGACTCGCCGTCCGCCCGGATCACCGCATGATCGGCCACACCGGCTTCCTCGTCACCGCCCGCCGGCTCGCCGACGGGGTGGAGCCGCCGATGCGCCGCCGCCGCCCGGCCAAGGGCGCCTACGGCGACGACTACGAGGGCCCCAACAAGAACAGCTGAGACACCCCGGCTTCCGGGCCCGCCCCGGGTCCCGGGCCGGACAACACCACGGCGCTGCCGCCGGGTTCCCCCGCTCCGGGAGAGAACTCGACGGCAGCGCCGTGCTGTTCGGGACATTCCTCCGGCGGCTGTCCGCCGGTGGTTACACAACCCTGACAAAGAACCCCCGCCCCGGCGGCCTTGGGCCCCCGCGGGCTGTGGCACGATGCAGATCTCCCCCCGTCCCGCACCCGGCGGGCCCCCCGGTCACAGGAGATCCCCCGTGCAGCCCGCCGCCGCCCCGGACCTCGCGCACACCCGGACCCGCCCCGCGCACTGGCTCGCCATCGCGACCGTCACCGGGGCCGTCGTCGCCCTCGCCGGACTGCTCCAGCCGGACCCGGCCACCGCCCGCCAGCCCGAGGCGCGGCCGTCGGCGGCCACCCGCCCCGCGCCCGACCCCGCCCGGGTCACCCTGCCGCTGAGCTGCGGAACCGTCGGCAGCAGGATCGTGGAACGGGTCACGGGCGACCTCGACGGCGACACGCACCCCGAGACCGTGGTCAGCGCCCGCTGCGACGCGGGCTCCGGCACTCCGCCCACGGGGATCTACGTCCTCACCACGGGCCGTGACGGCGCCCCCCGGCTCGTCGCCACCCTGCTCGGCCCGGACCGCCGCCAGAGCGCCCAGGGGCTGGCCCTGCGCGGCGGATCCGTCACCGCGACCCTGCTCGGCTACTCCTCGTCGGACGTCCCGAGCTGCTGCCCGGACCAGGAGGAGCGGGCCGAGTGGAACTGGCGGGACGGCGCCTTCCTGCGGACCCCGCCGCGCCCGCCGCAGGCCCTCTGACGGCCCGGGACGGCGGCACCCGGGAGACCCCGGGAAGGTTCCGTGAGGCCCCGGCGGACCTCCCGCAAGCCCCGGAAGCACACCCTCCGAGCCCGGTCGGCTACTCCGCGTCCGGACCGTAGATCTCGACCCTGTCCGAAACCCGACGTACATGAATACAGTCGCCGGGGCACTCCTTCGCCGAGTCCACCACGTCCCGCAGCAGCGGCAGCGGCACCCGCGTGGTCGCCCCCGGGTCCTGCAACAGCTCGTCCTCCGGGCTCTTCACATACGCCAGGCCGTCGATGTCCAGCTCGAACACGTCCGGGGCGTACTGCGCGCAGATCCCGTCCCCGGTGCAGAGGTCCTGGTCGATCCAGACCTCCAGGTCCTCGGCTGCGCCATCGGACGGGGCCTCGTGCTGCACGGTCATATCTCCTGCCGTTTCCTGCGTCGGACCGGATCTGCCCCGACCCGCCGTGAAGCAAGTCGCGCCAGCCCTGACGGGTGTTGAACGCTTTGACCTTACAACCGGCGGCTTTCCGATGTTGATGGGTGGGTATTCCCCTGGCGTGGGGGAGAGCGCAAGGGTGAAGATCGGACACACCCCTACCGTCTTTCTGATCTAGGGGTTTCAATCACCACCCACCCAGGTAGGGTCAGAAAGCGTCCAGCTCCCCTTGGAGGAGGTGAGGACCGTGGCAGCCCACGACGACGACATCAACCGCGGCATCCGGCCCGGGCGGGGGTCCGAAGACCCCGCCGGTCAGGTCGCCTACCTGGAGCAGGAGATCGCCGTCCTGCGCCGCAAGCTCGCCGACTCTCCGCGCCATACGAGGATCCTCGAAGAGCGCATCGTCGAGCTCCAGACCAACCTGGCAGGCGTGTCCGCACAGAACGAACGACTCGCGAACACACTCCGTGAGGCCCGCGACCAGATCGTGGCCCTCAAGGAGGAGGTCGACCGGCTCGCACAGCCCCCGGCCGGCTTCGGTGTCTTCCTGCAAGCCAACGACGACGGCACCTGCGACATCTTCACCGGCGGCCGCAAGCTCCGGGTCAACGTCAGCCCGGGCGTCCCGCTCGGTGAACTCAGCCGCGGCCAGGAAGTCATGCTCAACGAGGCCCTGAACGTGGTCGAGGCCATGGCCTTCGAGCGCGCCGGGGACATCGTCACCCTCAAGGAGATCCTGGAGGACGGCGAGCGCGCCCTGGTCGTCGGCCACACCGACGAGGAGCGGGTCGTCCGCCTCGCCGAGCCCCTGCTGGACATCACCATCAGGCCCGGCGACGCCCTGCTGCTCGAACCCCGCTCCGGCTACGTCTACGAGGTCGTGCCCAAGAGCGAGGTCGAGGAGCTGGTCCTCGAAGAGGTCCCCGACGTCGACTACGAGAAGATCGGCGGGCTCGGCGACCAGATCGAGCTGATCCGCGACGCCGTCGAGCTGCCCTACCTCCACCCCGACCTCTTCAAGGAACACGAGCTGCGGCCCCCGAAGGGCATCCTGCTCTACGGCCCGCCCGGCTGCGGCAAGACACTGATCGCCAAGGCCGTCGCCAACTCGCTCGCCAAGAAGGTCGCCGAGGTCACCGGCCAGCCCGCCGGCAAGAGCTACTTCCTCAACATCAAGGGCCCCGAGCTGCTCAACAAGTACGTGGGCGAGACCGAGCGGCACATCCGCCTGGTCTTCCAGCGGGCCCGGGAGAAGGCCAGCGAGGGCACCCCCGTCATCGTCTTCTTCGACGAGATGGAATCGCTCTTCCGCACCCGTGGCTCCGGTGTCAGCTCGGACGTGGAGAACACCATCGTCCCCCAGCTGCTCGCCGAGATCGACGGGGTCGAGGGCCTGGAGAACGTCATCGTCATCGGCGCCTCCAACCGCGAGGACATGATCGACCCGGCGATCCTCCGCCCCGGCCGTCTCGATGTGAAGATCAAGATCGAGCGCCCGGACGCCGAGGCCGCACGGGACATCTTCGCCAAGTACCTCACCGCGACGCTCCCGCTCCACGGGGACGACCTCGCCGAGCACAATGGATCCAAGGAAGCCGCCGCGCACGCGATGATCCAGTCGGTCGTCGAGCAGATGTACGCGGAAACCGAGGAGAACCGCTTCCTGGAGGTCACCTACGCCAATGGTGACAAGGAAGTCCTCTACTTCAAGGACTTCAACTCCGGCGCGATGATCCAGAACATTGTCGACCGGGCGAAGAAAATGGCCATCAAGGCATTCCTCGACCACGATCAGAAGGGCATTCGCGTCTCCCATCTCCTCCAGGCCTGCGTGGACGAGTTCAAGGAGAACGAGGACCTGCCCAACACCACCAACCCGGACGACTGGGCCCGTATCTCCGGAAAGAAGGGCGAGCGGATCGTGTTCATCCGTACCCTCGTCACCGGAAAGCAGGGCGCGGACACCGGCCGCTCCATCGACACCGTCGCCAACACCGGACAGTACCTGTGACACCCACCGGCTGCGGGTGCCCCGGGCCGGGGCACCCGCAGCCGGTGTCTTTCCCGCCACCGGCCCCACCGCTCCACCGGAGGGCACGGGCCACGGCGCGGCAAGGACCGAAACGATCTCCCCAGCAGCACGGAGCCGTTCTAGGTTCTTTCTTTCGGATCAGGCTGGATGAGTGAGCGGGGTCTGGTGCCGTGGATCGCAAGGCGGAGGATTGAGCCACTGCGGAGCATTGGTGATTGACGACAACGCGGCGAGGCGCGGTGCCAGGGCACGCGAGCCCAGCAAGATCCGGAAGAGAGGGCCTAGGCTCTTCGGTACCGCCGGGTCGCGCACCGCGGGGACGGGCACCGCAGGCGCACCGGAGCACCAGCGGTACTTGAGCGCCGCCCCCGGACGGGAGCGGCGCAGGGCAAGGAGGGCCGCATGACCGTACGGCGAGTAATGGGAATCGAGACGGAGTACGGCATCTCCGTCCCCGGGCACCCCAACGCCAATGCCATGCTCACCTCGTCCCAGATCGTCAACGCCTACGCGGCGGCGATGCACCGGGCGCGGCGGGCCCGCTGGGACTTCGAGGAGGAGAATCCGCTGCGGGACGCCCGCGGCTTCGACCTCGCCCGCGAGGCGGCCGACTCCAGCCAGCTCACCGATGAGGACATCGGCCTCGCCAATGTGATCCTCACCAACGGGGCCAGGCTCTACGTCGACCACGCGCACCCCGAGTACAGCTCCCCCGAGATCACCAACCCCCGGGACGCCGTCCTGTGGGACAAGGCCGGCGAGCGGATCATGGCCGAGGCCGCCGAGCGGGCGGCCCAGCTGCCCGGCGCCCAGCCCATCCACCTCTACAAGAACAACACCGACAACAAGGGCGCCTCCTACGGCACGCACGAGAACTACCTGATGAAGCGGGAGACGCCGTTCTCGGACATCGTGCGGCATCTGACGCCCTTCTTCGTCTCCCGCCAGGTCGTCACGGGCGCCGGCCGGGTCGGCATCGGGCAGGACGGCCACGAGCACGGCTTCCAGATCAGTCAGCGGGCGGACTACTTCGAGGTCGAGGTGGGTCTGGAGACCACCCTCAAGCGCCCCATCATCAACACCCGGGACGAGCCCCACGCCGACGCCGAGAAGTACCGCCGGCTCCATGTGATCATCGGTGACGCGAACCTCTCCGAGATCTCGACCTATCTGAAGCTGGGCACCACGGCCCTGGTGCTCTCCATGATCGAGGACGGTTTCATCGCGGTGGACCTCGCGGTCGACCAGCCCGTCCGCACTCTCCACCACGTCTCCCACGATCCGGACCTGCGCCATCTGGTCACGCTGCGCAGCGGCCGGACGCTCACCGCCGTCCAGCTCCAGATGGAGTACTACGAGCTGGCCCGCAAGTACGTCGAGGAGCGCTTCGGCGCCGACGCGGACGAGCAGACCAAGGATGTGCTCAGCCGCTGGGAGGACACCCTCAACCGGCTGGAGCGCGACCCCATGAGCCTCGCCGGCGAGCTGGACTGGGTCGCGAAGAAGGAGCTGATGGAGGGCTACCGCCGGCGGGACGGCCTGGACTGGGACGCGGCCCGGCTCCACCTGGTGGATCTCCAGTACGCCGATGTGCGCCCGGAGAAGGGCCTCTACAACCGGCTGGTGGCCCGGGGCAGGATGAAGCGGCTGCTGGACGAGGAGGCGGTCACCCGGGCCCGTAGCCAGCCCCCCGAGGACACCCGGGCCTACTTCCGGGGCCGCTGCCTGGAGCAGTACGCGGACGATGTGGCCGCGGCCTCCTGGGACTCGGTGATCTTCGATCTCCCGGGCCGTGACTCCCTCCAGCGGGTCCCGACCCTGGAACCGCTGAGGGGCACGCGCGCCCACGTCAAAGAGCTGCTCGACCGGTGCCGGACCGCGGAGGATCTGGTCCGGGTCCTTTCGGGGGGCTAAAAGGCCCCGATTCGGGAATCATCTCCGGGAATCAGCACAATGGTCTCCGGGCGTTGAGGAAAGTGCGGGGCCGATGTCGGACCGGGCTTGTAGGGTCTGATCTTGACAGGAAAGAACTCACGTCAGGGCAAACCGAGCGGGGTGAGGGACATGGCGACCAAGGACACCGGCGGCGGACAGCAGAAGGCCACGCGTTCCACGGAGGAGGTCGAGGAGCAGGCGCAGGACGCGCAGGTTTCGGAAGACCTCAAGGAGCGCCAGGAAAAGCTGTCGGACGACGTCGAATCGGTACTGGATGAAATCGACGACGTGCTCGAAGAGAATGCCGAGGACTTCGTGCGGTCATTTGTCCAGAAAGGTGGACAGTAGGGCGCTGTGCCCGCTTTGGGGGGTCGTGCTCGGCCGGACGGCCACTCCGGCGCGGGCGCGTTCCGGAGCGCGGGCGCCGCACGGCGGACGGGGCCCCGGGGCGCCCGTCCGGCCGTCCCCGCCAGCCATGTGGATCACCGCCACCGGACGGGTAAGGTCCGTGGCGTACTGTGCTTCGATCGCGATGCGGCCCGCGGCGAGCCGGGAGACGACCCCGGCTCCGCGGGCCGGACCGCCGCCTACTCGGAAGGAAACCCGTGGAAGCCAACACTCGTGGCACCGGGCGTCTGCCAGCTGCCTTCCTGACGCCCGGCTCCTCCTCCTTCATGGATTTCCTGGGGGACCAGGCGCCGGAGCTGCTGCCAGGACGGCGTACGCTCCCGCAGGTCCAGGGGGCCTTCGAGGCACCGCACGGGACGACGATCGTCGCGGCGACGTATCCCGGGGGAGTGGTGCTCGCCGGTGACCGGCGGGCGACGATGGGGAACATGATCGCCCAGCGCGACATGGAGAAGGTCTTCCCGGCCGACGAATACTCGGCCGTGGGGATCGCGGGCACCGCCGGCCTGGCCGTGGAGATGGTGAAGCTGTTCCAGCTGGAGCTGGAGCACTTCGAGAAGGTGGAGGGCGCGCAGCTCTCCCTGGAGGGCAAGGCCAACCGGCTCTCGGCCATGATCCGGGGCAATCTCGGGATGGCCATGCAGGGCCTCGCCGTGGTCCCGCTCTTCGCGGGGTACGACGTGGACCGGGGCAAGGGCCGCATCTTCTCGTACGACGTGACCGGCGGGCGCTCCGAGGAGAAGGGCTTCGCGGCCACCGGGTCGGGTTCGGTCTTCGCCCGGGGCTCCCTGAAGAAGCTCTACCGCAACGATCTGACGGAGGAGCAGGCGACCACGCTCGTGGTGCAGGCGCTCTACGACGCGGCGGACGACGACTCGGCGACCGGCGGCCCGGACGTGGCCCGGCGGATCTTCCCGATCGTCGCGGTCATCGACGAGAGCGGTGCGCGCAGGCTCACGGAGGATGAGTCCGCGCGGATCGCCCGCTCGATCGTGGAGCAGCGGCTGGAACTGCCCGACGGCCCGCGTGCCGCGCTGCTCTGAGACCTGCGCGAGCCTTGAGTGCGGAGGGTTTCTCCGCTTGTTTCCAGCCATTGACAGAAAGGGACGGATAGCCGGTGACGACGCCGTTCTATGTTTCGCCCGCACAGGCCATGCAGGACCGGGCGGAATACGCTCGGAAGGGCATCGCCCGTGGTCGCAGCCTGGTGGTGCTGCAATACGCCGACGGCATTGTCTTTGTCGGTGAGAACCCGTCCCGCGCGCTGCACAAGTTCAGCGAGATCTACGACCGGATCGGTTTCGCCGCGGCCGGGAAGTACAACGAGTACGAGAATCTGCGGATCGGCGGTGTGCGCTACGCGGATCTGCGGGGGTACACCTACGACCGGGACGACGTGACCGCGCGGGGTCTGGCGAATGTGTACGCGCAGACGCTGGGCACGATCTTCTCCAGTGCGGCGGAGAAGCCGTACGAGGTGGAGCTGGTGGTCGCGGAGGTCGGGGCCACCCCGGAGGGCGACCAGATCTACCGGCTGCCGCACGACGGGTCGATCGTCGACGAGCACGGCTCGGTGGCGGTCGGCGGGAACGCGGAGCAGATCAGCGCGTTCCTGGACCAGCGGCACCGGGACGGGATGACGCTCGCGGAGGCGCTGAAGCTGGCGGTCCAGGCCCTGTCGAACCAGGCCAACGGCGCGGACCGGGAGATCCCGGCGGACCGTCTGGAGGTGGCGGTGCTGGACCGTACGCGTCCGCAGCAGCGGAAGTTCAAGCGGATCGTGGGCGGGCAGCTGAGCCGCCTGCTGGCGGCGTCCGAGGAGGCGTCGTCGGCCGGGGAGCCGGCGGACGCCGAGCCGGACGGGGAGTCCGGGGACAGCGAGGCGTAAGCACGACCGAGTGCCCCGGGTGGGCTCCCGAATCGGGAGCCCACCCGGGGCACCGCTGTGTCCGGATGCGGCCGTCAGGGGGCCGGGGCGGTGGAGGCGCGGAGCACGAGTTCCACCGGGAGGTCGCCGGTCGGGGGCTCCCGGCCGTCCAGGGTGGCGAGCAGGGCCCGCATGCCGCGTTCGCCGACCTGTTCGGCGGGGAGGGCGACCGTGGTGAGTTCGGGTTCGACGGCGGTGGCGAGGGCGAGGTCGTCGAAGCCGGTGACGGAGAGATCCTCGGGGACGCGGAGCCCGAGCCGGCGGGCTGCCTTGCAGGCTCCGGCGGCCAGGACGTCGCCGTCGCAGACGACGGCGGTGGGCCGGGGGCCGCCGGCGGTGAGGCCCTTCTCGGTGGCGTGCCGGGCGGCGGTGACGTCGAAGGGGGCGTGGACGGTGCGCACGGTGGCGCCGGGGACGGTGCCGAGTGCGGCGCGCAGGGCGTGGCGGCGCTGGTGGAAGGTCCAGGAGTCGACGTCGGACGCCAGGTGGAGGATGTTCCGGTGGCCGAGGCCGGTGAGGTGGTGGACGATCTGCCGGACGCCGTCGGCGATGTCGAGGTTGACGTGGGCGGCGGCGGGGTCGGCGGGGTCGCTGTCCAGCATGACGAGCGGCAGTCCCGAGTCGCGCAGGGCGCTGAGCGCCGAGGTGGCCATCGATGAGGCTATGACGCCGTCGAGGGCGGCGCCGGCGGAGGCGAAGGGGTCCTTCGCGGGGCCGGTGACGTCGGGGGCGGGGTAGATGACGACGCCGAAGCCGTGGCGGTCGGCGACGGCGGTGGCGCCGGCCCAGACCCGGGCGAAGAATTCGTTGGTGAGGGCGGGGATCACCAGGAGCGCGGTGCGGGTGCGGCCGGAGCGGAGGCTGCGGGCGGCGAGGTTGGGCCGGTAGCCGAGGGTGCGGGCGGCCTCGCGGACGGACTCGGCGGTGCGTTCGGAGACGCGGCCGCGCCATTTCGCGCCGAGGACGAGGGAGACGGTCGCCTGGGAGACCCCGGCGGCGCGGGCGACATCGCGGCTGGTGGGCCGGTGGGCCCCGGGGGCGCGCGCGGTGTCGTCGGCCGGGGCCGCGCCCGTTGCCCGGGGGGTGCCGCCGTCGCCGTCCCGGTCGTCGGTGAGCCGTCGGGGCCCCTGTGTCATGTGTGCGGTCTCTCTGCTCGGTGGTGGACCCGCGGACTGAGGTCATGGTACGTATGACCCGGCCTAGTTATACGTAACACCCCGGTGGGCCGGGGAGAGGGAGGGGCCGGGAGATGGGGACAGGGGCAGGGACGGGGACGTCCGGGGCCGAGGGCGTGGAGACGGCGGCCGGGCCCGCGGGCCGCACCGGCTATGCCGGGTACGCGGACATCCTGCGGGCGCCGCACGCCGCGCGGCTGATCACCGGGACGCTGGTGGGGCGGCTGCCGCACGCCACGGGACCGCTGGCGATCGTCCTGTTCACCCGGGCCGAGGGCGGCGGCTACAGCCTGGCGGGCGGTCTCGCGGCGGTCTTCGGCATCGCGACGGCGGTCGGCCAGCCGCTGCTGGGGCGCGCCGTGGACCTGCACGGTCAGCCCCGGGTGCAGCTGCCCGCCGCCGTGCTCTCGGCGCTGGCGATGGTGGTGCTGGCGGTGGCCGGCGTGGACTCGCTGCCGGTGGCGTACGCGGCGGTCGCGGTGGCGGGCCTGTTCACACCGCCGCTGGAGGGCGGTCTGCGGGCGCTGTGGCCGACCGTGCTGGTGCGCCAGGACCGGGTGCACCGGGCGTACGCGCTGGACGCGGTGGCGCAGGAGGTGATGTACACGGTGGGCCCGCTGCTGGTGACGCTCCTCGTCTCCTGGTGGTCGGCGGGCGCGGCGCTGCTGGTGATCAACGCGATCGGGGTGGTGGGAGCGCTCGCGGTGGTCACGTCCGGGCCGTCGCGGACCTGGCGGTCGGCGCCGCGCCAGGCGCACTGGCTGGGGGCGCTGCGCTCGGGCGGGCTGCTGGCGCTGCTGGGGTCGTTCTTCTTCGTGGGGCTGGCGCTGGGGTCGATCACGGTCGCCGGGGTGGCGTACGCGGACGACCTGGGCCGCGAGGCGGTGTACGGGTGGCTGCTGGCGGGCCTGGGCCTCGGTGCCCTGGTGGGCGGTGTGGCGTACGGGGCGAAGGAGTGGGACGGTCCGCCGGAGCGGCGTCTGGAGGTGCTGGTGGCGCTGCTGGCGGTGGGGTATCTGCCGTTGACGCTGACGCCGGGGCCGGTGTGGATGCTGGTGCTGTCGGTGGTCGCGGGTCTCTCCCTGGCGCCGGCGCTGGCGTGCGGGTTCGTGGTGGTGGACCGGCACGCCCCCGAGGGCACGGTCACGGAGGCGTTCTCGTGGCTGGTGACGACGTTCGGCGTGGGCGCGGCGGCGGGTACGGCGGTGGCGGGCCCGGTGGTGGAGCGGGCGCCCACGTCCTGGGGGTTCGCGGTGGCCGGCGCGGCCGGTGTGGCGGCGCTGGTGGTGCTCCTGGTGACCCGGGGAGTGGTCGCGGGCACGGGCCGCGGCGCGCTCCCGGCGGCCCCGGTGGGACCCGGGGGCGGACCGGTCAGCGGAAAATGATCGTAATGCGGCTGCCGAACCCGGTTTCAGCACCGGTTCCGAGGCGTAATGTTCAGACATGGACCGCCGCATTTTCGGGCTGGAGAACGAGTACGGCGTCACGTGTACGTTCAGGGGACAGCGTCGGCTGTCGCCTGATGAGGTGGCGCGCTACCTCTTCCGCCGAGTCGTGTCATGGGGCCGGAGCAGCAATGTGTTCCTCCGCAACGGCGCCCGTCTGTATCTCGATGTGGGGTCGCATCCGGAATATGCAACACCGGAATGTGACGATGTGACCGAGCTGGTCACGCATGACAAGGCCGGTGAGCGGATTCTTGAGGGTCTGCTCGTCGACGCCGAGCGCAGGCTGCACGAGGAGGGGATCGCGGGAGACGTCTATCTCTTCAAGAACAACACCGATTCGGCGGGGAACTCGTACGGCTGCCACGAGAACTATCTCGTGGCGCGGCACGGGGAGTTCTCCCGGCTTGCGGACATCCTGATCCCGTTCCTGGTGACACGGCAGCTGCTGTGCGGGGCGGGGAAGGTGCTCCAGACCCCGCGGGGCGCGGTGTACTGCGTCAGCCAGCGCGCGGAGCACATCTGGGAGGGCGTCAGTTCGGCGACGACCCGGTCGCGTCCGATCATCAACACCCGGGACGAGCCGCACGCGGACGCGGAGCGCTACCGGCGCCTCCATGTCATCGTCGGCGACTCGAACATGTCCGAGACGACCATGCTGCTGAAGGTCGGCGCGACCGATCTGGTGCTGCGCATGATCGAGGCGGGCACGGTGATGCGGGATCTGACGCTGGAGAATCCGATCCGGGCGATCCGTGAGGTCAGCCATGACATCACGGGCCAGCGCAAGGTGCGGCTGGCGAGCGGCCGGGAGGCGTCGGCGCTGGAGGTGCAGCGCGAGTACTTCGACAAGGCCGTGGACTTCGCGGAGCGCCGGGGCATCCGCACCGGCACGGTGGAGCGGGTGCTGGAGCTGTGGGGCCGGACCCTGGACGCGATCGAGTCGCAGGAGCTGGACCGGATCGGCACGGAGATCGACTGGGTCATGAAGTACCAGCTGATCGAGCGGTACCGCGCCAAGCACAACATGACGATGTCGCACCCCCGGGTGGCGCAGATAGATCTCGCGTACCACGACATCCACCGCCGGCGGGGGCTGTACTACCTGCTGGAGCGGAAGGGGCAGGCGGCCCGGATCTGCGACGACCTCAAGATCTTCGAGGGGAAGTCGGTGCCGCCGCAGACCACCCGGGCGCGGCTGCGGGGCGACTTCATCCGCCGGGCGCAGGAGCAGCGGCGCGACTTCACGGTCGACTGGGTGCATCTGAAGCTGAACGACCAGGCCCAGCGGACGGTTCTGTGCAAGGACCCGTTCCGTTCGGTCGACGACCGGGTGGAGAAGCTGATCGCCGGTATGTAGTCCGGTACGCGGTGGTCACAGGGGTACGGATCCCCGGCGTCCGAGCATCTGTCCGGGCGCCGGGGATCCGTACGTACCCCCGGGTGGGAACGGACCACGGGCCCCGTGCGTTTCTCGTGCGGGGCCCACCTCACGTCCTAGAGTGTCGGGGACCCCATTCTTGACGTCTGAGATCTGAGGACCACGTGCGCCGAATCGCCGGCCTTCTTCTCGTCCCCGCGCTGTTGCTGTCGACGGCGGCATGCGGTACCGACGAGGACAAGGGCTCCGACTCCAACCCGTCCACCAAGAGCGCCGCGTCGCAGGGCGGTCTGCCCGCGATCACCGCCGGTGCCGCCTTCGGCGAGAAGCCGACGCTGGCGAAGGGGGTGGGGGCTCCGCCCAAGGAGCTGAAGATCGAGGTGATCTCCGAGGGCAAGGGCGAGGTCCTCAAGAAGGGCGACCAGGCCAAGGTGCACTACCTGGGCCAGGTCTGGGACGGGACGAAGCCGTTCGACAACAGCTTCGACCGGAAGCAGCCGTTCGATGTGACGATCGGTGGCCAGGGCGTCATCGAGGGCTGGCAGAAGGCGCTCGACGGCCAGAAGGCCGGCAGCCGCCTGGAGGTGTCGATCCCGCCGAACCTGGCCTACGGGGACCAGGAGCAGCCGGGCATCAAGGCCAACTCGACGCTGGTGTTCGTGATGGACATCGTCTCCAGCAAGACCATCCCGGTCTCCGCCAAGGGCACCGAGGTGGCACAGGACGACAGCGCCCTGCCGAAGGTCGGGACCAACACGGACGGCAAGGCCCCGTCGGTGACGATCCCGAAGTCGGAGCCGCCGAAGAAGCTGGTCGACCAGTACGTCCTGGAGGGCTCGGGACCGGTGCTGACCGACAAGGACAGCGTCGTCGTCCGCTACCAGGCGTACATGTGGAAGGACGGCAAGCAGTTCGACAGCACGTACCGGACGCAGGCCCCGCCGCCGGTCTGGCCGCTGGAGCAGGTGACGGTGAAGGGGCTGAAGGACGGCCTCATCGGCAAGAAGGTCGGCAGCCGCGTCCTCCTCGTGCTCCCGCCGGACCAGGGCTTCGGGACCAAGGAGCAGAACGGCATCCCGAAGAACTCGACGCTGGTCTTCGTGGTGGACCTGCTGACGAAGTCCTGACCAGGCCCTGACCGGTTTGTCGCGGACCCGGCCCCTCGGGCGCGGTGCGGGGCGGCCGGGTCCGCGCCGAGGTGGCAGACTGTCCCGGTTGCCCGTACAGACATTTGAGGAGCATGTTCGTGAGCATCGAGAAGCCCGAGATCGACTTCCCCGAGGGTCAGCCGCCGGCCGACCTGGAGATCAAGGACATCTGGGAGGGCGACGGCGCCGAGGCCCAGGCCGGCCAGGTGGTCACGGTCCACTACGTCGGAGTCTCCTTCTCCACCGGTGAGGAGTTCGACGCCTCCTGGAACCGCGGCGAGCCCTTCCGCTTCCCGCTGGGCGGCGGCCGGGTCATCGCCGGCTGGGACCAGGGCGTCGTGGGCATGAAGGTCGGCGGCCGGCGTCAGCTGACCATCCCGGCGCACCTGGGCTACGGCGACCGCGGCGCGGGTGCCGCGATCAAGCCGGGCGAGACGCTGATCTTTGTGGTCGACCTGCTCGCCGTCTGATCCCACCGCGGCCCGCCGCCCCGGACCGTGCCCCCGCGGCGCGGCTCCGCGCCG
The DNA here is from genome assembly GCF_034961445.1 of Streptomyces yaizuensis. Lineage (NCBI taxonomy): Bacteria > Bacillati > Actinomycetota > Actinomycetes > Kitasatosporales > Streptomycetaceae > Streptomyces > Streptomyces yaizuensis. The sequence continues at coordinate 164,648 of NZ_BSBI01000007.1, forward strand.
TGCGGCACCGCCCGTGAGGCCCGTGCTCCCCCGGAGCACGGGCCTCGCTTTGGTCCGGGGCCACGGGGGCGGTACGGTCGTGCGGGGCGGAAGCGGTTCGATCAGAAGAGGTGCGGGGCGTCGATGGCCATTGCCAAGGCCGAGCGGCTGATGAATCTGGCGCTGTGCCTGCTGGGGACCCGGCGGCCGCTGAGCAAGCGGGAGCTGCGCGGGTCCATCGAGGCCTATCTGGAAGCGGCCTCCGACGACGCCTTCAACCGGATGTTCGAGCGGGACAAGGACGATCTACGCGAACTGGGCCTCGTGATCGAGACCGTCGAGAACCTCGACGGCGAGGTGGGCTATCTGGCCCGCCGGGACAGCAACCGGCTGCCGCCGATCACCCTGGACGCCGAGGAAGCCGCCGCGCTGGGGCTGGCCGCCCGCGTCTGGCAGCAGGCCCGGCTCGCCGGAGCGGCCAGCGGGGCGCTCCAGAAGCTGCGCGCGGCGGGAATGCCGGAGGCGGAGGACGCCTTCGACGACCGGCCCAGCGCCCTGGAGACCCGTATCCCGGTCCACGAGGCCGCGTTCGAGCCGCTGATGCTGGCCTGCCGCGACCGCCGGCCCGTGATCTTCGACTACCGCAAGTCCACCGCCGCCCGCCCCGAGGAGCGCCAGGTCGAGCCCTGGACCCTGGAGTGCTGGCGCGGCCACTGGTATCTCGCGGGCTGGGACCGGACCCGGGGCGCCGAGCGCGTCTTCCGGCTCTCCCGGATCACCGGCCGGGTGCGCTCCCGGGCCGGGGCGTTCACCGCTCCCGTGCCCGATGTCTCCACCGTCCGCGAGACCGTGGAGAGCTGGGCCGGCGAGACGGCGACCCGGACCGCGCGGATCCGGCTGCGCGCGAAGGCGGGCTATCCGCTGCGCGCCCGGGCCACCTCCGTGCGGGAGCTGGACGGCGGCTGGGACGAGCTGGAGATCCCGTACGGGCACGGGCTGGACGCCTGGCTGGTCGAGTTCGGGCCCGATGTGGTCGTGGTGGAGCCCGCTGATCTGCGGGCCGACGTGCGGGACCGGCTGCGTGCCGTGGCCGAGGGCTGAGGGGGAGGACGGGCATGGCCGCCAACGCCATTGACCAGACCCGGCGGATGCTGTCGCTGGTGACCTATCTGAGGGAACGGCCCGGCGCCCGCGTCGGCGACGTCGCCCGCGCCTTCGGGATCTCCGAGGACGAGCTGATCTCGGACCTCGATGTGCTGCCGATGTGCGGCACCAGCTTCCGGGGCGGCGATCTGCTGGACATCGACACCGACGGCGACCGGATCTGGTGGCACAACCCCGACGACGTGGCCGAGCCCCTGCGGCTGGCCGCCGACGAGGCGACGGCGCTCCTGGTGGCGGCGCGCGCGGTGGCGACCCTGCCGGGGCTGCGCGAGGGCGACCGGGAGGCCCTGCTGCGGGCGACGGCGAAGCTGGAGACGGCCGCCGGCGAAGCGGCCGGCGCGTCCGCGCGTCTTTCGGTCACCTTCGAGTCCGAGGGCGGCGTCTTCGCCGACGTGGACCGGGCCATCTCCGAGCGCCGGCGGCTCTGGCTGCGCTACTACTCGCCCGCGCGCGACGAGCTGACCGAGCGCGAGGTGGACCCGATCCGGCTGTTCGCGGTCGGCCACACCTACCTGGAGGGGTGGTGCCGGCTCACCGAGGCGCGCCGCACCTTCCGGCTGGACCGGGTGGCCGAGATCCGGCTGCTGGACGCGCCCGCCGCGGCGCCCGAGATCGAGCTGCGGGACCTCTCCGAGGGACTGGTGCAGCCGTCGGCGGACGATCCCGAGGTGATCGTCGAGGTGGGGCCCGGCGGCCGGTGGGTGGCGGAGTACTACCCGCACGACCGCGCCGACGAACTGCCCGGCGGCGGCCTGCGCATCACCCTGCGGACCCCGTCCCCGGCGTCACTGCGCCGGCTGGCGCTGCGGCTGGGCCGGGACGGGCGGATCACCGCCCCGGTGGAGCTGGCCGAGAGCGCGCGCCGGGCCGCCCGGGAGGCGCTGGCGGCCTATGACGAGACGACGGAGGCGCCCGGGGACGGCGCCGCCGGCGGTGGACAGTCCCCGGAGGCCTAAGTGATATGTCGCTGATGTCGGACATCACCGCTGCTGCTGCCGCACCCGGAGGCGGCGTGCTCTTCCGGGCCGCCTGTCCCGACTGCCGGGCCAGGATCGAACTGTCCGCCGAGGCCCTGCGGCTCGCGATCGGCGGCAGCCGCCGCACCACCTTCTACTCCTTCACCTGCCCGGAGTGCGGCACCCCGGTGCGCAAGCCGGCGGGGGAGCGGATCGTGGAACTGCTCACCGGCGGCGGCGTCCGCACCCTCCGGCTCACCGTTTAGGCCCTCTCTTCCGGATCTTGCTGGGGCTCGCGTGCCCTGGCACCGCACTCCCCCTGGGCCTTGCGGCCCGGGAGGTACCCCCACGCCGCGTTGTCGTCAATCGCCGATGGCCCCCTGGGCCTGGCGGCCCGGGAGGTACCCCCACCGCAGGGACTCATTCCTCCGCCTTGCGATGCACGGCACCAGACCCCGCTCCCTCACCCAGCCTGATCCGAAAGAAAGGACCTAGGCTCGTGACCATGTTCTGGCCCATGCTCGCCGTCGCCCTCGGCTTCCTCGGTATCGCCGTCCTCGGCGTCCTCGGTGTCCGGGTCTTCCTGGAGGCCCGCCGGCTGGGGCAGGAGGTCGCCAGGACCGCCGAGCGGATCGACCGCGCCGCCGGGGACCTGGAGCGGGCGGCCGCCGGGCTGGCGCGCGGCGCGGACACCCTGCGCCGCGACTGACCCGCCGACCTCGTTCCGCCGACCCCGACCCGTCGGGGCGCCGCCTCCGGAAGTTCACCTTCCGGTGCATCGGAGCACAGAGATTCGGCCGAGATCCCCCCATGGTGGCCGGAAATCGCAAGGGAGTCGTACCGGAGGCAACCCGAGGCCCGTCACGGCACGTCTGCCCAGGTGGCGGGGTACTCCGTCGCAAGGTGGAGTATGCATGGGCATTGCCCGGTGTTTACTCACCCGGGTTACGATCGCTGACAGCACGATGGCCGGACGCCCGTCCGGCCGCATGCCAGCCCCACCCCCAGCCGCCTCGGTGAGAAGGTACACACTTATGTTCGGTGGACGGATCGGCGCTCCTGAGATCATTCTGATCCTCGTCGTCATCATCCTGCTGTTCGGCGCGAAGAAGCTGCCCGACATGGCCCGTTCGCTGGGCAAGTCGGCCCGCATCCTCAAGAGCGAGGCCAAGGCCATGAAGTCGGACGGTCAGCAGCAGCAGACCACCCCGGCCGACCCGCCGACCCCCGGCCAGGACGCCCAGCAGCCCGCCCCGCGCACCATCAAGGCCGCACCGGGCGATGTCAGCCACGCCCGTCCGGTGACCGAGCCGACGGACTCCACCCAGCGCTAGAGCCGCCCCGAGACCCGCTCCCCGCGAGAGGGCCTGCCACACGAGATGAGGACGTGGGTTGCTCAAGTCTGCCCGCAAGAAGGAGAAGGACCCCGAGGGGCGGATGCCCCTGGTCGAGCACCTGCGTGAACTGCGCAACAGGCTCGCCAAGGGGCTGCTCGGCATCGTCGTCGTCACCGTCGTCGCCGCCTTCTTCTACAACGACATCATCAACCTCTTCACCAAGCCCGTCCTGGAGTCGGTGGGCTGTGAGGACTCCTTCTCGGAGCTGGCGAAGAAGCCCGACGGCGCCGCCTGCGCGCAGATCACGATCAACGGTCTGCTGACCCCGTTCACGCTGGCGCTGAAGGTCTCCCTGATGGCGGGTGTCGTCCTCGCGTCCCCGGTCTGGCTCTACCAGCTCTGGGCGTTCCTCGCGCCCGGTCTGCACCGCAGCGAGAAGAAGTACGCGCTCTGGTTCGTCGCCGCCGGCTTCCCGCTCTTCCTCGGCGGCGGCTGGTTCGCCTACCAGGTGCTGCCGACCACGGCTGAGGTACTGATCGAGTTCACGCCCATGGACGTGGACAACCTGCTCCCGCTCGACGAGCTGCTCGACCTCGTGACGCGCATGGTCGTCGTCTTCGGCCTCGCCTTCGAGCTGCCCCTGCTGCTGGTCATGCTGAACATCGGCGGAGTGATCACCGGGCGCCGGATGCTCGGCTGGTGGCGCGGGATGATCATGGGCATCACCGTCTTCTCGGCGGTGGCCACCCCCAGCACCGAGCCGATCACGATGCTGCTGCTCGCCACCCCCATCGTGCTCCTGTACTTCGTCGCCACCGGCTTCTCGCTCTTCAACGACCGGCGCCGGGCCCGCCGCGAGGCCCTGGAGCCCGACGCGGACGAGGCCTCCGAGCTGGACCTCACCCCCGAGGACGTCGGCGACGTCGAGACCGTCTCCGCCCGCCGTGCCCTGCCCGCGCAGTCCACCGGGGAGTCCGACGGCTCCCGCGCCCACCGCCGGAGCGGCTACGACGACATCACCTGAACCTGATACCGCCGGCCCACGCCCCGCCGTGCAGTAACGTCACGCGGATGACCAGCGAGATCACTCTCTTCGTCAACCCGGCCGCCGGACGAGGCCGGGGCGCGCACGCCGCCCAGCCCGCCGCCAGGGAGCTGCGCGCGGCCGGATTCTCCGTCCGCACCGTCATCGGCGAGGACGCCCCCGACGCCCTGAGCCGGGCCAGGGACGCCCTCGCCCGCGGCACCGGGGCCCTGATAGCCGTCGGCGGCGACGGACTCGTCTCCCTGGCGCTCCAGGCGGTCGCCGGCACCCCCACCCCGCTCGGGGTCGTCGCCGTCGGCACCGGCAACGACTTCGCCCGCTCCCTGGGGCTCCCCGTGCGCGACCCCGCCCGCGCAGGACGGCTCGCCGCCGCCGCGCTCAAGGAGGGACCGGCCCCCGCGATCGACCTCGGCCGGGCGGGGGAGCGCTGGTTCGGCACCATCCTCGCCTCCGGCTTCGACTCCCGGGTCACCGACCGCGGCAACCGGATGCGGCTGCCCGGCGGCCGCTTCCGCTACGACCTGGCGATGCTCGCCGAACTCGCCGCGCTGCACCCCATCCCGTACCGGATCTCCCTGGACGACGGACCGGTCCGGGAGGTCGAGGCCACCCTCGTCGCCGTCGGCAACGGACCGCTGTACGGGGGCGGGATGCGGATGTGCGCCGGGGCGCGGATGGACGACGGACTCCTCGACGTCACCGTGGTCGCGCGATGCGACCGCAGAACGCTCCTGAGGGTCTTCCCCCGCGTCTACCGGGGCACCCATCTCGACCACCCCGCGGTCACCACCCACCAGGTCCGCTCGATCACCCTGGAAGCACGGCGGACCACCGGATACGCCGACGGGGAACCCCTCGGACGGCTGCCGCTGACCGCCCGCTGCGTACCGGAGGCCGTACGGGTGCTGGGCGCCGTACTGCCGTAGCGCGCCGGGCCTCCGACCTGGGGGGAATTATCCCCGCGCTGACTGTCGTACCTCTTGGGTAGGCTCGACAGCAAGATGACCGAGGATCTCTCCCCAGCCGGGCGCTACGCCGCCGCTCGCAGACGCGCCGCCGAGGAGGCCACCGCGCTGGCCCCCTTCCGCGAGATGTACGACTTCGACCTGGACCCGTTCCAGATCTCCGCCTGCCAGGCCCTGGAGGCGGGCAAGGGCGTGCTCGTCGCCGCCCCCACCGGCTCCGGCAAGACCATCGTCGGCGAGTTCGCCGTCCACCTCGCCCTGGCCCAGGGCCGCAAGTGCTTCTACACCACCCCCATCAAGGCCCTCTCCAACCAGAAGTACGCCGACCTCGCCAAGCGGTACGGGGCGGACAAGGTCGGCCTGCTCACCGGCGACAACAGCGTCAACTCCGAGGCACCCGTGGTCGTCATGACCACCGAGGTCCTGCGGAACATGCTGTACGCGGGCTCCCAGTCGCTGCTGGGCCTCGGCTATGTGGTGATGGACGAGGTCCACTACCTCTCCGACCGCTTCCGGGGCGCGGTCTGGGAGGAAGTGATCATCCATCTGCCCGAGTCCGTGACGCTGGTGTCGCTCTCCGCGACCGTCTCCAACGCCGAGGAGTTCGGCGACTGGCTGGACACCGTGCGCGGCGACACCGAGGTGATCGTCTCCGAGGACCGGCCCGTGCCGCTCTGGCAGCATGTGATGGCCGGGCGCCGGATGTACGACCTCTTCGAGGAGGAGAGCGACCACGGCGGGCGCGGCACCGGCCGCCGCGAGGTCAACCCCGACCTCGTCCGGCTGGCCCGGATGGAGAACCAGCGCACGTACAACCCCCGCGACCGCCGCCGGGGCAAGATGGTCCGCGAGGCCGACCGGGAGCGCGAGCGCCGCAGCCGGGGCCGGATCTGGACCCCGGGCCGCCCCGAGGTCATCGAGCGGCTGGACGCCGAGGGGCTGCTGCCCGCCATCACCTTCATCTTCAGCCGGGCCGGCTGCGAGGCCGCCGTGCAGCAGTGCCTCTACGCCGGGCTGCGGCTCAACGACGACGCCGCCCGGGCCCGGGTCCGGCAGATCGTCGAGGAGCGCACCGGCGCCATCCCCACCGAGGATCTCCATGTCCTCGGCTACTACGAGTGGCTGGAGGGCCTGGAGCGGGGCATCGCCGCCCACCACGCGGGCATGCTGCCGACCTTCAAGGAGGTCGTCGAGGAGCTGTTCGTCAAGGGCCTGGTCAAGGCCGTCTTCGCCACCGAGACCCTGGCCCTCGGCATCAACATGCCGGCGCGTTCGGTGGTCCTGGAGAAGCTGGTCAAGTGGAACGGGGAGCAGCACGCCGACATCACCCCCGGTGAGTACACCCAGCTCACCGGCCGGGCCGGGCGGCGCGGCATCGACGTCGAGGGCCACGCGGTCGTCCTCTGGCAGCGGGCCATGGACCCGGCGGCCCTGGCGGGCCTCGCCGGCACCCGCACCTATCCGCTGCGCTCCAGCTTCCGTCCCTCGTACAACATGGCCGTCAATCTGGTGCACCAGTTCGGGCGGCACCGTTCGCGCGAGCTGCTGGAGACCTCGTTCGCGCAGTTCCAGGCCGACCGGTCGGTCGTCGGCATCTCCCGCCAGGTCCAGAAGAACGAGGCCGGTCTGGAGGGCTACCGCGAGGGCATGACCTGCCACCTCGGGGACTTCGAGGAGTACGCGCGGCTGCGCCGCGAGCTGAAGGACCGGGAGTCGGAGCTGGCCAAGCAGGGCGCGGCACAGCGCCGGGCGGCCGCCGCCGACTCGCTGGAGCGGCTGAAGCCCGGCGATGTCATCCATGTTCCGACGGGCAAGTTCGCCGGTCTCGCGCTGGTCCTGGACCCGGGCCTGCCGGCCGGGCGGACGGGCGGCCACCGGGGCTTCGAGTACCACGACGGCCCCCGGCCGCTGGTGCTGACGGCCGAGCGGCAGGTCAAGCGGCTGGCGTCGATCGACTTCCCGGTGCCGGTGGAGGCGCTGGACCGGATGCGGATCCCGAAGTCGTTCAATCCGCGCTCCCCGCAGTCCCGGCGGGACCTGGCGTCCGCGCTGCGCACCAAGGCCGGGCACATCGTGCCCGAGCGGCACCGCAAGGAGCGGGCCGCAGCCGCCGACGACCGGGAGATCGGCCGGCTGCGCGCGGAGCTGCGGGCCCACCCCTGCCACGGCTGCGACGAGCGCGAGGACCACGCCCGCTGGGCCGAGCGGTACCACCGGCTCCAGCGGGACACCCACCAGCTGGAGCGGCGGATCGAGGGCCGCACCAACACCATCGCCCGCACCTTCGACCGGATCGTGGCGCTCCTGACGGAGCTGGACTATCTGCGCGAGGACGAGGTCACCGAGCACGGCCGGCGGCTGGCGCGGCTCTACGGCGAGCTGGACCTGCTGGCCAGCGAGTGTCTGCGGGACGGCGTCTGGGAGGGGCTGAGCCCGGCGGAGCTGGCGGCCTGTGCCTCCGCGCTGGTGTACGAGGCGCGGCAGGCGGACGACGCGGTGCCGCCGAAGGTGCCCGGCGGCGCGGCGAAGCAGGCACTCGGCGAGATGGTGCGCATCTGGGGCCGGCTGGACGCCCTGGAGGAGGACTTCCGGATCAACCAGACGGAGGGCGTGGGCCAGCGCGAGCCGGATCTCGGCTTCGCCTGGGCTGCGTACCAGTGGGCCTCCGACAAGAGCCTGGACGAGGTGCTGCGGGAGGCGGAGATGCCGGCGGGTGACTTCGTCCGCTGGTCGAAGCAGGTGATCGACGTCCTGGGGCAGATCGCGGCGGCGGCCCCCGCCCAGGGCGGCTCCACGGTGGCGCGCAACGCCCGCCGCGCGGTGGACGCCCTGCTGAGGGGCGTGGTGGCGTACAGCTCCGTGGGCTGATCGCCCGGTGGCCGGCCGGCTGCCCCGGTACCGGACTCCCGGTGCCGGGGCAGTCGGCTGTACGCCGTGAGTGGCGGTACGGGGGGCTCAGTCCAGGCCGCGGGCGCGGGCGAAGCGGGCGCGGCCCTCGGCCGGGTCGATCAGGGGGTCCGGGTAGTCCAGGCGGGAGCGGCGGTCCGCGTCGATGCTCTCCGGCCGGTGGATCTCCGCCGCGCCCAGCTCCGCCAGCTCCGGCACCCAGCGGCGTACGTACTCGCCCCGGGGGTCGAACCTCCGGGCCTGGGCGAGGGGGTTGAGGATCCGGTTGGGGCGGGTGTCCGTGCCGGTGCCGGCCACCCACTGCCAGTTGAGCTGGTTGTTGGCGAGGTCCCCGTCGACCAGCAGGTCCAGGAAGTGGCGGGCCCCGACGCGCCAGTCCACGTACAGCGTCTTGGTCAGATAGCTCGCCGTCAGCAGCCGGGCCCGGTTGTGCATCCAGCCCTCGTGCGCGAGCTGCCGCATGCCCGCGTCGACGACCGGGCAGCCGGTGCGGCCCTCCTTCCAGGCGGCGATCTCCTTCTCGTCGTCGCGCCAGCGGTCGCCGCGCGGGCGGTAGTCGGCGTGGGCCGCGTCCGGCCGGGCGGCCAGCACCTGGTGGTGGAAGTCCCGCCAGGCGAGCTGCCGGACGAAGGCGTCGGCCCCGGGGCCGCCCGCGCGCCGGGCCCGGTGGACGAGTTCGGCGGCGGAGAGGGCGCCGAAGTGCAGATGGGGGGAGAGCCGGGAGGTGGCGTCGCCCGGCAGGTCGTCGTGGCGGTCCTCGTACGCGGACACCCCCCGCGCCAGCCAGGCGCGCAGCCGTGCGCGGCCCTCGTGCTCGCCGCCCCGGGGCAGCGCCGGGGAGAGCCCGGTCACCGCCGCGCGGTCGGGGAGCGGATGGCCGGCCAGCTCGGGCACCCGCAGGGTCCGGGGCGCGGCGGTGACCGGCCGGGTCCCGGTGGCCTCCCAGCGGCGGAAGTACGGGGTGAAGACGGCGAAGTGGTCGCGGTTCGCGGGGGTCACCGCGCCGGGCGGGAGCGCGGTGACCACCCCGTCGTGGACGCGCAGTTCGCAGCGGACCCCGGCGAGTTCGGCGCGGAGCCGGTCCTCCCGGCGGCGGGCGTACGCGCTGACGCCGGCGGCGACATGGACGGACCGGGCCCCGGTCTCGGCGACCACCCGGCGGACCTGTCCTGCGGTCTCCCCGGCGCGGATCACCAGCCGGCCGCCGCGCTGTCGCAGCCCGGTGTCGAGCGAGGCGAGGCAGTCGGCGAGGAAGGCCCGCCGGTTGGGGGCGGCGAAGCCGGACTTCCCTACCCCGGGGTCGAGCACGAAGAGGGGGACCACCTCGTCGGCCTCGCGGACGGCGGCGGCCAGGGCGGGCTGGTCGTGCACCCGCAGATCGGAGGTGAAGAGCATGACGGAGACGGTCATTCGCCGTCCTTCCTCGGGCGGTGCGGGCGGTACGGTGCGGTCCGTCACCGGGGCCGCCGGGGCCGGTGGGGTGTGCGGTGCGGGTGCGGGTGCGGTCCGCGCCCGCAGATGGTCGCACGCGCGGGGTGGTGGCGGCCGCCGTACCGGGCCCGGTGTCCTCGCCCGTCCGAGTGATGCTGTGGGCCCTCAGACCGTGGAGCGGCGGGCGGACCGGCCCCGCAGGGAGAACCACACCCCGGCCGCCGTGGCGGCGATCAGCGCCGCCAGCGTGCCGAGGGTCGCCCCGTCCGGCTCGGTCAGCGGCTGGCCGCGCAGGGCCTGCCAGGTGGTCAGGGCGACCAGCCCCGCGTACCCCGCCGCCACGGTGATCACCAGCCGTACGCCGACGGTCTCGTCGCGCAGCCGGGGCAGCCGCCCGGCGAGCAGTACCAGCGCGAACGCGAACAGCGGCAGCAGCTGGAGCGCGTGCATGCCCACGAAGTGGGGGATGCGCAGATCGCCGCCGGTGGTGGACCAGTCGGTCAGCGGCATCGAGGGCCCGCCGTCGGGGACGCCGACGCTGTGCCCGCCGACGGTGGTCGGCTCCTCGCCCCTGGCGGCGGCCTCGTCCTGCTCCGCCGTGGGCAGGGTCATCAGGAACCCGAGCGCGGCGCCGCCGAGCGCGATCAGGGAGCCGAGCCGCAGGGCCCAGGCCCCGGCCCGGTCGGTGAGCGGGGAGCGCAGCAGCAGGACCGCGACGACCAGGGACGCCACCCACAGGACGACGATGGTGTTGCCCATCAGCGACCAGATGGTCTCATCGAAGGGGGTCTCCTGGTTGAAGTGGCTGCGCCTGCCCCGGACGACCTGGATGAGGAGCAGCACCATCTCCACGACGACGGCGGCGGCGACGGCCGTCCCGGCCCACCAGCCCGTGCGCCGGGCCCGGGAGGAGAGGGAGAGCATCCACGCCAGCGAGAGCGTGTAGAGGGCGAAGGAGACGGAGAACTTCAGCGGCTTGAGCCAGACGGGCGCGTTGGTGACGGTGCGTTCGTCCACGATCAGGCCGACCACGCAGAACACGGCGATGGCGGCGGTCAGAGCGGCGGTGGCGAGCAGGGGCCGGTGCCAGTGGAGCCAGTCGGCGAGCGCGTGGCCGACGGTGGGGCGGGGGGTGGCGCGGTGGGCCGCCGGGCCGGGGGAGCCGGCGGCCCCGGCCGGATCCCCGTTCGGGTCGAGTGTCCCGGCCGGCCCCGGTATCGGACCGCTGTCGCCGGATCTGGACATGCTGGTGGAACGGTCGGACATGCGCCTACCCCCTGATTTATGGATAGTGGAGATGTCCACTATCTGTGGGCGCCACTATCTATGATGGGGACGGAGAGAGCAAGCACGGAGAGGTGGCAGGCGCGTTGCGCATCGGCGAGTTGAGCCGCAGGACCGGGGTGCCGGTGCCGACGATCAAGTACTACCTGCGGGAGGGCCTGCTCCAGGCCGGTCAGCTGACCAGCCCCAACCAGGCGGACTACGGCGAGACGCACGAGCACCGGCTCCGGCTGATCCGGGCCCTGGTGGACGTGGGCGGTCTACGGGTCGCCGCCGTCGCGGACGTGCTCGCCGCCGTGGACGACCCGGATCTGTCGGTGTACAAGGTGCTCGGCGTGGGGACGGACCTGCTCGTGCCCCAGTACGCGGAGGGCGAGCGGGACGAGGTGCTCGCGGCGGCGCGCAAGCGGGTCGGGGAGTTGATAGAGCGGCGCGGCTGGCACGTCGGGCACGACTGTCCGGCCCGGGAGTCGCTGGCCGCCGCGCTCGCGGCGCTGGAGCGGCTGGGGCGGGGGGACTTCGCCGATGTCCTCGACGTCTACGCGGAGGCCGCGGACGGGATGGCGCTGGCGGATCTCGACTACGTGACCGTCGACAGGGACCGTGACGGCGTGGTGGAGCGGGCGATCATCGGTACGGCGGTCGGGGCCTCGATGATCACCTCACTGCGGCATCTCGCGCACGTCAACCGGTCGGCCCAGCTGTTCGGGCACCCCACCGGCCACGGGGGCGGGGGAGACGGCGATGCCGGTGCCGGTGCCGATGGCGGCGGGGGCGGGAACGCGGGCACGGACCCGGGCGCGGGCGATCCGTCCGGCGCCGGCTGAGCGGGCGGGCGGGACGGACGCGGCCACGGCTGGGAGGCGACGACGGCGAGGGGTCGGGCTCGGCCGGGGGACGGTGGCCCGGCGGCGCCCCCGCCCCCGGCCGCCCTCGCCGCAGCGCGACGGCCCGGCCGCCTCGCGGGCGGCCGGGCCGTCGGTAGGAAGAGTCGTGGGGCGGGTCAGGCGGCCTGCTCCTGCTCCCGCTCGACCTGGGCGTGCCACTCGCGCTTGACCGCGCGCCACGCCTCGTCGCTCTGCCCGAGCCGCCAGTAGCCCGAGATCGACAGGGCCTCGCGCGGCACCCCGCGCTCCAGCCGCAGATGGCGGCGCAGCTCCTTCACGAAGCCCGCCTCGCCGTGGACGAAGGCGCACACCGCGCCCTCCGGGAAGTCCAGCGAGGTCACGGCGGCGACCAGGGCCTCGCCGACCGGCCGGCCCGCGCGGTGCAGCCAGCGCACGGCGACCCCGTCCGGGCTGACGATCTTCTGCTCGTCCCCGGCGTCCTCGATCTCGACGAAGGCGTGCACGACGGCCCCCTGGGGCATGGCCTCCAGCGCGGCGGCGATCGCGGGCAGCGCGCTCTCGTCCCCCACGAGCAGATGCCAGTCGGCGGCCGGGTCGGGGCTGTAGGCGCCGCCGGGGCCGAGGATGTGGAGCGAGTCGCCCGCCGACGCGCGGGCGGCCCACGGACCGGCGAGACCCTCGTCGCCGTGGACGACGAAGTCGACGGTCATCTCGCCCCGGACCGCGTCCCAGTTCCGCACGGTGTAGGTGCGGTTCGCGGGCCACTGGTCGCGCGGGTACTCGGCCCGGATCCGCTCGATGTCGAACGGCTCCGGGTAGGTCACCCCGGCCGGCGGGAACAGCAGCTTCACATAGCTGTCCGCCCAGCCCTCCAGGGAGAACTCCGCCAGGCCCGCGCCGCCGAAGACCACCCGCGTCATATGGGGCGTCAGCTGCTCCGTGTGGACCACACGTGCCTCGTAGGACGTCGGTGCCTGACGGGACGGTCGTTCTGCCACGGCGGTCTCCCTGGGCTCAGTAATAATGCTTAGGCAAGCCTAAGTTAACACCCCGTACGCGGGATCTCAGCCCGGAGGCACCGCTTTCCTCATCCGCGCAGGGTCGTCAGGAGCCGCTGGAGCGCACCGCCGAGGCCCCAGCGCGCCGCCAGTGCCTCCAGGGCCGCCGGATCGCGCGGGGTCTGGGGGAGCGCCGGATCGAAGGCGGGCAGCGGCACGTCGGTGGCGACCCGGACCACCTTCGGCGCGACCGCCAGATACTCCCGGGACTCGTCCAGCCGGCGCCGCTGCGCGGGGGTGAGCCGGGACGCCGGGTCGGCCACGGCCGCCATGATGCCGGCCAGGTCCCCGTACGCGTCGAGCAGCTTCGCCGCCGTCTTCTCGCCGACGCCCGGCACCCCCGGCAGGCCGTCGCTCGGGTCGCCCCGCAGCAGCGCGAGATCCGCGTACCCCGGGCCGTCCACGCCGTACTTCTCCCGCAGCCAGGACTCGTCCGTCGTCTGGAGCGTGCCCACGCCCTTCAGCGGATAGAGCACCCTGCGCCCGCGCGCGTCGTCCACCAGCTGGTACAGATCGCGGTCGCCGGTGACGATGTCCACCGGGCCGTCCGCGCGCGCCGTCAGGGTGCCGATCACGTCGTCCGCCTCGTACCCGTCGGCGCCGACCCGGGCGATGCCGAGCGCGTCCAGCACCTCGGCGATCACCGGCACCTGGGGTGCCAGCGTGTCCGGGGTCTCCTCCTCGTCCGGACCGGCCGCCGACTCCTCGGCCACCCGGTGCGCCTTGTACGAGGGGATCAGCTCCACCCGCCAGTGCGGCCGCCAGTCGTTGTCCCAGCAGGCCACCAGATCGTCCGGGTGGTGGTCCCGCACCAGCCGGTCGATGAACTCCAGCAGTCCGCGCACGGCGTTCACCGGGGTGCCGTCCGGGGCCCGGACCGTGTCGGGGACCCCGAAGTAGGCCCGGAAGTAGAGGGAGGCGGTGTCGAGGAGCATCAGGCGTCGCGTCACCCCCCGATCATGCCGCACCCCACCGACAGCCGCCCCGGCCCACCCGGCCCGCTGTGAAGTGGATCACTCTTCCGTTTGGTCCCGGATGTTCGGGGCAGGCGCGGACCCGGAGCCCACCCCGTTGCACGTTCAACGACCGGGGTGTGCGGGCCGGTCCCGCCGGGCTCCACGGACCGTCCGCCGGGGGGTGGCGGTCCGTTCCCATTCCAACCCGAGAGGTTCATGTGTCAAGGCTCCAGGCCGAACACGTCCACAAGGTGTTCGGCAGACGTCCCGAAGAAGCGATCAACCGGCTGGAAGGAGGTGCCGACCGCGAGGAACTGCGCGCGGACGGGACCACCGCGGCCGTGATCGACGCCTCCTTCACCGTCGAGCCCGGCCAGATCTTCGTCGTCATGGGCCTCTCCGGCTCCGGCAAGTCCACCCTCCTGCGCATGCTCAACGGACTGCTCACCCCCACCGCGGGCCGGGTGCTCTACGACGGCCAGGACCTCACCACCCTCGGCCCGGCCGAGCTGCGCGCCGTCCGCTCCCGGCGGATCAGCATGGTCTTCCAGCACTTCGCGCTCTTCCCCCACCGCAGCGTGCTGGAGAACGCCGGTTACGGTCTGGAGGTCCAGGGCGTCCCCCGCGCCGAGCGCGACCGCCGGGCCACCGAGGCGCTGGCCCTCGCCGGGCTGGCCGGCTGGGAGGACTCCTGGCCCGACGAGCTGTCCGGCGGCATGCAGCAGCGCGTGGGCCTCGCCCGCGCCCTCGCCACCGATGCCGACCTGCTCCTCATGGACGAGTCCTTCAGCGCGCTCGACCCGCTGATCCGCCGTGACATGCAGGACCAGCTCCTCCAGCTCCAGCGGAAGCTGAAGAAGACGATCGTCTTCATCACCCACGACCTCAACGAGGCCATGCGGCTCGGCGACCGCATCGCCGTCATGAAGGACGGCCGGATCGTCCAGCTCGGCACCGCCGAGGACATCCTCGTCACCCCCGCCACCGACTACGTCGCCTCCTTCACCCAGGACGTCGACCGCTCCCGGGTGCTCACCGCCGGCGCGATCATGGACGATCCCGACGGCGCGGACGACCCGGCCGAGGTGATCGCCGCCGCTCCCGCCGCCGTCCGGGCCGGCACCCCGATCGTGGAGCTGTTCACGCCCTGCTCCGCCAGCGGTGCCCCCGTCGCCGTCGTCGACGAGGACGGCGCCCTCGTCGGCGTCGTGCCCCGGGCCCGGCTGCTCGCCGTCCTCGGCGAGCCCATGCCCGCGGTGGACGCGGCCGACGCACCCGATTCCGGTGCCGGTGCCGGTGCCGTCGCCCAGGCCCCGACCACCGTGAAGGCGGTGGCCCGTGCCTAGGATCCCCCTCGGTGACTGGGTCGACCGCGGTGTCGACGCCCTCCAGATCCACCTCGAATGGCTCTTCGACGCCATCAGCTCGGTCGTCACCGGCATGTACGACGGCGTCGCCGCCGTGCTCTCCGCCCCCGCGCCGCTGCTCTTCGCCGGCATCCTCGCCGTGTTCGCCTGGTGGCTGCGCGGCCTCGCCGCCGGTGTGCTCGCCTTCGCCGGCCTCGCGCTGATCGACTCCCTGGCGCTCTGGGACGAGGCGATGTCGACCCTCGCGCTCGTGCTGGTCGCCACCCTCGTCACGCTCGCCATCGCCGTGCCGCTGGGCATCTGGGCGGCCCGCTCCCAGCGGGTCAGCGCGGTCCTGCGGCCCGTCCTGGACTTCATGCAGACCATGCCCGCCATGGTCTATCTGATCCCCGGCATCATCTTCTTCGGCGTCGGCGTGGTCCCCGGCATCATCGCCACCATCGTCTTCGCCCTGCCGCCCGGCGTGCGCATGACCGAGCTGGGCATCCGCCAGGTCGACGCCGAGCTGGTCGAGGCCGCCGAGGCGTTCGGCACCGCCCCCCGCGACACCCTGCTGCGGGTGCAGCTCCCGCTCGCCGTCCCGACGATCATGGCCGGCGTCAACCAGGTGATCATGCTGGGCCTCTCCATGGTCGTCATCGCGGGCATGGTCGGCGGCGGCGGGCTCGGCGGCGCGGTCTACCGCGCGATCGGCAACGTCGACATCGGTCTCGGCTTCGAGGCCGGCCTCTCCATCGTCATCCTCGCCATGTACCTCGACCGGATCACCGGCGAGCTGGGCCGCCAGGTCTCCCCGCTGGGCCGCCGCGCCCGCGCCCGGGCCGAGAGCGCCGCCGGCGGCCGGCGGATCTGGAACTACCGCCCCCAGTCGTCGTTCGCCGTCGTCGGCGTGGTCGTCCTCGCCCTGGTCGCCGGCGGTATGAGCGTCTTCGGCGACGACCGCTCCACCTCCCGGGCCGGCGGCATCGGCAAGGGCGAGGAGATCACCATCGGGTACATCCCGTGGGACGAGGGCATCGCCTCCACCTTCCTGTGGAAGGAGGTGCTGGAGCGCCGCGGCTTCACCGTCGAGACCCAGCAGCTGGAGGCCGGGGCCCTCTACACCGGGCTCGCCGGCGGCCAGATCGACTTCCAGACCGACGCCTGGCTGCCCGTCACCCACGAGCAGTACTGGAAGAAGTACGGGGACAAGCTGGAGGACCTCGGCTCCTGGTACGGCCCCACCTCCCTGGAGCTGGCCGTGCCCGCCTATGTGAAGGACATCGACTCCCTCGACGACCTCAAGGGCCGCGCCGGGACGTTCAAGGGCCGGATCATCGGCATCGAGCCCAGCGCCGGGATGATGGGCCTGCTCAAGGACGACGTCCTGAAGAGCTACGGCCTCGACGGCGAGTACCGCGTGATCGACGGCTCCACGCCCGGCATGCTCGCGGAGCTGAAGCGCGCGTACCAGAAGAAGGAGCCCGTCCTCACCACCCTCTGGTCGCCGCACTGGGCCTACAGCACCTACGAGCTGAAGAAGCTGAAGGACCCGAAGGGCGCCTTCGGCACCGGCGACCAGGTGCACACCGTCGCCCGGAAGGGGTTCTCCTCCGATCACCCGGAGATCGGAGCCTGGCTGAAGGACTTCAAGTTGACCGAAAAGCAGCTGACCAGTCTGGAAGCCGAGATCCAGAAGGCCGACAAGGGCGAGGAGCAGCTCGCCGTACGCACCTGGCTGAAGAAGAATCCGCAGGTCGAGGACGCTATGGCACCGGTGTAGCGACCCGGTCGGCGCCCGGTGCGCCGTCACTCTGAGGAACGGGGTGGTTCTCGCCAGTGGCGGGGCCGCCCCGTCCCGTTTCCCCTTCCGGGCCGCCGGCCGGACAATCGTATGCGCGCGGCCTGTGCCGGAAGCTGCGTATGGTGAGACAGGACCAGGAAGGGGAGCCCGGCGGATGGCAGCGAAGGACGGCAAGGACCCGAAGGAGACCGAGCGTCTTCGGGTGGGCGCCGCCGTGCGCAGGCGCAGGCGGGCGCTCGATCTCACGCTCGCCGCGGTCGCGGAGCGCAGCGGACTGTCCGTACCGTTCCTCAGCCAGGTCGAGAACGAACGCGCGCGGCCGAGCGCCCGCTCCCTCGAACGGGTCGCGGACGCGCTGGGCACCACCGCGAGCAAGCTGATCGAGGCATCCGACGCGGCCAGGACCGTCGCCGTCGTCCGGGCGGACACCGCCGGGGCGCACACCCTCGGGGCCGATGCCCCGGCCGGCCCCGCCACCGGGACGCAGGCCGCCGCCGGGCCGGACCACGGCCCCCGCACCCGCCGTCTGGTGCGGGGACGGCACCAGCTGGAGGCCCTGGAGTTCACCGGCGAGCACGACACCGACGGCGAGTTCCAGCACCGCAACGACGAGCTGATGTACGTCGCCGACGGCGCCGTGGAGGTCGAGGCCGAGGGCCGCGCCTACCGCCTGGGCCGGGGCGACACCCTCTTCCTCTCCGGCGGGGTGCCGCACCGCTGGCGGGCCACCGTCCCCGAGACCCGGATCGTCGTCGTCACCGTCGCCGACCACATCGAACCGCCCGGGGACGCCTGAGCCGTGCGGGTCGTCTCGCTGGTGCCCTCGCTGACGGAGGCCGTCGCGGAGACCGTCCCCGGGCTGCTGGCCGGGGTGACCAACTGGTGCAGCCACCCCGCGTCCCTCACCGCCGCCCGGATCGGCGGCACCAAGAACCCCGACATCGCGGCCGTGCTGCGGCTGCGCCCCGACCTCGTCCTCGCCAACGAGGAGGAGAACCGGCCCGCCGATCTCGACGCCCTGCGCGCCGGGGGAGCGGAGGTCCTGGTCACCGAGGTCCGGGGGCTCGACCAGGCACTGAGCGAGCTGGAACGGGTCCTGGTCACCGGCTGCGGACTGCCCCGGCCCGGCTGGCTGGACCGGGCGGCCGATGCCTGGGCAGCCCTGGGACCGGCCGCAGCCGACCCGGCCCCGGCCGTGGTCCCGGCCGCCGTCCCCGCCGTCGTTCCCGTGTGGCGGCGGCCGTGGATGGTCCTCGGCCGGGACACCTTCGCCGGGGATCTGCTGGCCCGGCTCGGCGTACGGAACGTGTACGCGGACCACCCCGAGCGCTACCCCCGGATCCCGCTGCCCGAGCTGCGCGGGGCCGGGGCCCGGCTGGTGGTGCTCCCCGACGAGCCGTACCGCTTCACCGCCGGCGACGGTCCCGAGGCGTTCGACGGGCTGCCCGCCGCATTCGTCAGCGGGCGCCATCTCACCTGGTACGGGCCCTCACTCGCCGAGGCGCCCGCCGTGCTCGGGGCCGCCCTGCGCGCGGCGCTGCACTGACCCGCCCCCGGCGGCGTGCTCCCGGGCGGCCGCCACGAGCGCGCGCAGCACCCGCAGATCGGTGCCCATCTCGGGGTGCCACTGCACGCCCAGGACCCAGCCGCCGCCGTCGCGCTCCAGGGCCTCGACGGTCCCGTCCTCCGCGTGGGCGCTCACGGTCAGCCCGGGGGCCGTCCGGTCCACCACCTGGTGGTGGTAGGTGGGGACCTCGGTGGCCTCGGGCGCGATCGCGGCGTAACGGGTACCGGGCACCGGCTTCACCAGGTGCGCCCCGATCACGCCCGTGCCGCCGGTGTGGCCGTCGACGTGCTGGTGGAGGGTGCCGCCGAGGGCCACGTTCAGCAGCTGCATCCCCCGGCAGACACCGAGCAGCGGAGTGCCCGATGCCAGGGCGGCGTGGATCAGGGCCAGCTCCCAGGCGTCCCGCTCCCGGGCGGGCGGCCCGGTGCGGGGGTCCCGTTCGGCCCCGTACCGTACGGGCTCCACGTCCGCGCCGCCCGCGATCACCAGCCCGTCGAGGCGGGCCACGACGTGCGCGGCCTCCTGGGCGCTGTCGGGGGGCAGCAGGGCCGCGATGCCGCCGGCCCGCTGGACGTGGTCGGGGTAGGCGGCGGGCAGCAGCGCGGCCGGCATCCGCCACACCCCCCACGCGGCCTGGTCGAGGTAGGTGGTGACACCGATCAAGGGCTTCATGCTCACGTGCTTCCGTTGCTCCCGTGCTGTGGTGCTGCCGTGCTTGTGCCTGTGCGGTGGTGCTGCCCGGTGGGGCGGTCCGGTGGGGCGGTGGTTGCGCCCCACCGGATCACTTTCCCGGTTCCCGCGCGATACGGGGCTGCGAACGGTCGAGTTCGGCCTCGGCCGCCGCGAGTGCCGCGAACTCCTCCTCGGGCGCGCGGGCGACCAGGCGGGTCCGGCTGTAGGAGCCGAAGTAGACGATGGCGACCCCGTACACGAGCAGGGCGATGAACGCCGCCTCCCGGTCCACGAGGAACGTCGCCACCAGCGCGGAGAGGGCGAGGACGAACGCGACGGACGAGGTCAGGACCCCGCCGGGGGTGCGGTAGGGGCGGTGCAGACCGGGCTCGCGCCGGCGCAGCACGATATGGGAGAGCGCCATCAGCGCATAGCTGATCGTCGCCCCGAAGACGGCGATGTTGAGCATGCGCGGTCCGTCGCCGGTGGACGCGGCGAGCGCGAAGCCGATGGCGCCGGGGACCAGGAGTCCGAGGTAGGGCGATTTGCGGCTGCTGGTGAGGGAGAGGAAGCGCGGCAGATAGCCGGCCCGGGAGAGGGCGAAGAGCTGCCGGGAGCCCGCGTAGATGAGGGAGAAGAAGGAGGCCACGAGCCCGGCCAGGCCCGCGTAGTTGACGAGCCGGCTGAGCGCGGTGGGCTCGCCGTCCTCCTGGAGCGCCTGGACGAGGGGGTCGCCGACGTCCTGGAGCGCGGCGGACCCGGCGGCCCCGGTGGCGGCGAGGAAGGTGAGCAGCGCGAGCAGGGCGAGGACGCCCATGGAGACGGCGAGCGCGCGGGGGAGGGAGCGGACGGGGTCCTTCGCCTCCTCGGCGGCGAGCGGGACGCCCTCGACGCCGAGGAAGAACCACATGCCGAAGGGGAACGCGGCCCAGATGCCGAGGAGTCCGTAGGGCAGCCAGGAGCCGGAGCCGAAGGCGTCCGGGTCGGCGGGGATGTCGTTGAGGTTGCCCGCGTCGAACTCGGTGAACGCGCCCACCGCGAAGACCAGCAGGGCGGCGACGGCGATCACGGTGACCACGAGGGAGAAGCGCAGGGCCTCGCCGACGCCCCAGAGATGGATCCCTATGAAGATCACGAAGCAGGCGAGATAGACGGGCCAGCCGGACTCCAGGCCGAACAGGCCGAGGGATTCGACGTAGTCGCCGATGAAGATGGAGATCGCGGCGGGCGCCAGGATGTACTCGATGAGGATCGCGGTGCCGGTGAGGAAGCCGCCCAGGGGGCCCAGGGCGCGGCGGGCGAAGCCGTAGCCGCCGCCGGCGGTGGGCAGGATCGCGGAGAGTTCGGCGAGGGCGAAGACGAGACAGGCGTACATCACGCCCATGAGGAGGGTGGCGATGGCCAGGCCGCCGAAACCGCCCTCGGCCAGGCCGGTGTTCCAGCCGGAGAAGTCGCCGGAGACGACGTAGGCGACGCCGAGGCCGGTGAGCAGCAGCCAGCCGGCGCTGCCCCGGCGCAGGGCCCGCCGCCGGAAGTAGGCGTCACTGCCGGGGGAGCCGGGGGAATCGCCGGGTTCCTTCGAGGGCGGCGAGGGCGGCGGGGAGGAGGGGACGCGGTCGGTGGTTCCTTCGGCCATGGGCGCTCCTGGCGTTCAAAGGTATAGGCAGACACCTTTGCCCTCGGGGCGGGGTGTGCGCAAGACGCGCGGGCAACGGGCGGGTGACGATTTCCCCTCGGACTCCCCCGGCCCCCGGCCTCCCGCTCCCCGGCCTCCCGCTCCCCGGCCCTCGTCGCGGCGTCCGGCGACTTTCGGCCCTTTCGGCTGTCTTCGGCCGTTCAGGAGAGGAAGCCGCGCAGCAGCGCCGCCGTCCCCTCGCAGTGCTCCCGCATCACCTCGCGCGCGCCGTCCGCGTCCCCATCGAGCACCGCGTCGACGAGCGCCGCGTGCTGCCGCTGCGAGTGCTCCAGATTCCGCACCAGCAGCGGGATGCAGTCGAGCAGGTCGTTCAGGCGCGCGCGGACGGCCGTGTACTGGGCGGCCAGCCCGGCCGATCCGGACAGCTCCGCCAGGGTGAGGTGGAAGAGGGTGTCCCGGCGGCGGTACTCCGCCAGGGGCGCGTCCTGCGTGGCCGCCAGCGCGGTGCGCAGCCGCTCCTCGCCGGCGGCGCCCAGCGGGTACGCGGCGCACAGCCCCGCCGCCCCGACCTCCAGCACCTCACGGAAGCGGAGGGTGTCCTCCACGTCGACGTCCACATCGGCCACCCGGCGGCGCAGCGCCTCCGCGCCGGGGTCGCCCGACCGGCCGAGGACGAACGTCCCGCCGTAGCGCCCGCGCCGGCTCTCCACCAGCCCCTGGTCGGCGAGGACCTTGAGCACCTCGCGCAGGGTGACGCGGCTGATGCCCATCCGCTCGGCCAGTTCCCGCTCCGCCGGCAGCCGGCCGCCCCCGGGCACCAGCCCGAGCCGGAGCAGTTGCAGGATCTGCTCCAGCGCCTCCTCGAAGCCGTTGCCCGCGCGCACCGGGCGCAGCACGGCGGCCAGCCGGTCGCCGCGCGCCCCCGAGGAGCCGTCATCGGTGCCGCCGGCAGTGCCCGTGTCGTCCGCCCCCGCCGCGTCCCGCGCGCCCCGCGCTTCCTTCGCGCCCTCCGGATTCGCCACGTCCCTTTTCCCTCTTCCCAACCAATGGTCTTCAGCAATACCTTATGGCTTCCGGCTGACCCAAGGAGGCACAACCCCGTGGCAGACCGCACACCCCCGCTCCCGGTCGAGGAGCTGCGCGCCCTCGTCGCGAACGGCGAGATCGACACCGTGGTGCTCGCCTTCCCCGACATGCAGGGACGGCTCCAGGGCAAGCGGTTCGCCGCCCGGTTCTTCCTCGACGAGGTCCTGGAGCACGGCACCGAGGGCTGCAACTACCTCCTCGCCGTCGACACCGAGATGAACACCGTCGACGGATACGCCATGGCCTCCTGGGAGAGCGGCTACGGCGACTTCGCCATGCACCCGGACCCGGCCACCCTGCGCCGCGTCCCCTGGAACGAGGGCACCGCGCTCCTCATCGCCGACCTCGCCTGGGACGACGGCTCCCCGGTCGTCGCCGCCCCCCGGCAGATCCTCCGCCGCCAGCTGGAGCGGCTGGCCGGGCACGGGCTGACCGCCCGCGTCGGCACCGAGCTGGAGTTCATCGTCTTCAAGGACACCTACGAGCAGGCGTGGGACCGGGACTACCGGGGGCTTACACCGGCCAACCAGTACAACATCGACTACTCGGTCCTCGGCACCGGCCGCATCGAACCCCTGCTGCGCCGGATCCGCAACGAGATGGCCGCCGCCGGGCTGACCGTCGAGTCCGCCAAGGGCGAGTGCAACCCCGGCCAGCACGAGATCGTCTTCCGCTACGACGACGCCCTCGTCACCTGCGACCAGCACGCCGTCTACAAGACCGGGGCCAAGGAGATCGCCGCGCAGGAGGGCGTCTCCCTGACCTTCATGGCCAAGTACGACGAGCGCGAGGGCAACTCCTGCCACATCCACCTCTCCCTCGCCGACACCGGTACCGGCACCGGAGCTGACGGCGCCAGCGCCATGCCCGGGGACGGCCCCGGCGGGATGTCGGACGTGATGCGGCACTTCCTCGCCGGGCAGCTGGCCGCGCTGCGCGACTTCGCCCTGCTGTACGCGCCCAACATCAACTCGTACAAGAGGTTCCAGCCCGGCACCTTCGCGCCCACGGCGGTCGCCTGGGGGCACGACAACCGCACCTGCGCGCTGCGGGTCGTCGGCCGCGGCCGCTCCCTGCGCTTCGAGAACCGGCTGCCGGGCGGCGACGTCAACCCGTACCTCGCCGTCGCCGGTCTGGTCGCCGCCGGGCTCCACGGGCTGGAACAGCGCCTCGAACTGCCCGAGCCGTGCACCGGCAACGCGTACGCCGCCGACTGCGCCCAGGTCCCCACCACGCTGCGCGAGGCCGCCGAGCTGTGGGAGAACAGCCCGATCGCCAAGGCCGCCTTCGGCGACGAGGTCGTCGCCCACTACAGCAACATGGCCCGGGTGGAACTCGCCGCCTTCGACGCGGCCGTGACCGACTGGGAGCTGCGCCGTTCCTTCGAACGACTGTGACGCACGCGCCGAAGCCGAAGCCGAAGCCGAAGGCGATGCCCGTGACGACTGTGAGGACTGTGAGGAACGCGTTGTCCACTGAAGCCGCTGAAGAAGCCCCCAAGGACGCCCACCCGGACGCCCATGACGTGCTCAACCCCGCGACCGGCGAGGTCGTCGCGACCGTCCCCGCCACCACCCCCCACCAGGTCGACGCCGCCGTCGCCCGCGCCACCCGCGCCCAGCGCACCTGGGCCGCCCTCGCCCCCGCCGACCGGGCCCGGCAGCTGCGCCGCTTCGCCGCCGTCGTCGACGACCACACCGAGGAACTGGCCCTCCTGGAGGTGAAGGAGGCCGGCCACACCCTCGGCACCGCCCGCTGGGAGGCCGCCAACGTCCGCGACCTCCTCGACTACGCCGCCGGGGGCGTCGAACGGCTCAACGGCCGGCAGATCCCCGTACCCGGTGGTCTCGACATCACCCTCCTGGAACCCCTCGGCGTCGTCGGCGTCATCGCGCCCTGGAACTACCCCCTGCCGATCGCCGTCTGGGCCACCGCCCCCGCGCTCGCCGCCGGGAACGCCGTCCTGCTCAAGCCCGCCGAGACCACCCCGCTGACCGCGCTGCGCCTCGCCGAGTTGGCCCGGGAGGCCGGCCTGCCCGACGGGCTGCTCCAGGTGCTCCCCGGCGCCGGCCCCGTCACCGGCACCGCCCTGGTCGACCACCCCGGCGTCGCGAAGATCGTCTTCACCGGCTCCACCCGCGTCGGCAAGGAGATCATGGCCCGCTGCGCCGCACAGGTGAAGCGGGTGACCCTGGAACTCGGCGGCAAGAGTCCCAACATCGTCTTCGCCGACTCCGACCTGGAGGCCGCGGCCGCCGCCACGCCCATGTCCTTCCTCGACAACAGCGGACAGGACTGCTGCGCCCGCAGCCGCATCCTGGTGCAGCGCCAGGTGTACGACCGCTTCCTGGAACTGCTCGCCCCCGCCGTCGAGTCCGTCGTCGTCGGCGACCCGCTGGACGAGAAGACCCACATGGGGCCGCTGATCTCCCGGCGGCAGCTCGACCGGGTCCGCTCACTGGCCGGCCCGGAGCTGTCCGGTATCCGGGGCACCGCC
Source organism: Streptomyces yaizuensis (assembly GCF_034961445.1). Lineage (NCBI taxonomy): Bacteria > Bacillati > Actinomycetota > Actinomycetes > Kitasatosporales > Streptomycetaceae > Streptomyces > Streptomyces yaizuensis. The sequence goes on from NZ_BSBI01000007.1 coordinate 189,186, forward strand.
CCCACCGGGCCCGGGTTCTGGTTCCCGCCGACGGTGCTCACCGGGCTCGCCCCCGACGCCCCGGCGGTCCGCGAGGAGATCTTCGGACCGGTCGCCGTCGTGCTCCCCTTCGAGGACGAGGACGACGCCGTACGGCTCGCCAACGCCACTGAGTACGGGCTCTCCGGCTCCCTGTGGACCCGGGATGTCGGCCGCGCCATCCGCGTCTCCCGCGCCGTCCAGGCCGGGAACCTCTCCGTCAACTCCCACAGCAGCGTCCGCTACTGGACCCCGTTCGGCGGCTACAAGCAGTCCGGCCTCGGCCGGGAACTGGGCCCCGACGCCCTCGCCGCATTCACCGAGACCAAGAACGTCTTCTTCAGTACGGAGGCATGACCACCCATGACCGACACCCCCCTCTGCCGCCGCCTGATCGGCCGTACCGCCGTCGTCACCGGAGCCGGCAGCGGCATCGGGCTGGCCACCGCCCGCCGCCTCGCCTCCGAAGGCGCCCACGTCGTCTGCGGCGACATCGACGAGACCGCGGGCAAGGCCGCAGCCGAAGCCGTCGGCGGGACCTTCGTCCGCGTCGACGTCACCGACGCCGAGCAGGTCGAGGCGCTCTTCCGGACGGCGTACGAGACCTACGGCTCCGTCGACATCGCCTTCAACAACGCGGGCATCTCGCCCCCCGAGGACGACTCCATCCTCACCACCGGGCTCGAAGCCTGGAAGCGCGTCCAGGACGTCAACCTCACCTCCGTCTACCTGTGCTGCAAGGCCGCCATCCCCTATATGCAGCGCCAGGGCCGCGGCTCCATCATCAACACCGCGTCCTTCGTCGCCGTCATGGGCGCCGCCACCTCGCAGATCTCCTACACCGCTTCCAAGGGCGGCGTGCTGGCCATGTCCCGCGAGCTGGGCGTCCAGTTCGCCCGCGAGGGCATCCGCGTCAACGCGCTCTGCCCCGGGCCCGTCAACACGCCCCTGCTCCAGGAGCTGTTCGCGAAGGACCCCGAGCGGGCCGCCCGCCGGCTGGTGCACATCCCCGTGGGACGGTTCGCCGAGGCCGAGGAGATCGCGGCGGCCGTCGCCTTCCTCGCCAGCGACGACGCGTCGTTCGTGAACGCGACCGACTTCCTGGTCGACGGCGGGATCGCCGGGGCGTACGTCACCCCGCTCTAGCGGTTGCGGGGGCGGGGGCGGGGGCGGGGGCTACAGGAAGGTGTGGCCCTCGCCCCGGTACGTCGGGACCGTCTCCGTGACCCGGTCGCCCGACACCAGGTGCAGCCGGGCGAACCGCTCGCACAGCTCCCCGGCCTTCGCATGCCGGAACCACACCTTGTCGCCGATCAGCAGATCGTCGGCGGCGGAGCCCAGCAGCGGCGTCTGCACCTCGCCCGCGCCCTCCCGGCGGGAGTACCGCAGCCCCTCCGGCAGATACGGCACCGGCGACCGGTCCCGGCCCGCCTCGCCCGACGCGGGATAGCCCCCGCCGAGCACCGTCACCACACCGACGCCGGGGCGGCGCACCACCGGCTGGGCGAAGAGCGCCGCCGGGCGGCCCGTGAACGACGTGAAGTGGTCGAACAGCCGGGGCTGGTACAGCCCCGAGCCGGCCGCCACCTCCGTCACCGCGTCCTCCGCCGCCGTGTGCTGCACGCTCCCGGTGCCGCCGCCGTTGACGAACTCCAGCTCCGGGGCGACCGCCCGCACCGCGCGCACCGCCGCCGCCCGCCGCGCCGCCAGCTCCGCGCGGGCCACCCGCTGGAGCACCCGGATCCCCCGCGACAGCACCGGGGAACCCGGCGACGCGTCCCCCACGCCCGCGATGTGCGCCTCGTACGCCATCAGACCCACCAGCCGGAAACCGGGCCGCCGCACCACCGAACGCGCCAGCTCCGCCAGGCCCGCCGGGTCGCCCACCGGGGAGCGCAGCGCCCCGACCCGTATCCGCCCGCCCAGCAGCCGCAGCGCGGTGTCCAGCTCCAGACAGACCCGGACCTCCTCCGTGCCGCCCGCCCGCGCGGCCTCGATCAGATCGAGCTGGGCCGTGTCGTCCACCATCACGGTGACGGCGGCGGCCAGCTTCGGATCGCCCGCCAGCTCCGCGAAGGCGGCCCGGTCGGCCGAGGGGTAAGCCAGCAGCACATCGGTGAAACCGGAGCGGGCCAGCCACACCGCCTCGGCCAGGGTGAAGGCCATCACCCCCGCGAACCCGTCCTTCGCCAGCACCCGTTCGAGCAGCGCCCGGCAGCGCACGGACTTGCTCGCCACCCGCACCGGCTTGCCCCCGGCCCGGCGCACCAGGTCGTCCGCGTTGGCGTCGAACGCGTCCAGGTCCACGATGGCGAGCGGGGCGTCGAGGTGGGCGGTGGCCCGGTCGTAGCGGGCCCGGTCGGCGGCTCGGGGAGTCATGCGCAGAGCCTGCCAGACGGGGCTACCAGGGGGTAGGGGGATGATCTGCGCAGATCGCCCCGGAGACGGGGCCACGGTCCCGCCGTGTGCGGGCCACGCCGTAGAGTGACGCGGGCAGCGGTGGCGGCATGACCTGCACGGGCAGGGGAAAACCGCTGGTAAGGGCGGCGGCGAGACGGGGGGCGGCATGAGTACGGACGGACCACGCCCCGGGGACCCCACCGCCGACGGGGACGGACGTCCCACGCCGGGCCCGGCCGGGCCCTCGGCCGCCGGGAACCCCCTGCCACCTGCGCCGCCTCCTGCTCCTCCTGCGCAGCCCGCGCCGCCTTCGTCCGCGTCTCCCGCCACGCCGGGCCGGTTCGGCCCGCCGATACGGCCGGGACGCCCGGCCCCGGCCCACGCGGACGCCCCCGTACGCCCGGCCCCGGCCCAGGGGGATGTCTCCGTACGCCCGGCCCAGCCCCGTCCGCAGCGCCCCGGGGCGGGCCCGCTCCCACCGGAGTCGACCCCCCGCCACCCGTCCCCGGACCCCTCCCGGGCCCTGCACCTCCCGCCGCACACCGCCCCCCGCCGGATACCGGCCCCGCCCGCCGACGGCCGGGGGCAGGCACCGGGGTTTGAGCCGTACGCGCCGCGACCTGAGGGGCCCGTACAGCCCGCGCGCCCCGGGAACGCACCGGGCGGCGCGCTGCCGCCGGAGCGGGCGGACCGCGGCTTCCCCTCGTCGCCGCGCACGGCCGACGGCCCGGGGCCGGTGGTCCCGGGGATACGTGGTGGCGCGAACTCCCTGCCGCCCGAACGGCGTCCGGTGCGAACCGCGCGTGATGGCGCGGAGGGTGGGGTTCCGGCGCCGGGGCAGTGGCAGCGGGACGTGCCGGGACCGGAAGGGTTTCCCCGGTCGGTGGGTGCGGTGGACGGCTTCGCCGGCCCGGGTGGGCGGTCGCAGGGTGGTCGTGCGGTGGGCCCCGGTGGGACCGCGCAGCGGCCGGAGGGCCGAGTTCCAGCGCGGGGGCAGCGGCATGTGCCGGGGCCGGTGTTGCCGCCTCCGGGTGTTGTCCCCGGTGGGTCGGGGGAGGGTTTTTCCCCGTCGGTGGGTGCGGTGGACGGCTCCGCTGCCCTGGGCGGGCGGTCGCAAGGTCGTCGCGCTGTAGGTCCCGAGGGGCCCTCGCGGGGGCCGGCGGATGGGATTCCGGCGTCGGGGCAGCAGCATGGGCCGGGGCCGGTGTTGCCCTCCGGTGCTGTGCCCGGGGGGTCGGGGGAGGGGTTTTCCTCGTCGGTGGGTGCGGTGGACGGCTCCGCCGGCCCGGGTGGGCAGTCGCAGGGTGGTCGTGCGGTGGGCCCCGGTGGGACCCCGCAGCGGCCGGAGGGCCGAGTTCCAGCGCCGGGGCAGCGACATGCGCGAGAAGCCGTGGTGCCCCCTCCTAGTGTTCCGTCCTGGGGGCCGGGGGAAGGTCTTTCCCCGTCCGTGGGTGCGGTGGATGGTTCCGCTGCCCCGGGCGGACAGTCGCACGGTCGTCGCGCTGTAGGCCCCGGTGGGCCCTCATGGGGGCCGGCGGATGGGATTCCCGCCTTGGGGCAGAGGTACGTACCGGGGCCGGTGTTGCCTCCGGGGGTTCCGCCCGCGCGGGTGGCGGGCGGATCCGCTGAACTGACGGCTCGGGGCGGGCGGCCCTCCCCGTCCGACGCCGACGCCAAGGGCGCAACTCCGGCGTCCGGCCCGGCCCGGCGACCCGTACCAGGACCCGTACCAGGACCGGCGTTGCCCCCGGGCCCCACGCCCGAGAAGCCGGAGAACGCGACTCCCGCGCCCGACCGGGCAGGGCCGGGTGCCCCCGGGCGTCCGGCACCCGGCGGGGTCGCCGCGCCGGGCGCGGATCCGGCGCCGTCCGAGCGGCTTTCGAGCGCTGAGCCCGGGGGATATCCCGGACCGGTACGGGCGGGTGACAGGCCTGGCGGCCCGTCGCGCCCGGATCCGTCGCGCCCGGATCCGTCGCGCCCGGATCCGTCGCGTTCGGCGGTGCCTCACCGCGGTGCTCCGACGCAGGGGAACGGGTCCTCCGCGCCCCGGTCCCGCGCGGTCCCGCCGCCGTCGGCCGCCGGGGACGCGGCTCCCTCGGGTACGTGGCCCCAGGGCCGTGCCGGGAGCAGGGGCCCGGCGCCCGCGCGGGGAGTTCCCGGTCCGGCAGGGCCCGGGAGAGCCGGGCGTGCGGCCGACGGTCCGGGCGCGCGGCCTCCGTTGCCGTCCGACCGGCCCGCAGGCCCTGTGCCCGGGAGGCGCCCCGGGCCGGATGCCCCCGGGCGCCCCACGGCCGGCCGCGTGGATCCGTCGTCCGACCGGCCTTCGGGCGCACTGCCCGGCAGGCGCCCCGGACCGGCGCGCGCAGGCGACGGTTCCGGTACTCCGGAACGCCCCGCTCCCGTGCGGCCGGATGCCCGGTGGGCGCGGGAAGGGACATGGCCCGAGCACCGCGTGGCCGGTTCCGGGCTGCCGCAGGAGGGTGCCGGGTACGGGTACACGGTGCCGGGCGCGCGGTCGCCCGAAGCCGACGGCGGTGCCGGGGTGTCGGAGGGGCCGGACCCGGGGCCCGTGCCCCGCGCGGGCGGAGGGATTCCGGCGGCGCGGCGGGGAGAGCCCGGGCGGCCATACCCGTACCCGTCCACCGGGCACCCGGCCGCAAGGGTGCACCGGCCCGGTGCCGGTCCGCTGCCCGCCGAAGCCGTGCGGCAGGCCGGCGGCCTGCCGGGGCGGGGCCCCGGGCACGAGGACGACGACTGGCGGCGCTTCACCGCAGCCGTGCCGGACACCGCGCACCCTGCGTACCCCGCGCACCCCGCCTACCCCGTCGGGACGACCGGAGCGCCGAGGCGCCCCCGGCGGTCCCTGCGTGCCGTCGCCGCCGTCGCCTCCGGACTGCTCGGCCTCGGGCTCATCGGCGGCGCCGCCACCGGGACCTGGCTCACCGGCGACTCCAGCGCCGACACCACGGCGGACTCCGCGTACGCCACCGCCCGGATCCTGTGGCACAACGCCCCCGTGGACGCGCTCTTCCCCCGTACCCTGCACGGCGAGGGAGCGGGCCCCGGCCACGCCGACCGCGTCTGGACCAGGGTCGCCGTCGCACCCGACGGGGCCTGCGCCGACCGGCTGACCCCCGCCCTCCTGGCCACCCTGCGCACCGTCGGCTGCTCCCGGGTGCTGCGGGCGACCTACACCGACGCCACCGCCAGCCATGTCACCACCGTCGAACTGGTCTTCACCACGGGGGACGCCGCCGCGACCCGCGCCCTGGCCGCCCGCTTCACATCCGTCGACACGGACCGGGACCCGGAGTTGCTGCCCCGTACCCTGCCCGCTCCCGGCACGGTCGCCGAACGGTTCGGCACGGCCCAGCGGGCGAGCTGGACGGTGGAGGTGCTGGAGGACGTCCCCGTCGTCGTCCAGGCCGTGTCGGGCTTCGCCGACGGGCGCCCCGTCGGAGTCCCGCAGCACGCCGACGACGCCCGCGCGCGGGGGGCGACGACGGCCGCCGCGCAGGCGGGCCTCGGGCACGAGGCCCAGGGCCTCGCGGACGCGGTCACCCGGGCCCTGCGGGTCGCCCTCCGGGACACGGCGAACGGGCGCGCGGAGGACGGGTACACGGCGAACGGGACGGACGGATCATGACGGACACGACCCGGGCCCTCGCGGGCCGCCCCCGTACCCGTACCCGTACCCGTACCCGTAACCGCCGGCGGGCCCTGCTGCCGGCCCGTGGCGCGGCCCTGCTCGCGGCCACCACCCTCGCCCTGCTGCCCGCCGCGCCCGCACACGCCGACGGCACCGGCATCCGGCCCCAGCAGTGGGGCCTGGACGCGCTCCACACCCAGGAGGCGTGGCGCACCAGCAAGGGCGCGGGCGTCACCGTCGCCGTGCTCGACACCGGCGTCGACGACCAGCACCCCGACCTCGCCGGAAACGTCCTGCCCGGCAAGGACCTCATCGGCTTCGGCGCGGGCCGGGGCGACCGCCCCTGGGCCCGGCACGGCACCGCGATGGCCGGGATCATCGCCGCCCACGGGCACGGCCCCGGCAACACCGACGGCGTCATGGGCATCGCCCCCGAGGCCAGGATCCTCCCCGTGCGGGTGATCCTGGAGAGCGGCGACACCGCCCGCGAGAAGGCCCGGGGCTCCCGGGGCACCGCCCTGGCCGAGGGCATCCGCTGGGCGGCGGACCAGGGCGCCGACGTCATCAACCTCTCCCTCGGCGACGACAGCGAGTCCGCCCACGCGGAGGCCGGTGAGGACGCGGCGGTACGGTACGCGCTCGCCAAGGGTGCCGTCGTCGTCGCGTCGGCGGGCAACGGAGGCGAGAAGGGGGACCGGATCTCCTACCCCGCCGCGTACCCCGGAGTGATCGCGGTGACGGCGGTCGACCGCTTCGGCAACCGCGCGCCGTTCTCCACCCAGCGCTGGTACGCCACGGTCAACGCCCCCGGCGTCGACGTGATCATCCCGGACCCGGACCGCAAGTACTACCAGGGCTGGGGTACGAGCGCGGCCGCCGCGTTCGTCTCCGGCGCGGTGGCGCTCGTCCGCTCAGCCCACCCGGGGCTCACCCCGGCGCAGGTGAAGACCCTGCTGACCGAGACGGCGCGGGAGAGCCCGGCGGGCGGCCGGGACGACGCCAAGGGGTACGGGATGGTCGACCCGGCGGCGGCCCTCGCGGCGGCGGCGCGGCTGCGCCCGGCGGACCCCCGGCGGGCCACGGCCGGGTACGCGGGGAAGTACTTCGGGCCCGGCCCCAGCGCCGTCCCGCCCGTGGCCGAACCGGCCGGCTGGCTGGGCCCGCTCGCCGGCGCGGCGGGCGCCCTGGCCCTCGCGGCCGCCGTCGCGCTCTGGCGCACCGCCCGTACCGCCCCCGGGGAATAGGGCCTGCGGTCCGGACCCTGCTGGACTCGCCGGCCCTGGCGACCCGGGTGGTACCCCCATCCTCCGCCTGGCGATCCGGCCCCTCGGCCCCGGCGGGCCCAGGGAGACCCCATGCACCGGAACCGCTCCCTGATCCGGCCTGCTCCACAAGACAGGGACCCAGGACCTCTCGTCGGGACCTCGCCGGACTCGCGTGCCTGACGCCGGACCCGTGCTGTGCCCGAGGGCTCGGGTGTGCCCCCCGCTCTTTGCTCTGCGGCCCGGTTCGTCGGCTGTGGGCCCGGAGGTAATCCGTGCTCTGGGCCCTGCCGGGGCCCGCCCGCCGGGCGGACGGCGCCCGTTCCGCGCCCCCGCCCCCCGGGGCCCCACGCCGTCAGCCGACGGGCGGATCCGGAGGCAGCAGAGCCGTCCGGACTGCCTCCTCCACCGCGGCGACGCCCTCCGCCATCGTCGGGTGCCCCTCGGAGAGGACCGCTATCAGCCGCCCCCCGGCGGCCCGGCCCACCGAGTGGACCACCCACAGGCCGGTGGCCCTCATCGGCATCCAGCCGTTCTTGAGGGCCCAGCCCTCCCCGGCGGCGGACACCCCCCAGGACTGCTCCGGGGCGATCTCCCCCATCAGCGCGGTCACCTCCGCCAGCTCGGGGAACCCGCCGCCGAAGACCGCGTCCAGCAGGGTCAGCTGGTCCCGGGCGGTGGTACGGGTCAGGCCCCACGCCCGGTCGGCCGTGGTCGCGGTGAGGCCCAGCCGGGCGTGGGCGGCGTCCAGTCCGGGCGGGCCGCCGACGGTCGCGTACAGCGCGCTCGCCGCCTCGTTGTCACTGCGGGTGATCATGGCGCGGGCCAGTTCCCGTTCCGGCCCGGTCAGCGGGCCGCCCCGCAGGAGCCGGGCCGCCAGGATGGAGACCTTCACGATGCTGGCGCAGGGGTAGGCGCGGCCGTCGTCGCCGTACGACCGCTCGGACAGGGCCACCGAGACAGAGGCAGTCATGATCGTGAGGTTAGGACAACCACCGGTGCCGCTGAAGAGGCCGTGCCCCCCGAATGCGGCCCGCCGCACCCGCCACCGCCCGCCGCAGGCACATCGCGCCCGTCGGCGCCCGCCCCGCGCGAGGCGTGCCCGTCCCGGCGGACTACGCTCGACGCGTGGCGCTCAAGAACATCCCCGACCCCGGTTTCTCCGACGACGACGGAACCGCCGACCCCCGGCTCAGCGCGGCGCTCGCCGCCTGGTCCCAGGACCGCACCGCCGAGCAGCCGGTGCTCGAAGCCCTCCGGGGCGCGCGGCTGCTGGTCCCGATGGTCGCCCTCCTCGGCGAGGTCGAGGTCGACGAGAACGGTCTGCGGCGCGAGAAGACCAGCGAGATGGCCGTCCCGACGCTGACCGCCGGCGACCGGAGGGCGCTGCCCGCCTTCACCTCGGTCGCGTCGCTCGCCCGCTGGGACCCGAAGGCCCGGCCCGTCGCCGTACCGCTGCACCAGGCGCTCCAGGCCGCCGCGCACGAGCGGGCCGACACCCTGGTGATCGACCTGGCGGGGCCGGTGCCGTACCAGCTGACCGGACCCGCGCTGCTGGCCCTCGCCGAGGGCCGGACCAGCACGGACCCGCTGGAGGACCCGGCGGTCACGGAGGCGGTGCGCGCGGTGGTGGCCGCCGAGCCCGCCGTGGCCCGCGCCCAGTTGGGCCCCGGCAGCGCCGACGGCATCCTCGCCCTGGTGCTCACGGCCGACGCGGTGCCCGCGGAGGCCGTCCGCCGGGTCGCGGAGGCCCTGGCGGGCGACGACGTCCTGAGGGCCCGCCTGGTGCGGGGCCTCGACCTGGCGCTGCTGCCGGCCGGGTCCGTCCCGCCGGGCGAGCCCTTGTTCGTACGGGACTGAGCGGCGACGCCGTCCCCGTACCGCGAGCGGGCGGTACGGGGACGGATCCGACGGCCCCGACGGCCCCGACGGCCTTCTACGCGACCTGCGCGACCCAGCAGTACAGGCCGTGGTCGCGCGCCGTCCTGCCGTGGGCGAGAGCGCCCAGGCCCGCCAGGATCCCGCCGGCCACGTCGGGACCGATCGTCTCGCCGTCCTCCGCCCGCTGCCGGATCCACGCCACGGCCACCTCGTGCAACCGGGCAGGGTCCGCCCCGCCCAGGGCGTCCACCAGACGGGCGGAGAGGGCGAGGACCACGGGTCCGCCGTCGTCCCCGCCGGCGACGACGCGCGGGTCGTCCGCCTCCGGGAGCGAGTCGGGACCCTCCGCGGAGAAGCCGGAGACCAGGCCCTCCCACGCGGCCACGGCCTCCTCCGCGTCGTCCGGTGCCACGAAGAACGTCACGACGCTGCTCACCGGGAAGCCCGCGTGTCCTCGTCGGGACGCAGCGCGTCGAGGATGAGGCCCAGGCCGAAGGTGAACTCGTCGGCGTAGTCGTAGCCGGGCTTCAGCGCGTGCTCGGTGACGAGTTCCGTGAGATGGGGGTAGGTGTCGGCGGGCAGGTCCCGCAGGAGCGCGCCCGCGACCTCGTCCAGCTCCGCCGGGCCGCTGAACGGCAGGCTCAGTTCCTGGATCACGAAGCCGTACAGATAGCTGTCGATCAGCGAGACGGCGTGCGCGGCCAGGGCGACGGAGAACCCTCCGGCGCGCAGCGCCCCCAGGACGGCGTCGTGGTGGCGCAGGGTCGCCGGTCCGGGCCGGGTGCGGGAGTCCAGCAGGGCGACGGCCCACGGATGGCGCCGCAGGACGGCACGGGCGGAGAGCGCCCGGTGGCGCGTTGCGGTCTTCCAGTCCGTGTCGCGCGGTGGCAGGTCGATCTCGCCGAACACCGCGTCCACCATGCCGTCGAGGACGTCCTCCCGGCCCGCGACGTGGTGGTAGAGCGACATCGCCTCGACGCCCAGCGGTTCGGCGATGGCCCGCATGCTGAGCGCGGCCGAGCCCTTCTCGTCCGCCACCGCCATCGCCGTGCGGATCACGCGGTCGCGGCTGAGCGGGGTGCGCGCCGCCGACCCGCGCCGGCCCCTCCCCCTGCCTCCCTCGGGCATCGGCCCCTCCTTCTCGCATTCGCCCCCATTGACTGCCTTACATCATAAGGCTAGCTTGCCTTACACCATAAGGTCGGCATTCCGGCGAAAGGGCTGGGCCATGGGCGCGGAACGTACAGAGACGAAGAAGACGAAGAAGATCTGCGTCGTCGGAGCCTCGGGGAAGCTCGGCCAGTACATGGTCCGGCACGCGCTGGAACGCGGTTACGAGGTGGTCGGCGTCTGCCGGGAGCGCAGCGTGCCGAAGCTGGCCGCCTTCGACGGGCTGATGACCGTCGTCCCGGGCGACACGAACGACCCCGAGGTGATCCGCCGGGCGGTGGACGGGTGCGACGGGGTGCTCACGGTGCTGGTGCCCTGGGGGGTGCGCCAGTACGCGTCGGGCACGGCGCAGGCCGTGCTCGACCACGCGCGGCCGGGTGCCCGTCTGGTCTTCTCCTGCGGCTGGCACATCACGCGCGACGGCAGGGACCGGTACTCACGGATGTTCACCCTGGGTGTGCGGGTCGCCGCCGTGCTGGGCCGGCTGGTCCGCGCCGTCGAGATCGACGACCAGGTGGAGGCGTGCCGCCGGGTGTTCGCCAGCGACACCCGGTGGACCGTGGTGCGCGGCAGCAGCCTGGAGGAGGGCGCAAGTCAGGGGCTGCCCGTGTGGAGCCGGCATGTGGGCGACCCGGTGCTCGCCAGCGATCTGACGCGCCGGGTGGACTTCGCGCTGTTCATGGTGGCGGCGCTCACCGACGACGGGCTCGTCCGGGAGGCGCCGGCGATCGTCGGCTGCCGTACTCCCAGCGCCCTCGCCCACGCCGAAGGCCCCTCCGGCCACGCACAGCCGAAGGGGCCGAAGGGGGGTAAAAGGATTTAGCCGTAGACGGGTCCGGTGTACTTCTCGCCCGGGCCCTGGCCCGGCGCGTCCGGGACCAGCGACGCCTCGCGGAAGGCGAGCTGGAGCGACTTCAGGCCGTCCCGCAGCGGCGCGGCGTGGAAGGAGCTGATCTCGGTCGTGCTCGCGTCCAGCAGCCCCGCCAGCGCGTGCACCAGCTTGCGGGCCTCGTCCAGGTCCTTGTGCTCGGCGCCGTCCTCCGTGAGGCCCAGCTTCACTGCGGCGGCGCTCATCAGGTTCACCGCGACCGTGACGATCACTTCGACGGCCGGGACCTCGGCGATGTCGCGGGTCATGTCGGTGAAGCCGGGGGCGTCGGTGGCCTCGGAGGTGCCGGCGGAGGCCGTGGTCGGGGTGGTGTCACTCATGACGCCCACGATAGGCCGCCGGGGGCCGGCCCCCGTCCGCCGGGTCCGCCCGGGAAGCTCCCCCGCGCGCGGGCCATGGCGTACGGTTCGCCCCTTCCGGGCGGAGCTGCTAACCTTGTGTGACGACCGGCCGGACACCTGGTGTGCCCGGCCCACAAGTGGAGGCTCCGATCTCCCACCTGGCCGCCCTCGGGGCGGCGGGTCACCGGTCAGGCGGCAGCCATCGTTCCGTACGGACGATGGAAGCCGCTCGATACGCGCCCCGCGGACAGCGGTGGTGCTCCGGTAGTGATGGAGCAACCGCCTGTGTCCCGTCCGGGGCATTTTTCATGTTCCGGCGCGGTTGGTCTGACAACAGACGTTACGCGGTTGGCTGCCAGTCGGCCGTGTGGTGCTACCGAGGAGGATCCATCAGCGCCGAGCCCCGCATCAACGACCGGATTCGCGTTCCGGAAGTGCGGCTTGTCGGTCCCAGCGGTGAGCAGGTCGGTATCGTCCCGCTCGCCAAGGCACTGGAGCTGGCACAGGAGTACGACCTCGACCTGGTCGAGGTCGCGGCGAACGCCCGGCCGCCCGTGTGCAAGCTCATGGACTACGGGAAGTTCAAGTACGAGTCGGCCATGAAGGCCCGTGAGGCGCGCAAGAACCAGGCGCACACGGTCATCAAGGAGATGAAGCTCCGGCCGAAGATCGACCCGCACGACTATGACACCAAGAAGGGTCATGTCGTCCGGTTCCTCAAGCAGGGTGACAAGGTCAAGATCACGATCATGTTCCGTGGTCGTGAGCAGTCCCGCCCCGAGCTTGGCTTCCGTCTGCTCCAGCGTCTCGCTTCCGATGTCGAGGACCTCGGATTCATCGAGTCGAACCCGAAGCAGGACGGCCGGAACATGATCATGGTTCTCGGCCCGCACAAGAAGAAGACCGAGGCCATGGCCGAGGCACGCGAGGCCCAGGCCGCCCGCAAGGCGGAGGCCAAGGGTCACCAGACCGAGGCCCCGGCCGAAGCGCCGGCCGAGGACGAGGTTTCCGGGGAGTGATCCCGAGGGGCCGCCGCAAGGGGGCCCCGGGTCCCGCCCGGATCCAGACATCAAGCATCTGACGCTCCCCGCACGCGGTGCCCGCGCACCGGGGGAGCGCCACTGACGAGGAGATAACGGCGCGATGCCGAAGAACAAGACGCACAGCGGTTCCAAGAAGCGCTTCAAGATCACCGGCACCGGCAAGGTGCTCCGTGAGCGCGCCGGCAAGCGCCACCTGCTGGAGCACAAGCCGTCCACGCTGACGCGCCGCCTCACGGGCAACGCGGAGATGGCTCCGGGCGACGCCAAGAAGATCAAGAAGCTTCTCGGCAAGTGACGTCCCGCGTGCCGCGCCTTTCGGTGATGGAGCGCAGGGCACGCACGGCACGTCGAGACCGGGACCTATTCGAATTCGGGTCGGGTGAGCACCGTATGAGCACCGACCCCGCTACAAGGAGTTAACAAGTGGCACGCGTCAAGCGGGCAGTCAACGCCCACAAGAAGCGCCGGGCGATCCTGGAGCAGGCCAGCGGTTACCGCGGTCAGCGTTCGCGCCTGTACCGCAAGGCCAAGGAGCAGGTCACCCACTCCCTGGTCTACAACTACAACGACCGGAAGAAGCGCAAGGGCGACTTCCGTCAGCTGTGGATCCAGCGGATCAACGCCGCCGCTCGTCAGAACGGCATGACGTACAACCGCCTCATCCAGGGTCTGAAGGCCGCCAACGTCGAGGTGGACCGCAAGATCCTGGCCGAGCTGGCCGTCAACGACGCCAACGCGTTCGCCGCGCTGGTCGAGGTCGCGCAGAAGGCTCTGCCGGCCGACGTCAACGCGCCGAAGGCCGCTGCCTGAGCCTCGCGCTGAGGTGTGTGCTTCCGGACCCGCAGGCCCTGTGGCCTGCGGGTCCGGTGCGTCTTCGGACCTCTCCCGCGCGGCGGGACGGACCGCTTCGTACGCCCCTTCCGGCCGGGCGTGCGCACCCTGTCCGGCCGTGCCGCGCCCGGGCCCGTACCGCGTCCGCGGCCGCGTTCGTGCCCCCGCCGGGCCCCTGCCCGTTCATCCGTACCGGTCCGTGCCGGGTCCCCACCCGTCCGTGCCGGGGCCGTGCCGGGTCCCTGCTCGTGCCGCGCGTCCGTATCCCGCGGCGATCGGCTCCCGCGGACCCCGTACGGACCGGTCCCGCCCCGTACGGACGAACGTGCCGCCGCATCGACGAACCGTGCCGACGAAAGTGAGTCCATGGCCGCCCCCGAGTTGATCTCCCCGCGCTCCCCCCGGGTCGCCGCCGCCCGGCGGCTCGCGAAGCGGAACTTCCGCGGCAAGGATCGGCTGTTCCTCGCCGAGGGGCCGCAGGCCGTACGCGAGGCGGCCGGTCACGCCACCGCCGGCGTGCCCACGCTGACCGAGCTGTTCACGACGGTCGAGGCCGCCGGGCGGTACGCGGACATCGTCGCCGCCGCCTCCGCCGCCGGGGCCCGGGTGCACCTCGCGGACGAGGCCGTCATCGCCGACATCTCCACCACCGTCACCCCCCAGGGCCTGGTCGGGGTCTGCCGCTTCCTCGACTCGCCGTTCGACGCCGTGATCCGCTCCCGGCCCCGGCTCGTCGCCGTGCTCGCGAACGTCCGCGACCCCGGGAACGCCGGCACCGTGCTGCGCTGCGCGGACGCCGCCGGGGCCGACGCCGTGGTCCTCACCGACGCCTCCGTCGACCTCTACAACCCCAAGGCCGTCCGCGCCTCCGTCGGCTCGCACTTCCATCTGCCGGTGGCCACCGGGGTGCCCGTCGAGCGTGCCGTGCGGGGCCTGCGGGAGGCCGGGGTGCGGATCCTCGCCGCCGACGGCGCCGGCGAGCACGACCTCGACGCCGAACTCGACGCGGGCACCATGGGCGGCCCCACCGCCTGGATCTTCGGCAACGAGGCCTGGGGGCTGCCCGAGGAGACCCGGGCCCTCGCCGACGCCGTGGTCCGGGTGCCGATCCACGGGAAGGCCGAGAGCCTGAACCTGGCGACCGCCGCGGCCGTTTGTCTCTATGCCTCGGCGCGCGCCCAGCGCACAGGGGGCGCGCGCTGAACCGTGACGGCTCGCGGGGACGAGCTGGGTTCATTGAGGGGGGACTACTCGCTCAGGGGCTCCGCACGGTCACAAGCAGCTAGTAGGGTGACGGGCTCGGGGGCCCACTGAGCAACGGCCGAGAGGTGGGACATGGGGATGGCAGTCGGGACGAGCAGGCCCGCGGAGCGGCACGGCGCCTTGCTGTGCCCCATGGAGGGGCCCGCCCCCGGGGCCGGCGGGCTCGGAATCGATCCCGACGACCTCCCCGACGGCCTCGTCGTCGCCGACGAGCACGGCCGGGTGGTCTGCTTCAACGCCGCCGCCGCCAGGATCACGGCCGTCCGCGCCGCCGACGTCCTCGGGCTGCCGCTGGAGCACGCGCTGCCGCTGGAGGACCTGAACGGCCGCCGCTGGTGGACCCTGACCGATCCGTACGGCGGGCTCGCCACCCGGGTCGGCCAGCCGGAGCGCAATCTGCTGCTGCCCGGCGGCCGCGAGGTCCTGGTCTCCGCGCGCTATGTGCGCGAACGGCCCACCGGACCGCTGCGCCGGCTGGTGATCAGCCTGCGCGGCACCGAGGCCCGCCGCCGCAGCGAACGCAGCCACGCCGAGCTGATCGCGACCGTCGCCCATGAGCTGCGCTCCCCGCTGACCTCGGTGAAGGGCTTCACGGCCACCCTGCTCGCCAAGTGGGAGCGGTTCACCGACGACCAGAAGCGGCTGATGCTGGAGACCGTCGACGCCGACGCCAGCCGGGTCACCCGGCTCATCGCCGAGCTGCTGGACATCTCCCGTATCGACTCCGGCCGGCTGGAGGTGCGCCGCCAGCCCGTGGACATCGCGGCGGCCGTGGGCCGCCATGTCCAGGCCCATGTGACCAACGGGCACGGCTCCGACCGCTTCCTCGTCCGCATCCGCCGTGACCTGCCCATGCTGTGGGCCGACCCCGACAAGATCGACCAGGTGCTGGGCAACCTCCTGGAAAACGCCGTGCGCCACGGCGCCGGAACCGTCACCATCGAGGTGGCGCCCGCGACCACGGCGGGCCCGGCGGACGCGGAGTGCGACGAGGAGAGAGGCACGGCGGTCACCGTGAGCGACGAGGGGCCCGGCATTCCCGAGGAGTCGATGGCCCGTGTCTTCACCCGCTTCTGGCGGGGGAGCAAGCGCGGCGGCACCGGCCTGGGGCTCTACATCGTCAAGGGCATCGTCGAGGCCCATGGCGGCACGATCACCGTCGAACGCGGCCCCGGCGGCGGCGCCCAGTTCCGATTTATCCTGCCCGTGGGCGCCCCGGCCTATCTGGCCTGAGCCCCCGCGGGCACCCCGCGGCGAGCGGTGGCACCGGGCCGCCGGGGCCGCGTCCCCGCCGCGCCCGGAGCCCTCCGGGAGCGGCCGCCGGACCGCCCGCCCCCGCTCGCCCTTTAGACTCGGCCTTTGGCACCTGTCGCCGCACCCCCGGGACGCAGCGGCGCGGACAGGTCCGGGGGAGTCCCCCGGTAAAGGCAGCATTCAGCGCAGCACCAGCCAATCGGAAGCACGGGAAGAGATGTCCGCACCCAACAAGTCGTACGACCCGGTCGAGGTCGAGGCACTGAAACCGGAAGAGATCGAGCGCATGCGGGACGAGGCGCTCGCCGCCTTCGCCGCCGCCGGCGACCTCGACGCACTCGCCCACGCGAAGGTCGCGCACACCGGCGGTGCCTCGCCGCTGGCGCTCGCCAACCGCGAGATCGGGGCGCTGCCGCCGCAGGCGAAGGCCGAGGCCGGCAAGCGCGTCGGCATGGCCCGGGGCGCGGTGAACAAGGCCCTCGCCGCCCGCCAGGTCGAACTGGAGGCCGAGCGCGACGCCCGGGTGCTGGTCGAGGAGGCGGTCGATGTCACGCTGCCCCACGACCGGGTCCCGGCCGGTGCCCGCCACCCGCTGACCACGCTCTCGGAGCGCATCGAGGACGTCTTCGTCGCCATGGGCTACGAGGTCGCCGAGGGCCCCGAGGCCGAGGCCGAGTGGTTCAACTTCGACGCCCTGAACATCGGCCCCGACCACCCCGCCCGGGGCGAGGCCGACACCTTCTTCGTCGCCGCCCCCGACGGCTCCGCCGACTCGGGCCTGGTGCTGCGCACCCACACCTCCCCGGTGCAGATCCGCTCGCTCCTCGACCGCGAACCCCCGGTCTACGTGATCTGCCCCGGCCGGGTCTACCGCACCGACGAGCTGGACGCCACCCACACCCCCGTCTTCCACCAGGTCGAGCTGCTCGCCGTGGACGAGGGTCTGACCATGGCCGACCTCAAGGGCACGCTGGACCACATGGTGCAGTCGCTCTTCGGCGAGGGCATGACGACCCGGCTGCGGCCGAACTTCTTCCCGTTCACCGAGCCGTCCGCCGAGATGGACATGGTCTGCTACGTCTGCCGCGGCGCGTCCGTCGGCAACCCGGACCGGCCCTGCCGCACCTGCTCCAGCGAAGGCTGGATCGAGCTGGGCGGCTGCGGCATGGTCAACCCGAAGGTGCTGGTCGCCTGTGGTGTCGACCCCCAGAAGTACAGCGGGTTCGCCTTCGGGTTCGGCATCGAGCGGATGCTGATGTTCCGCCACAACGTCGAGGACATGCGAGACATGGTCGAGGGTGACATCCGGTTCACCCGGCCGTTCGGGATGGAGATCTGATGCGGGTCCCGCTTTCATGGCTGCGGGAGTACGTCGACCTGCCGGCGACGGAGACCGGCCGTGACGTACAGGCCAAACTCATCGCGGCCGGCCTGGAGGTCGAGAGCGTCGAGCAGCTCGGCGCCGGGCTCACCGGCCCCCTGGCCGTCGGCAGGGTCCTCACCATCGAGGAACTGACCGACTTCAAGAAGCCCATCCGCTTCTGCACCGTCGACGTCGGCACCGCCAACGGCACCGGCGAGCCCCAGGAGATCATCTGCGGCGCCCGGAACTTCGCCGTCGGCGACAAGGTCGTCGTGGCGCTGCCCGGCGCCGTGCTCCCCGGTGACTTCCGCATCGCCGAGCGCAAGACGTACGGCCGGGTCTCCCGGGGCATGATCTGCTCCGGCGACGAGCTGGGCCTGGGCGACGACGGCAGCCACGGCATCATCGTGCTCCCGCCCGAGTACGAGCCCGGCATCGACGCCGCCGCACTGCTGGAGCTGTACGACGAGGTCCTCGACATCGCCGTCACCCCCGACCGGGGCTACTGCCTGTCGATGCGCGGCGTCGCCCGCGAGACCGCCACCGCGTACGGCCTGCCGCTGCGCGACCCGGCCCTCCTCGACGTGCCCGGCCCCAACGCGTACGGCTACCCGGTGAGGATCGCCGACCCCGTCGGCTGCGACCGCTTCACCGCCCGCACCGTCACCGGGCTCAACCCGGAGGCGCACTCCCCGATCTGGCTGCGCCGCCGCCTCCAGAAGGCGGGCATGCGCCCCGTCTCGCTCGCCGTCGACATCACCAACTACGTGATGCTGGAGCTGGGCCAGCCGCTGCACGCCTACGACCGCACCCGCGTCCAGGGCACGATCGGGGTCCGCCGCGCCGAGCCCGGCGAGAAGCTGACCACCCTCGACGGCGTCGCCCGGGTCCTGGACGCCGCCGACCTCGTCATCACCGACGACCGGGGCCCCATCGGGCTCGCGGGCGTCATGGGCGGCGCCAACACCGAGATCGCCGACGCCACCGCCGACCCGGAGACCGGGCAGGTCCGCGGCACCACCGAGGTGGTCATCGAGTCCGCGCACTTCGACGCGGTCGCCATCGCCCGCACCGCCCGCCGCCACAAGCTGGGCTCCGAGGCGTCCCGGCGCTTCGAGCGGGGCGTCGACCCGCTCGCCGGTGCCGCCGCCGCCCAGCGCACCGTCGACCTGCTGGTCCTGCTCGCCGACGGCACCGCCGAAGCCGGGGTCACCCAGGTCAGCTCGCCGTCCGCGCCGCGCACCATCACCATGGCCGCGAACCACCCGGACCGTGTCGCCGGTGTCGACTACGGCCGCGAGACCGTCGTCCGCCGCCTCCAGGACGTCGGCTGCGACGTCTACGGGCAGGACGAGCTGATCGTCACCGTCCCGTCCTGGCGGCCCGACCTCGGCGCCCCCAACGACCTCGCCGAGGAGGTCATCCGGCTGGAGGGGTACGAGAACCTCCCCACCACCCTTCCCAGGCCCCCCGCCGGGCGCGGGCTCACCGACCGCCAGCGGCTGCACCGCCGCGTCGGCCGGGCCCTCGCCGGCGCCGGCTACGTCGAGGCCCTGAACTACCCGTTCATCGGCGAGCAGGCACTCGACCAGCTCGGCCTGACCGCCGACGACCCGGCCCGCCGGGTGGTCACCCTGGTCAACCCGATCTCCGACGAGGAACCCGCGCTGCGCACCACGCTGCTGCCCGGACTCCTCGGCGCGCTGCGCCGCAACACCGGCCGCGGCAGCCACGACCTGGCGCTCTTCGAAACCGGGCTGGTCTTCCACCCCGGGGCCGGACCGCGCACCGCGCCCGTGCTGCCCGCCGACCGCCGGCCCACCGACCAGGAGATCGCCGCGCTGGACGCCGGACTGCCCGAGCAGCCGCGCCACGCCGCCGTCGTCCTCGCCGGTGAGCGCGAGCGCTCCGGCTGGTGGGGCAAGGGCCGCGCGGGCGACTGGGCGGACGCCGTCGAGGCCGCCCGGCTGATCGCCGGGGAGACCGGGGCCCCGCTCCTCGCCGAGCAGGCCCAGTACGGCCCGTGGCACCCCGGCCGCTGCGCCGCCCTGGTCACCTTCGTGGACGGGGCCAAGCGGACCGTCGGCCACGCCGGCGAGCTGCACCCCCGCGTCGTCAAGGCACTGGGCCTGCCCGCCCGTACCTGCGCCATGGAGCTGAACCTGGACCTGCTGGCCGAGGCCGCCGGGGACACCCTCGGCGCGCCCCGGATCTCCACCTTCCCGGTGGCGACCCAGGACGTGGCGCTCGTCGTCGACAGCGACGTCCCGGCGGACTTCGTCGAGCACCAGCTGCGGGCCGGCGCGGGCGAGCTGCTGGAGTCCATCCGGCTGTTCGACATCTACACCGGCGACCAGATCGGCCCGGGCAAGAAGTCGCTGGCGTACGCGCTGCGCTTCCGCGCCCCGGACCGGACGCTGACGGTCGAGGAGGCCACGGCCGCCCGGGAGGCCGCGGTGGCCCGGGCCGCCGAGGCCGCGGGCGCGGTGCTGCGCGGGGCCTGATCCCGCGCGGCGTCCGGCCGATGGCACGACGGAGGGGGAGCACCCGGGGAACCGGGCGCTCCCCCTCCGCTCGTTCCGGGGCCCCGCCGCCGTGGAACGCCGGGTGGGGGAAGACACCCGACGACGGCCCGCGCACCCGCCCGGTGCGCGGTGCGCGGGCCCGGTGCGCCCACAGGGCCGCCGTCCGGCCGGCGCCGCCCGTCCCGCCGCGGAGTGTCGGGCAGATCGACGGGACGGACGACGCGAACGCGACCACCGCACGGTACGAGGGGGAGCCCGGTGGTCCGGCCGCCTCTGTGAGAGGGCGTCCAAGTCAATCGACCGCCCCCGCCGGGCGACAGCGCGCACACCCCCCGGGCCGGTGCGCTCCCTTCACACCCCGGGTGAAATCCGGGTCCACTACGCTGGGCGCACCGAGCCTCCGGAGGGCCCCATGCAGCCCAACACCCTGCTCGACGCCCTGCTGGACGAGGCGGGCTTCTCCCACGCGGGCCTCGCCGCCCGGGTCGACCGGGCGGGGCTCGCCCGGGGCCTGGACCTGCGCTACGACCACACCGCCGTGGCCCGCTGGCTGCGGGGCCAGCGCCCGCGCGGCCGGGTGCCCGACCTGATCTGCGAGGTGCTGGCCGAACGGCTGGGCCGGCCCGTCGCCCTCGGGGACATCGGCCTCGGTGTCCAGGGCGGCCCGGCGGACGGCCCCGGCTCCCCGCTCTGCGGCTTCGTCGACCGCGCCACCGCGCTGTGGCGCTCGGACGAGCAGCAGCGCCGCCAGGTCATCGACGCCCCGGCGGTCACCGGCACCCCGGCCGTCATGCCCGTCTGGGAGTGGGAGAACCCGCCGGAGGACACCGATGTCTCCCGCGCGGGCCCCACCCGCGTCTCCCCGGCGGACATCACCCTGCTGCGGACCGCGCGCGCCCACTACGAGCTGATGTACCGCAGGGCCGGCGGCATCGCGACGCGCGCCCGGATCGTCGGCTTCCTCACCGCGCAGACCGCGCCGCTGCTGCGCGGCGCGTACGGCGACGCCCTGGGGCGCCGGCTGCACCGGGCCGCCGGCGGGCTGGTCGCGGTGGCCGGGATCTGCGCCTACGACTCCGACGCGCACGGCCTGGCCCAGCGCTACTTCCACCAGGCGCTGCGGCTGGCGAAGGCCAGCGGCGACCGGGGTCTCGGGGCCTACGCGGTCGCCCTCCTCGTCAACCAGTCGCTGTTCATGGGCGAGTACCGGCAGGCGGTGGCGTTCGCGGAGGCGGCACTGCGGTCGGCGGGCCCGGCGCTCACCCCGGCGCTCGCGTCCGATCTGTACGCGATGCAGGCCAAGGCGTACGCGCGGCTCGGCGACGGGCGGGTGGCGCGGCACCGGATCCGGCGGGCGGAGCGGGAGGCGGAGCGGATCCGGCCGGGAGCGGAGCCGGACGAGACCGGGTACGTCCAGCCCGGTCTGGTCCATGTCCAGGTCGCTGAGGCGCTGCTGAGCCTGGGGGAGCTGACCGCCGCGCACGAGCACGCGGCGGCGGCCGTGGGCTCGCCCGCGCACGACCGGGGGCGGGTGCACCGGCTCGGCATGCTCTGCCAGATCGAGCTGAGCAGGGGCGAGCCGGAACGGGCGGCGCGGACGGCCCTCGCCATGGCCGACCAGGCCCGGGGGATGGAGTCGCAGCGGCTGCGGGACCGGCTGCGGGCGGTGCGGGCCCGCCTGGTGGCCAGCGGCGCGGGGCCCGCCCGGCAGGCCGCGGAGCTGATCGACGGGGCGTTGCGCGTACCTCTGTGACCGTCCCGGCGGGCAGGGGCGGGGCGCCTGCGCGTCGACCGGGGCGGTGCCTTTCCGGTGTGCTCCTGCGCCTGCTGAGGTTGTTGCCACCTACTGGTCGAAAGGTGGCACAGAACATGCAGTGGACGAACTTAAACGAACAGACTGTGTACGAGAACCGCTGGTTCCGGGTCAGGCTCGCCGATGTGGCGCTCCCCGACGGCAACCGGCTGGACCACTTCCTGATCCGGATGCGGCCGGTGGCCGTCGCGACCTCGGTCAACGCGGCCAACGAGGTCCTGCTGCTGTGGCGGCACCGCTTCATCACGGACAGCTGGGGCTGGGAGCTGGCCGCCGGGGTGGTCGAGGACGGCGAGGAGATCGCGGCGGCGGCGGCCCGCGAGATGGAGGAGGAGACCGGCTGGCGGCCCGGTCCGCTGAGACATCTGATGACCGTCGAACCGTCGAACGGCCTCACCGACGCCCGGCACCATCTCTACTGGTCCGAGAGCGCGACCTACACCGGACCGCCGCAGGACGGCTTCGAGTCCTCCCGCCGGGAGTGGATCCCGCTGAAACTGGTCCCCGACCTGATCGCCCGGGGTGAGGTCCCGGCCGCCGGAATGGCGGCCGGGCTGCTGATGCTGCACGCGCTGCGGCTGGGCTGACCGGCGCCGGGGTGTCCTGGCGCCGGTCATCGGGATGCCGCACCCGGGCGGACGACCCGGGGGCAGGCTCAGGCGTACGGGTAGAAGCCCGAGCCGGTCTTGCGGCCCAGGCGCCCCGCGTCCACCATCCGCTGGAGCAGCGGCGGAGCGGCGTACAGCGGCTCCTTGAACTCGGTGTACATCGAATCCGCGACCGAGGCGACCGTGTCCAGGCCGATCAGATCCGCCAGCTTCAGCGGACCCATCGGGTGGGCGCAGCCCAGCTCCATGCCGTTGTCGATGTCCTCGCGGCTGGCGATGCCCGACTCGAACATCCGGATCGCGGCGAGGAGGTAGGGGATGAGCAGCGCGTTCACCACGAAGCCCGAGCGGTCCTGGGCCCGGATGGCGTGCTTGCCGAGGATCTGCTCGACGACCGCCTCCGCGCGCTTGACGGTCTCCTCGGAGGTGGTGAGCGCCGGGATCAGCTCGACCAGCTTCTGCACCGGGGCGGGGTTGAAGAAGTGGATGCCGATGACCTGGTCCGGCCGGGAGGTCGCGACGGCCAGCTTCACCAGCGGGATGGAGGAGGTGTTGGAGGCGAGGATGGCGTCCTGCCGGGTGACGACCTGGTCGAGCACCTGGAAGATCTCCGTCTTGACCTGCTCGTTCTCCACGACGGCCTCAATGACGAGATCGCGGTCGGCGAACTCTCCGAGATCGGTGGTGAAGCTGAGCCGCTCCAGGGCGGCGTCCCGCTCCTCCTCGGTGATCTTGCCGCGTTCGGCGGCCTTGGCCAGGGAGTTGAGCAGCCGGGTCCGGCCGATCTCCAACGCCTCGCCGGTGGTCTCGGCGACCATCACCGCCAGCCCGCTGCGGGCGCACACCTCCGCGATGCCCGCGCCCATCTGGCCACAGCCCACCACTCCGACGCGTGCAATGTCGGCCATTGAGTCCGTCACCTCGTGCCTTTCGCTGATCCAGTTACTGAAGGTCCGGCGGCGCGGTCCACGGGATCTTCCGGAACCGGCCGATTCTCCGACGTTACTCCGACCGGGCCGGTGGACGGGGCCCCGGGCGGGCATGCTGACCTGGAGGACCGTCGGAACCGGGGTGGCATATGACACATATGGGGAGAAGAACGTTCTCGGCGGTGGCGGGGGCGCTGGCCGCCGCCACGGTCGCCGGGGAGGCGAGCGCGGGAGAGCGGGAACGGAGGCGGGGGCGCCGCTCCTGCCGGGAATTCCGGGGGATGTGGCTGGCGACGGTCACCAACCGCGACTGGCCATCGCGCACCGGGCTGACCGCCGCCCAGCAGCGCGCGGAGCTGATCGCGCACCTCGACACCGCCGTCGCCCGGCGGCTGAACGCGGTCGTGTTCCAGGTGCGGCCGACCGCCGACGCGTTCTGGCCCTCGCCCCACGAGCCCTGGTCGCAGTATCTGACCGGGACGCAGGGGCGGGACCCGGGGTGGGACCCGCTGGGCACCGCCGTCCGGGAGGCCCACGCGCGGGGCCTGGAGCTGCACGCCTGGTTCAACCCGTACCGGGTCGCCACCCACGCGGACCCGACCCGGCTGGTGGCGAGCCACCCGGCGCGGCTGCACCCCGAGTGGATCGTGACGTACGGCGGCAGGATGTACTACAACCCCGGGCTGCCGGAGGTCCGGGCCTTCGTCCAGGACGCGATGCTGGACGCCGTCCGCCGCTATCCGGTCGACGCCGTCCACTTTGACGACTACTTCTATCCGTACCCGGTGGCGGGCCAGACCTTCGACGACGCCGCCGCCTTCGCGCGGTACGGGGGAGGCTTCGCGGACCGGGCGGCCTGGCGGCGCGACAACACGGACCGGCTGGTCCGGGACATCGGGCAGCGGATCAAGACCGTCCGGCCGGGGACGGCCTTCGGGATCAGCCCCTTCGGGGTCTGGCGCAACCGGGCCACCGACCCCCTGGGCTCGGACACCCGCGCCGGGGTCCAGACGTACGACGACCTCTACGCCGACACCCGCTCATGGGTCCTGAACGGGTGGATCGACCAGGTCGTCCCGCAGATCTACTGGAACATCGGCTTCGCCGCCGCCGACTACGCCAAGCTGCTGCCCTGGTGGGACGAGCTGGTCTCGGGCACCGGCGTGGACCTCTTCATCGGCGAGGCGCTCTACAAGGCCGGCGACCCGGCGCAGCCCGCGCCCTGGCAGGACCCGGCGGAGCTGTCGCGGCACCTGACCCTCGCGAAGGGGTACGGCGCGGTGCGCGGCCACTGCTACTTCTCCGCGAAGGAGGTCGGCGTCGACCGGAACGGGGCGATGGCGCGGGTGGTGGCCGACCACTACCAGGCCCCGGCGAGACCGCCGCGCTGAGAGTCCTCCGTCCGGGATCAGGCCGGCTCGTGCGGCCTGATCACGCAGTCGGGTCCGGGGGACATCACCGTCTCGTGCCCGTCCTCGAAACGGACGCGGAACGGGGGAGAGCCCTCCGGGCCCAGCACCTCGATGACTTCGGCGATCCGGTCGTGCTGGCCCACGGTCCTGCCGTGCACCAGCAGTCTGTCGCCCACGCTCGCTCGCATCGGGAGAGACCTCCTCGGATCCGTGCCGCTCGGCAAAGTGTCCGTGCATCGAGTCTACGGCCGGGGCGGTCGCCCGCGCCCGCGACGCGCGCCCCGTCTGTCCCCATATGTCCCCGTCCGCCTCCGTCCGCCCCTGTCCGCCGCGTGGCTCAACTGCGCGCCCGCTGGGTCACCGCGATGCAGACCAGGACGGCGACCGCCGCCAGGGGCGCCGCCGGGGAGAGCCCCTCGCCCAGCAGCGCCACCGACCACACCAGGGTGAGCAGCGGCTGCGCCAGCTGGAGCTGGCTCGCCCGCGCGATGCCGATCAGGGCCATGCCCCGGTACCAGACGTAGAGCCCGGCGAACTGGGAGACGGCGGCGACCCAGACCAGACCGCTCACCCCGCGTGCGGTCGGCTCCACGGGCTCCAGGCTCAGCGCGACGGCGGCGCCCGTGACCCCCAGCGGCAGACAGAACACCAGAGCCCAGCCGATCACCTGCCAGCCGGGCATATGGGCGGCCAGCCGCCCGCCCTCCGTGTACCCGGCCGCGCAGACCAGCAGCGCCCCGAAGAGATAGAGATCGCCGGCCTTGAGCGAGCCGCCGCTCTCCGCGACGGTGAACGCGACCACGGCGGCGGCACCGGCGAGGGCGGCGGCCCAGAAGGTCCGGGAGGGGCGGCGGCCGGTGCGGACCGCCGCGAAGGCCGCGGTGGTCAGCGGCAGCAGCCCCACCACGACGGCCGCGTGCGAGGAGGTGGTCGTCTCCAGCGCCAGCGTGGTCAGCAGCGGGAAGCCCACGACGACGCCCCCGGCGACCACGGCGAGGGGGCCGAAGTGGCGGCGCTCGGGCAGCGGCACCCGCAGGGCCAGCAGGAAGCCGCCCGCGATGAGCGCGGCGAGCACGCTGCGGACCGCCGCCAGCGACCAGGGGCCGAAGGAGTCGAGACCCCACACGGTCGCCGGGAAGGTGAGCGAGAAGGCGACCACGCCCAGGGCGGCGAGCAGGGTGCCGGTGGTGGCCGGCGGAGGCGGGCCGCCCGGGCCGCCGACACCCTTGCCGCTGAGGTCGACCGCTATCGTGGTGGAGCGAGTAGCGCTATTCTGTGCTGTCATGCACGAGCGTACCAGCGTCGCCGAACTGGCCAGCGAACTGAAACGAGAGCTGAGCCGCTACTCACCCGGTGAGAAACTGCCATCGAGCCGGACGCTGGTGGAACGCCACCGGGTCTCCCCGGTCACCGTCTCCCGGGCACTGGCCCAGCTCACCGCCGAAGGCCTGGTCGTCACCCGCCCCGGCGCCGGCGCCTACCGCGCGCTGCCCCGGGCCACGGACGGACCCCCGCCCGGCGACACCTCCTGGCAGGAGATCGCCCTCTCCGCCGAATCCGCCGCCGACCAGGTGCCCCGCTCCGTCGACGCCGCCGGGGTCCTCGTCACCCTCGCCGCCCCGCCACCGGGCGTGACCGAGTTCAACGGCGGCTACCTGCCCGCGGCGCTCCGCCCCGAACAGGCCCTCGCGGCCGCGCTCGCCCGCGCCGGACGCCGCCCCGGCGCCTGGGGCCGGCCCCCCACCGACGGCCTGCCCGAACTGCGCGCCTGGTTCGCCCGGGGCGTCGGCGGCCCCGTCACAGCCGCCGACGTCCTGGTCACCGCAGGCGGCCAGTCCGCCCTGACCTGCGCCCTGCGGGCCCTGGCCCCGCCCGGAGCGCCCGTCCTCGTGGAGTCGCCCACCTACCCCGGCATGCTCGCCATCGCCCGCGCCGCCGGGCTGCGCCCCGTGCCGGTCCCCGTGGACGCCGACGGGGTCCGCCCCGAACTCCTCGCCGATGCCTTCCGCGCCACCGGCGCCCGGGTCTTCGTCTGCCAGCCGCTCTTCCACAACCCGACCGGTACGGTGCTCTCCGCGCCGCGCCGCCCCGAGGTGCTGCGGATCGCCCGCGCGGCCGGGGCCTTCGTGGTCGAGGACGACTTCGCCCGGCGGCTGGTCCACGAGGACGCGGGCCCGCTGCCCGCCCCGCTCGCCGCCGAGGACCCCGACGGCGTCGTCGTGCACGTCAGCTCCCTCACCAAGATCACCTCGCCCAGTCTGCGGGTGGGCGTCCTCGCGGCCCGGGGCCCCGTACTGGAACGGCTGCGCGCGATCCACGTCGTCGACAACTTCTTCGTCCCCCGGCCCCTCCAGGAAGCCGCCCTGGAACTGGTGGGCGCACCCGCCTGGACCCGGCATCTGCGGTCCGTCGCCGGCGAACTGCGGAGCCGGCGCGAGGCCATGGCCGCCGCACTGCGGCTGCGGCTGCCCGAACTCTCCCTCCCGTACATCCCGGCCGGCGGCTTCCACCTGTGGACGCGGCTGCCCGACGGAGCGGACGAGAGCGCCTTCGTCGCCGCCGCCCTGCGCGCGGGGGTCGCCGTGGCGCCCGGCCGGCCCTACTACTGCGCGGAGCCGCCCGCCGGGTACGTCCGGCTCAGCTTCGCCGGGGTGACGGGCGCATCGGAGATCGCCGAGGGCGTACGCAGGCTCCGCACGGCGGCGGACGAGACCCTGGGCTGAGCCCGCCGGCGCATCCGGTGGGCGGCGACCCGCTCCCGGGTGGCGCACCGCCGCGAGCAGTACCGCCGCTCGGGCCCGCTGCCCAGGACGAGGAAGACCTGCCCGCAGGAGGACGAGGCGCACAGCCCGCCGGGCGGCCGCTGCCGGTCCCAGACCAGCACGGTCAGCGCCAGCGCCGCCGACGCGAGCAGCCACTCGCCCCAGGGGGCGTCGTCGTCCCGGTCAAGATGCGGATGCCAGGCGGTGGTGCCCCCGTGCGCGGTGAGCCGCAGCGGCCCGGCGGTGAGCGCAAGGAGTTCGTTGAGCCGGGCGGCGGCCGCGTCCACCGTCCCGGCCGCGAAGACGGGCCGCAGCGCGGCGGCGGAGAGCCGCAGCCCGGCCAGCTCCTCGGGAGACAGGGCGGTGGGCACCTTCTCGCCGTGCTCCCGCAGCACCGCGGCGACGGCGTCCGCCGAAGGGTCCGGGCCGGTGAGGACGTTGACGAGGGCCACGGTCCGCCCGGCGGCGGACCGGACCGAGAGCCGGTTGGTCACCTGCGTGACGGTAACGCATCTGGTGAATGATTGAGTTACCCGCATAACGTGCTGTGGGTGCTGAAGCGTTACGTGCTGGGGGCGCTGGCCGCCCGTACCGGC
This sequence comes from Streptomyces yaizuensis, assembly GCF_034961445.1. Taxonomy (NCBI): domain Bacteria; kingdom Bacillati; phylum Actinomycetota; class Actinomycetes; order Kitasatosporales; family Streptomycetaceae; genus Streptomyces; species Streptomyces yaizuensis. The sequence continues at coordinate 217,195 of NZ_BSBI01000007.1, forward strand.
GACGAGATGTCCGGGCCCGCCCTGCTGCTCGCGGGCCTCGCGGCCACCGGGTCGGCGGCGGCGGGTTCGTCCCTGCTGGCGGCGGCCACCGTCGCGGCGGCGGCCGGCGGGCCGCTCATCGGGGCCCTGCTCGACCGGTCGGCCCGCCCCGGCCGGCTGCTGGCCTGGGCGATCGGCGCCCACGCCGGGGCCCTCGCGGTGCTCGCCGCCGGGCTCGGACGGATCCCCCACGGCTGGACCCTGCTGATCGCGACGGCCGCCGGGCTGCTGGGCCCCGCGCTCTCCGGCGGCTGGACCTCCCGGCTCCCCACCCTGGTCCCGGCCACCCGGCTGCCCCGCTCGAACGCCCTGGACGCGATGACCTTCACCCTCGCCGGCCTCGCGGGCCCGGCCCTCGCCGGCACCCTCGCCCACCTTGCGGGCGCGGCCACCGCCGTCACCCTGGCCGCGACCCTGATGGCCTGCGCCCTCCCGATCGCCCTCGGCCTCCCACCGGCCGCGCGGGGCGGGCCCGCGCTCCGCCCGGCCATGATCACCGCCCACCGGGAGGTGCCCACGGCGACGGCCCGGCGACCGGGGAAGTGCCGCCGGGCCGCCGTCCCCCTCCGGGCCGTGCTCCGGGAGACGGCCGACGGATTCCGGATCCTCGCCCGGAACCGTGCCCTGGCGCGGGCGACCGCCGTCACCACCGTCTCCTGCACCGCCGAAGGGATGCTCGTCGCCGCCGTCCCCCTCCTGGGCACCCGGCTCCTCGGCGGCCCGGGCCAGGGCGTGCTGCTGCTCGCCGCCGTGGGCGTCGCCGCCCTCACCGCCACCACCCTCGCCGCCCGCCGCCCCGCACTCCTGTCCCGCCCCGACGCGGTACTCGCGGTGAGCCCCCTCGTACTCGCCACCGGCTGCACCCTCGCGGCGGTCGCCGCACTCGGCGCCCCGGGCGGCCCCTGGCTGCTCGCCGCCACCGCCGCCCTGCTCGGCCTCGCCGAAGGACCCCAGCTCACCGCCGTCTTCGCGATCCGCCACCGGGAGGCCCCCGCCCGGCTGCGCGCCCAGGTCTTCACCACCGGCGCCAGCCTGAAACTCACCGGCTTCGCGACGGGCGCGGCCACCGGCGGCCCCCTGGCGCTCCACTCACTGCCCGGCGCACTGCTGGCCGCCGCGGGGACACAGCTGCTGGCGGCGGCGGTGGGGGCGGCGCTCCGTACGGGGCGCCGCTGATCGGTCTCCGGCCCGCCCGCACCCCCGTCGCGGGCGGACCGCGGTCTCCGGCCGTCCCCGCCCGCTACCAGGTCGGGCCGGCGACCTGCCGGGTCGCCACGTTCACCCGGTTGAAGAGGTTGGTCAGGCCCACGTACAGCACGATCGTCGCGAGCTGCTTCTCGTCGTAGTGCTCCGCCGCCGCGTCCCAGACCGTGTCCGGCACCGGGTCCGAACGGTCGTTCAGCCGGGTCACGGCCTCGGCCAGCTCCAATGCCGCGCGCTCCGCTTCGGTGAAGCCGGGGGCGTCCCGCCAGGCGGTGACGGCGTGCAGCTGCTCGTCGGTCAGCCCCGCCTTCTTCGCCCCCGGCAGGCCGCCGACGACGCAGAAGCTGCACCCGTTGATCTGGCTGGCCCGGTGGTGGACGAGGTGCAGCGTGGTCTCCGGTACGCCTCCCTCGTGGACCGCCGCCAGGATCTGCTGGATCGCCGGGTAGACGGTCGGGAAGATCGCGGCCGGGTTCTTGATGCGTGCCTGCATGGTCCCGCTCCTCGGAGTCTGTGGAGTCTGTGCTGTCGTCGCTGTCCTGGGTGCCGGTGGTGCGAGCCGCCCGACACCTGTCCGACAGACCAGGCCGCCGGAGTGTGACATGACTGCCGGATGTTTTTTCGCGGCGCCCCGAGCCGGGCCGTCCCGGCCCGCGCCCCGTCCCCGCCGCCGTTTTCCGGACGGGATTCCGCAGGCGGTATCGGACGCCGCTTCCGCTTTCCCCCCGGGACGGGCCCCCGCGAGGAGGGCCCTTTCGGCCGGGGCGCCCCGACGAGATATCTTGATGTCGAGCAATGTTGCAGACGTGGAGCGGAGCACCGGTGACTGACTCGACCATCATCTATACGCACACCGACGAGGCCCCTGCCCTGGCCACCCACTCGTTCCTGCCGGTGGTCGAGGCCTACGCCTCGACGGCCGGGGTGCGGGTGGAGACCCGGGACATCTCCCTCGCGGGCCGGATCATCGCGAGCTTCCCCGAGCGTCTGGAGGAGAGCCAGCGCATCGACGACGCCCTCGCCGAGCTGGGCGAGCTGGCCAAGACCCCCGGCGCCAACATCATCAAGCTGCCGAACATCTCGGCGTCCATCCCGCAGCTCAAGGCCGCCGTCGCCGAGTTGCAGTCGCAGGGCTACGCGCTGCCGGACTACCCGGACGACCCGAAGACCGACGAGGAGCGCGACATCCGCGCCCGCTACGACAAGGTCAAGGGCAGCGCCGTGAACCCGGTGCTGCGCGAGGGCAACTCCGACCGCCGCGCCCCTGCGTCGGTCAAGAACTACGCCAGGACCCACCCGCACCGCATGGGCGCGTGGACGGCCGACTCCCGGACGAACGTCGCCCACATGACCGGCGACGACTTCCGCTCCACCGAGAAGTCCGTGGTGATCACCGAGGCGGGCTCGCTCCGGATCGAGCTGGCCGGGGACGACGGCAGCACCACCGTGCTGCGCGAGTCCGTCCCGGTCCTCGCCGGCGAGGTCGTCGACGCCTCCGTGCTGCGCGTCGCCGTGCTGCGCGAGTTCCTGGCCGCCCAGGTCGCCCGCGCCAAGGCCGAGGGCGTGCTCTTCTCCGTCCACCTCAAGGCCACCATGATGAAGGTCTCCGACCCGATCATCTTCGGCCATGTGGTCCGCGCCTTCTTCCCGAAGACCTTCGCCGAGCACGGCGCGGCGCTGGCCGCCGCCGGCCTGAGCCCCAACGACGGGCTCGGTGGCATCCTCAAGGGTCTGGACGCCCTCGCCGACGGCGCCGCGATCAAGGCGTCCTTCGACGCCGAGCTGGCCGAGGGGCCGGCGCTCGCGATGGTCGACTCCGACCGGGGCATCACCAACCTGCACGTCCCGAGCGATGTCATCGTGGACGCCTCCATGCCCGCCATGATCCGCACCTCCGGTCACATGTGGGGCCCGGACGGCCAGGAGGCCGACACCGTCGCCGTCATCCCGGACAGCAGCTACGCCGGGGTCTACCAGGCCGTCATCGAGGACTGCCGCGCCCACGGCGCGTACGACCCGTCCACCATGGGCTCGGTCCCCAACGTGGGTCTGATGGCGCAGAAGGCCGAGGAGTACGGCTCCCACGACAAGACCTTCGAGATCGCCGCCGCCGGTACCGTGCGCGTGGTCGACGCCGAGGGCACCGTCCTGCTGGAGCAGCCGGTCGCCGAGGGCGACATCTTCCGCGCCTGCCAGACCAAGGACGCCCCCATCAAGGACTGGGTCAAGCTGGCGGTGACCCGCGCCCGTGCCACCGGCGACCCGGCGGTGTTCTGGCTGGACGGGACCCGCGCCCACGACGCGCGGCTCATCGAGAAGGTGCAGGCGTACCTGCCGGAGTTCGACGCCGAGGGCCTGGACATCCGGATCCTCTCCCCGGTCGAGGCGACGAAGCTGTCCGTCGAGCGCATCCGCCGCGGCGAGAACACCATCTCCGTCACCGGCAACGTCCTGCGTGACTACCTGACCGACCTCTTCCCGATCCTGGAGCTGGGCACCAGCGCCAAGATGCTGTCGGTCGTCCCGCTGATGAACGGCGGCGGGCTGTTCGAGACCGGCGCCGGCGGCTCCGCGCCCAAGCACGTCCAGCAGCTGGTCAAGGAGAACTACCTGCGCTGGGACAGCCTGGGCGAGTTCCTGGCCCTCGCGGTCAGCTTCGAGCACCTGGCCCAGACCACCGGCAACGCCCGCGCCCAGGTACTGGCGGACACCCTCGACCGCGCCACGGCGACCTTCCTCAACGAGGACAAGTCGCCCAGCCGTCGCCTCGGTGGCATCGACAACCGCGGCAGCCACTTCTACCTCGCCCTGTATTGGGCGCAGGAGCTGGCCGGCCAGAGCGACGACGCCGAGCTGGCGCAGTCGTTCACGGAGCTGGCCGCCACGCTCGCGGAGCAGGAGCGGACCATCGTCGACGAGCTGATCGCCGTGCAGGGCGGCCCGGTCGAGATCGGTGGCTACTTCCAGCCCGACGCGGCCAAGGCGTCCGCCGTGATGCGTCCGTCGGCGACGTTCAACGAGGCGCTGGCCAAGCTGGGCTGACGCCCCAAGGCCCGTACCGTCCGCGCCCCCGGGCCGGTGGCATCGTCCCCCGGGCCGGGGGCGCGTCGGCGTGAAAAGCCCTCCGTCAGCGGCGGACGCCCGGAGTGTCCCGCAGCAGCGCCCGCTCCCCGGGGGTCAGCGGCGGCCCGCTCAGCGGCGGCCGCCGGGGCCCCAGCGCCGTCCCCAGCACCGCCGTCGGCCCCATCAGCCGGTGCAGCGGCGCGTGCAACGCGGTGACGTCGGTGAACTTCCGCATCACCAGATAGCTCCCCGCAGCCGTCCGCAGCATCCGGTCCGTGTACCGGGCGGCCAGCCGGTCCACCGAGCCGGGCGGGCCGCCCGTCGCCCCCGGGTAGAAGACGTCCTGCCCGGTCGCCATGGACCACGCGGGCGTCACATGCCGTGCGACGTCGCGCTGGACCCGCCGGGCCAGCCGGGGCGCGGTGATCCCCCCGGCCGCGAGCCGGCCGCGCAGCGCCGCCGCGCCCTGGGCGGCGACCGCCATGCCGTGCCCGTACAGCGGGTTGTAGACGGCGACCGCGTCCCCGAGGACCACGAACCGCTCCGGCCAGATCCTGGCCTTCTCGTAGTAGTGGCGCAGATTGCGGGTGCTGCGGTTGACCGTCACCCCGCTCAGCGGCTCCAGGTCCGCCGTCAGGTCCGCGATGATGGGGTGGCGCAGCGACCGGAGGAACGGTTCGAACTCCTCGGCCGTCCGCCCGGGTTCGCCGCCCCGGGTGCCGGAGGCCGTCACCAGCCACTGGCCGTTCTCGATCGGCAGCAGGTTCGCGCTCTGCCCCGGCCGGCCGCAGCGGGCGTCCGCGCTGACGCTGACGACGGGGAAGCGGCCGGCGCCGGCCGGGGCCCGGAAGCGCCGGCTCGCGTACACCAGACCGGCGTCCACCACCCGTTCGGGCACCGGTCCCGCCCCCAGCTCCGCCAGATGGCGCGGGGTCCGGGAGGAGCGGCCGCTCGCGTCGACCACGAAGTCGGCCTCGACCTTCTCCTCGCTGCCGTCGTTGTGCCGCACGACGACGCCGGTGACCCGCCGGGCGTCGCCCAGCAGGCCCACGACCCGGGCGCCGCCGACGACCGTCACACCCCCGCCGTGTCCGCCGCCGGGTCCGAGCACCCGCCGCCGCACCACCGCGTCCAGCAGGTCCCGGCTACAGGCGATCAGATAGTGGCTGTCGCGCTCCCACCGCCGCATCCAGCCCTGGGAGCTGAGTGCGAGGACGTCCGTCGGTACGGGTATCCGCCGCGCGCCCGCCGCCAGCCAGGCGTCCGTGACACCGGGCAGCAGGGACTCCGCCGCGTCGACCCCGCCGCTCCACAGCAGATGGACGTGGTCGGCCTGGGGGAGTCCCCGGCGGGGCGCGGCCCCGGCGGGCAGCTCGTCCGGCTCCACCACCAGGATCTCCCCGGCCGCCTCCCGCAGCGCCGCCACCGCCAGCATCCCCGCCAGCCCGCCGCCGACGACGACGGCCCGTACCGCCCCCGCGGCCCGTACGGCCGTGGCGGACGCGGGAAACGTATCGGTCTCTGTCATCAACGGCTCTCCCGGTGCGTACGGGCCAACGGTGCGGAACGCATGAGCGGTACGAGCGGAACGCATGAGCGGTACGGGTGCTGCGAGCGGTGCGGGTGTTGCGCGTGCCACGAGCGGTGCGGGTGCTGCGCGTGCCGTGCGCGGAGTCGGCGGCGGCGCGGTCACGAACGGATCCCCGCCCGCTGGAACAGGGACGGCCCGGCCTCCCCCCGGAGCATGCCGTGCAGGGCGAGGGAGACCCGTACGAGGTCGCGGGACTCGTCGCCGAGACCCTCCTGGAGCGCACGGGACGCGGCGATGACGCTGTGCCCGGGATCGGCGCGGAAGGCGTCCAGCGCGGCCACCACCATCGCGGCCTCGGCGCGTGCCTCCGCCTCGGGCGGCGGGATCCCGGCGGCGACCCCCCGGGCCACCGTCCGCGCCCGTACCGCGAAGTCGAAGTACGGGTTCAGGGTGAGCAGCGCGTCATGGATGTCGCGCTCCCGCTGGAGCAGCCGGATCCCGGCGCCCGCGAGCGGCGACGACCGGCCCCGGCCCCCGCCCTGGGCGACGCCCCGCAGCAGCCGCCACAGCGGACCGAGCCGACGGTAGCGGAGCCAGTCCCGCCGGGGGCCTTCGAGCCGCTGCACCACCAGGGGCATCCCGATCCCGAAGGCGATGAAGAAGGAGGCCGCCGAGACCAGCGGACGGGCCGCGTGCGTGCTGAGGCCGTCCCAGTCCTCGCCCGCCCAGCGGGCCCCGAGCGCGGCGAACTTGGCCACGTCGTACAGGACGGTCAGCAGATACCCGTACACCATGAGCAGCAGCCCGGTCCGCAGCACACCGGTGACATCGCGCGACCAGCGCCAGCACAGGAACGTCATCACCAGCGCGGACACCGAGTGGGTCAGCAGATAGAGGACGATCATCTCGCGGATGAAGGGGGTGTCGGCGTAGTACGTGTCGAGGTCGCGCGTGCGCTCGACGGGGGTGTCCCCGAGGGCGAAGAGCGTCAGCAGCGCGACGATGATCAGGCCGTAGGCGGCGAGGCACCAGCGGGTGGCGCGGCTGATGGCCTCGGGGGTGCCGCCGCGCCAGTTGATCAGCAGGACGACGCACGCGCCGCAGAACGCCGTCAGGATCGAGTACACCAGCGGCGCGGCCGCGTTGGGGACGCCCGTGAGCCGGTTGACCGCCTCGATCGTGGGGATCGCCCCGAAGAAGAAGACCCCCGTGGCCGTCGCCAGCAGCACCACGACGGCGCGCAGCATCGGATCGCGGGGGTTGCGCAGCAGCGCGGGCAGCCGCAGCAGGAAGGCGGCGGTGCCCAGGGCGGCGGGGACGTAGAAGCTGAGATCGGACATCTCAGCCCCGGGCGGCTCTGCGCCGTGGCGGCGGCAGGGCGGCAGCGCGGCGAGGGGGTGCTCCCCCCGGCCGTGTGCCCCTCGCCCGGGTGGCGCCGGCGGGGCCGGTGCCGTACTCGGGGTGTATGTGTCGACAGGTGGTCAGCTCTCCGGACACCGTGCTCTCCCCGTAGCGTTCACTGCTCCGCCGTCGGCGAACGGACCTTTCCGGTTTCCCCCGTGACGACCCATCCGGTCCCGTCCTCGCCCCTGCTCGAACATTAGTCCTTGTTCTTGCCGGTCGTCACCGACGTCCGGCGTCCGGGACGGGATCCCATCGGAGCCTGACCAACCGGTCAGTGCCGCCGTACCCCGCCCCTGCCCCGCCCCGGCCCGGCCTCCTCCCCGTCATACCGGAGAGCTACCCCCGGGATGGGCTCTCCAGCGGGACGAGAACGACAGGCACCGCAGCCTAGGTTCGACATCGGACACCCCGACGCACCACCGGCGCACCGGCGCACCGCTTCACCACCGGCGCACCGGACGACACCGCGCGCCGGGGGCCGTCCACCGACCGCCCCCGCCGTGCGACGCCCGCGCACCGGCCACCGGCCACCGGCCACCGGCCACCGGCCACCACGGGCCACCGCCGGACACCCCTGGTACGGAAGGACTCCCGCCATGCCGCACCGCCCCCGCCGCCACCCGCTGCGCGCCCTGCTCGCCGCGCTGCTCACCGCGTCGGTCGCGCTGCCCGTGGCCGCCGCGGCCGGCCCCGCCGCCGTACCCGCACCGGCGCCCGCCCCGCTCACCCCACTGGAGCGTGCGACCCCCGCCGCGCTCGACGCCCGCTACGGCGCCGTCCGCACCGGCATCCGGGCCGCGGAGCGCGCGGCCGCCGGCCACGGCGACCACCGCCGCGCCCGGACCCTGCGGGAACTCGCCGCACCGGAGCGCACCTTCCTCACCTTCGACGGCCGGGACGGCGGCCGCACCGCCGAGGTCGTCGGGGACCTCGCCCGCGCCGAACGCGTCGCCGTCCTCGTCCCCGGCGCCGACACCAGCCTCGACACCTACGGCCGGTTCCACCGGGACGCCGCCGCCCTCGGGCGCGCGCTGCCCGCCCGCTCCGCCGTCGTCGCCTGGCTCGGCTACCGGACCCCCGCCACCGTGAGCCCCGGCACCCTCACCCGCGAGCACGCCGAACGGGGCGCCCCCGCGCTGCGCGCGTTCGTCCGCGACCTGGCCCGCGCCGTGCCGGCCGCCCGGATCTCGCTGGCGTGCCACTCGTACGGCACGGTGGTCTGCGCCTCGGCCGCGCCCGGACTGCCCGCCGCCCATCTGGTGCTGTACGGGAGCCCCGGCACCGGAGCCGACCACAGCGACCAGCTCCGCACCCCGGCCACCGTCTGGGCCGGCCGGGGCGCGGCGGACTGGATCGCCGCCGTCCCCCACACCACCCTCGACCTCCCCTTCGCCACCGTCGGATTCGGCACCGATCCCGTCTCCGGCGCCTTCGGGGCCCGCGTCTTCGACGCCGGCCGCGCCGGGCACGCCGACTACCTCCGGCCCCGCTCCCTCTCGCTCGCCAACATCGCCCGGATCGTCTCCGACCGGAGCCCCCGGCCGGAGTCCCGCGACGTATGACACCGCCCCCCGCACACGGTCCGGCGCGTGACGGAGCGCGCGGGGCGCCGGTGCGATCCGTATGAGGCACCGGTGCGATCCGTGTGATCCGTCCCGCGATGTACGGAGCGGTCCGCCGCGCCGTACCGTGTGATCACTGTGCCGTCCCCCGGGCGGCCACCCGCCCATCATTGTATAAAACTGCGGACCTGCGTATAGTCATGCCATGAATCGGGAGGTGGCCATGACGGTACGGGTGGCGGTGGCGGGTGCCAGTGGGTACGCGGGGGGCGAGGCGGTACGGCTGCTGCTCGGGCACCCCGGGGTCGAGCTGGGCGCGCTGACCGCGCATTCACAGGCGGGGGAGACGCTGGGCACCGTCCAGCCCCATCTCGCGCCGGTCGCCGAGCGCGTCCTGGAGCCGACCACGCCCGAGGCGCTGGCCGGGCACGACGTGGTCTTCCTGGCGCTGCCGCACGGCCAGTCCGCCGCGGTCGCGGAGCGGCTCGGCCCCGATGTGCTCGTCATCGACCTGGGCGCCGACTTCCGGCTGCGGGACGCGGCCGCGTGGGAGCGGTTCTACGGTTCGCCGCACGCCGGGATCTGGCCGTACGGGCTGCCGGAGCTGCCGGGCGCGCGGGACGCGCTCGCGGGCACCCGCCGGATCGCCGTCCCCGGCTGCTATCCGACGGCCGTGTCGCTGGCCCTCTTCCCCGCGCTGGCCGCCGGGCTCGTCGAGCCGGAGATCGTCGTCACCGCCGCGTCGGGCACCTCGGGCGCGGGCAAGGCGGCCAAGCCGCACCTGCTGGGCTCCGAGGTGATGGGCTCGATGAGCCCGTACGGCGTCGGCGGCGGCCACCGGCACACCCCGGAGATCGCGCAGAACCTCTCCGCCGTGGCGGGCGAGCCGGTCTCGGTGTCGTTCACCCCCACGCTCGCGCCGATGCCGCGCGGCATCCTGGCGACCTGCTCGGCCAAGGCCCGGCCGGGGACCGGGGCCGCCGAGGTCCGCGCGGCGTACGAGAAGGCGTACGCGGAGGAGCCGTTCGTGCGGCTGCTGCCGCCGGGCAGCTGGCCCGCGACCGGGGCGGTCACCGGCTCGAACACCGCGCAGGTGCAGGTCGTACTGGACGAGTCGGCGGGCCGGGTGATCGCGATCAGCGCGATCGACAACCTGACCAAGGGCACCGCCGGCGGCGCGATCCAGAGCATGAACCTGGCCCTCGGCCTCCCCGAGACCACCGGTCTGCCCCGGGTCGGCCTCGCGCCCTGAACCGCCGGCCCGCCGGACACCACCGACCGAAGAGAGCAGGAGAGAGAGAAGAGATGACGGTCACGGCCGCGAAGGGGTTCACGGCGGCGGGCATCGCCGCCGGGATCAAGGAGAACGGCAATCCGGACCTGGCCCTGGTGGTCAACGAGGGCCCGCGCCGCGCGGCGGCGGGGGTGTTCACGTCCAACCGGGTCAAGGCGGCGCCGGTGCTCTGGTCGCAGCAGGTGCTGCGCGGCGGCGAGGTCTCGGCGGTCGTCCTCAACTCGGGCGGCGCGAACGCCTGCACCGGCCCCCGGGGCTTCCAGGACACCCACGCCACCGCCGAGCGGGTCGCTGAGGTCCTGGGCCACAGCGCCGCCGAGGTCGCGGTGGCGTCCACCGGGCTGATCGGCACGTACCTCCCGATGGAGAAGCTGCTCCCGGGCATCGGGCGGGCCGCCGGGGAGCTGTCCCCGCACGGCGGCGAGAAGGCCGCCATCGCCATCAAGACCACGGACACCGTGCACAAGACCGCCGTGCGCGAGCGGGACGGCTGGACGGTCGGCGGCATGGCCAAGGGCGCGGGCATGCTCGCCCCCGGCCTCGCCACCATGCTCGTCGTCCTGACCACCGACGCCGACGTGGACGCCGCCGCCCTGGACAAGGCGGTGCGCGAAGCGGTCCGCACCACGTTCGACCGGGTCGACTCCGACGGCTGCATGTCCACCAATGACACCGTGCTGCTGCTGGCCTCCGGGGCGTCCGGCACCGTGCCCGACCACGCCGACTTCACCGAGGCCGTCCGCGAGGTCTGCGACGACCTCGCCCGCCAGCTGATCGGGGACGCCGAGGGCGCGTCCAAGGACATCCGGATCGAGGTCGTGCACGCGGCGAGCGAGGACGACGCGGTCGAGGTCGGCCGCTCCATCGCCCGCAACAACCTCCTCAAGTGCGCCATCCACGGCGAGGACCCCAACTGGGGCCGGGTGCTGTCCGCGATCGGCACCACCTCCGCCGCCTTCGACCCGGACCGGCTCAACGTCGCCATCAACGGGGTCTGGGTCTGCCGCGGCGGCAGCGTCGGTGACGACCGCGACCTCGTCGACATGCGGTTCCGTGAGGTACGGATCACCGCCGACCTCGACGCCGGCACCCACTCCGCCGTCATCTGGGCCAACGACCTCACCGCCGACTACGTCCACGAGAACAGCGCGTACAGCTCATGAGCACATCGACGCGCAAGCACACCGCGCTCCCCAAGGCCCGCATCCTCATCGAGGCCCTGCCCTGGCTGACCCGCCATCACGGCCGGACCGTCGTCATCAAGTTCGGCGGCAACGCCATGGTGGACGAGGAGCTGAAGGCCGCCTTCGCCCAGGACGTCGTCTTCCTCCACCACGCCGGCCTCAAGCCGGTCGTCGTGCACGGCGGCGGCCCCCAGATCAGCGCCCAGCTGGAGCGGCACGGCCTGGTCAGCGAGTTCCGGGCGGGCCTTCGGGTGACCACCGACGAGGCGATGGACGTCGTCCGGATGGTGCTCGCCGGGCAGGTCCAGCGCGAGCTGGTGGGGCTGCTCAACCAGCACGGGCCGCTCGCCGTCGGACTGACCGGCGAGGACGCCCACACGATCACCGCCGTCCGGCACCGCCCGTTCATCGACGGCGAACCGGTCGACATCGGCCGGGTCGGCGAGATCACCAGGATCGACACCGGCGCCGTCACGGCGCTGCTGGAGGACGGCCGCATCCCCGTGGTCTCCTCCATCGCCCGCGCGGAGGACGACGGCCATGTCTACAACGTCAATGCTGATACGGCGGCTGCGGCACTCGCTGCCGCGCTGGGCGCGGAGACGCTCATGGTCCTCACCGACGTCGAAGGGCTCTACGAGGACTGGCCCCACAGCGACGAGGTGATCTCCCGGCTCACCGCGCGGCAGCTGGAGAAGCTGCTGCCCGACCTCTCCAGCGGCATGGTGCCCAAGATGGAGGGGTGCCTGCACGCCGTCCGCAACGGCGTGAACACCGCCCGCGTCATCGACGGCCGGGTACCGCACTCGATCCTGCTGGAGATCTTCACCGATGACGGTGTGGGCACGATGGTCGTGCCGGACGCGCCGTCCGAATCCGAGGGGACGTCATGACCAACCAGGAGATCGCCCGGCGCTGGCAGGGCGTGATGATGGACAGCTACGGCACCCCCGAGCTCTCCCTCGTCCGCGGCGAGGGCGCGACCCTGTGGGACGCCGACGGCACCACGTACACCGACTTCGTCAGCGGTCTCGCGGTGAACGCGCTGGGCCACGGCCACCCCGCCGTGGTCGAGGCCGTCACCCGGCAGATCGCCTCCCTGGGCCATGTCTCCAACCTGTACACCGCCGAGCCGACGGTCGCCCTCGCGGAACGGCTGATCGAGCTGGCCGGACGGCCCGGCCGGGTCTTCTTCTGCAACTCCGGCGCCGAGGCCAACGAGACCGCCTTCAAGATCGGCCGGCTGACGGGCCGGCCGGGGATCGTCGCCGCGCAGGGCGGCTTCCACGGCCGCACCATGGGCGCGCTCGCCCTCACCGGCCAGCCCGCCAAGCAGACGCCGTTCCTGCCGCTGCCGGGCGAGGTCACCCATGTGCCGTACGGGGACGTCGAGGCGCTGCGGGCCGCCGTCACCACCGACACCGCCCTCGTGGTCCTGGAACCGCTCCAGGGCGAGAGCGGTGTGATCATGCCGCCCAAGGGGTATCTGCGGGCGGCCCGCGAGATCACCGAGGCGACCGGGACCCTGCTCGTCCTGGACGAGGTGCAGACCGGCATCGGGCGCACGGGCCACTGGTTCGCCGCCCAGGGCGAGGGCGTCGAGGCCGATGTCGTCACCCTGGCCAAGGGCCTCGGCGGCGGGCTGCCGCTGGGCGCGGCCATCGCCTTCGGGCCGGCGGCGGAGCTGATGCGGGCCGGTCACCACGCCTCCACCTTCGGCGGCAACCCCGTGGCCTGCGCGGCGGGACTCGCCGTCCTCGCGACCATCGAGGCCGACGGGCTGCTCGACCGGGTCAAGCGCCTGGGGGAGCGGATCCGGGACGGCGTGGAGGGCCTCGGGGACGGCGCCGGGCACCCGCTGGTCTCCCATGTCCGTGGCGCGGGCCTGATGCTGGGTATCGTGCTCAACGAGCCCGTTGCGCCGCAGGTGCGGATCGCGGCCCAGAGCGCCGGCTTCCTGGTGAACGCCCCGGCCCCCGACGTCGTACGGCTGATTCCGCCGCTGGTCGTCGGTGAGGCCGAGGTGGACGCGTTCCTCCAGGCCCTGCCCGGACTGCTCGACGCGGCCCGCCCGCGGGACAGGGATGGACATACCGGAGAATGAGACGACGATGACCGAGGCGCATGCCCCCGACGCCGCGGGCCCCGCGGTACCGCAGACCCGCATGGCCCGCCACCGCCGGATCGTGGACATCCTCAACCGCCAGCCGGTGCGCTCGCAGAGCCAGCTGGCCAAGCTCCTCGCGGACAACGGGCTGAGCGTCACCCAGGCGACGCTCTCCCGGGACCTCGACGAGCTGGGCGCGGTGAAGATCCGCAACACCAACGGTGAGCTGATCTACGCGGTCCCCAGCGAGGGCGGTTTCCGCACCCCGCAGGCGCCGCTGGGGGAGTCGGCGAAGGAGGAGCGGATGCGCCGGCTCTCCGGGGAGCTGCTGATCTCCGCGGAGGCGTCCGCCAATCTGGTGGTGCTGCGCACGCCCCCGGGCGCGGCGCAGTTCCTCGCCTCGGCCATCGACCAGGCAGAGCTGCACGACATCCTCGGCACCATCGCCGGGGACGACACCCTGCTGCTGATCAGCAGGAGCCCCACGGGCGGGCAGGCGCTGGCCGACCATCTGCTGCGGCTGGCACAGAACGACCGCTGACCCGGACACCGCCCCACAGGCACGCAAGAGAGAGGCCCCCGGCTCGACCAGAGCCGGGGGCCTCGCTCGCGTGCCGGCGGGCTTTTCAGGGCCGTACGCGCCGATCACCGGAGACTCATTGACGAAACATGCGGGCGAGTGCATACTTATTCCATCACCGCATGCATCGTAAGGAGAATCCCGTGACCGAGCGCGTCGTACTCGCCTACTCGGGCGGTCTGGACACCTCCGTCGCCATCGGCTGGATCGCCGAGGAGACGGGCGCCGAGGTCATCGCCGTCGCCGTGGACGTCGGCCAGGGCGGCGAGGACCTGGACGTGATCCGCAAGCGCGCGCTCGCCTGCGGTGCCGTCGAGGCCGAGGTGGCCGACGCGAAGGACGAGTTCGCCGACGAGTACTGCCTCCCGGCGATCAAGGCCAACGCCATGTACATGGACCGGTACCCGCTGGTCTCCGCGCTCTCCCGGCCCGCGATCGTCAAGCACCTGGTCGCCGCCGCCCAGAAGCACGGCGCCACCACGGTCGCCCACGGCTGCACCGGCAAGGGCAACGACCAGGTCCGCTTCGAGGCCGGCATCCAGGCCCTCGGCCCCGACCTCAAGTGCATCGCCCCGGTCCGTGACTACGCGATGACCCGGGACAAGGCGATCGCCTTCTGCGAGGCCAAGCAGCTCCCGATCGCCACCACCAAGAAGTCCCCGTACTCCATCGACCAGAACGTCTTCGGCCGGGCCATCGAGACCGGCTTCCTGGAGGACATCTGGAACGCGCCGATCGAGGACATCTACGAGTACACCTCCAACCCCGCCGAGCCCCGCGAGGCCGACGAGGTCGTCATCTCCTTCAAGGAGGGCGTCCCGGTCGCCATCGACGGCCGCCCGGTCACCGTCCTCCAGGCGATCCAGCAGCTCAACGAGCGCGCCGGCGCCCAGGGCATCGGCCGGATCGACATGGTCGAGGACCGTCTCGTCGGCATCAAGTCCCGTGAGGTGTACGAGGCCCCGGGCGCGATCGCGCTGATCACCGCCCACCAGGAGCTGGAGAACGTCACCGTCGAGCGCGAGCTGGCCCGCTACAAGCGGCAGGTCGAGCAGCGCTGGGGCGAGCTGGTCTACGACGGCCTGTGGTTCTCCCCGCTCAAGCGCGCCCTGGACGGCTTCATCCAGGAGGCCAACCAGCACGTCACCGGCGACATCCGGATGACCCTGCACGCCGGCCGGGCCGTGGTCACCGGGCGGAAGTCCGAGCAGTCGCTGTACGACTTCAACCTGGCGACGTACGACACCGGCGACACCTTCGACCAGTCCAAGGCGCAGGGCTTCATCGACATCTTCGCCCTCTCCGCGAAGATCGCCGCCAAGCGCGACCTGGTCTGACCCGTACCGTCGCACCTTTCCGCCGCCTCCCCGCCACCCGCCCGTGGCGGGGAGGCGGCCGCACACCCACCCTCCGAGGAGCAACAGCAGTGAGCAGCAACAACGGTGATGTCCGGCTCTGGGGCGGACGGTTCGCCGACGGTCCCGCCGAGGCGCTGGCGAAGCTCTCCGCCTCCGTGCACTTCGACTGGCGGCTCGCGCCGTACGACATCGCCGGGTCCCGCGCCCACGCCCGGGTGCTCCACCGGGCCGGACTCCTCGACGAGGACGAGCTGACGCGGATGCTGGACGGTCTGGACCGGCTGGCGGCCGATGTCGCCGACGGCTCCTTCACCGGGACCATCGCCGACGAGGACGTCCACACCGCCCTGGAGCGGGGCCTCCTGGAGCGCCTCGGCCCCGACCTCGGCGGCAAGCTGCGGGCCGGCCGCTCCCGCAACGACCAGGTGGCGACCCTCTTCCGGATGTATCTGCGCGACCACGCCCGGATCATCGGCGCGCTGCTCGCCGGGCTCCAGGACGCCCTGGTGGGCCTGGCCGAGGCCCACCCGGACGTGGCCATGCCGGGCCGTACGCACCTCCAGCACGCGCAGCCGGTGCTCTTCTCCCACCATGTCCTCGCGCATGTGCAGGCGTTCGCCCGGGACGCCGAGCGGCTGCGCCAGTGGGACACGCGCACGGCCGTGTCGCCCTACGGCTCCGGGGCGCTCGCGGGCTCCTCGCTCGGGCTCGACCCCGAGGCCGTCGCCGCCGACCTCGGCTTCGAGGGCGGTTCCGCCGCCAACTCCATCGACGGCACGGCCTCGCGGGACTTCGTGGCCGAGTTCGCCTTCATCACCGCGATGATCGGCGTCGACCTCTCCCGGCTCGCGGAGGAGGTCATCATCTGGAACACGAAGGAGTTCTCCTTCGTCACCCTGCACGACGCCTTCTCCACCGGGTCGTCGATCATGCCGCAGAAGAAGAACCCCGACATCGCGGAGCTGGCGCGCGGCAAGTCCGGGCGGCTGATCGGCAATCTGACCGGTCTCCTCGCGACCCTGAAGGCGCTGCCGCTCGCGTACAACCGCGACCTCCAGGAGGACAAGGAGCCCGTCTTCGACTCCTGCGACCAGCTGGAGGTGCTGCTGCCCGCCTTCACCGGGATGATGGCCACGCTCACCGTGCACCGGGAGCGGATGGAGGAGCTGGCCCCTGCGGGCTTCTCGCTCGCCACCGACATCGCGGAGTGGCTGGTCCGCCAGGGGGTCCCGTTCCGGGTCGCGCACGACGTGGCGGGCTCCTGCGTCAAGGAGTGCGAGCGGTCGGGCATCGAGCTGCACCAGCTCACCGACGACCAGTTCGCGGCGATCTCCGAGCATCTGACGCCCGAGGTGCGCTCGGTGCTGAGCGTGCGGGGCGCGCTGGCCTCCCGGGACGGGCGGGGCGGTACGGCTCCCTCCGCCGTGGCGGTCCAGCTCGCCGAGGTCAAGGAGGACCTGGCGCTTCAGCACGCCTGGGCGGCCGCCCGCGGCTGACCTCCGTTCCCGACACACGTGTGTGCCGTCGTCCCCCGCTGAAGCAGCGGGCGGGCGGCGGCATGCGGCGTTCTGGGCCCCCGCGCAGGGGGCCGAGATAATTAATGAGACAACAATGTCTCAAATGGTCTACCCTTGTCTCATGACCGTTGATCGTGAGCAGGTGCTGCGCGCCGCCGCAGCCCTCCTTTCCCGCAAGGCCACCGCGACCATGGGCGAGGTCGCCCAGGCCGCCGGCATCGGCCGCGCCACCCTGCACCGGCACTTCGCCGGGCGGGACGCGCTGGTGCGGGCGCTGGAGGAGCTGGGCCTGCGGGAGCTGGAGGCCGCCGTGGCGGCAGCCGGGCCCGAGGAGGGCGACCCGGTGGCGGCGCTGCGCCGGCTCGTCGCCGCGACCGCGCCCGTCGCCCCCCTGCTGACCTTCCTCATCACCGAGAACCAGCTCTTCGAGGGCGAGGAGCAGATGAACGAGGGCTGGGACCGCGTCGACGCGATCATCTGCGCCCTCTTCCGCCGGGGCCAGGAGGAGGGCGTCTTCCGGGTCGACCTCACCGCCACCTGGCTCACGGACGCGCTGTACGGACTGATCAGCGCGGGCGCCTGGGCCGTCCAGGCCGGGCGCGTCGCCACCAAGGACTACCCCTACATGATCGCCGAGCTGGTGCTCGGCGGCTGCACACGACGGAGCGTGGAAGTATGACCGGCACCGATCTCAAGGTGGCGGAGACCGTACGGGCACCCGGACGCTGGCTCGCCCTGTCCGTGCTGGTGCTGGCCGTCCTGCTGGTCGCGGTGGATGCCACCGTGCTCGCCCTGGCGACGCCGTTCGTCACCGAGGACCTGAAGCCCTCCGGCACCCAGCTGCTGTGGATCGGCGACGTCTACTCCTTCGTCATCGCCGGTCTGCTGATCTCCATGGGCAGCCTCGGCGACCGCATCGGCCGCAAGAAGCTGCTGCTGATCGGCGCCGTCGCCTTCGGCGGCGTCTCCGTGCTCAACGCCTACGCGACCAGCCCCGAGATGATGATCGTGGCGCGGGCGCTGCTCGGTGTGGCCGGAGCGACCCTGATGCCGTCCACGCTGGCCCTGATCCGCAACATCTTCCACGACCCGCGCGAGCGCAGTGTCGCCGTCGGCATCTGGGGAGCGGCGGCCTCCGCCGGCGCGGCGGTCGGCCCCGTCGTCGGCGGCGCGCTGCTCGAACACTTCTGGTGGGGCTCGGTCTTCCTGATCAACCTGCCGGTGATGGCCGTCCTGGTCGTCGTGGGCGCCAAGCTGCTCCCCGAGTCCCGCAACCCCGCACCGGGCCCGTGGGACCTCATCAGCGTCGCGCTCTCCCTCGTCGGCATGATCTCCCTGGTCTACGCGATCAAGGAGCTGGCGGTGCACGGCCCGAGCATGGGGGCCGCCGCCGCGGGTGCCCTGGGCGCCGGCGCGCTGTTCTGGTTCGTCCGCAGGCAGCTCACCCTGCCCGCGCCGCTGCTGAACGTACGGCTCTTCCAGAACCGGGGCTTCTCCGGCGCGGTGCTGGCGGATCTGCTGACCATCCTCGGCCTCTCCGGGCTGATCTTCTTCCTGTCGCAGTTCCTCCAGCTGGTCCAGGGGCGCTCGCCGCTGGAGGCCGGGCTGATCGAGCTGCCGTCCGCGATCGGCGCCGTGATCTCCGGTCTGCTCGCCGGGAACCTGGCCCGCCGGGCCTCCGTGCGCGGGACCGTCTCCACCGGTCTGGCCGCCGTCGGTCTCGCGCTGGGCTCCTGTGTGCTGCTGACCGCCCAGACGGGGCCGGTGCCGATGGGCATCGCGCTCTTCCTCGGCGGCCTGGGCGCCGGTCTCGCCTTCACGGTGACCGCCGACGTCATCCTCTCCAGCGTCCCCAAGGAGCAGGCGGGAGCGGCGTCCGCCGTCTCGGAGACCGCCTACGAGCTGGGCGCAGCCCTCGGCATCGCCCTGCTGGGCTCGGTCGTCACCGGCGTCTACCGGGGCTTCACCGTGCCCGCCGGCGTGGACGAGGGGACGGCGCAGGCCGCCCGCGAGTCGCTGGGCGGCGCGGTGGAGGCGGCGGGCACCCTCCCCGCCGACCAGGGCGCGGCCCTGCTGGCATCCGCCCGGGACGCCTTCGCCGACGGCTTCCACATCGCCGGGGCCGCCGGTTCGGTGGTGCTGCTGCTCACCGCCCTGGCCGCCTGGTTCCTGCTGAAGGGCCAGCGGCTGGAGGACGGCATCGAGCACCCCTGAGGGGCTGCTCCCCGGACAGGGCGCGGGGCCGGATCTGTCATGGATCCGGCCCCGTGTTCGTACGGTGTCGTGGGACGCGCCCGGTTGACGGGCTCTCAGGCCGCCTTGGCCTTGGTGGCGTACATGTCCACGTACTCCTGCCCGGAGAGCCGCATCACCTCGGTCATCACCGAGTCGGTCACCGCCCGCAGCACATAGCGGTCGCGGTCCATCCCCTCGTACCGGGAGAACTCCATCGGGGCGCCGAACCGCACCGTCACCCGGCCCGGCCGGGGCAGGCCCGTGCCGCCCGGCTGGAGCTTGTCGGTGCCGATCACGGCGAACGGCACCACCGGGGCGCCGGTCATCAGGGTGAGCCGGGCGATCCCGGTCCGCCCCCGGTAGAGCCGCCCGTCGGGGGATCGGGTGCCCTCCGGGTAGATGCCGAAGACCTGCCCGTCCTCCAGGATCCGCCGCCCCGTCATCAGCGCCGCCACTCCGCCGTTGGCGCCGTCGCGGTCCACCGGGATCATGCCGACGCCCGTGAAGAACCAGGCCATGACGCGCCCCTTGAGCCCCTTGCCCGTCACGTACTCGTCCTTGCCGATGAAGTACACCGGGCGGGAGCAGACCAGCGGGAGGATCATCGAATCGATGAAGGTCAGATGATTCCCGGCCAGAATGACGGGACCGGTCCCCGGGATGTTCTCCGCGCCCTCCACACGGGACCGGAACATCAGACGCAGGAACGGTCCTAGGACGGCCTTGATGAGCGACAAGCGGGACAACGGATCCTCCGTGTCGAGTGCGGACGGCTGCGGTGGGCGGCCGGCGCGGTCGCCGCGACCCTTTGTACCGGAACCCGGTTGAGGATCCGCTGAGTCCGCGCAGGTGAGGACGATACTCGTGGACCGGGCCCGGTCGCACGTCGGGTTCACACATCGGATACGCACTGTTGACCTGTGTTCGCGCCACGTTCGCCCAGGGTCTTCCCCCCGGAGACGGACGCTCCCTACCGTCGGCCTCGGCCCGACAGGTGCCACAGATCACAGGGAGGAACCGTGAAGGGACAGAGTGCGGCCGGCGGGGCCGGGCGCGGCGGGAGCGGGACCCCGGGGCGGCGGACCCTGCTCGGGGCGGCGGCGGCGGGCGCCGCGGCGCTGGGAGTGCAGGCCACGACCCCGGCGGCGGCGGCCGGCGCGCCCGCGGCCCGCCGGGGCCACGGCGGCTCCTACCGGGACCTGCCCCGGCCCACCGTGATCGCCCACCGGGGCGCCAGCGGCTACCGCCCCGAGCACACCATCGCCGCCTATCAGCTCGCCCTCGACATGGGGGCGCACGTCGTCGAACAGGATCTCGTGCCGACCCGCGACGGCCATCTCGTATGCCGTCACGAGAACGACATCACCGGCACCACCGATGTCGCCGACCGTCCCGGGTTCGCCTCCCGCAGGACGACGAAGACCGTCGACGGGGACCGGCTCACCGGCTGGTTCACCGAGGACTTCACCCTCGCCGAGCTGAAGACCCTGCGGACCCGCGAGCGGATACCGGGCGTCCGGCCGAAGAACACCCTCTACGACGGCCGCTGGACCATCCCCACCTTCGAGGAGGTGCTGCGCTGGGCCGAGCGGGAGGGCCGCCGCCGGGGCCGGCCCGTCTGGCTGCACGTGGAGACCAAGCACCCCACCTACTTCCGCGGGCTGGGGCTCGGCCTGGAGGAGCCGCTGGCGCGGCTGCTGCGCCGGTACGGGCGGGACCGGCGCGACGCGCCCGTCTTCCTCCAGTCGTTCGAGCCGGGCAGCATCCGGCGGCTGGCCGGGCTGGTCTCCCCGCCCCGGGTGGTGCTGCTCGGTGCCGCCGGGACGCGGCCCTGGGACTTCGTGGAGGCGGGGGACCCGCGGACGGTCGCCGATCTGATCCGGCCCGACGGGCTGCGGTGGATCGCCTCCTTCGCCCAGGGCATCGGGCCCACACTGGACCTGGTCATCCCCAAGGACGCGAACGGCCGGCTCGGGGAGCCCACCACCCTGGTCCGCGACGCCCACCGCAGAGGGCTGCTCGTCCACCCGTACACCCTGCGCAACGAGAACGCCTTCCTGCCCGCCGACTTCCGCCGCGACTACGGCACCGCCCCCGTCGTCGCCGCGAACGAGTACGGGGACGTCTTCGGCGCGTACCGCCGTTACTTCGCCACCGGCATCGACGGCATCTTCACCGACCACCCGGACACGGGGCTGCTCGCGGCCGCCGAGGCCACCGGCTGAGCCGGATCCGTCCCCCGGGGGAGTCCGGCTGCCCCGTCCTGACGGATGTCCGTACATCCGTCAGGACGGGTGAACTTCCCGACCCTGGCTGCGAAGTGACGGGCGAATGGCGCAATTTCCATGGTTATCGCAGGAGGGTCGGGTATCTCACAGGGAAAACCGTGACCCATCCGTTCCCGGCGCCTGTGATGTCCGCGCACAATGCTGGCGACCGAGGTTGCGGCTCCTGGGCAGGGGGAAGGGAGCGTGTGACAACCGGACCCATCAGGTGAGCGGGAGGCTTGCGCACATGGGCATGAGTGTGACCATCTCAGCGGCGACGGCGCACGACGCGGAACACATCCTCAAACTCCAGTACCTCTGCTACCAGAGCGAGGCGGAGCTGTACGGCGACTACGCGATCGAACCCCTCACCCAGTCGCTGGACGACCTGCGCGCCGAGATCGCCTCGGGACAGGCGCTGGTCGCGCGGCTCGGCGACGAGGTCGTGGCCTCCGTGCGCGGCCGGGTCGGCGAGGACGGCACCGCCCGGATCGCCAAGCTGATCGTCCACCCCCGGATGCAGCGCCACGGCCTGGGCGGCCGGCTGCTCGACGCGATCGAGGAGAGCTTCGCCGGCGAGCCCACCGCCCGCCGCTTCCAGCTCTTCACCGGCCACCGCAGCGAGGGCAACCTGCGCCTCTACCGCAGCCGCGGCTATGTACCGGTCGGCCGGGAACAGCTCGGCCCCCGGCTCACCGTCGTCACCCTGGAGAAGGAGGCGGTGACACCGGCGGCCTCGGCCTATGTCGCCAGCGCGTAGGGCCTGTCTGACGGATCAGGCTGGATCAGGGAGCGTGGTCTGGTGCCGTGCATCGCAAGGCGGAGGAGGGAGTCCCTGCGGAGCAGCGGCGACTGACGACAACGCGGCGAGGTGCGGTGCCAGGGCACGCGAGCCCAGCAAGATCCGTCAGACAGGCCCTGGCGCTCTCGCCGGTCAGATCGCCGCCGGGTGGCTGCGCGAACGGCGCAGCCACAGCATCCCCGTCACCGGCAGCACGACGGGGATGAAGAGATAGCCCATCCCGAACTCCGACCAGACCGTGGAGTCGGGGAAGGCCGCCGGGTCCGCCATCGTCCAGGTGCCGACGACGAGCACACCCGCCAGCTCGGCGGCGCAGCACACCAGACCCGCCCTGCGGGCCGTCTCCCCGCCGCGCACCAGCGTGTAGGTGATGAACGCGTACACCACGGCGGCGACGGCGGAGAGCGAGTGGGCCAGCGGCGCGCTGGAGAAGTCGGTCAGGATCGCGTACAGCGAGCGCGACACCGCGCCCACGGACATCACCGAGTACAGCCACACCAGCAGCACCCCGGGGCCGCCGACCAGCCGGGTCCGCCCAGCGGGGCCCGTGCCGTCCCGTTCGCCACCGCGCTGCCCGAGGGCGGGTCCGCTCACGGTCAGCCTCCCCAGATGTCGTAGAGCCGCACTTCGAGGACGGCGAGGACCACCGCGCCGGCCGCGACGGTCGCCGAGCCCCAGCGGCTGCGCTCCATCAGCGAGAGGACCGCGGCCGCCGGGACCGAGAGGAAGGCCCCGACCAGATAGACCACGAAGGTGGTCGCGCCCCCGTGGGCCTCGGCGCCCTGCGCCAGCCGCACGATGCCGACCACGAGCTGCGCCAGGGCCAGCACCGTCACCACGGCCATGCCGATGAAGTGCCAGTCCTTGGTGGGCTGATCGCGCCAGGCGGCGAAGCCGCACCAGGCGGCGAGGGCGAGCGCGGCCACGGAGAGGGTGACCGTCAGGGCGTCGAGCATGGCTCCGAGGGTATTACGGGCGGCCCCGCCATCCGCGCGCGGCCCCAGGGCCGGTATCCGGTGGGGTTCCCACCGCCGTCGACACGGGGGGATCGTGGCCTTGACCACATATCCGACCCCTCCGCATGTCTCCCTCTGACCGCCATCGGGGATATCCATGCAGGTCAGCGCGGTCGAAGCGGTGGTACGCCCCGCTTGTCACCCACCCCCGACTGTCCGATATCCGGACAGCTCTGATCGTGCGAAGTGCCTGTCTGCTTTACTTGCCGCCATGACCACGACGAGCAGCCGCACCCTTGCGACCGAGGCGAACCTGACGCCCGGTGCTCGTTGTATGGGTCGAATGTGCGCCTTCTGAGGGCCCCCGCCTGTGCCTCGCGCCCCGAAGTGAGACAGCGCAGCCGTCCGGTCGCCTGACCGGGATCCGAGCTGCCGCGCGCATGCGCCGACCGCCGCCGAGGAATCCCCGGCGCCCGGCCGTGCCGCGTTCTGACCACAGAAACCCGGCAGACGAACGCCCCGTGCCCGGCAAGGACGCCCCGCCGCGCACTCGACAGTGACGGACATTCCAGTGATCACCACAACGGGCCTCACCAAGGTCTACCGCTCGCGAGGACGCGAGGTCACCGCCCTGGACGGCGTCGACCTCCAGGTCGCCGAGGGCGAGGTGTTCGGCGTCATCGGACAGAGCGGCGCCGGCAAGTCCTCCCTGATCCGCTGCGTCAACCTCCTGGAGCGCCCGACCTCCGGCACCGTGACGGTCGACGGCCGGGACCTGACCGCCCTCGCCGGGCGCGGCCCCCGCGCCGGCAAGGAGCTGCGCGCGGCCCGCAGCCGGATCGGCATGGTCTTCCAGCACTTCAACCTGCTCTCCTCGCGCACCGTCCAGGACAACGTCGAACTGCCCCTGGAGATCCTGGGCCACTCCGGCGCCGACCGCGCCCGGCGGGCCCGCGAACTCCTCGACCTGGTGGGCCTCTCCGACAAGGCCAAGGCCTACCCCGGGCAGCTCTCCGGCGGCCAGAAGCAGCGCGTCGGCATCGCCCGCGCCCTGGCCGGCGAACCCAGGGTGCTCCTCTCCGACGAGGCCACCAGCGCGCTCGACCCCGAGACCACCCGCTCCATCCTCCAGCTGCTGCGCGACCTCAACCGCCGGCTGGGACTGACCGTCCTGCTCATCACGCACGAGATGGACGTCGTCAAGACGGTCTGCGACTCCGCCGCCCTGATGGAGCAGGGCCGGATCGTCGAGTCCGGCACGGTGAGCGGACTGCTCGCCACCCCCGGCTCCCGGCTCGCCGCCACGCTCTTCCCGCTCAGCGGCGACCCCTCCACCGCCGACCGCACGATCGTGGACGTCACCTTCCACGGGGACGCCGCCACCCAGCCGGTCATCTCGCAGCTCGCCCGTACCTACAACATCGACATCTCGATCCTGGGCGCCGCGATGGACACCGTCGGCGGCAAGCAGGTCGGCCGGATGCGCATCGAGCTGCCCGGCCGGTTCGAGGAGAACGTCGTCCCCATCGGCTTCCTGCGCGAGCGGGGACTCCAGGCAGAGGTGGCCGCGACCGCCGAGGAAGGTGCCAAGTGACCTGGTCCGAGATGTGGCCACTGCTGGAGCAGGCGTGTTGGGACACGCTCTACATGGTCGGCTGGTCCGCACTCATCGCCGTCGCCGCGGGGCTGCCGCTGGGCGTCCTGCTGGTCCTCACCGACCGGGGCGGACTGCTCGGCAACGCCCTCGTGAACAAGGTCCTCGGCGAGTTCGTCAACATCGCCCGGTCCATGCCGTTCATCATCCTCATGGTCGCGCTGCTGCCCCTCACCCGGGCGATCGCCGGCACCACCATCGGGGGCGAGGGCGCCATCGTGCCCCTGGCCATCGGCGCCATCCCCTTCTTCGCCCGGCTGGTCGAGACCTCCGTACGCGAAGTCGACCACGGCCTGGTCGAAGCCGTGCAGTCGATGGGCGGCAGCACCTGGACCGTCGTGCGCAAGGTGCTCGTACCGGAGTCGCTGCCCTCGCTCATCTCCGGCCTGACCACCACCGTCATCACGCTGATCGGCTACTCGGCGATGGCCGGGGCCGTCGGCGCCGGCGGCCTCGGCGACATCGCCATCCGCTACGGCTACATGCGCTTCGAGACCGAACTCATGTGGGTCACGATCGCGATCCTCGCCGTGGTGATCTCCCTGATCCAGTTCGCCGGCGACTTCGCGGCCCGGAGCCTGCACCGGCGGGCCCGGGGCGGCGGCCCCGCCCCCCGGCTGCGGCTGCTCAAGCAGAAGCCGGCCGCGGCCGCCGGGCGGGCCGGGCCCGTCGAAGCCGCCGCCGAACCCGTCAAGACGCCCTGACGCCCCGACGTCCCGGCACCCCGGCGTCCTGACACCCCGACCCCGGCTCCGCGAGGGACCCCCTCACGGAGACGAACCGGTCCCGTACGGGACCGACCAGGCCCCACCGGGCCGTACCACCCGCACCACCCGGAGAAAGGCACTTTTCGTGCGTAACACCACCAAGATCACCGCCGCTGTCCTCGCCGCCGGAGCCCTCACCCTCGGGCTCACCGGCTGCTCGTCCGACGAGAAGGACGACACCTTCACCGTCGCCGCCAGCTCCGTCCCCCACGGCCAGATCCTCGGCTTCGTCAAGGACGAGCTGGCCGCGAAGGAGGGCCTGAAGCTGGAGGTGAAGGAGTTCACGGACTACGTGACCCCCAACACCGCCACCCAGAACGGCGACGTCGACGCCAACTACTTCCAGCACAAGCCCTACCTGGACGACTTCAACAAGAAGAACAAGACGACGATCGTCCCCGTCGTCACCGTCCACCTGGAGCCGCTGGGCCTCTACTCCAAGAAGGCCGACGACCTCGCCGGGCTGAAGAACGGCGCCACCATCGCCCTCCCCAACGACACCACCAACGAGGCGCGCGCCCTCAAGCTCCTGGAGGAGAACGGGCTCATCAAGCTGAAGCCCGGCACCGGCAACGAGGCCACCCCCAAGGACATCGCCGAGAACCCGCGGAAGCTGGAGTTCAAGGAGATCGAGGCCGCCCAGACGCCGCGCGTCCTGGACGACGTCGACGCCGCCGTCATCAACGGCAACTACGCCGTCGAGGCCAAGCTGAGCCCGAAGGACGACTCCCTCGCCCTCGAATCCGCCGACAACAACCCGTACGGCAACTTCCTCGCCGTCAAGGCGGGCAACGAGAACGACGAGCAGGTCAAGAAGCTCGCCAAGCTGCTCGCCTCGCCCGAGGTGAAGAAGTACATCGAGGACACCTACGACGGTTCCGTCATCCCGGCCGTCTGAGCCCGCGCGGGCCGTCCGTACCGCACGGAAACCGGGTGACAGCGGTCACCGGGCCGGTGCCCCGCACTCCCTTCGAGGGGTGTGCGGGGCCCGCGCCTTTCCGCCCGGCGCGCAAGTGCGGGACCCTGTGGTGCAGTTCGAACGGCCCATGCTGCATGCTGGGTTTTTCGGCAGGCCCACGGTTCTACGGTTCCAGCGGACCCCTGGCTATGGAGCGGCGCATGACTACCACCTTCCCGGACGTGTCCATCAGCACGGAGCGGTTGGTGCTGCGCCCCTTCGAAGAGGCCGACATCCCCGCGTACACCGAGATGATGAACGACGAGCAGATCACCGCCTGGACCACCGGCCCCCACCCCTACACCACCGCCGACGCGGAACGCTGGGTACGCAGCCTCGCCCCCGCCGAACGCACCGGCGGCGACGGCATCGCGCTCGCCGTCACCGAATTCCTCACCCAGCGGCTCGTCGGCGCCGTCCGGCTGCACCGCACCGACTGGCGCACCCGCGCCACCGAGGCCGCGTACCTCACCGCCCCCTGGGCCCGGGGCGAGGGCTACGCCACCGAATCCCTGCTGGCCACCGCCAAATGGCTCTTCCGCGACCAGGGCTTCGAACGGCTGGAGCTGCGCACCCCCGCCGACAACACCGCCTCCCAGCAGGTCGCCCAGAAGACGGGCGCCATCAGTGAAGGCGTCCTGCGCAACGCCTGGATAGCCCGGAGCCGGACCGAGGACGGCGGCTGGACGTCCATCCGCACCGACCTGATCGTCTGGAGCCTGCTCCCCGAGGACCTGGAGGGCGGCGGGACGGGACACCTGGCGGAGTTCGGCTACGCCCCCTTCCCCGAGCACGCCTGAGCGCGCCTGAGCCCGCCGGCCGGTCCGGCACCGGCAGGGGGCGGGGCGGGGACGCCCGAAGGGGCCCGCTTTGGGTAACCTCACGGTGCCCGCTCCGGACCGCTCCATACCGTTCCGGTCCGATCCAGCCGTTACGGTCTGATCCAGCCGTTACGGTCCGGTCCAGCACTTCCGGTCCCATCCATCCCGCTCCGGTCCGGACGGCACCACCCGCGACCACGCGACCACAGCAGGGAGACACACGACCATGGCCGACCGCGTCACGGTGATCGGCTGGGACGGCTCACCCCTCACCGCCGCGGCCCGGTCCGCGCTCCGCGCCGCGACCCTGGTGGCCGGGGCGCCCCACCACCTCGCCCTGCCCGAAGTGCCCCCGCACGCCGAACGCGTCCGGCTCGGCAGCCTCGACCTCGCCGCCCGCCGGATCGCCGCCCACCGGGGCACCGCCGTGGTCCTCGCCGACGGCGACCCCGGCTTCTTCGGCGTCGTCCGCGTCCTGCGCGCGCCCGAACACGGCCTGGAGGTCGAGGTCGTCCCCGCCGTCTCCTCCGTCGCCGCCGCCTTCGCCCGCGCCGGGACACCCTGGGACGACGCCGAGATCGTCGTCGCCCACCCCCGGACCCTGCGCCGCGCCGTCAACGTCTGCCGCGCCCACCCCAAGGTCGCCGTCCTCACCTCACCGGGCGCGGGCCCCGCCGAACTCGCCCTCATGCTCGACGGTGTCCACCGCACCTTCGTCATCTGCGAGGAACTGGGCACCGCCCGCGAACAGGTCACCGTCCTCACCTCCGACAAGGCCGCCGACCACGTCTGGCGCGACCCCAACGTGGTGATCGTGATCGGCGGCGGAGGCAGCCCCGCGACCGCCGCCGGCGGGTGGATCGCCGGCCGCGACCCCGGCGGCGCGGTGGCCGGCCGGGGCTGGGCCCGGGCCGCTGCCCCGGACGAGGCCGCCGGCCGGGGACCGGCCGGCGAGGGCGACTCCGAGCAGCTGCGCGCCCTGCAACTGGCCCGGACCGGCCCCCGCGCCGGCGACCTGGTCTGGGACATCGGCTCCGGCGGCGGCGCCTTCGCCACCGACGCCGCCCGCTTCGGCGCCGCCGTCATCGCCGTCGACGCCGACCACGCGGCCTGCGTCCGCGCCGACACCGCAGCCCGCCGCGCGGGCCTTCAACTGCACGTGATCCACGGGCGGGCCCCGCAGGTACTGGAGCGACTGCCGGAACCCGACGTCGTACGGATCGGCGGCGGCGGCGCCCCCGTCGTCGCCGCCTGCGCCGACCGCAGGCCCGAACGGATCGTGGCGCACGCCTCCACCCGCGACGACGCCGAGGCGATCGGCGCCGCCCTTTCCGCGGGCGGCTACAGCGTCGAGTGCGCGCTGCTCCAGTCGGTCGCGCTCGACCCCGTGGGATGGGCGGAACGGGAGCGGTCCGTGGTCTTCCTGCTCTCCGGGACACGTCCGGATCGCGCCCCATGACCCCGCTTGTCAGTGGTGCGAGGTAGGCTGGCCGATCGTTGTACCGCACTCCGGCCCCTCGCCGCCACGGTCGCCGAAGGCCCGGGAGGACCGGAAAACCAGTGCCGAAAGGCGCCGGTTCGTGGTACTTCACAGCCGGGGGAGGCGCAACGTGGCGCAGCCCACAGCGGGCCGTGGCGGATCTTCCCGCCACGGCGGCGAACGGCCGCGAGAATGCTGGAAGTCCACGGACGGTCGTGCCGCGTGGCGTGCCCGCTCGTTCACTTCGACGGGCACCCGGTGCGCCGCGAACGGACGGCCGGGCGATGGGCGAAGGATTCACAACCGATGGGCGAGGGGTACGCATGACCGACACCGGCCAGGTCCCGGGCGAGGGACAGCCGGAGAACGCGGGCGTGGTGGAACAGCTGCCGGGTGTACCCGGCGGCAGTGCCTACACCTTCGTCGACCCCTCCGGTCAGCTCTCCGAGGAAGACGATCTGCTGCTGATGCCGAGCGCGCAGGGGGCGTGGAGCGATCCCCAGACCGTCCAGCCGCTCCAGCACGGTCCGCAGAGCGGTCAGGTGCACCTGCCGGTGGACGCGACCGGGCAGGTGCCCGTGGGCGCGCTCATCCCGGAGCAGTACACGCCTGTCCCGGCGGGCCCGCCGGTCCCCGAGCAGCAGCCCGCGCCGGTCCCGGACGAGGTGCCCGCACCCGAACTGGCCGCGCCCACCGACCTGGGCAGCCCCGAGGGCGCCGGGCCGCAGGCGGTCGCGGACGGGCAGCCGTTCGCCGACCCGGCCGCGGGCGCCCCGCAGGCCCCCGACGCCGTCGCCGCGCCGCCGGCCCCGTCCGCGACGCCGCCCGTCGGCACGCCCGCGCCGGTGCCGCCGACCGCGCGCCGCCCGCTGCACATGGGCCCGCCGCTGCCGGACTCGACCGGCGGAGTGGTGCGTTCGCTCGCCGACCGCGGCCCCGCCGGGGTGCCCCCGCACCCGCTGACCGTGCAGAACGCGCCCGTCGCGGGGCCCGAGGTGCTGCCGGGGCCCCAGCTGGGCGAGATCCCGCCGCAGCCGGGGGCGCCGTGGGGGCCGCAGGCCGCCGTGGCCGCGCCGCCCGTGTCCGTGCCCGCGCCTGCGCCCGTGCAGGTTCCGGCCCCGGTCGAGCAGCCGGTGGAGGCTGTTCCGGTCGCGGTGGCCGTCGTGGAGCCCGTCGCCGAGGAGCAGGAGCCGGTGGTCCAGGAGGCCGTGGCCGTGGCCCCGGTGGCACCGGAGCAGGCTGTGGTGGCCGAGGAGCCCGTGGCCGAGGAGCCCGCGCCCGAGCCCGTTGCCGACGAACCCGTCGCCGTACAGCCCGCGGAGGCCCCGCAGGAGACGCCCGGCCCCGAGGCCCAGCCGGTGGCCGTGGCCCCGGTGGCCGCCGAGCAGCCGGAGCCCGCGGCCGTTCCCGCCGAACTGCCGGAGGCCGTCCCGGCCGAGGTAGCCGAGATCGCGGAGATCGCCGAGGTCGCCGAGCCGGTCGAGACCGTCGCCCCGGAGCAGGTGGAGGAGCCGGCACAGGAGCAGGCGCCGGAGCCCGCCCCCGAGGCGGAGCAGCCCGTACCGGTGGAGCAGCCGGTTCCGGTTCCGGTCGAGCAGCCTGAGGCGGCCGAAGCGGTCGCCCCGGTCGTACCCGCCGCGCCTGTCGTCGCTGTCGTGCCCGAAGAGGTGCCCGAGGCCGAAGTCGTCGCCGATCCCGCCGTGATGACCGTGCCCGTCGTGGCTTCCGAGGCCGCGGTCGAGGCCGTGACGGCGCCGGAGCCGGAGCCGGAAGCGGAGCCCGGGATCATGGTGGCTCCTGCCGCCGAGGAGGCCCCCGAGGCCCCCGAGCCCGTCGCGGAGCCCGCCCCCGAATCCTCGCCCGAGCCGGAAGCGGCCCAGGAGCAGGCCCCCGAGCCCGCCCCGGAGACCACCCCCGTGCCGGAGGTCCAGGAGGTCCAGGAGGTCCAGGAGCCCCCGGAGACCCAGGAGGTCCCCGAGGCCCAGGAGCCGCAGGCCGCCCAGGAGTCCGAGCCGGAAGCCGAGCCGGCCCCCGTCCGGGGCGCCCCCGCCCCCGGCTACGACGACGCCGAGCGCGAAGCCGTGCTCCGGGTGATGCGCGAACGCCGCGACGTCCGCAACGGCTTCCGCCCCGACCCCATCCCGCACGAGGTGCTGCTGCGGGTCCTGGAAGCCGCGCACACCGCCCCGAGCGTGGGCCACTCCCAGCCCTGGGACTTCGTCGTCATCCGCTCCGCCGAGACCCGGAGCACCATGCACGAACTGGCCCAGCGCCAGCGTGACGCGTACGCGAAGACGCTCCCCAAGGGCCGGGCGAAGCAGTTCAAGGAACTGAAGATCGAGGCCATCCTCGACACGCCCGTCAACATCGTCGTCACCGCCGACCCGACCCGCGGCGGCCGCCACACCCTGGGCCGGCACACCCAGCCGCAGATGGCCCCGTACTCCTCCGCCCTCGCCGTCGAGAACCTGTGGCTCGCCGCGCGGGCCGAGGGCCTCGGCGTGGGCTGGGTCAGCTTCTTCGACGAGCGCGAGATGGTCCGCGCGCTCGGGCTGCCCGAGCACCTGGAGGTCGTCGCCTACCTCTGCGTGGGATACGTCGACGAGTTCCCCGAGGAGCCCGAGCTGATGCAGGCCGGGTGGTCCAAGCGCCGCCCGCTCTCCTGGGTCGTCCACGAGGAGACCTACGGCCGCCGCGCGCTGCCCGGCGAGGAGCCGCACGACCTGCTCCAGGAGACCGTCGCCAACATCCGCCCCCTGGACGCCAAGGCGCTCGGCGAGGCGTGGGAGCGACAGAAGCGGATGACCAAGCCGGCGGGCGCGCTCGGCGTACTGGAGATCATCTCCGCGCAGCTCAGCGGCCTGTCCCGGCTCTGCCCGCCGCCCATCCCGGAGCCCGCCGCCGTGGCGATCTTCGCCGGTGACCACGGGGTGCACGCCCAGGGCGTCACCCCCTGGCCCCAGGAGGTGACCGGCCAGATGGTCGCCAACTTCCTCGGCGGCGGCGCGGTCTGCAATGCCTTCGCCAACCAGGTCGGCGCGGAGGTCTGCATCATCGACGTCGGCGTCGCGTCCGACCTGCCCGCGACCCCTGGTCTCCTGCCGCGCAAGGTCCGGCCCGGCACCGCGGACTTCACCACGGGACCCGCGATGACCCGCGAGGAGACCCTCTCCGCGATCGAGGTCGGCATCGAGACCGCCCGCGACCTGGTGGCGGCGGGCAACCGCGCGCTGCTCACCGGCGAGATGGGCATCGCCAACACGACGGTGTCGGCCGCCCTGATCTCCGCCTTCACCGGCGCCGACCCCGGCGAGATCACCGGGCGGGGCACCGGCATCAACGACGAGACCCACGCCCGCAAGGTCGACGTCGTCCGCCGCGCCCTGGAACTCCACGCGCCGGACCCCGCCGACCCCGTCGGCGTCCTCGCCGCCGTCGGCGGTCTGGAACACGCGGCGATCGTCGGCCTGATCCTGGGCGGCGCGTCGCTGCGGACGCCGGTGATCCTCGACGGTGTCTCCGCCGGAGCGGCCGCGCTGGTCGCCCGCGCGATCGCACCCGAGGCGCTGGCGGCGTGCATCGCCGGCCACCGGAGCGCCGAGCCCGGACATGTCGCCGCGCTCAACAAGCTGGGCCTGCGACCGCTGGTCGACCTCGACCTGAGGCTCGGCGAGGGCACGGGGGCGTTGCTGGCGTTGCCGCTGGTGCAGAGTGCGGCGCGGGCGATGCATGAGGTGGCGACGTTCGACTCGGCGGGCGTCACCGAAAAGTAGACCTCTCCCCGGCCCGGGGTACGAATTCGGCCTTGCGCTGGCCGACCCGTGTCGGTACGGGTGCGTGGCGCTCGTCCGGGGCCCCGGCTGTCCGGCCCGTGTCGGTACGGGGTCCCGCACTCTTCTTTCCCCCCGCTGGGGGTTCGGTCCGGCTTCGCGTGGTCCGTGGGTGGGGGTGCAGGGTCGCCCCCGCAGGGGATCGGCGGAGGCCGACCCGCACGGGACCTGGTGAGTGGGCTCGCCGACCCCGAGGAGGTGAGCCCGGAGGCCCCGCCAACCCGCACCACTACCCGGGCCGGGTCGACCCGCACAAAATTCAGCCTCGCCGGCGTTTGAGGCGCGGGGGCCTCGGGGGCTGGCCCCCGACGACGACCCGAGCAATTCAGCCCCTGGGGGTCCCCCCGGACGAAGTCTGGGGGAGTTTGAGGACGGACCAGCACCCCCAGCCTGCGGGCCTGTGTCGGGGACCAGTCCCCGAACCCCTGCGCCTCAATCGCCGGCGAGGCTGAGTTTTGCTCGGGTGATCGTCGGCGAGGCTGGGTTTTGTTCGGGTGGTCCCGGGTGCGGGTGTGGTGCGGGTTGGCGGGGGCCTCCGGGCTCACCTCCTCGGGGTCGGCGGACCGAAGGCCCACGGTCAACGCACGCCGGACTTCCCGCCGATCCCCTGCGGGGGCGACCCTGCACCCCCCACCCACGAAGCCAGCGCAGCAGGCCGGTACCCCGAGCCGGGGGAAAAGAGGGTGCGGGCACCCGTACCGACACGGGCCAGCCACCGGAACCCCGGACGAGCGCCACGCACACGTACCGACACGGGTCGGACAGCGCGAGGCCGCGGGGGGTCGGGGCCAGGTCCGGGAAGGGGGGCGGCGCATCGTAGAGTTGGCCCGGAAGACCGTCGCCACCAGCCGCTTCGCCCCGGTGGCACCGCCCGCCCGAGGAGCACCACCGTCATGGTCGATCACCCCGCCTATCCCGTCGGACTCCGCCTCGCCGGGCGCCGTGTCGTCGTCCTCGGTGGCGGGCAGGTCGCCCAGCGCCGGCTTCCCGCGCTGATCGCGGCGGGCGCGGACATCGTGCTGGTGTCGCCGTCGGCGACCCCGTCCGTGGAGGCGATGGTCACCGCGGGCGAGATCCGCTGGGAGCGGCGCCGTTACGCGGACGGGGATTTCGAGGGTGCCTGGTACGCGCTGATCGCGACGACCGACCCGGAGGCCAACGCCCGTGCGTCGGCGGAGGCGGAGCGCCGTCGTGTCTGGTGTGTGCGTTCGGACGACGCGCACGCGGCGACCGCGTGGACTCCGGCGACGGGCCGTTCCGAGGGTGTCACGGTGGCCGTGCTGACGGCGGACCCGCAGGGCCGGGATCCGCGCCGGTCCGCCGCGCTGCGGGACGCGATCGTGGAGGGTCTGCGCGACGGTACGCTCAGCGCGCCCCAGCACCGTACGCGGGCGGCCGGTGTCGCGCTGGTCGGCGGGGGCCCGGGTGACCCGGATCTGATCACGGTCCGGGGCCGTCGGCTGCTCGCGGAGGCGGATGTCGTCATCGCGGACCGTCTCGGTCCGCGGGATCTCCTCGCGGAGCTGCCCCCGCATGTCGAGGTGATCGACGCCGCGAAGATCCCGTACGGGCGGTTCATGGCGCAGGAGGCGATCAACGCCGCGCTGATCGAGCATGCGAAGGCGGGGAAGGCGGTCGTCCGGCTCAAGGGCGGGGACCCGTTCGTCTTCGGCCGGGGCATGGAGGAGGCGGAGGCGCTCGCGGAGGCCGGTATCGCGTGCACGGTGGTGCCGGGGATCTCCAGTTCCATCAGTGTGCCGGGCGCGGTCGGCATCCCGGTCACGCACCGGGGGGTCGCGCACGAGTTCACCGTCGTCAGCGGCCATGTCGCGCCGGACGACGACCGTTCGCTCGTGGACTGGGCCGCGCTCGCCCGGCTTCGTGGCACCCTGGTGGTGCTGATGGGCGTCGACAAGATCGGTGCGATCGCGCAGACCCTGGTGGCGAACGGGCGGGAGCCGCACACGCCGGTCGCCCTGATCCAGGAGGGCACGACCGCCGCGCAGCGCCGGGTGGACGCGACGCTCGCCACGGTCGCCGGCGTGGTCGCCGCGGAGGATGTGCGTCCGCCGGCGGTCATCGTCATCGGCGAGGTCGTCGCGCTGGGCGACCGGGTCGCGCCGTCGGCCCGCCCGTCGGCGTAACCACCAGTAACACGCCTGGATCCAGGCGTTGGCACCGCACCCCGGAGAAGGCAGTATCACCCTGTGGCTGATCTCATCACCATCGAGGACCCCGACGACCCCCGGCTCCGCGACTACACCGGCCTGACCGATGTCGAGCTGCGCCGCAGACGCGAACCCGCCGAGGGGCTGTTCATCGCCGAGGGCGAGAAGGTCATCCGCCGGGCCAAGGACGCCGGGTACGAGATGCGGTCGATGCTGCTCTCCGCCAAGTGGGTCGATGTCATGCGGGACGTGATCGACGAGCTGCCGGCGCCGGTGTACGCGGTCAGCCCGGAGCTGGCGGAGCGGGTCACCGGCTATCACGTGCACCGGGGCGCGCTCGCCTCCATGCAGCGCACGGCCCTGCCGACGGCCGCCGAGCTGCTGACCACCGCCCGCCGGGTGGTGATCATGGAATCGGTGAACGATCACACCAATATCGGTGCGATCTTCCGCAGCGCCGCAGCCCTCGGCATGGACGCGGTGCTGCTCTCCCCGGACTGCGCCGATCCGCTGTACCGCCGCTCGGTGAAGGTGTCGATGGGCGCGGTGTTCTCGGTCCCGTACGCCCGGCTCGACGGCTGGCCCAAGGGGCTCGAAGCGGTACGGGAGGCGGGGTTCACGCTGCTCGCGCTGACCCCGCACGAGAAGGCGGCGGCGATCGACGAGGTCGCGCCGCACCGGATGGAGCGGGTCGCCCTGATGCTGGGCGCGGAGGGGGACGGCCTCTCCAACCAGGCGCTGATGGCGGCGGACGAATGGGTCCGCATCCCGATGGCGCACGGCGTGGACTCGCTCAATGTGGGGGCCGCCGCCGCGGTGGCCTTCTACGCGGTCACCGCGGGACGCCCCCAGACCTGACCGGGGCGGACAGAGCCTCAGAGCTTCTGCGCCGCCGCGATCCCCAGCGCGACGATCAGGGTCACCACGAAGAAGACCACGATCCGCTGGCGCAGCAGCCTCGGGTTGGCGGGCCGCCGCCCGGTCCCGTTGGTCCGTACGCCGGACGCGGGGCCGGATCGCCCGGGGGTGCGCGCGGGGTACGGGCGGGACCGCGAGCCGCTGTTCCGGCCGGACTTCGGCCGCGCGGCGGGGCGCCGTTCGGGGCCCCGGTCCAGCCGCTCCGTGCGCTCGCCCCGGTCCAGCCGCTCGGTACGGGCCGATGCCGCCGGGCGGGCGGGCCGCTCCTGGTACCGCGTGGTGGGCCGGTCGGTGTCGATCCGCTCGCGGGGCACCGGCGGCCGGGTCTCCACCAGGCCCTGCGCCTCACGGGCCGCGATCTCCTTGAGCCGCATGGAGAGCTGGAGGGTGCTGGGCCGCTCCTCGGGATCCTTCGCCAGGCACGCCCGCAGCAGCGGCGCGAGCGCGTCGGGCACCCCCTGGAGCTGCGCCTCCTCGTGCACCACCCGGTAGAGCATCACTTCCGAACCGCCGTGCCCGAACGGAGAGTCGGCGGTCGCCGCGTACGCCAGGGTCGCGCCCAGCGAGAAGACGTCCGTCGCCGGGGTGACCGCCACGCCCCGCACCTGCTCGGGGGCGAGGAAGCCGGGGGAGCCCACCGCCGTGCCCACATGGGTGAGCGTGCTCGCGCCGGTCGCCCAGGCGATGCCGAAGTCGATGATGCGGGGGCCCTTGGGGGAGAGCAGGATGTTGGACGGCTTGAGATCGCGGTGGACGACACCGGCCTCGTGCACGGCGACCAGCCCCTCCGAGAGCGCCGCGCCGATCGCGGCCACCTCGGCGGCCTGGAGCACGCCTTCCTCGGCGACCCGGTCGTGCAGGGAGGGCCCGGGGACGTACTGCGTGGCGAACCACGGGCGCTCCGCCTCCAGATCGGCGGCCACCAGCCGGGCGGTGCAGCCGCCCCGGATCCGGCGGGCGGCGGAGACCTCGCGGGCGAAGCGGGAGCGGAACTCCTGGTCCTCGGCGAGGTCGGGCCGGATCACCTTCAGCGCGACCCGCTGGCCGCGCCGGTCGGAGCCCAGATAGACGACGCCCATCCCGCCGGCGCCGAGCCGCCGGTGCAGCCGGAACGAGCCGACGACCCGCGGATCCTCGCGCCGGAGCCGCATCATCGCCATGTCCGTCCCCTACCTGGGGGTGGGGCCACCCCCCTGCCTGCGGCGGGAGATCCCCGCCCTGCCGAGTGGATGGGGGTCGGCCCCCCACCCCGTACCCGGTGGGCCGGGCAAGCCCCGCTCCGCCGGTTGATCGTCCGTTTCGCCGTGGCACAGCTTACGTACCCCTGCCCCGGCGCGCTCATAGGCCGCGCCCTCCGTGATCGATCGATTGTCCCGGGGGGACGGCGGCTCCCCAAGGAGGCTCGCAGCGGCGAGTTTTGGACATGATGGCCGACGGTTCGCGCCAACGGGCGGTGCGGCGACGGGGATTGGGCCGGTGGGGTACGAGGGGCCCGGCCCCCCGCGGGGGCGGCGGGCGGCGCCCGGACGGACGAAGTCGTGGCAAGCCGGGCAAGGCCCCGGACCGGGGTACCCCCCGCCCCCGGGGCCGGGGGAGTGAGCGAAGTCACCCGCTCCCGGGCCCCCGGAACCGGCCCGCCCCAGAGCCCAAAGACACCTGCCCCGGCCGGGCGCGGGCCACCGGCGCGCGGTCGTCGCCCCGCCCGCGGGCGATGTCAGGGAAGCCCCCCATGCCGGGGGCACCGTCTCCACCCAGGGGAGTACACCGAAGGGCGGTGGCTCATCCTCCGGGAGGCCCGCCAATCGGTACGCGGGCATGACGTCCGGCCCCTCCCGGCTGCCTAGGCTTGTTCTCAAGCGGCGGGTGAAGCACTCGTCCCCCGAGGTCAGACACCCGCCGCTGCCAACGAGAGGAGAGGAGCCATGGCGGACACGGCATCGCGGACCCTGGTCCGCACGCGTGGGCACGGCGCCTCGGCGACGCCCGGCGCCGGCCCGTCCGGCCACCGGCACCCGCTGGTGGCGACCGCCATGGTCCTCCCTCTGGCCGCCTTTCTCGTGGTCGCCTTCGGCGGCTGGGAAGCGGTGGTCACACATGCGTCGTCCGTGGGCGTGATGCTGGGGCGCTGAGCGGCGCCCCGGACCCGGAAGAGCGGTCCGGGTCGGGGACATCCGGCCAATAACCCCGTGGGGACGGGGGTGCGGCGGACGGCAGGCAATGGCCGGTCAGCTGGGGAGCTGACCGGCCATCGCGCTGTCCGCAGCCGGGACGCCGCCAGGACACGGCCCGGACACGCCCCGGATGTGCCACGGACACGGCCCAGACGGGGGCGATACCGGCCCAACCGTGCGAGCGAGAGCAATTCCGGGCCGTCCCGGAAAAGGGTTCACGCCCCGGTCCCGCCGCCGGACCGGGCGGGGGGCCACACGTAGGCTCCCCGCAGGGGATCTTTACAGCAGCGGGGGGAGACCGTGACCACAGCTGTCATCAGCGCGCTCGCCGGAGCCGCACGGGAGGCGGCACACACCGGACCGGGGGAGTGCGGGGGGTGCGGGACGGACGAGAGCGTCCTCGCGGAACGCGACGACGGGGTCGTCGTCCGCCATGGCCCTGCCGTCGCCAAGGCGCACGCGGCGGACACCGACCCCGCCGCGCACCGGGTACGGATCGCGGTCGCCGCCGACCCGCGGCTGGCCGGGATCCTGCTGGCGCCGCTGCCGCTGAGCGCCCGCGAGACCCACGGCAGACCCGTCACGGCCTGGCCGTACGGGCTGCCCGTCGACCCGCGGGACCCCGGTGCCGCTCCCTGGGAGGAGACCGCCGTCCTCCTCGCCCGGCTGCACCGGGTGGACCCGGCGGCCCTGCCCGGACCGCTGCCGCCGGCGCGCGGCCCCGCCAAGGTGGTGCGCGCCCTCGCCCGGATGCGCGCCCGGGCCGGCCGCCATCCGTACGCTGCCGTGGTCGAGGCCGCCTGCGCGCGGCTCCCGGCCTGGGCGCGCGGCGCGGCGCCCGCTCCCCGCCGCCGGCTCTGCCACGGCGATCTCCACCTGGGCCAGCTGGTGCGCCACCCCGCGCCGGGCGGCCCCTGGCTGCTGATCGACGTCGACGACCTCGGGATCGGCGACCCGACCTGGGATCTGGCCCGCCCCGCCGCCTGGTACGCGGCCGGGCTGCTGCCCCGGGAGGTGTGGCGGCGCTTCCTCGGCGCGTACACGGCCGCCCGGGGCCCCGCCGTGGACCCGGGCGAGGACCCGTGGCGGTGGCTGGACGTCCCGGCGCGCGCCCTGACCGTCCAGACCGCCGCCCTCGCCCTGGTCCGGGCCGCCGCCGAGCGGCGCGAACCCGACGAGGACGATCTCGCCGTGATCGGCGCGTGCGACCGGATCGCCTCGCTCCCGGTCCATCCGGACGGAACCGCTCCGGTATAGGGCGCCGTCCTCAGCTCTGATGATCACAGCCATGTGATCGTCGCAGCGCGATCGACCGCGAGGAGCTGAGCCACGACCATGCAGTGTCCGAAGTGCCACGCACCGATGCACACCTACAACCGCAACGGCGTCCAGATCGAGCAGTGCGGCGGCTGCCGGGGGATCTTCCTCGACTACGGCGAGCTGGAGGCGCTGACCCGGCTGGAGTCGCAGTGGACCGGGCAGGCCCCGCCGCCGCCCCCGGCGCCCGGTGGGCCGGCCTGGGGCGCTCCGCAGCCCGGTGGCGCGTACCCCCCGGGGCCCGGCTCGCACGGCCCCGCCCACGGCGGTCACGGACACGGCGGTCACCCGCAGGGCCACGGCCACCACGGCGGCCACCACCAGCGCGGATTCGGCCGGATGCTCTTCTCCTCCTGACCGCCCCCGCATACACGAAACCCCCGGCCGCAAGGGCGACCGGGGGTTTTCGGTGGTGCGCGATACTGGGATTGAACCAGTGACCTCTTCCGTGTCAGGGAAGCGCTCTCCCGCTGAGCTAATCGCGCGGGAACCATCCGGACCGAGTGGATCCAGAAGGCTTTCACCTGCGGTTACCCGCAGATGACAGGGCTTGCGTGCGCGATACTGGGATTGAACCAGTGACCTCTTCCGTGTCAGGGAAGCGCTCTCCCGCTGAGCTAATCGCGCGGGGAAACCTCTGATGAACAGCGGTTCCAGTGGACGATACTGGGATTGAACCAGTGACCTCTTCCGTGTCAGGGAAGCGCTCTCCCGCTGAGCTAATCGTCCTTGGAGGTGGAGACGGGATTTGAACCCGTGTAGACGGCTTTGCAGGCCGTTGCCTCGCCTCTCGGCCACTCCACCCGGAGCGCAGGGGCTCGGGAAGATCCCCCACATCGAGCGGACGACCAGGTTCGAACTGGCGACCTCAACCTTGGCAAGGTTGCGCTCTACCAACTGAGCTACGTCCGCGTGTCTTTTCCGTTTCGCTTCCGCGTCCCGGCTACGTGTTGAACTCTAGCGGATTCCTGAGCCAGTACAAAAACGCGTTTCCGCAGCGTGCTGACGTGTGCTCGCCCCGCGGCGCTCCGGGCGGCCCGGCGCGGCTCCCGTCCGACGGCCCATTCGCGCCGGTCATAGACTCGCAGACGTGCACGACCTCGCTCCCCTCGCCCGCTTCGGGCCCCTTGTCGCCACCGGACTCCGTGATGTCACGAGTGATCCGGAGGCCCTGGACTCCGCCGGCTTCTGGGCCGTCGCCGCCGACTTCGAGGGCGCTCTGACCTGCGCGCGCTTCGACCGCGTCCACCGGGAGGCCGTCCCGGCGGCGGTTCCCGGACAGTGGCGCGGACCCGCCAGGGACGCCTGGAACTCCTCCCTGGACCGGGCCGGCTACACCGCGGGCGTCCGCCGGATCCGCGAGCACATCGCCGCGGGCGAGGTCTACCAGGCCAATCTCTGCCGGGTGCTCTCCGCGCCGCTGCCCGACCCGGACCGGGCCGACGTGGACGCGCTGACCGCGCTGCTGGCCCGGGGCAACCCCGCCCCGTACGCGGGAACGATCCGCCTC
This sequence comes from Streptomyces yaizuensis, assembly GCF_034961445.1. Taxonomy (NCBI): domain Bacteria; kingdom Bacillati; phylum Actinomycetota; class Actinomycetes; order Kitasatosporales; family Streptomycetaceae; genus Streptomyces; species Streptomyces yaizuensis. Next base: position 257,891 of record NZ_BSBI01000007.1, read on the forward strand.
CCCGCGCACGGGGTGGAGATCGCCACGGCCTCGCCGGAGCTGTATCTGCGCCGCACCGGGACGACCGTGGAGTCGGGGCCGATCAAGGGCACCGGCCGGACGGCGGCGGATCTGCTGGAGAAGGACCACGCCGAGAACGTGATGATCGTGGACCTGGTCCGCAACGACCTCGGCCGGGTCTGCGCCACCGGCAGCGTCACCGTCCCCGAGCTGTGCGCGGTCGAGCCCCACCCCGGACTGGTCCACCTCGTGTCCACGGTCCGCGGCGAGCTGGCCCCCGGGCAGGGCTGGAGCGCGCTGCTGGCGGCCACCTTCCCGCCCGGCTCGGTCACCGGCGCCCCGAAATCCAGCGCGCTGCGGATCATCGAAGCCCTGGAGAGGGCCCCGCGCGGCCCCTACTGCGGCGGCATCGGCTGGGTCGACGCCGACCGGGGCACCGGGGAGCTGGCCGTGGGGATACGTACCTTCTGGATCGACCGGGCCCCGGGCGCTGGCGCCCTGCTCCGCTTCGGCACCGGCGCCGGCATCACCTGGGGCTCCGACCCCGAACGCGAGTGGGCGGAGACCGAGCTGAAGGCGTCCCGACTGCTCGCGATAGCGTCGTCTCCCGAGGACGGGGAGCCCGGTGGCGGGCTCGCGCAACCGCTGAGAGGTGCGGCCGGATGAAGCTGTGGATCAACGGGGAACTCAAGGCGGCCGCCGACGCCCGGGTGTCGGCGCTCGATCACGGCCTCACCGTCGGGGACGGGGTCTTCGAGACGATGAAGACCACCGGGGGCGTGCCCTTCGCCCTCACGCTCCACCTCGAACGGCTCTCCCGCTCGGCACGGGCCCTCGGCCTGCCCGAACCGGACCACGACGAGATCCGCCGGGCCTGCGCCGCCGTCATCGGGGCCAACCCGGTGGAGCGCGGCCGGCTGCGCGTCACCTACACCGGCGGCACCGCCCCCCTCGGCTCCGAACGCGGAGCCGGCGAACCCACCCTGATGGTCGCGCTCGGACCGCTGCCCTCGCGGCCCCCGACCGCGTCCGTGATCACCGTCCCGTGGACCCGCAACGAGCGCGGCGCCCTGGCCGGGCTGAAGTCCACCTCGTACGCCGAGAACGTCATGGCGCTCTCCCGCGCGGCCGGGCAGGGAGCCGGCGAGGCCCTGTTCGCCAACACCGTCGGGCAGCTCTGCGAGGGCACCGCTTCCAATGTCTTCGTCGTCCTCGACGGCGAACTGCACACCCCGCCGGTCTCCTCCGGCTGCCTCGCGGGCATCACCCGCGCCCTGGTCGTGGAGTGGACCGGGGCCCGGGAGACGGAGCTGCCGTTCGACGTGCTGGACCGCGCCGACGAGGTCTTCCTCACCTCCAGCCTGCGGGACGTGCAGGCCGTCGACCGGATCGACGGGCGGCCGGTGGGCGGGCCCGCCGCCGGGGCCCCCGGACCGGTCACCGCCAAGGCGCTGGCCGTCTTCCTGGAGCGCGCGGCGGCGGACGCGGACCCCCGGCTGCCCTGAGCGGCCCGGATACCGGACGGGGCGTTAAATCCCGTGACGCGGGGCCCGGGGCCCGGTAGAACACCTCTGATGACCACCACCCTGCGGCCCACCGGGCCGATCCAGCGGCAGTCCGACGGCGGCCGCTCCCGCCTCTACGAGGTCTGCGACAACGGCCGGCCCGTCGGCCGGGTCACCGTCGCGGCCGTCCCCTCCGACGGCGCGCGCGTGGGCACCGTGCGCGACCTGTGGATCGACGAGCCGTCACGGCGCCGGGGCCGGGGCACCATCGCCGCCCTCGCCGCCGAGGAGGTGCTGCGCGGCTGGGACTGCGACACGGTGCAGGTCTCCGTGCCGTCCGGCGCGGACGCCGCCGCCCGGCTGGCGGCCGCGCTCGGCTACACCGGGACCGGCCGCGCCATGGCGAAGGCGCTCGACGGCCCGCCGCCCGCGCTGCCGCCGGGGACCACGCACCGGCCGATCAGCCGCGGTGAGTACACGGCCTGGGCCCAGTCCGCCACCGAGGGCTATGCCCGGGCCCTGGCCGCCCACGGCCTCCCGCTGGAACGGGCCCGCGCCAAGGCGGCCGCCGACCGGGCCGGGGTACTGCCGCAAGGACCGGACACCCCCGGCGTCCGGCTGGAGACCCTGGTCCACGACGGCGTGCCCGCCGGCTTCCTCTGGCTCGCGCCGCGCGAGGTGCGGCCCGGGGAGCGGGGGATGTGGGTGTACGACGTGATGGTCGCCGAGGAGTACCGGGGCCGGGGCCACGGCCGCGCGCTGATGCTCGTGGCCGAGCGGTGCGCGCTCGCGGCGGGGCTGCGCCTGCTCGGACTGCACGTCTTCGCGGACAACGCCCCGGCCCTCCGGCTCTACACCTCGCTCGGCTACCGGACGGTGGAGGTCCACCACGCCAAGCCGCTGCTCTGACCCCGCCGGTGCGGGTCTCAGCCCAGCAGCCGGTCCGCGATCTCCTCGATCCGGGCCCGCAGGCCCTCCTGGCTCACGCCGCCGTCCAGCCGCTCCCCGCCGATGACATAGGTGGGGGTGCCGGTGACCTTGAGCGCCTTGCCCTCGGCCTGGTCCGCGTCGACGGTGAGGGTGTGCCGCCCGTCGATCAGCGCCGTGTCGATCTCCTCGGCGTCGAGCCCCAGGTCGCGGGCGGTCTCCAGCAGCACCGGCTCGCCCCGCTCGCGCAGTTCCGCGACGCGGGCGAGCAGCGCCTCGTAGTACTCCCGGCCCCGGCCCTGGGCGTCGGCCTCCTCGGCGGCCTGGGCGCTGGCGTAGGAGTGCTTGTTCTTCTCCAGCGGGAAGTGGCGCAGCCGGATCTCCAGCCGGTCCCCGTACCGCTCGCGCAGGGCGCGCACGTCGTCGAGGGCGGTGAGGCAGTCGGGGCAGGAGAGGTCGCACCACAGGTCGAGGACGACGGGGGCGGTGGGCCGGCCGGCGGGGGAGTCGTTCATGGGACCAGTCTCCCAGGACGGGCCCCTGTCCCGGCCCGCCGGCCCTCCCGCGCCCCCGACCTGGGGAGGAGAAGGCCCCGGAGAAATCCCTGGGATCCGACGTGACCGGCCCGTGGCCGTGGCCCGCACCCCGTCCCACGGTGCAGGATGGAGGCAGGATGGAAGGGACGTACCCGTTCATGCCGTCGCCGCCGGCTGCGGCACAGGCACGGCCGGCGGGCGCCCCCGTACATGAACGCCGAAGCCAGGAGGACCCGATGATTGCCGAGACCATATGCGCCGCGGCGTCGGCGGCGGGCCTGGGCATCGCCGGGATCACGGCGTACCGCAAGCGGTTCCGTGCGGCGGCCCGGATCGCGGCGTACTCCCTCGTACCGCTCGGTCTGGTGCTGACCGGGGCGGTCCAGTGGGCCGTGGACACCGCCTTCAGCCCGACCGCCTGGATCGGTTTCGGTCTGCTGGGCGGCGCCTGGGCGCTCTTCGCGGGGGTCCGGGCCGCCGAGCGGCGCTCGGGTGTGCCCGGCCGCAAGGAGCGCAAGGCGGCCCGTGCCGCCGCCCGCCGGGAGGCCGTCGCGCCCGCCGCGTCGGCGCCGTCCCTCGGTCGCGGCGCGGCCGGCGGGGAGCGGACGCGGCCCGCGCAGCAGAGCGCGGCGCAGGGCAGGCGTCAGCCGGCCGCCCCGGGCGAGGACTTCAGCGACATCGAGGCGATCCTCAAGAAGCACGGCATCTGACGCCGCCCGCCGGGTCACCCGGGTACCGGGCGGCGGTGCGCGGGGTGCGTGGGTGACGAACTCACCGTCCCGGGACGCGTGTTGGGTGATCGCCGGGGCGTGTGCTGCGCCATCATCGGCCCGAGATGCTCGATACCTCCGGGGGCCAGGCCTCCGCACCCGCGAATGATCCGAAGAAGCCGAAGAGGGCGAAGACGCCGCAGGAGCCGCAGGGCTGTCTCTTCGCGCTCTCCCAGCCACCCCTGATGATCTTTTTGACCGTCATCGGCGTGCTGCTGCTGATGGCCGCCGTCCACGATCTCTTCCTGTTGTGACCGTTGTGACCGTTGTGAGCTTGAGGACCGGTGTTCCCTGCGGGTCCGCCCCCGGTGTCCGCCCCCGGCGGGGGCTCAGCCGGCCGCTTCGCGCCGGCGGGCGCGGTAGGCGGCGACGTGCAGCCGATTGCCGCAGGTCCGGCTGTCGCAGTAGCGGCGGGAGCGATTGCGGGACAGATCGACGAAGGCCCGCCCGCAGTCCGGCGCCTCGCACCGCCGCAGCCGTTCCTGTTCGCCCGCGACCACGATGAACGCCAGCGCCATCCCGCAGTCGGCGGCGAGGTGGTCGGCGATCGAGGCACCCGGCGCGAAGTAGTGCACGTGCCAGTCGTAGTTGTCGTGATTGGTGAGCTGCGGTGTGGTGCCCGCCGCGGCCACCAGGTCGTTCAACAGTGCGGCGGCGACCGCGCTGTCGGCCGTGGCGAAGACCTCCGCGAAACGGGCCCGTACGCCGTGTACCGCCCGCAGATCCTTTCGGCCCAGCTCACCGACATCGCTGATGTGGTGTCTGCGGACGAATTCGCGCAGCGCCGCGACATCCGCCAGCCCGTCGGCCTGATCGCTTTCCGGTGCGGTGTTCACCAGATCGATGACCGCGTCGAGCGCAATTCTGGTGTCGTGAGGGATCAGCACGATTCGCTCCCTGGCCTGCTGCGGGCCGGTGCCCGCCGAATTGCGCTGACTCTAGCGGTTCGGACGAACACGCATAGGCGCCGTCTCCGCGCGCGAATGCGCGGCCACGACGCCAGGGGGGTGCGCTCTATGCGGTTGTGTTCCCTGTGCGGTTGTCCGCGCGGCGCCGTCTCCCCGAGTAGGACGGCGCCGTGCGGCGCTGGGCCTGGCTCAGCTCTCCGCCAGGATGTGCGACAACTCCGTATCGAGGTCGAAGTGACGATGCTCGGTGCCGGGAGGGACGGCGGCGTCGGTCCGCTTCAGGAACGACTCCAGGGCCCGCGCGGGGGCTTCGAGCAGGGCCTCGCCCTCGGGGGAACTCAGCGCGATGCAGACGACGCCCTGGCCGTGGCTGCGGGACGGCCAGACGCGGACATCGCCCGTGCCGGTGGGCCGGTGCAGGCCCTCCGCGAGGAGGTCGCGGGCGAAGACCCACTCGACCGTCTCCTCGGCTCCGGTGTGGAAGGTGGCGTGCACGGCATAGGGATCGGCCGTGTCATACCGCAGGCCCGCGGGTACAGGCAGTGAGGACTCGCTCGATACAACGAGGCGCAGGTGCAGCTCGCAGCTGACCGTGGTGTTCATAAGCGCCAGGGCCTTTCGCTCAGTGTGCGCTCGGGGATTCGCACGTCGGCGAAATCGACATGCCACCTACGGTGCCGTTGTAAACCCCTCTGAGGGTTTTGGGTGCCTTTAGGTACCCCCAACGGCGGAGCCATTGTTCGTACCCTGGGACCATTCCGGTGACTCCGCTGGGTCAGGTAGATTGACGAGCATGAATACGGGGAGTAACGGCCTGGAGGTCGTGGTGGCGGACGGTGCGAAGCCGGCGCAGGACGGCCCGGCGGCCCCGGCCGAGAGCGGGCAGCCGGCCGAGAGGCCGCTCGGGTCCCGCGCGCCGGAGTTCATCAAGAAGCGCAGAACCCTGCACGTGAGCTGGCAGGTCGGCGTCTTCGTGGCAGGTCTGGCGGTGGTGTCCGCCGGAGTCGCGATGCTGGTGCTGCCCGGACCGGGCTGGGTGGTGATCTTCGCCGGCATGGCGATCTGGGCCACCGAGTTCGTCTGGGCGCAGTTGGTGCTGCGCTGGACCAAGCGCAAGGTCAGCGAGGCCGCCCAGCGCGCCCTCGACCCCCGCGTACGGCGGCGGAACATCATCCTCACCACGGTCGGCTGTGTGATCTGCGCGGTCCTGGCCGGGCTCTACCTCTGGAAGTTCGGCATCACCCTGCCGTGGAAGATCGAATCCTGACCTCCGCATGGTCCCAGGCACCCGCTGACATGCGGTAATGTTTGCGGTGCGCCCGGGCGATTAGCTCAGCGGGAGAGCGCTTCGTTCACACCGAAGAGGTCACTGGTTCGATCCCAGTATCGCCCACCGATACGAGGGTGGAACGGTTCACACAACCGTTCCACCCTCGTTCTTTTTGCCGTTCCGGCCCGCCTTTCGACGGCGCGTGTTTGATTCTGTGCGAATCCCGCGGCGGCCTCGGCCATACGCCGGACGGCCCGGCCCCCACCCGTACGGGCGAGGACCGGGCCGTCCGGGCGGGGGAGCCGCTCAGCGCATCCGGCCCAGCGCCCCGCGCAGCCGGCGGGCCTCCCGCAGCCGCTGCTCGTAGGTGGCCCCGACGGCCAGCAGCAGCAGACCGGCCAGCGCGGGCGCCAGCCAGCGCGGGAGCGCGTCCACGGCCTGCACCACGTACGGCGCCAGCTCGTTCCCGGCGACCAGCGCCAGCACCGCCCCGCCGAGCACCAGCGGCGCCTGGAGCCGCCGCCGCGCGCCGACGAGCGTGACGGCCAGGGCCGCGAGCCCCAGCAGCAGCGGACGCGTCCACCCGCCGTCACCGGGGAGCGCCGCCAGACCCGGCACCAGACCCAGGCCGAGCCCCGGCCCGTACGCCCGCCAGGACGACGTCCCCGGCACCCGCCGCCGCCACACCAGACCGACCACGAGCGCGGGGACGGCCGCCGGCAGGGCGTACGCCTCCGGAACGGTCACCTCCCACGCCGCCAGCCGCACCCAGGTCGCGAGCAGGAACAGCGCCCCCGCCACCGGGGCGGCGATCCGGCGCCGCTCGGGCCGCAGCGCGGTGCCCGCCGCGATCACGCCCCCGAGGGCGCACACCAGGGCGAACGTCGGCGGGTGGGCCAGCGCGGCCTGCGCGGCGACGAGCCCCGCAACGGCCCCGGACACCTCCAGCGGCACCGACACCGGGTGATCGCCCAGCCGGCCGGCGACCAGGGCCACCAGCACGGGCACCACGAGGACCAGCGGACCCGCCCGGTGCGCCTCCCAGCCCGCCGCCGGGCCGACGGCGAGCAGCAGCGCGGTACCGGAGGCGACCGCCCCGCAGACCACCGCCGAACGGACCGCGCCGCCGACCCGGGAGGCCACCGCCCCGGCGAGCAGCGCCGCGACGAGGACACCGAGCACGGTGAAGGTCGCGGGCCGGGTCGCGAGCGCCAGCAGGGCCGTGCTCGCGCCGCCGCCGAGAGCGCACCCGACGGCGACGCCACCGGCGGCCGTGGCGGTGCCCGCCGGCCACGCGGGCCGCACGGCGACGGCCAGGGCGGCGAGGGTCACGAGCACCTGGACGGCGAGGGTCGCCACGAACCCGGCCCCGACGGCGGCGGGCACCAGGAACAGCGCCCCCCACCCCAGGACCCCGGCCCCGACGAGCCCGGCCCCGCTCCGGCCCCGGTCGTCCGGCGCACCGGGCGAGGTCTTCCCGGTCTGCTCCGGCCCGGCGGGCGTGTGGGTGCCCGTACCGCCGGGTACGGGGCTTTCCGGCCCTGCGGGCCTGAGGGTGCTTGTGCCGCCGGGGGTTGCCTCTTCGGCGTGGACGTCCCCGGTGTCCCGGACCCCGCCGGTCGGGGCGGCGTGGTCCCGGCCCTGGTGCGGCCGTCCGGTGGGGGCAGTGGCGCTCTCGCCGGAGCCCATGGGCGTCCGCCTGGTCCGGGTGGTCCGCGTGGGCGCTGGATCGCTGCCTCCAGCCGTCGCGGAAGGACGGCGTGCGTCGGCCGCCCCTGTGGCGCTCGCCGGCGCCGTGGCCCGAGTCGTGCCGACCGGTCCGTGGTGGGGCGTGCCGGGCACCGGGTCCTCCGCGCCATGGCCAGGGGGCGTGCCGGTGCTCCGGTCGCCTGGTACGGGGCCTTCCGGCCCGGCCGGGGTCTCCCCGGTCCGCGCGGCCACGGTGTTCCGGCGCTCAACGGTCGGGGCGGTCGCGTTCCCGGTCGCCGGAGGCGTGTGTTCCGCGGCGAGGCCCGACGTGGCGAGGCCCGACGTACCGGGCGCGGGTCGCTCCGGGGCGGTTCCGGGGTACTGCCGCAGGCCGGCGGCCGGCGCGAGTTTCGTCCACGGCCCGGAACCCACGCCTTCGGCGGCGGGGGAGCCGAACCGGGCCGTCGTCCGCGCCCACGCGCGCCGGACGTCCCGGGAGAGCGCGGGCCGGAGCGTCGTCAGGACCAGGGTCAGGGCCGCCAGCAGGAGGATCGCCGTCGCCGCCGCCGGGGGTGCGCCCGGCACGTCGGAGCCCAGGACCGTTCGCGCGTCCGGGCCGGGGCCGGTCCACGGCTGCGAGGTCCGCAGCGGCCCGGTGAGGGCGAGGAGCAGCGGCGGCAGCGCCGACAGCAGGGCCGCCAGATGCGTCCCGGCCGCCGCCAGGGCGAGCCCCGCCCGCAGCGGCCGGGCCAGTCGCTCCCGTACCCCGGGAAGGGCCACCGCAGCCAGCAGGACCGTCGCCACCAGCGGATATCCCGGTACCGCCCAGCCGTCCGGCAGCGCTGTGCGGACCGCCGAGCCCGCGCCGGTCACCAGGGCCAGGCCCGCGATGACCGCGAGGGCGAGGCCCGCCCGGTCCGTGCCCCGGGCCGCCGCCAGGGCGACGACGGCCGCGGCCGCCAGCAGGGCCGCCGGCCCCAGCGCCCCGGCCGGGGCGGTGGCCGCCAGCGCGTCGAGGCCGCCGAGCAGCAGCACGCCGCCGCCCGTCACCGCCGCGCCCGCCGCCGCCACCGCGCGGACCGTCCGGCGGCCCGCCCGTGCCGCCAGCCCGGCGGACCCCGCCGCCGTCAGCAGCAGCGCCCAGTCCAGCGCGCGGCCGGGACCGGCGTACAGCGCCCAGGCGGGCAGCGGGAACTGCGCCATGGCGACAGCGGCGGGCAGCGGCACCCGCAGCCGGGGCACCGCCCTCCCGTACGCCGCCCACAGCGCCGTCAGCACCGTGGCCGCCCCCGCCGCGCAGGCGAGCCCGTCCAGGTCCGTCAGCGCCACCAGGTACAGCGCGTACGCGTCCAGCACCGTCAGCGCCAGCCCCAGCGCCGCCACCGACTCCGCCGTGGAGCGCAGGCCCCGGCGCAGCAGGAACGGCGGCGCCCCCAGCGCGGCCGCGGTCACGCCCGCCAGCACGGCGGAGCGCCCGCCGATGCCGAGCTGCCCCCAGCCGACCAGGGTGAACGCGATCGCCGCCACCGCGAGCAGCACCCCGCCCAGGGTCAGCAGCGTGTTCTGCGTCCGCGCGGTGGAGGTCTCGGCGGACGTCCCGGCGGCCGCTCCGGTGGAGTCGGCCCTGCTCCGGGCCGGCGCGGTCGCCGGCGGGTGGAGCGCCGCGAGCAGCCGGGACCGGTGGGCGAGCAGCCGCTGCCGGTGCGCGTCCAGGTGGGTCAGTTCCCGGTCGACGCGCGCCAGTTCCTCGGCGAGCGCCCCCGGGGTGGTGCCATTCTTCATGGCCGCAGTGTGTCCCGGACCACATCCGGGGACATCCGTACGGGTACTCACCCGGTGGGTGAGTAGGGCGGGCGGGCCCGTCGTTCCGCGTCGGTGGGCAGGTGGCGGGCGCACGGCGGGCAGACTGCGGCCCATGGACCGCGACCACTACCGCTTCCACAGCGTCTGGGAGCTGCCCGCCGACCCCGCCGCCGTCTTCGCGGTGCTGGAGCGGGCCGCCGACTACCCCCGCTGGTGGCCCCAGGTCCGGGCGGTGCGTCCGCTCGCCGGGGACGCCGCCGCCGCGCGGATCCGTTCCGTCCTCCCGTACGAGATCCGCGTCACCGCCCGCGCCCGGCGGCGGGACCCGGCCGCCGGGGTCCTGGAGCTGGGCATGACGGGCGACTTGGCGGGCTGGGCCCGCTGGACGGTCCTGGCCCACGGGGCGGGCACCCGGGTCCTCTTCGACCAGGAGGTGGAGGTGCGCAGGCCGCTGCTGCGGCGGCTCGCCCCGCTGTGCCGCCCGGCGCTGCGGGCCAATCACGCGCTGATGATGCGGGCCGGCCGCCGGGGGCTCACGGAGCTGCTGCGGTCCGGCTGATGTGCCTCCCGCGCCGCCGCGCGCGGGTGATTTGAAGGCGGCCCGCCCGGACCTGTATGGTTCAGTGCGTTCCCGGGCGATTAGCTCAGCGGGAGAGCGCTTCGTTCACACCGAAGAGGTCACTGGTTCGATCCCAGTATCGCCCACAGGCTGAAGGCCGGTCCGTCGTCGACGGACCGGCCTTTCGCGTACCCGGCGGGGCCGTTCACGCGGCGGCGGGCAGCGCGGGCAGCAGCGGCCAGGCCGGGTCCACCGTCTGGGTCGTGCCCGCGCGCGCGAACCACGCCTGGAGCCCGCGCGTCTGGGACGCGTGCCACTCCGCCTGGAGCGTGTGCAGCTCCACCGGGGTCAGCCGCTCCATCCGGGCGGCGAACCGCCGGGCCACCGCCCGGGTCACCTCCAGCGCGGCCAGGGCGTCCGCCGCCGGGTCGTGCGCCCCGTCGAGCACCACCTCGTACTGGGAGCACAGGTCGCGGAGTTTGCGGCGGCCCTTGCGGTAGCGGTCCAGGTGCTTGTCGAGGACCCGGGGGTCGAGCACGGTCAGCGGCACATGCTCCAGATAGCGGGCGAGCGGGGTGGCCCGGTGGCGGCGCAGCTCGCGGTCGAGGACCGTCAGATCGAACGGCGCGTTCATCACCACCAGGGGGCGGCCCGCCGCGCACTGGACGGCGAGCGCCTTGCCCACCTCGTCCATCACGGGCGCGGGCCAGCGGCCGTTGCGCTGGAGATGGTCGTCGGTGAGGCCATGGACGTCGGTCGCCTCGCCGGGCACCGGGATCCCCGGATTCACCAGCCAGCGGGTGATCCGCGGCCGCCCGCCCGCCGACTCCTGGACCACGATCGCGGCCGACACGATGCGGTCCTGCTCCACATCGACCCCGGTCGTCTCCGTGTCGAACGCGGCCAGCGGGCCGTCGAACCAGAGCGTCATCCCCGAATCTCCCCGAACTCCCCGTGCTCCCCGGCGTCCCCGGCCTGCGTCGAACTCGTCGCGCCGGCCCGGCAGATGGCGGCGTCGCGCTGTCGAGTCCGTGATACCCCTGAGGTTTGCGCCGTACGCGGCCGGACCGCAACCCGCCCGGGGGACACGGACGCTGATGCTCCGCCGCGTACGGGCCCGGCGGCCCCCGCCGGCCGCCGGTGCCCGCCGTCGCGCGACCGGGCCGCCCTCCCGCGCCGGATCCGCCCCCGCCCCCGGATCCCCCAGGTCGGCACCGAGTGTGACGACACAGGTGCGCGGAGCCACGGCGGCGCGGGCCGGCGGGCGGCCGGTCCACGCCCGCCCGGGTAACCGTTTCGCGGCCGGGGCCCCGCTCTCGGTACGATTCAGACGCGCGGCAACCCGCCGTGGCGCCCCCCATCAGTCAGGAGAGACCGGTGTCAGACGTCCGTGTGATCATCCAACGCGATTCCGAGCGGGAAGAGCGCGTGGTGACCACGGGCACGACGGCCGCGGACCTCTTCACCGGTGAGCGCTCCGTCATCGCCGCCCGGGTGGCCGGCGAGCTGAAGGACCTCACCTACGAGGTGCGCGACGGCGAGCAGGTCGAGCCGGTCGAGATCTCCTCCCCGGACGGCCTCGACATCCTGCGCCACTCCACCGCGCACGTCATGGCCCAGGCCGTGCAGGAGCTGTTCCCGGACGCCAAGCTGGGCATCGGCCCGCCGGTCAAGGACGGCTTCTACTACGACTTCGACGTGGAGAAGCCCTTCACGCCCGAGGATCTCAAGGCCGTCGAGAAGAAGATGCAGGAGATCCAGAAGCGCGGCCAGCGCTTCGCCCGCCGGGTCGTCGGCGACGACGAGGCCCGCGCGGAGCTGGCGGACGAGCCGTACAAGCTGGAGCTGATCGGCCTCAAGGGCTCCGCCTCCAGCGACGACGGCTCCGACGTCGAGGTCGGCGCCGGCGAGCTGACCATCTACGACAACCTGGACGCCAAGACCGGCGAGCTGTGCTGGAAGGACCTCTGCCGGGGTCCGCACCTGCCCTCCACCCGGAACATCCCCGCGTTCAAGCTGATGCGCAACGCCGCCGCGTACTGGCGCGGCAGCGAGAAGAACCCGATGCTCCAGCGGATCTACGGCACGGCCTGGCCGACCAAGGACGAGCTGAAGCAGTACCTCGACTTCCTCGCCGAGGCCGAGAAGCGCGACCACCGCCGGCTCGGCTCCGAGCTGGACCTCTTCTCCATCCCGGACGAGATCGGCTCCGGCCTCGCCGTCTTCCACCCGCGCGGCGGCATCATCCGCCGGGTGATGGAGGACTACTCGCGCAAGCGGCACGAGGAGGAGGGCTACGAGTTCGTCTACACCCCGCACGCCACCAAGGGCGCCCTCTTCGAGAAGAGCGGCCACCTGGACTGGTACGCGGAGGGCATGTACCCCCCCATGCAGCTCGACGGTGGTACGGACTACTACCTCAAGCCCATGAACTGCCCCATGCACAACCTGATCTTCGACGCCCGGGGCCGCTCCTACCGTGAGCTGCCGCTGCGGCTGTTCGAGTTCGGTACGGTCTACCGGCACGAGAAGTCGGGCGTGGTGCACGGCCTGACCCGGGCCCGGGGCTTCACCCAGGACGACGCGCACATCTACTGCACCCGCGAGCAGATGGCCGAGGAGCTGGACCGCACCCTCACCTTCGTCCTCAATCTGCTGCGGGACTACGGTCTGACCGACTTCTACCTGGAGCTGTCCACCAAGGACCCGGAGAAGTACGTCGGCTCGGACGAGACCTGGGAGGAGGCCACCGAGGTGCTGCGCCAGGTGGCCGAGAAGCAGGGGCTGCCGCTGACCCCCGACCCGGGCGGCGCCGCCTTCTACGGGCCGAAGATCTCGGTGCAGGCGCGCGACGCCATCGGCCGTACCTGGCAGATGTCGACCGTCCAGCTCGACTTCAACCTGCCGGAGCGCTTCAACCTGGAGTACACCGCCCCGGACGGCTCCCGGCAGCGGCCGGTCATGATCCACCGGGCGCTCTTCGGGTCGATCGAGCGGTTCTTCGCCGTGCTCCTGGAGCACTACGCGGGCGCCATGCCGCCGTGGCTGGCCCCGGTGCAGGCGGTCGGCATCCCGATCGGCGACGCCCACGTCGACTATCTCCAGGACTTCGCCGCCGACGCGCGGAAGAAGGGCCTGCGCATCGAGGTGGACGCCTCCTCCGACCGGATGCAGAAGAAGATCCGCAACCACCAGAAGCTGAAGGTCCCCTTCATGATCATCGTCGGTGACGAGGACATGAACGCCGGGACGGTCTCCTTCCGCTACCGCGACGGGTCGCAGGAGAACGGGATCCCGCGCGAGCAGGCCCTGGCCAAGCTGGAGCAGGTCGTCGCGGACCGCGTCCAGGTCTGAGGCCGCGTCCCGGTCCGAGATCGCGGCCGGATCCGATCGAGCACTACCGAGGCCGGGCCCCCGGGGGATTCCCCGGGGGCCCGCCCCTGTCCTCGTCCAGCGTGAAGGTCTGGATCAGCCACGACGAGAACGAGCCGGTCACCGCCCCCAGCAGGGCCAGCCCGCCGGCCATCATGCCCACCGCGACCGTCCGGCCGAGACCGGTCACCGGGGTGACATCCCCGTAACCGACCGTCGTCAGCGTCGAACAGGCCCACCAGACCGCGTCACCGAAGGTCCGGACCGTCGTCCCCGGCGCCCCCCGCTCCGCCGAGTAGACCGCGAGCGCGCCCGCGAAGCCCAGGAGCACCGCCGAGAGCCCCGCGTACGCGATCACCCGTGCGTAGAGCGTCAGCCGCGGCCGGACGTGCCGGTGCTGCGCGGTCTCGTAGAGCTGGACGATCCGCAGCGGCCGCAGCAGCGGCAGCACCACCACCAGCGCGTCCAGCGGATGCCTGCGCACGAAGTGCGCGTGCCGGCCGGTGAGCCGCCAGCGCACCAGGTAGTCCACCACGAACAGCGCCCACGTCCCGTAGGTCACCGCCCGCAGCAGCGCCTCCCACCCCGGGCCGATCCCCTCGGCGAGCACCTGGACCGCGTAGCAGCCGAGGAACAGCACGGAGGCGGCGAACAGCGGCACCTCCGTGCGCTGCCGCCAGCGCCACAGCCGGTTCTCATCGTCCATCCGCCCAGCATCGCGGGGCGGCGGCCCGGCCCGCCCCCGGCGACACGTTCCGTATGGGGGACGCCATATGCTGCACACCATGACGAGTGAGCCGGAGCAGCAGTTCGGAGTGGGGACGCCCGACGCGTTCCAGCGCCTGTGGACGCCCCACCGGATGGCCTACATCCAGGGGGAGAACAAGCCGAGCGGGCCCGAGGCCGGCGACGGCTGCCCCTTCTGCGCCATCCCCGCCAAATCCGACGAGGACGGCCTGGTGATCGCGCGCGGCTCGTCCGTGTACGCGGTGCTCAACCTCTACCCGTACAACGGGGGACACCTGATGGTCGTCCCATTCCGGCACGTCGCCGACTACACCGAACTGGACGAGGACGAGACCGCCGAGCTGGCCGTCTTCACCAAGCGGGCGATGACGGCGCTGCGGGCGGCCTCCGGGGCGCACGGGTTCAACATCGGGATGAACCAGGGCATGGCGGCGGGCGCCGGGATCGCCGCCCATCTGCACCAGCACATCGTGCCGCGCTGGGGCGGGGACACCAACTTCATGCCGGTCGTCGGCCACACCAAGGTTCTGCCCCAGCTCCTGGCCGACACCCGGACGATGCTCGCCGCGTCCTGGCCCCTTTCCTGAAATCACGCGTCGTAGAGGTCCGCTTTCTTGGGGGCCGCGTCCTGGATGCCGCCGCCGACGGCCAGGGAGCGGCCCGCGAAGCGGTCGGTGTCCACGCCGTTCTCCTCCAGGACCTTCAGTGCCGCCGCGTGCGCCGCCCGCAGGACCGGGGTGGCGGCCCGCAGTGCGTCGTCCGCCATGAACCGGTGCCGCCAGGGCTTCTCCGCCCAGGCGTGCCGCAGCCCGAACGGCTCCGGCAGCGCCAGCTTGCCGCCCAGGAACTCCAGCAGCGGCGGATACCAGGTCAGCGGTGCGCGGACCATCAGCCGCACGACCTCCTTGGTGTCCACCAGCGGCAGGGTGCGGGTCCTGGTCTCCCAGAACCGGACGGCCTTGTTCACGGTGACGGTCTTCGGTGACGACTTCGTCGTGAACAGCCCGTGCACCGGCCCCAGCGCGTGCCCGGTGACCTCCACCCGCAGGGTCTCGTGGAGCACCGTCACGGTGATCATCATGGTGATCACCAACTGGCCGTCCCAGAGGGTGAACTGGACGCCGAGATAGTGCCGGTTGCCGCTGCCGAACTGCTGGTGGTTGCAGATGCGCTGTATTTCGTGGCCCTTGATCTGGTAGGAGTCCACGTCCTGGCCCTCCGGCCGGGAGACCGAGCCCGCGCCCTCGGAGACCGGGCAGACGATCCAGTGCTTCACCGACGGGGTGGGGAAGCCGCCCGAGTTCAGCGGGCCGCGCTCCAGCAGCTTCAGCCGGTCGTGGATCGCCCTTATGACGTCCCAGCTGCGGAACTGGTTGATCTCCTTGCCGGCTTCCCGGGGCACCAGCTCCTCGGCCAGCTGCCAGCTGCCCCAGCGGGTCCCCATGCCCAGTATCCCCTTGGGGCCCGCGTAGAAGGCGGAGTTGGCGTGCTGCTCGGCGGTGAGCTTCTGGAGGCTCTGGCGGAGCTGTTCGCGGGACTTGTCGCCCGGGTTGCCCGGCACCGCGTCGGGGATCTTCGCCCCGATGCCGCTGCCGCCGGCCAGGTCGTCCCAGCGCGACCGCAGGTCCTTCGCGGTGGCCTCGCAGATCCGCTGGGCCAGCAGCCAGCCCACCACCGGCGCGACGATCGCGCCCCGGATGTAGAACGCCCAGAAGCCGGTGAACGGCAGCCGCAGCATCAGCAGCAGCGCGAAGCCGCCGATGGCGAGGAGCAGGATCGTGCCGAGGAGCCCGGCGTGCTTGTTCTGCGCGCCGGCCAGGGTGCGGCGCAGCTGGAAGACCGCCATCCAGGCCAGCAGTCCGGGCAGGAAGAGCAGCCCGCACACGACCATGATGAACGTGAGTTTGGTGTCGCGTTCCTTGCGGATGTGGACGGCCGCCAGGCAGTGTTCGACCACTGTCTGGGGCTCCATGCCGAACGACTGGATCAGCGCGTTGCGCGCGCCGCCGAGCATCCGTGTCTTGACGGCGTTGGAGAACGCCTCACCGAGGTTCGGTTCGAACAGGGAGAGTTTTCCTGGCTTCACCTCGGACTTGTGCCACTCGTTGTTGGCCTTGAGGATCTCCTCGACCGGGCTGTCGCGGTACGCCGCGGAGGACAACGCGTGCGTCGCCGCGGTCTGTCCGGCCGATCCCATGAGCGGAACCTGTGCTCCGGGACTGAAATCGAAACCGTCGCTCGTCACTTGCCGCCCCCATCGCCGCTTCGCCTCCGCTGTGCGGCCTTGTTCCCGACTGGCGTGCCCGGCACACCTGTTGAGCTGGGCACCTCAGCGTATCCGGGGTGTGTCGTCCGCGTCACCGCCTTGGCGGTCCCGGCGGAATCGCCACGGGTCGCACGGGCGCCGCCCCCGGAGCGCGGGACGGCGCCCGCCGGGGTGGCGCCCTTCGCGGCGGCATCCGCCGGGCGTGCCCCGGTGCTGATCAGACCGGGCCACGGGGCCGTCCCGGCGCGGGGAGCACGCGGGGAGCGCGGCGGGTGCCCGGCGGGCCCCGGGTTCCTCAGGCCGCGCCTTCCTCGCGTACTTTCTCGGCCACGTGCGCCGGCATCGGCTCATGGCGGGCGTAGGCCCGGCCGAACCGGCCCGCGCCGTGGGAGAGGGAACGCAGGTCGATCGCGTACCGGCTGATCTCGATCTCGGGCACCTCGGCCCGGACCACGGTCCGGCCGCCGGGGGCCTGTTCGGTGCCGGTGACCCGGCCGCGCCGCCCGGACAGATCGCTCATCACCGGCCCGACGTAGTCGTCCGGGACCATCACCTCCACCTCGGCCACCGGCTCCAGCAGATGGATCGCGGCGTCGGCGGCGGCCTCCCGCAGCGCCAGCGCGCCCGCCGTCTGGAAGGCGGCGTCGGAGGAGTCCACCGAGTGGGCCTTGCCGTCGAGGAGGGTGACCCGTACGTCCACCAGCGGATACCCGGCGGCGACCCCGCGGGCCGCCTGCGCCCGTACGCCCTTCTCCACCGAGGGGATGAACTGGCGCGGCACCGCGCCGCCCACCACCTTGTCCACGAACTCGACACCGGAGCCGGCGGGCAGCGGCTCCACCTCGATCTCGCAGATAGCGAACTGGCCGTGGCCGCCGGACTGCTTCACATGCCGGCCGCGCCCGGCGGCCCGCCCGCCGAACGTCTCCCGCAGCGACACCCGGTAGGGGACCTGGTCGACCTGGACGCCGTACCGGCCGCGCAGCCGCTCCAGGGCGACATCGGCGTGCGCCTCGCCCAGGCACCAGAGCACCACCTGATGGGTGGCCTGGTTCTGTTCCAGGCGCATGGTGGGGTCCTCGGCGACGAGCCGGGCCAGCCCCTGGGAGAGCCGGTCCTCGTCCGCCTTGCTGTGCGCCCGGATCGCCAGCGGCAGCAGCGGGTCGGGCATGGTCCAGGGCTCCATCAGCAGCGGGTCGTCCTTGGCCGAGAGCGTGTCCCCGGTCTCGGCCCGGGAGAGCTTGGCCACGCAGGCGAGATCCCCGGCGATGGCCCGGTTCAGCGGCCGCTGGTGCTTGCCGAAGGGGACGGAGAGCGCGCCCACCCGCTCGTCCACGTCGTGGTCCTCGTGCCCCCGGTCGGCCAGCCCGTGCCCGGAGACATGGATGGTCTCGTCGGGGCGCAGGGTGCCGGAGAAGACCCGTACCAGCGAGATCCTGCCCACATAGGGGTCGGACGCGGTCTTGACCACCTCGGCGACGAGGGGTCCTTCGGGGTCGCAGACCACCCGGGGGCGGGCGGCGCCGGCGGGGGTGGTGACCTCGGGGCACTCGCGCTCGGGCGGGGTGGGGAAGCCGCCGGTGATCAGCTCCAGCAGCTCCACCGTGCCCAGGCCCTGCTTCGCCCCCGGCGGCGCGGGCGCGGCGGCGAGCACGGGGTGGAAGGTGCCCCGCGCGACCGCCTTCTCCAGATCCTCGACGAGGAGCCCGGTGTCGATCTCGTCACCGGCGAGATAGCGGTCCATCAGGGTCTCGTCCTCGCTCTCGGCGATGATCCCCTCGATCAGCCGGTTGCGGGCGCCGTCGATCAGCTGTGCCTGGGCGGCGTCGGGACCGGTCTCCTTGCGCTCGCCGGAGGAGTAGTCGAAGACCTTCCGGGACAGCAGCCCGGCGAGGCCGGTGACCGGGGCGTGGCCGTCGGCGCCTGGGGTGCCGTACTGCGGCAGGTAGAGCGGGAGCACGGCGTCCGGGTCGTCCCCGCCGAAGATCTCCGCGCAGAGCGCCGTCAGCTCGTCGAAACCGGTCCGCGCGGTCTCCAGATGGGTGACGACGATCGCGCGCGGCATGCCCACGGCCGCGCACTCCTCCCACACCGCGCGGGTCGCGGACGCGACGGCGGACGCCTCCTGCGCGGCCGAGACGACGAAGAGGGCCGCGTCCGCCGCGCGCAGACCGGCCCTCAGCTCCCCGACGAAGTCCGCGTAGCCGGGGGTGTCCAGCAGATTGATCTTGTAGCCGTCCCATTCGACGGGGACGAGGGAGAGCTGTACGGAGCGCTGCTGCCGGTGCTCGATGTCGTCGTGGTCGGAGACGGTCGAGCCGTCCTCGACCCGGCCGGCCCGGTTCACCGCGCCCGCCGCCAGCGCCAGCGCCTCCGTCAGCGTCGTCTTTCCGGCACCGCTGTGGCCGACCAGCACCACATTCCGCAGGGATGAGGGCCGGTCGGCCGCTGTAGCCCTGCCGGCGGCCCCGGGGTGGATGTTCGCCTTCTCGCCCATGGATTCAATGCCTCCCGATCGATCCGGTCTCCGCGTCGGCGGCGGGGCGCCGATACGGACGGTGAGGAGATGTGGGCCGCGGGAACGGGGGAGGCCCGGACGGGGCACGGGGGCGTCCGGGGCGAGCCCCGCCGCCACCGAGGGCGTCCGGGGGCGGCTCCGACGCGCCGCCCGCATCCGTGTTGTCCGTGTGAGCCGTTGTCCGAGTGAGCAGTGGTTGCCGTGTGTGCCGTGTGAGCTGTGGTTGCCGTGCCGGCCGTGGTGGCCGTGCGTGCCGTGCGTGCCGTGCCGGCGCCGGGGCCGGCGGGACCGGCCCCCGGTCGTCCTTCGAGCTTTCCACTCCCGCAACACCCCGTCCATACGTCGGACACCACCCGGGGTGCCGACGCGCCGGTACGGGGGTGCCGTGGCCGGTCCGCGCCGCCGGTCCGGCCGCGTGATCACCCGTTCCGCCCCCTTCCCCGCCGTACCGGAAGAGGCTCTTCCGCAGGGCTCCGGGCAGTCCGGAGCGCGCTTCCGGAGCGCCGTGCCACCGGGTCCCGGCGGTGCCGGGCGCCGGTCCTGGCTACGATGGGCCAGCCGGGCGTCCGATGGGCCACCCGGCCCACGCGGCGAATCCGCAGCCCGCTGCGGAGTGCCGGTGGACCGTTCGTGGACCGCCCGTCGACCGATTTCAGACCATCCGAAGAACCGAGAAGTACCCGAAGAACCCCGGGAAGGCCATGCTGAACAAGTACGCGCGTGCATTCTTCACGCGTGTCCTCACCCCGTTCGCCGCATTTCTGCTCCGCCGTGGAGTGAGCCCCGACGCGGTCACCCTCATCGGCACGGCCGGAGTGATGGCGGGTGCGCTGGTCTTCTTCCCCCGGGGAGAGTTCTTCTGGGGCACCATCGTCATCACCCTGTTCGTCTTCTCCGACCTGATCGACGGCAACATGGCCCGCCAGGCGGGCCTGTCCAGCCGCTGGGGGGCGTTCCTCGACTCCACCCTCGACCGGGTCGCCGACAGCGCGATCTTCGGCGGATTCGCGCTCTGGTACGCGGGCCAGGGCGACAACAACGTCCTGTGCGCGGTGTCGATCTTCTGCCTGGCGAGCGGCCAGGTGGTCTCGTACACCAAGGCCCGCGGCGAGTCGATCGGACTGCCGGTCGCCGTCAACGGGCTGGTCGAGCGGGCCGAGCGGCTGGTGATCTCGCTGGTCGCCGCCGGTCTGGCCGGACTGGCCACCTTCGGCGTCCCGGGCGTCGAGGTGCTGCTGCCGATCGCCCTGTGGGTGGTCGCCGTGGGCAGCGCCGTGACCCTGGGCCAGCGGGTCGTGACCGTACGCCGGGAATCCGCGGAGGCCGACGCCGCCGCGGCGGAGGGCCCCCAGAGCGGCGCCGGGGCGAAGTGATGCGCGACCGCCTGACCGACGGCCTGTACGGACTGGGCTGGAGCGCGGTCAGGAAGCTGCCGGAGCCGGTGGTCTCCCGGCTGGGGCGCACCATCGCCGACACCGCGTGGAAGCGGCGCGGCCCGGCGGTCCTGCGGCTGGAGGCCAATCTCGCCCGGGTGGTGCCCGACGCGGACCCCGGCCGTCTCGCCGCCCTCTCCCGGGCCGGGATGCGCTCCTACATGCGGTACTGGATGGAATCCTTCCGGCTGCCGGTGTGGAGCGCGGAGCGGATACGGGACAACGTCGTCATCGAGGACTCCCACCATCTGACCGACGGCCTCGCCTCCGGCCGGGGCGTGGTCCTGGCCCTGCCGCACCTGGCCAACTGGGACCTCGCCGGCGCCTGGGTCACCCGGACCCTGGACACGCCCTTCACCACCGTCGCCGAACGGCTGCGGCCCGAGTCGCTGTACGACCGGTTCGTGGCCTACCGGGAGAGCCTGGGCATGGAGGTGCTGCCGCACTCCGGCGGCGCGGCCTTCGGCGCGCTCGCCCGGCGGCTGCGCGCCGGCGGCCTGGTCGCCCTGGTCGCCGACCGCGACCTGTCGGCGAGCGGCGTCGAGGTGTCCTTCTTCGGCGAGCGCGCCCGGATGCCCGCCGGGCCCGCGCTGCTCGCCCAGCAGACGGGGGCGCTGCTGCTGCCCGTCACCCTCTGGTACGAGGGGGAGCCGAAGATGCGCGGGCGGGTGCACCCGCCGGTGGCCGTGCCCGAGGGCGGCACGCGGGCCGAGCGGACCGCGGTGATGACCCAGGCCCTGGCCGACGTCTACGCGTCGGGCGTCGCCGCCCACCCGGAGGACTGGCACATGTTGCAACGGCTGTGGCTCGCGGATCTGGACCCCCGCAAGGACGACGGGGCCGGCCGGTCCGCCCCGCGCGCCGGGGAGGTCCGCTCATGAGGATCGGCATCGTCTGCCCGTACTCCTGGGACGTGCCCGGCGGGGTCCAGTTCCACATCAGGGACCTCGCCGACCACCTCATCCGGCTCGGCCACGAGGTCTCCGTCCTCGCCCCCGCCGACGACGACACCCCGCTGCCGCCGTTCGTGGTCTCCGCCGGACGGGCCGTCCCCGTGCCTTACAACGGCTCCGTCGCCCGGCTGAACTTCGGCTTCCTCTCCGCCGCCCGGGTCCGCCGCTGGCTGCACGAGGGCACCTTCGACGTCATCCACATCCACGAGCCCACCTCGCCCTCGCTGGGGCTGCTCAGCTGCTGGGCGGCGCAGGGCCCGATCGTGGCCACCTTCCACACCTCCAACCCGCGCTCCCGCGCCATGATCGCCGCGTATCCGATCCTCCAGCCCGCGCTGGAGAAGATCAGCGCCCGGATCGCGGTCAGCGAGTACGCCCGGCGCACCCTGGTCGAGCACCTGGGCGGCGACGCGGTCGTCATCCCCAACGGCGTCGACGTCGACTTCTTCGCCCGCGCCGAACCCAGGAGCGCGTGGCAGGGCGGCACGATCGGCTTCATCGGACGGATCGACGAGCCCCGCAAGGGGCTGCCGGTGCTGATGAAGGCCCTGCCCGCGATCCTCGCCGCCCGGCCGGACACCCGGCTGCTGGTGGCCGGGCGCGGCGACGAGGAGGAGGCGGTCGCCGCACTGCCCGCGGAACTCCGGCGGAACGTCGAATTCCTGGGCATGGTCAGCGACGAGGACAAGGCGCGGCTGCTGCGCAGCGTCGACGTCTACGTGGCACCCAACACCGGCGGGGAGAGCTTCGGGATCATCCTGGTCGAGGCGATGTCCGCGGGGGCGCCCGTCCTCGCCAGCGACCTCGACGCGTTCGCCCAGGTCCTGGACCGGGGCGCCGCCGGTGAACTCTTCGCCAACGAGGACGCCGACGCGCTCGCGACGGCGGCGCTCGCCCTCCTGGGCGACCCCGGCCGCCGGGCGGAACTGAGCCGCCGGGGCAGCGCCCATGTGCGCCGCTTCGACTGGTCCACCGTGGGGGCGGACATCCTGGCCGTGTACGAGACGGTCACCGACGGTGCCTCGTCCGTGGCCACCGACGACCGGCCCACTTTGCGCACCCGGCTCGGCCTCGCCCGCCACTGAACCGCGCCCGGCCGTACGGGGGAGGGGCGGCCCGCGTACGTGACCGTACGGGGGAGGGGCGCCCCCTGCCGCCGGCGGACCGCGCCGGACCGGGCCGCCCCCGGCGGTAGCCTTACGGACCGTGACCGCAACGCTCATCTGGATCCTCCTGGCCCTCGTCGCCATCGGCATGTACCTCAGCTGGACCGCCGGTCGTCTCGACCGGCTGCACGCCCGCATCGACGCCGCCCGCGCCGCGCTCGACGCCCAGCTGCTGCGCCGGACGTCGGTCACCCAGGAACTCGCCACCTCCGGGGTGCTCGACCCGGCCGCCTCGATCGTGCTGTACGAGGCGGCGCACGCCGCCCGCCAGGCGGAGGAGGAGCACCGGGAGGTCGCCGAGAGCGAGCTGAGCGCCGCCCTGCGCGCGGTCTTCGCCGAGCCCGCCCAGGTCGAGGCGGTCCGCGAGGTGCCCGGCGGCGAGGAGGCCACCGCCGAACTGGCGCAGGCGGTCCGCCGGGTGCCCATGGCCCGGCGCTTCCACAACGACGCCGTACGGGCCGCGCGGGCGCTGCGCCGCCACCGCACGGTCCGCTGGTTCCGGCTGGCCGGTCACGCTCCGTTCCCCCTCGCCTTCGAAATGGACGACGAGCCCCCGCGGGCCCTCGCCGACCGCCCCGGCAGCTGAGCCCCCGAGGGGAGAGCCCTGGGTGGCCCCGCGCTGAAACGATCCACCGCCTGTCTATTGGCCCTTGCAGTGGACTGGTCGGCGGAGGTTCCATCGGTGACGCACCGCACCGCGACCCATCGCGCCGGACGCTTCCCATCCGCCGTCACCCCGTGAGGTTCACCGTGTCCAGCACGCTCCCCACCGCCCCGCACTCCGCCGACGCCCCGGCCACCGGCACCGCCCGCGTCAAGCGCGGCATGGCCGAACAGCTCAAGGGCGGCGTCATCATGGACGTGGTCGACGCCGAGCAGGCGAAGATCGCCGAGGACGCCGGCGCGGTCGCCGTCATGGCCCTGGAGCGGGTCCCCGCCGACATCCGCAAGGACGGCGGCGTGGCCCGGATGTCCGACCCCAACATGATCGAGGAGATCATCGAGGCGGTCTCCATCCCCGTCATGGCCAAGTCCCGCATCGGCCACTTCGTCGAGGCCCAGGTGCTCCAGTCCCTCGGCGTCGACTACATCGACGAGTCCGAGGTGCTGACCCCCGCCGACGAGGTCAACCACTCCGACAAGTGGACCTTCACCACCCCCTTCGTCTGCGGCGCCACCAACCTGGGCGAGGCCCTGCGCCGGATCGCCGAGGGCGCGGCCATGATCCGCTCCAAGGGCGAGGCCGGCACCGGCAACGTCGTCGAGGCCGTCCGCCACCTGCGCCAGATCAAGAACGAGATCGCCCGGCTGCGCGGCTACGACAGCCATGAGCTGTACGCCGCGGCCAAGGAGCTGCGCGCCCCCTACGAGCTGGTCAGGGAGGTCGCCGAGCTGGGCAAGCTGCCGGTGGTCCTCTTCTCGGCCGGCGGCGTCGCCACCCCCGCGGACGCCGCGCTGATGCGCCAGCTCGGCGCCGAGGGCGTCTTCGTCGGCTCCGGGATCTTCAAGTCCGGCGACCCGGCCAAGCGCGCCGCCGCCATCGTCAAGGCCACCACCTTCTACGACGACCCGAAGATCATCGCGGATGCCTCCCGCAACCTCGGCGAGGCCATGGTCGGCATCAACTGCGACACCCTCCCCGAGGCCGAGCGCTACGCCAACCGGGGCTGGTAGTGACCCGCGAACCGGTGATCGGCGTCCTGGCGCTCCAGGGCGACGTACGGGAGCACCTGACGGCCCTGGCCGCGGCGGGCGCCGCGGCCGGGCCGGTCCGCCGCCCCGCCGAGCTGGCGGAGGTGGACGGCCTGGTCATCCCCGGCGGCGAGTCCACCACCATGTCCAAACTGGCCCATCTCTTCGGGATGATGGAGCCGCTGCGGGAGCGGGTGGCCGCCGGGATGCCCGTCTACGGCAGCTGCGCCGGCCTGATCATGCTCGCCGACAAGATCCTCGACCCGCGTTCGGGACAGGAGACCGTCGGCGGCATCGACATGATCGTCCGGCGGAACGCCTTCGGCCGGCAGAACGAGTCCTTCGAGGCCGCCGTCGAGGTGACGGGCGTCGAAGGGGGACCCGTCGAGGGCGTCTTCATCCGCGCCCCCTGGGTCGAGTCCACCGGCGCCGGGGTGGAGATCCTCGCCGAGCACGGCGGCCATGTGGTCGCCGTACGGCAGCGGAACGCGCTCGCCACCTCCTTCCACCCGGAGCTGACCGGCGATCACCGCGTCCACCGGCTCTTCACCGACATGGTGCGCGACGCGCGGTGACCGGACCCCGGTAGGATCGCTGCCGAACGCAGTGCAGTGCAGCAATGGGTAACGCGAAGGAGACGCGCAGATGTCCGGCCACTCTAAATGGGCTACGACGAAGCACAAGAAGGCCGTGATCGATGCCAAGCGCGGCAAGCTCTTCGCGAAGCTGATCAAGAACATCGAGGTCGCGGCCCGGATGGGCGGGGCGGACATCGACGGCAACCCCACGCTCTTCGACGCCATCCAGAAGGCGAAGAAGCAGTCGGTCCCGAACAAGAACATCGATTCCGCGCTCAAGCGCGGCGCGGGTCTTGAGGCCGGCGGCGCTGACTACGAGACGATCATGTACGAGGGCTACGGCCCCAACGGGGTCGCGGTGCTCATCGAGTGCCTGACCGACAACCGCAACCGCGCCGCCTCCGACGTCCGGGTCGCCATGACCCGCAACGGCGGATCGATGGCCGACCCGGGCTCGGTCTCGTACCTCTTCCACCGCAAGGGCGTCGTCATCGTCCCCAAGGGCGAGCTGACCGAGGACGACGTCCTGGGCGCGGTCCTGGACGCGGGTGCCGAGGAGGTCAACGACCTCGGTGAGTCCTTCGAGGTGCTGAGCGAGGCCACCGACCTGGTCGCGGTCCGCACCGCGCTCCAGAACGAGGGCATCGACTACGACTCCGCCGAGGCCAACTTCGTCCCGACCATGCAGGTCGAGCTGGACGAGGAGGGCGCGCGCAAGATCTTCAAGCTGATCGACGCCCTGGAGGACAGCGACGACGTCCAGAACGTCTTCGCGAACTTCGACATCTCCGACGAGATCATGGAGAAGGTCGACGCCTGATCCGCACCGGCCGGGCGCGTACGGAGACGATCCGGACGCGTCCGCTCGGGGCAGCTCGTACGACACGGGCCGACGGGACGCGTCCCGTCGGCCCGCCGTCGTTCGCACCCGCTGTCAGTGCCGGGCGATAGCCTGCACAAACAGGTGAGCGAAGGAGGGGCCGGCATGCGTGTGCTCGGGGTGGACCCGGGGCTGACCCGGTGCGGTGTCGGCGTGGTCGACGGGGTGGCGGGCCGCCCCCTCACCATGATCGGCGTCGGGGTCGTGCGCACCCCCGCGGACGCCGACCTCGGCAGCCGGCTGGTCGCCGTCGAAGCGGGCCTGGAGCGCTGGCTGGACGAGTACCGGCCGGAGCGCGTCGCCGTCGAGCGGGTCTTCAGCCAGCACAATGTGAGCACGGTCATGGGCACCGCCCAGGCCAGCGCCGTCGCCATCCTGTGCGCGTCCCGCCGGGGGATCCCCGTCGTCCTGCATACGCCCAGCGAGGTCAAGGCCGCCGTCACCGGCACGGGCCGCGCGGACAAGGCGCAGGTCGGCGCGATGGTCACCCGGCTGCTGCGGCTCGACGCCCCGCCGAAGCCCGCCGACGCGGCCGACGCCCTCGCCCTCGCCATCTGCCATATCTGGCGTGCCCCCGCGCAGAACCGGCTCCAGCGCGCCGTGGCCGAGCACGCCGCCGCCCGGCGCTCGTCATCGAAAGGCCGTACCGCATGATCGCCTTTGTCAGCGGCGAGGTCGCCGCCCTCGGCCCCAGCACCGCCGTGGTCGCGGTCGGCGGGGTCGGGATGGCCCTCCACTGCACCCCGGGCACCCTCGCCGGGCTCCGGCTCGGGGCGGAGGCCAGGCTCGCCACCTCCCTCGTCGTCCGCGAGGACTCCCTCACCCTCTACGGCTTCGCCGACGACGACGAGCGCCAGGTCTTTGAACTGCTCCAGACCGCGAGCGGGGTGGGACCCCGGCTGGCGCAGGCGATGCTCGCCGTGCACAGCCCCGACGCGCTGCGGGCCGCCGTCGCCGGCGGCGACGAGAAGGCGCTGATGGCCGTCCCCGGCATCGGCAAGAAGGGCGCGCAGAAGCTGCTGCTGGAGCTGAGGGACCGGCTCGGCGAGCCCACCGGGGTGCTGCCCGGCGCCCGGTCCGGCGGCTCGGCCCTCCCGCCCGCCTCCTGGCGCGACCAGCTCCACGCGGCGCTCGTCGGTCTCGGCTACGCGGCCCGCGAGGCCGAGGAGGCCGTCTCGGCGGTCGCCCCCCAGGCCGCGGCCGCCGGGGACTCCCCGCAGGTGGGCCAGTTGCTGAAGGCGGCCCTCCAGAGCCTGAACCGCGCGCGATGACCCCCCTCCGCCGGGAGGCGGCCCCCTCGGCCCGGCCCCCGGCGCAGCGAGGCACCGCCCCGGGCCCCCGCCCGGACCGGGAGCCTCCGGTGCCGGGACGCCCGGCCCCCAGCCCGCGCAGCGGCCCCGCCGCCCGACCCCATGAGGCACAGACGCAGTGAACCGGGACGACATCACCACCGGCCCCGCAGGCGACCCCGCCGCCGACGGGCGGCTCGTCGGCTCCTTCGCCGACGGTGAGGACCAGGCCGTCGAGGCGGCGCTGCGGCCGAAGTCGCTGGACGAGTTCGTCGGCCAGGAGCGCGTACGGGAACAGCTCGACCTCGTGCTGACGGCGGCCCGCGCCCGGGGCGCCACCGCCGATCACGTCCTGCTCTCCGGCGCCCCCGGCCTGGGCAAGACCACCCTGTCGATGATCATCGCGACGGAGATGCAGGCCCCGATCCGGATCACCTCGGGCCCCGCCATCCAGCACGCGGGCGATCTCGCCGCCATCCTCTCCTCGCTCCAGGAGGGCGAGGTGCTCTTCCTCGACGAGATCCACCGGATGTCCCGCCCGGCCGAGGAAATGCTCTACATGGCCATGGAGGACTTCCGGGTCGACGTGATCGTCGGCAAGGGCCCGGGCGCCACCGCCATCCCGCTCGACCTGCCGCCGTTCACCCTGGTCGGGGCCACGACCAGGGCCGGGCTGCTGCCCCCGCCGCTGCGCGACCGCTTCGGCTTCACCGCCCATATGGAGTTCTACGCCCCGGCCGAGCTGGAGCGGGTCGTCCACCGCTCCGCCCAGCTGCTCGACGTGGAGATCGACACGGAGGGCGCCGCGGAGATCGCGGGCCGCTCCCGGGGCACCCCCCGCATCGCCAACCGGCTGCTGCGCCGGGTGCGTGACTACGCCCAGGTCAAGGCCGACGGCCGGATCACCCGTGCGGTGGCTTCCGCCGCCCTTCGGGTGTACGAGGTGGACACGCGCGGACTCGACCGGCTGGACCGGGCCGTCCTGCACGCCCTGCTGAAGCTGTTCGGCGGCGGGCCCGTCGGGCTCTCCACCCTCGCGGTCGCCGTCGGGGAGGAGCGGGAGACCGTCGAGGAGGTCGCGGAACCCTTCCTCGTACGGGAAGGCCTGCTGGCCAGGACCCCGCGCGGGCGGATCGCGACCCCGGCGGCCTGGGCCCACCTCGGACTCGTGCCGCCGCAGCAGGCGCCACCGGGCGCCGGGGGCGGCGGACAGAGGGGCTTGTTCGGTC
This sequence comes from Streptomyces yaizuensis, assembly GCF_034961445.1. Taxonomy (NCBI): domain Bacteria; kingdom Bacillati; phylum Actinomycetota; class Actinomycetes; order Kitasatosporales; family Streptomycetaceae; genus Streptomyces; species Streptomyces yaizuensis. Next base: position 285,981 of record NZ_BSBI01000007.1, read on the forward strand.
CGTGACGGCGCGGAGACTCCCGCGATGGGAACCGGGGTGGGATGCTGGGCGTTGTTCCATTGATGCGGACTCGCTTAGACTCCGCCGATGCCGACCCTTCGGGTCGGCGTACCCACCCCCGTAGATAGGCCGCCCACCGACGCGGTCGTGTGAAGGAAGTCTCCTCCCGTGAGTCTCGCAGCCCTCCTCCCCTTCATTGTGCTCATCGGGGCCATGTTCCTGATGACCCGGTCCGCCAAGAAGAAGCAGCAGCAGGCCGCGGATATGCGCAACTCGACGCAGCCCGGCTCCGGAGTCCGCACCATCGGGGGGATGTACGCGACCGTCAAGGAGGTGCACGAGGACACCGTGCTCCTGGAGGTCGCCCCCGGTGTCCACGCCGTGTACGCGAAGAACGCCATCGGCGCCGTCCTCGACGACGAGGAGTACAACCGCATCGTCCACGGCGACGAGGCCGAGGCCGAGGCCGGGTCCGAGGCCGCCGAGGAGACCCCGGTCGTGCCGGACGACGTCTCCTCGCTGACCGGGGCCGAGGACGGCACCAAGGACGCGACCACGTCCGACGATGCCGGTTCCGGCGCCGCGTCCACGATCGATCTGGGCAAGAAGTCCGAGGGGAACGACAGCGGGACCAAGGACGCCACGGGCGAGACGCCCAAGGACGACCGGACCGACGGCGGGAAGTAGCCGGGTTCCCGGGACCGCGTGGCACCACCGGTGCCACGCGGTCCCCTGGTCGTGTTGACTTCTGCGGGGGCAGGTCCCCACAACACTTCGTGGCCGCTCCGGAGCACACCCGGCGCGGAGCGGTTGGACAGGGAGAAACGAGAAGGTGGCAGCACCGAACAGGGGCCGAAGGCCCGCGGGGGGACAGGGGAAGCCGGGGCGCACCCTGGTTCTGATCCTGATCGCCCTGGTCGCGCTGACCGGTGGAATGTTCGCGACCGGCGACACCACGCCGCGTCTGGGCATCGACCTCGCGGGCGGTACGACGATCACGCTCAAGGCCAAGGCCGAGCCCGGGAAGGAGGACGCGGTCAACGAGACCAACATGAAGACGGCGGTCGGGATCCTCGAACGCCGCGTCAACGGTCTCGGCGTCTCCGAGGCCGAGGTCCAGACCCAGGGCCGCGAGCACATCATCGTCAACATCCCCAAGGGGACCGACTCGGAACAGGCCCGTAGGCAGGTCGGCACCACCGCCCAGCTCTACTTCCGCCCTGTGCTCCAGGTCGCCGCCGGTGCCCCGGTGCCGCAGCAGCCCGCCCCGGGGGCCTCCGAGTCCGGCAAGCCCAAGGACCCCAAGGCGTCCGGCGAGGCCAAGGACGACAAGGCGTCCCCGGCCGCGAGCACCGGCACCACCGCCCAGCCGAACGGCACCGCGGCCCCGCAGGGCCGCGCCGTCACCGACGCGCTGAAGGACCCCTCGCCCGGTGCCTCCGGCGCCGCGGAGGGCGAGAAGGACGCCAAGGCCGACCCCCAGGCCTCCGGCTCCCCGGCGGCCAAGGACCCCGCGACCCCGGCGGGCGACGACATGGCCGCCCTCCAGGCCGCCTTCGCCACGCTGAACTGCGAGAAGAAGGAAGAGCGCGGCAAGGTCGCCGACAACGCCCGGCCCGAGAAGCCCATGGTCGCCTGTGGCAAGAACAGCGCCGACCAGTGGGAGAAGTACATCCTCGGCCCGGCCGAGGTCGAGGGCAAGGACGTCGACGAGGCCAAGGGCCAGTTCGACCAGCAGCGCGGTATCTGGCTCGTCACCATGGACTTCACCAAGGACGGGTCGAAGAAGTTCCAGAAGATCACCGGCAAGCTCTCGCAGCAGCCGTCGCCGCAGAACCAGTTCGCGATCGTGCTCGACGGCGAGGTCATGTCGGCCCCGCAGGTCAACCAGACCCTGAGCGCCAACGCCGAGATCTCCGGCAGCTTCAACCAGAAGTCCGCCCAGGAGCTGGGCAACATGCTCTCCTACGGCGCCCTGCCGCTCACCTTCCAGGAGGAGAGCGTCACCACCGTCAGCGCCGCGCTCGGCGGTGAGCAGCTGCGCGCCGGTCTGATCGCCGGTGCCATCGGTCTCGCGCTGGTCATCATCTACCTGGTGGTCTACTACCGCGGCCTCGCGGCCATCGCCATCCTGAGCCTGCTGATGTCGGCGGCCCTCACCTATGTCCTGATGTCGCTGCTCGGCCCCGGTATCGGCTTCGCGCTGAACCTGCCCGCCGTCTGTGGCGCGATCGTCGCCATCGGTATCACGGCGGACTCGTTCATCGTCTACTTCGAACGGGTCCGGGACGAGATCCGCGAGGGCCGCACCCTGCGGCCGGCCGTCGAGCGCGCCTGGCCCCGGGCCCGGCGCACCATCCTGGTCTCCGACTTCGTGTCGTTCCTCGCCGCCGCGGTCCTCTTCATCGTCACCGTCGGCAAGGTCCAGGGCTTCGCGTTCACCCTCGGTCTGACCACGCTGCTCGACGTCGTCGTGGTGTTCTTCTTCACCAAGCCGCTGATGACGCTGATGGCCCGGACGAAGTTCTTCGGCGGCGGCCACCCGTGGTCCGGACTGGACCCGACGCGTCTGGGGGTCCAGCCCCCGCTGCGCCGCGCGCGTCGCACCCCCGTCGTCACCACCGACCCGAAGGAGGCGTGAGATGTCGCGTCTCGGCACCATTGGCGCCCGGCTCTACAAGGGCGAGATCGGCTATGACTTCGTCGCCAAGCGCAAGTTCTGGTACGGCGTCTCCATACTGATCACCATCGCCGCCATCGTCGGCCTGGCGGTGCGCGGTCTGAACATGGGCATCGAGTTCAAGGGCGGCGCGGTCTTCACCACGCCCAAGACCTCCGTCTCCGTCTCCCAGGTCCAGGAGACCGCCACGGAGACCTCCGGTCACCACGCCATCGTCCAGAAGCTGGGCAACGGCACCCTGCGGGTCCAGGTCAGCGAGCTGGACACACAGCAGGCCAACACGGTCCAGAGCGCGCTGGCCAAGGACCTCGGCATCGAGGCCAACAAGATCAACGCGGAGCTGGTCGGCCCCAGCTGGGGTGAGGAGATCGCCAACAAGGCCTGGACCGGCCTCGGCATCTTCATGATCCTGGTGGTGATCTATCTCGCGATCGCCTTCGAGTGGCGCATGGCGCTCGCGGCCCTGATCGCGTTGATACACGACCTCACGATCACCGTCGGTGTGTACGCCATCGTCGGCTTCGAGGTCACGCCGGGCACGGTGATCGGTCTGCTCACCATCCTCGGCTACTCCCTCTATGACACCGTCGTCGTCTTCGACGGTCTCAAGGAGGGCGCCGTGGGCATCACCAAGCAGACCCGCTTCACCTACAGCGAGCTGGCCAACCGCAGCCTCAACGGCACCCTGGTCCGCTCCATCAACACCACCGTCGTGGCGCTGCTGCCGGTCGCCGGCCTGCTCTTCATCGGCGGCGGTGTCCTCGGCGCGGGCATGCTGAACGACATCTCCCTGTCGCTCTTCGTGGGTCTCGCGGCCGGTGCCTACTCCTCGATCTTCATCGCCACTCCGCTGGTCGCCGACCTGAAGGAGCGCGACCCGCAGATGAAGGCCCTGCGCAAGCGGGTGCTCGCCAAGCGGGCGGCGGCCGCCGCCCGGGGCGAGTCCCCCGACCAGGACGAGGAGCGGGGCGACCACGGTAGCGACGGCCCGGACGGTGCCGACGGTGATCTCGACGGCGACGCCGCCCCCGCCGGGGCCGGCGGTGTGGTCGCGCCGCGCGGCGGCCGGGGCCGGGGCCGTTCGACGGGCCGGCGCCGGTGACCACGGGACCGCAGCAGCTGCTGCTCAGCAGGATCCGGGACGTTCCGGACTATCCGCAGCCGGGCGTGGTGTTCAAGGACATCACCCCGCTGCTCGCGGACCCGGAGGCGTTCTCGGTGCTGACCGAGGCCCTGGCCGAGTTCTGCGTCCGGCACGGCGCCACCAAGGTCGTCGGCCTGGAGGCCCGGGGCTTCATCCTGGGCGCCCCGGTCGCCGTCCGCGCTGGCCTGGGCTTCATCCCCGTACGCAAGGCGGGCAAGCTCCCCGGGGCGACGCTCTCCCAGGCGTACGAGCTGGAGTACGGCACCGCCGAGATCGAGGTGCACGCCGAGGACCTGGCCCGGGGCGACCGGGTCATGGTCATCGACGACGTCCTCGCCACCGGGGGCACCGCCGCCGCCGCGATGGAGCTGATCCGCCGGGGCGGGGCCGAGGTCGCGGGCCTGGCCGTCCTGATGGAGCTGGGGTTCCTCGGCGGCCGCGCCCGGCTGGAGCCCGCCCTCGCGGGAGCCCCGCTGGAGGCCCTGCTCGCGCTCTGAACCACCCCGGTCCACGGACCGTACGGTGTCCGACCCCTGGGGTCCCGGGAATGCCGGGACCCCAGGGGTCTGTTTTCCCCTCTGGGGCAGCAGGACAGCGAGGTCGATACGATGGCCTTCCGGACCTGCCCGGGGGAGCCGGAACCGCACGAGGAGCGCTCTTGCCAGACGAGGCCCGACCCGCCACCGCCGCGCAGCCCGACCGGAAGGCCGACCCGGCCGCGCCGGCCCCGGCCGCGCCCGCGCCGACCCCGGGCGAGAAGCCCCTGGCCGCCCGGGGGCACACCGTCTCCGGAGCGACCCCGGTATCGGCCCTGAAGCCCGGCGGCGGACCGCCCGTCCCCGCCCGGCCCGCGTCCAAGCCCGCCGCCCGGCCCTCGGGCGGCACCCCCCGCGCCACCGCGTCCTCCAACCGCGTCCGCGCCCGCCTCGCCCGCCTCGGCGTGCAGCGCTCGTCCCCGTACAACCCGGTCCTCGAACCACTGCTGCGGATCGTCCGGGGCAACGACCCCAAGATCGAGACATCGACGCTGCGGCAGATCGAGCGCGCCTACCAGGTCGCCGAGCGCTGGCACCGGGGCCAGAAGCGCAAGAGCGGCGACCCGTACATCACCCACCCGCTCGCCGTCACCACGATCCTGGCGGAGCTGGGCATGGACCCGGCGACGCTGATGGCCGGGCTGCTGCACGACACCGTCGAGGACACCGAGTACGGCCTGGACACGCTCCGCCGGGACTTCGGCGACCAGGTCGCGCTGCTGGTGGACGGCGTCACCAAGCTGGACAAGGTCAAGTTCGGCGAGGCCGCTCAGGCCGAGACCGTGCGCAAGATGGTCGTCGCCATGGCCAAGGACCCCCGGGTCCTGGTGATCAAGCTGGCCGACCGGCTCCACAACATGCGCACCATGCGCTACCTCAAGCGGGAGAAGCAGGAGAAGAAGGCCCGCGAGACCCTGGAGATCTACGCCCCGCTGGCCCACCGGCTGGGCATGAACACCATCAAGTGGGAGCTGGAGGACCTCGCCTTCGCGATCCTCTACCCCAAGATGTACGACGAGATCGTCCGGCTGGTCGCCGAGCGCGCCCCCAAGCGGGACGAGTACCTGGCGATAGTGACCGACGAGGTCCAGGCCGATCTGCGGGCCGCCCGGATCAAGGCGACCGTCACCGGGCGCCCCAAGCACTACTACAGCGTCTACCAGAAGATGATCGTCCGCGGCCGTGACTTCGCGGAGATCTACGACCTGGTGGGGATCCGTGTCCTGGTCGACACGGTCCGTGACTGCTATGCGGCGCTCGGCACCGTCCACGCGCGATGGAATCCGGTCCCCGGCCGGTTCAAGGACTACATCGCCATGCCGAAGTTCAACATGTACCAGTCGCTGCACACGACGGTCATCGGACCCAACGGCAAGCCGGTCGAACTCCAGATCCGCACCTTCGACATGCACCGGCGGGCCGAGTACGGCATCGCGGCCCACTGGAAGTACAAGCAGGAGGCCGTCGCCGGCGCCTCCAAGGTCCGTACCGACGTGCCGAAGAAGTCCGGCAAGGACGACCACGTCAACGACATGGCGTGGCTGCGTCAGCTGCTCGACTGGCAGAAGGAGACCGAGGACCCCTCGGAGTTCCTGGAGTCGCTGCGCTTTGACCTCTCCCGCAACGAGGTCTTCGTCTTCACGCCCAAGGGCGATGTCATAGCGCTGCCGGCCGGGGCGACCCCGGTCGACTTCGCCTACGCCGTCCACACCGAGGTCGGCCACCGCACCATAGGGGCCCGGGTCAACGGGCGGCTGGTGCCGCTGGAGTCGACCCTCGACAACGGCGACCTGGTGGAGGTCTTCACCTCGAAGGCCGAGGGCGCGGGCCCGTCCCGCGACTGGCTCGGCTTCGTGAAGTCGCCGCGCGCCCGCAACAAGATCCGTGCCTGGTTCTCCAAGGAGCGCCGCGACGAGGCCATCGAGCAGGGCAAGGACGCCATCGTGCGGGCCATGCGCAAGCAGAACCTGCCGATCCAGCGGATCCTGACCGGGGACTCCCTGGTCACCCTCGCCCACGAGATGCGCTACCCCGACATCTCGTCGCTGTACGCGGCGATCGGCGAGGGGCATGTCGCGGCCCAGGGCGTGGTGCAGAAGCTGGTGCAGGCCCTCGGCGGCGAGGAGGCCGCCAACGAGGACATCGCCGAGTCCGCGCCGCCGTCCCGGGGCCGGAACAAGCGGCGTGCCAACGCCGACCCGGGTGTGGTGGTCAAGGGCGTCGAGGACGTCTGGGTGAAGCTGGCCCGCTGCTGCACCCCGGTGCCCGGCGATCCGATCATCGGCTTCGTCACCCGGGGCAGCGGGGTCTCCGTGCACCGCGCGGACTGCGTCAACGTCGACTCCCTGTCGCAGCAGCCCGAGCGGATCCTGGAGGTCGAGTGGGCGCCCACCCAGTCCTCCGTCTTCCTGGTCGCCATCCAGGTCGAGGCGCTGGACCGGTCCCGGCTGCTGTCGGACGTCACCCGGGTCCTGTCCGACCAGCATGTGAACATCCTGTCGGCGGCGGTGCAGACCTCCCGGGACCGGGTGGCCACCTCCCGCTTCACCTTCGAGATGGGCGACCCCAAGCACCTCGGCCATGTGCTGAAGGCGGTCCGGGGCGTGGAGGGCGTCTACGACGTCTACCGCGTGACCTCGGCCCGCCGCCCCTGAGGCCGCTGGAACGGAGGGTGCCGCCACCGTGGGACGGTGGCGGCACCCTCTCGTCCGTGGTGGCGCCGCTACGAGGCGGCCGGGCCGGGACCCGGGGGCGCCGGGAGGGGCCCGTCCCCCAGCGGGTTGATCCGCTCCAGGTCGCCGTCGAACGCGAACAGCAGCAGATCGGCCATGGTGAAGGTGGACCTGCGGTGCGCGGGCAGGGTGGGGCGCCAGCCCGGTTGCTTGACGATGGAGCTGCGGCTCCCCTCCATCGAACGGTGGAACACCTCGGCCACCAGCCGGCCGCCGACCCCCGTCAGCAGGCCCGGGTGGCGGCGGTTCACCTCCGCCTCCCGCAGGACGTAGAACCAGAGCGGGGTGTGCGCGACCAGCTCCTCGCGCTCGGCCGGGGTCAGCCCCGTCAGCCGGGCGCCGCCCGCGCCGTCGACGATCTCCGTCGCGGTCAGCGGCCGGATGCCCATCTGGGCGGCGAGCTGGGGACCGGTGGCGAGTTCCACCATGGCCGCCCGGGTCAGATTGCGGAAGGCCAGATTGCGATGGATCACCGGCGGCGCGGGGCGGCCCCGGCCGTCGAAGGTCCCCGTGGGGAGCGCGGTCAGCGGGTCGACCAGGAGCGTGTCGATCCGCTTGGCCGTGTTGAACTCGGCCGCCGGGACGACGAGATCGGGCCGGCCCACCGTGCCGAAGTCGAACAACCGGCGGAAATCGGCGATCCAGTTGCTGGGCAGCCGGATGAGTTCGCCCGCATTCGGGTCGTCCAGGTCGCTGAGGTCGGCCGGCCCGGGGTTGAGATTGCCGGCCGTGCCGCTGAAGCGGAAGAGCGCCCCGAGGCCCGCCGGGCCGCCGGGCCCACCCGCCCTGAAGACCCGGTTCCACTGGTAGCTGTCCCGGATCATGCTGTGCCCGAAGCGGTACGCGGCCACCGAGAACTCGATCGGCATCGTCGGATGGTCACCGGGCCGGCCCCGGCCCGGCACCTCGAAGTGCCGGCGGCCGCGGGTGAAGACGTCGTCCACGATCCGCGGATCCACGATCCGGGGCAGGAAGTCGGTGCGCAGCACCCACTGGTAGTGCTTGACGACGAGGTCACGGGCGGCGTCGAAGACGGCGGGCAGGGGCCGGCCGGCCGCCACCAGCCGCTCGTGCACCCGGTTGTGGAAGTGGATGAAGGCCAGATGGAGCTGGCCGACGATCAGGTTCTCGTCGTTGCGGGCGTCCGGGATGAGCGGGGCACGCCGGTCGGCCTGCGTCCCCGGGGCCGTCGCTCCCGCGCGCGGCAGGTCGAAGCCCTTCTGGTCGGTGTTGGCGGGCGGGAAGGCGGGCGGGAAGGACACCCCCACCGTGTCGCCCGTCCGCAGCCGCCCGTCGGCCTCGTAGAACCGGCCGCTCGTCGGATGGCCGGGCCCCAGCCCGTACAGGCAGTCCAGGTCGAGCGCGGGGGAGCGGCCCTGGAGCAGATCCTCCACGGGGACCGGCTCGCCCAGTCCGACCCGGGTCGCGTCGAGCGTCAGATCGTGGTCGACGAACTGTCCGAGATAGGTGAAGCCCGCCGGGACGCCCGGCGTGGAATCGGGGTCGGGGGCAGGGCCCGATCCCGTGGTCATGGCCTCGGCGATCCTGATCCGGAGACCCTCGCCGATCTGGACGCCTTTCTCCCTGCTCAGCCGGGAGAAACGGAATGCGAGCTGGGATTCCGCGGCGGTGGGAATGCGGGTCTGGGCCCCGCCTCTCCCGTCGGATTCCAGGACCCGTCCGTCGTTGATGATGAAATAGCTTTCGCGGTGATGGCGGTGCACATCTTCCCCGTTCTGTCCCCCGTAACCGCTCGGGCACTTGGCCCGGCGGCGGTCATTCCCACTGTCACCGAGGGAGACCGGGATGTGCAAGAAAGGGTTGCATAGAAATCCGGGAATCGCGTGATAGGGGATCGATTCCCTTTTTCTCAGGAATTCCTCACAGAGCCCGACGGGTGATTCCGGATCGCGATGTCCTCGCATGCTTTGGCGTATGGCAGGGTATTCCGGATGATGCCGGGGCGGTGCCGGGAAGGGGCTCGGTGATTTCACCGGCGGCTTTTCGGAGTGACCGGCGGCACAGTACCGGCGGCACAGTACGGGCGGCCCGCGGGGACCCGGGACCCCGAGGGGCACGGCACCGCCCCGGGCCCGGACGGCACGGCAGCGGGGCCCGTACCCCCGATGAGGTACGGGCCCCGCTGTCGTGCGTCAGTGCCGCCGGCCGGTCAGCCGCCGAACTCCTCCAGGCCCTTCAGCGCCTGGTCCAGCAGGGCCTGACGGCCCTCCAGCTCCTTCGACAGCTTGTCCGCCCGGGAGTTGTTGCCCGCGGCCCGCGCCGCGTCGATCTGACCCCGCAGCTTGTCCACGGCCGCCTGGAGCTGCCCCGTCAGCCCCGCCGCGCGCGCCCGCGCCTCGGGGTTGGTCCGGCGCCACTCGGCCTCCTCGGACTCCTGCATGGCCCGCTCCACGGCGTGCATCCGGCCCTCGACCCGGGCCCTGGCGTCCCGGGGCACATGCCCCACGGCCTCCCAGCGCTCGTTGAGGGAGCGGAAGGCGGCGCGCGCGGCCTTCAGATCCGTCACCGGCACCAGCTTCTCGGCCTCGGCCGCCAGCTCCTCCTTGAGCTTCAGGTTCTCCGTCTGCTCGGCGTCCCGCTCGGCGAAGACCCCGCTGCGCGCGGCGAAGAAGACGTCCTGCGCCCCGCGGAAACGGTTCCACAGGTCGTCCTCGGCCTCGCGCTGCGCGCGGCCCGCCGCCTTCCACTGGGTCATCAGCTCGCGGTAGCGGGCGGCCGTCGGCCCCCAGTCCGTGGACCCGGAGAGCGACTCGGCCTCGGCGACCAGCTGCTCCTTCGCCTTGCGGGCCTCCTCGCGCTGGGCGTCCAGCGAGGCGAAGTGGGCCTTGCGCCGCTTGGAGAAGGCGGAGCGGGCGTGGGAGAAGCGGTGCCACAGCTCGTCGTCGGACTTGCGGTCCAGCCGGGGCAGCCCCTTCCAGGTGTCCACCAGCGCGCGCAGCCGCTCGCCCGCCGACCGCCACTGCTCGCTGGCGGCCAGCTCCTCGGCCTCCGCGACCAGCTCCTCCTTGGCCCGGCGGGCCTCGTCGTGCTGCTTGGCCCGCTCGACCTTGCGCTCCTCGCGGCGCTTGTCGACCACCTCGACCAGCGCGTCGAGCCGCTTGGCCAGCGCCTCCAGGTCGCCCACCGCGTGGTGCTCGACGATCTGCTCCCGCAGATGGCCGATGGCGGCCTGGGCGTCCTTGGCCGACAGGTCGGTGGTCTTCACCCGCCGTTCGAGGAGGTCGATCTCGACCACCAGGCCCTGGTACTTGCGCTCGAAATAGGCCAGGGCCTCCTCAGGGGTCCCGGCCTGCCACGATCCGACGATCTTCTCGCCGTCGGCGGTACGCACGTACACGGTGCCCGTCTCATCGACACGGCCCCACGGGTCGCTGCTCACAGCGCCTCCTCCACCTGATACCCGCACAGGCTCCCGCCCGGGGCATCGTCCACAGTTTCCTGGGGCGGGCCGCGCCCGCCCTGCACAACGCCAATCTAGGCGACCGGTCGGTCGCCTGTCCGCACCTCAGCGGCCCGAATTCCCCGGCTCCGCCGGCCGCGGGTCACCCCTTGGCGACCGTCGCCTTCTTTACCGTGACCTCGGTCTTCGGCGGTCCGTCGGCGCCTCCGCCGGCCACCCCCGCCTCGGCGATCCTCTGCACGGTCTTCAGGCCGGCGGCGTCCATCTTTCCGAACGGGGTGTACTTCGGCGGCAGTTTGGTGTCCTTGTAGACCAGGAAGAACTGGCTGCCGCCCGAGTTCGGCTGGCTGGTGTTGGCCATGGCCACCGTGCCGGCCGGGAAGGTCACCGTGCTGTCCGCGGCCGGCTTGCCGAGCGCGTCCAGGTTCTCGTCGGGGATGTTGTAACCGGGGCCGCCGGTGCCGTCGCCCTTCGGGTCGCCGCACTGGAGCACGAAGATCCCGTCCGTGGTCAGCCGGTGACACTTCGTGTTGTCGAAGTAGCCCTTGTCCGCCAGGGCCTGGAACGAGTTCACCGTACGGGGCGTCTTGGCCGCGTCCATGGCGATCGCGATCCGCCCCGGACCGGTGTCCAGCGTCATCGAGTACTTCGCCGATTTGTCGATCTTCATGGCGGGCTCGGGACTCTTCTTCTCCTCCGGCGGAGTCGGCGCGGCGGACTCGCTCGCGGCCGCCGGGTCCTTGGCCTTCGTCTTCTTGTCGTCGTCGCCGGAGAACGCCCCGGTCGCGAAGGCGGTGGCACCCGCGGCCACCACCACGGCGAGGGCCGCGGCGATCACCGTGGTGTGCTGCTTCCTCTTCCGGGCCTGGGCCCGGCGCTTCTGCTGGCGCTCGAACTTCTCTCGGGCAAGCTGCCGCCGCCGCTGCTCGCTGCTGACCACCGGGTCGTCTCCCTCAGTTCCTCATGTGCCGTGCGTGGCGTGTGCCCGTACCGTATACGGGTTGGCTGTGGAGCGAGCAGCGCCGGTAGGCTCTGATCTGCTGGATTTCCAGCCAGCCAGCTCCACATTCCGACACTCTCCGTCATCACCTGCGAGGACGAACGTGCTGATTGCCGGGTTCCCCGCCGGGGCCTGGGGGACCAACTGCTACCTGGTCGCCCCCGCCGCCGGCGAGGAGTGCGTGATCATCGACCCGGGCCACCAGGCCACCGAGGGCGTCGCCGAGGCGATCCGTAAGCACCGGCTCAAGCCCGTCGCCGTCGTGCTCACCCACGGTCATATCGATCACGTCGCGTCCGTGGTGCCCGTCTGCGGCTCCCACGACGTGCCCGCGTGGATCCACCCGGACGACCGCTACATGATGAGCGACCCCGAGAAGGCGCTCGGGCGTTCGCTGGGCGCCCAGCTGATGGGCGAGCTGACCGTCGGCGAACCGTCCGATCTGCGGGAGCTGACCGACGGCGCCCGCCTCGACCTGGCCGGTCTGGAGCTGACCGTGGCGCACGCGCCCGGCCATACCAAGGGGTCGGTGACCTTCCGGCTGCCCGAGACCACCGAGATCCCCTCGGTCTTCTTCTCGGGCGACCTGCTGTTCGCCGGCTCCGTCGGACGCACCGACCTGCCCGGTGGTGACCACGACGAGATGCTGCGGTCCCTGGCACGGGTGTGCCTGCCGCTGGACGACTCGACCGTGGTGCTCTCCGGGCACGGTCCCCAGACCACCATCGGCCGTGAGCGCGCCGGCAACCCGTATCTGCGGGGCCTGGCCGACGGCCTCGGGAGCATGGACGCTCCCCGACGAGGAATGTGACGAGAGAAACCCCTGTGACCACCTTTCAGGCCCCCCGGGGCACCTACGACCTGCTGCCGCCCGACTCCGCCACCTTCCTGGCGGTCCGGGAGGCGATCGCGGCCCCGCTGCGGAACTCCGGCTACGGCTACATCGAGACCCCCGGATTCGAGAGCGTCGAACTCTTCGCCCGCGGTGTCGGCGAGTCCACCGACATCGTGAGCAAGGAGATGTACGCCTTCGAGACGAAGGGCGGCACCAGGCTGGCCCTGCGCCCCGAGGGCACCGCGTCCGTGCTGCGCGCCGCCCTGGAGGCCAACCTGCACAAGCAGGGCGTACTGCCGGTCAAGCTCTGGTACTCCGGCTCGTACTACCGCTACGAGAAGCCGCAGAAGGGCCGCTACCGGCACTTCTCCCAGGTCGGCGCCGAGGCGATCGGCGCGGAGGACCCCGCGCTCGACGCCGAGCTGATCATCCTGGCCGACCAGGCGTACCGCGCGCTGGGACTGCGCCACTTCCGCATCCTGCTGAACTCCCTCGGGGACCAGGAGTGCCGCCCCGTCTACCGCGAGGCCCTCCAGGAGTTCCTGCGCGGCCTCGACCTGGACGAGGAGACCCGCCGCCGGGTGGAGATCAACCCGCTGCGCGTCCTCGACGACAAGCGCCCCGAGGTGCGCAAGCAGCTGGTGGACGCGCCCTCCCTGCGCGACCACCTCTGCGACGCCTGCCGGGCCTACCACCAGGAGGTGCGCGAGCTGCTCACCGAGGAGGGCGTCGCCTTCGAGGACGACGAGCGGCTGGTGCGCGGCCTCGACTACTACACCCGTACGACCTTCGAGTTCGTCCACGACGGCCTGGGCTCGCAGTCCGCGGTGGGCGGCGGCGGCCGCTACGACGGGCTCTCCGAGATGCTGGGCGGCCCCGCGCTACCCTCCGTCGGCTGGGCGCTCGGCGTCGACCGCACGGTCCTCGCGCTCCAGGCCGAGGGCGTCGCCCTGGAGCTGCCCGCGAGCACCAGCGTCTTCGCCGTCCCGCTGGGCGAGCCGGCCCGCCGCGCGCTCTTCGGCGTCGTCACCCGGCTGCGCCGGGCCGGCGTCGCGGCGGACTTCGCCTACGGCGGCCGCGGCCTCAAGGGCGCCATGAAGCTCGCCCACCGCAGCGGCGCCCGCTACACGATCGTCGCCGGTGAGCGCGACCTCGCCGAGGGCGTCGTCCAGCTGAAGAACATGGAGTCGGGGGAGCAGCGCCCGGTGCCGCTCGACACCGTGGTGACCGAGCTGGGCACGCTGCTGGCCTGACGCCCGTACGCGGCGACAGCACGGCAAGCGCGTCGAAAGGGGCCCCGGGGGAAGCACTCCCGGGGCCCCTCCGGCCGTTCCGGGGCCCGCCGGGTCAACGGACCGACCCGCCGTCACCCGCCCCCGCCGCGCCGGACGGCGTCCCACCCGGCGGCCGAACGGCCCTGTTCGCGGGCGTGCCCCGGGGGCATGCTGGAGATCCGCGGGGCCGCGCGCGGCCGGAGCGGGCGGCCGGGGGTGCGGCACAATGGCCGGGTCCGAGCGGCTGAGCGGGCCACGACGGAAACGGCGAGGGGACGACAGGGCGACATGACGACAGTGGCGGTGGACGACGTGACCTCCGACGGACGGGCGGACAAGGCGGACGGACGGCGCACGATCGGCGGCAGCCGCGCGTTCGCCTGGCTGCTGGTGATCACGGGCGGGGCCGGCCTGCTGGCCGCCTGGGTCATCACCCTCGACAAGTTCAAGCTGCTGGAGGACCCCTCCTTCACCCCCGGTTGCAGCCTCAACCCGGTGGTCTCCTGCGGCAACATCATGAAGAGCGACCAGGCGTCGGTCTTCGGCTTCCCCAACCCCATGCTCGGCCTGGTCACCTACGGCATGGTGATCGCCATCGGCGCGGCCCTGCTGGCGGGCGCCCGCTTCCGCCCCTGGTACTGGCTCGGCCTGAACGCGGGCACCGCCTTCGGCGCCGGGTTCTGCATGTGGCTGATGTACCAGTCGCTGTACGAGATCGGCTCGCTGTGCCTGTGGTGCTCTCTGGCCTGGGCCGCCACCATCGTGATGTTCTGCTACGTCACCGTCCACAACGTCCGGCACCGGATCCTCAAGGTCCCCGAGGGCGTGCGGTCCGGGCTGCTGGAGTTCCACTGGATGCCGCCCGTGCTCTGGATCGGCGTCATCGGGATGCTGGTGCTGACCCGCTGGTGGGACTTCTGGACCAGCTGAGCCCCGGGGCCCTGCCTCCGGTGCGCGGGCGGCGCTGTCACCGCCGTCAGCATTGTCAGTACTGTCAGCATTGTCAGTGGGCTGGCTTAGGCTTTCCCGTGTGGAGCCCGACCTGTTCACCGCCGCCGCCGAAGCCCGCCAGGAGAAGGACCCGTCCAGCAGCCCGCTGGCGGTCCGGATGCGCCCGCGCACCCTGGACGAGGTCGTCGGCCAGCGCCATCTGCTGCGCCCGGGCTCCCCGCTGCGACGGCTCGTCGGCGAAGGGGCCGGCGGCCCCGCCGGAGCCTCGTCGGTGATCCTCTGGGGTCCCCCCGGCATCGGCAAGACGACCCTCGCGTACGTGGTCTCCAAGGCCACCGACAAGCGGTTCGTGGAGCTGTCCGCGATCACCGCCGGGGTCAAGGAGGTCCGCGCGGTCATCGACGGCGCCCGCCGCGCGTCCGGCGGCTTCGGCAAGGAGACCGTCCTCTTCCTGGACGAGATCCACCGCTTCTCCAAGGCCCAGCAGGACTCGCTGCTCCCCGCCGTGGAGAACCGCTGGATCACCCTGATCGCCGCCACCACGGAGAACCCCTACTTCTCGGTGATCTCCCCGCTGCTCTCCCGGTCCCTGCTGCTCACCCTGGAGTCGCTGACCGACGACGATCTGCGGCATCTGCTGCGGCGGGCCCTCACCGAGGAGCGGGGGCTCGGCGGCTCCCTCGCGCTGCCCGCCGACGCGGAGGCGCATCTGCTGCGGATCGCCGGCGGCGACGCCCGGCGGGCGCTGACCGCGCTGGAGGCCGCGGCGGGCTCCGCCCTCGACAAGGGCGAGCCGGAGATCACCCTGGAGACGGTCGAGGAGACCGTCGACCGCGCCGCCGTCGCCTACGACCGGGACGGCGACCAGCACTACGACGTGGCGAGCGCGCTGATCAAGTCCATCCGGGGCTCCGACGTGGACGCGGCGCTGCACTATCTGGCCCGCATGATCGAGGCCGGGGAGGACCCCCGCTTCATCGCCCGGCGGCTGATGATCTCGGCGAGCGAGGACATCGGGCTCGCGGATCCCACGGCGCTGCCCATCGCGGTCGCCGCCGCCCAGGCCGTCGCCATGATCGGCTTCCCGGAAGCGGCGCTGACCCTCAGCCACGCCACGATCGCGCTGGCGCTCGCGCCCAAGTCCAACACGGCGACCACGGCGATCGGCGCCGCGCTGGCCGATGTCCGCGCGGGGCTCGCGGGCCCGGTCCCGGCGCATCTGCGGGACGGCCACTACAAGGGCGCGGCCAAGCTGGGGCACGCCCAGGGCTATGTCTATCCGCACGATGTGCCCGGAGGCATCGCGGCCCAGCAGTACGCTCCGGACGCCGTCCACGGCAAGCGGTACTACGAGCCGACCCGGTACGGCGCGGAGGCGCGGTACGCGGACGTGGTGGAGCGGGTGCGCGAGCGGCTCGGCGGGCCGGGCCCCGCGGCCGGCTGACCCTCCCCGCCCGCGGGTTCGCGCGGGGCACCGCCGGGTTCAGTGCGAGGCGGCGGTGAAGAGGGTGTGCATCGCGCGGCGCAGCCCGGTGATGTCGGTGACCGGTTCGGGGAAGTCGAAGCGCGCGTCGAAGCAGCGCGTCCCGGTGAAGCGCACCCGCAGCCCGAAGCGGTCCAGGGCCAGCGGGACGGCGCGGGCCGGGGTGCCGTCCGCCTCCGCGATGGCCGCCGAGCGCTCCCCGAGCAGCGCGCACAGCTCCTGCACCTGCTCGCTGTGGGCGGAGTGCAGATGCTGGAGCAGTTCGGTCTCGTGCGCGACCAGCGGATCGGCGTCCGCGTGGGCGAAGGCGTCGGCGTCGACGGGGGAGGCGCCCCACAGGTCGTCCACGTACAGCTCGCCCGGCTCCAGCCGGACCATCATGGAGCCGGGGCCGGCGAGCCCGGGGGCGCGGGTCAGCCAGCCGGAGACCCAGGCGCGGCCGCGGATGCGGTGGGGTACGGAGACGGGCGCCACGTCCGTGATCTCCAGCACGGCCGGCAGCTCGTCGGCCTGGGCGTGGGTGGCGGCCCGGACGACGGGGGAGTCGGCGGGGAAGAGCAGCAGGATCTCGCCGTCCGGCCCCACCGAGCGGGACCGCGGGGAGAGCTGTTCCGGACGGGCCGCGTCCATGCCCGGGACGAGCAGTACGGCCGAGCATGTACTCTGTACGAGAGTTCGTGTGCGATCGGCTGCTGACGGCATCCGTTCGATTTCAAGTCCGCTGGGACGCGGCTGACCATGAGCTGATCGGACCTCCGTCACCTCGACGCCCCGCTGAGCGGCGTCGGTGTTCTCTGTGCTGTCCGTGATGCGTGTGGTGTTCCCCGGGCGTGACATGCGATCTCCTTGAGTAAGGTGAGCCTAACCTAACCTACAACGGAGGTCTGGAGAACGTGCCTAACCAGTCGCGTCCCAAGGTCAAGAAGTCCCGTGCGCTCGGTATCGCGCTGACGCCGAAGGCTGTCAAGTACTTCGAGGCCCGCCCCTACCCGCCGGGCGAGCACGGCCGTGGCCGCAAGCAGAACTCGGACTACAAGGTCCGTCTGCTGGAGAAGCAGCGGCTGCGTGCGCAGTACGACATCAGCGAGCGCCAGATGGTCCGCGCCTACGACCGCGCCCGCAAGGCCGAGGGCAAGACCGGCGAGGCCCTGGTCATCGAGCTGGAGCGTCGTCTGGACGCCCTGGTGCTGCGTTCGGGCATCGCCCGCACCATCTACCAGGCCCGTCAGATGGTCGTCCACGGCCACATCGAGGTCAACGGCGGCAAGGTCGACAAGCCGTCGTTCCGCGTCCGTCCCGACGACGTCGTGATGGTCCGCGAGCGCTCGCGCGCCAAGAGCCTGTTCCAGGTCGCCCGCGAGGGTGGCTTCGCCGCCGACGGCGAGACCCCCCGCTACCTCCAGGTGAACCTGAAGGCCCTGGCCTTCCGCCTGGACCGCGACCCGCAGCGCAAGGAAGTCCCGGTCATCTGCGACGAGCAGCTGGTCGTCGAGTACTACGCCCGCTGATCCACCGCGCCCGCTGATCCGGGCGCGGCACGACCGCGCGCATCGGCCCGCCGCTCCCCGGGGAGCGGCGGGCTTTCGCGTTCCCGCGCCCGTCCGCGGATCCGTCCCGGGGATCCCCTCTTTTTCCGTTTCGGGACGCCGTCACCGGCGCGATAGGCTCGGTGGACGCGCTGCCCGGACCACGGGAGCCTCCGGCCGGCCACGCCCCGGGCCCGGCGGGTCCTCGCAGTTCACAGTTCTTGACATTCCGAAGTTCCGAGATATCCAGCGACGACGCAGAGAGCGGTGCGGTGTGACCGGTGGAGAGGTTGCCGGAATCCTGGTGGCCGTCTTCTGGGCGATCTTGGTGTCCTTCCTGGCCGTGGTGCTGGTGAGGCTGGCCCAGACGCTCAGGGCGACCACCCGGCTCATGGCGGAGGTGACCGAGCGGGCGGTGCCGCTGCTCGCGGACGCGCAGCTCACGGTCCGCTCCGCGCAGACCCAGCTGGACCGGGTCGACGCCATCGCCACCGACGTCCAGGAGGTCACGGCCAACGCCTCCGCGCTCTCCTCCACCGTCGCCTCCACCTTCGGCGGGCCGCTCGTCAAGGTCGCCGCCTTCGGCTACGGCGTGCGCCGGGCCATGGGCCGCGCGGACGGCGACACCCCGAAGGAACGCTCCCGCACCGTGGTCACGGGCCGAACGGTGCCCCGCGCGCGCGGCCGCTGGGGCAGGAAGGGCTGACACCTATGTTCCGCCGTACCTTCTGGTTCACCGCGGGAGCGGCCGCCGGGGTCTGGGCCACCAACAAGGTCCACCGCAAGTTCCAGCAGCTCACCCCCGAGAGCCTCGCCGCCCAGGCCGCCAACAAGGCGATCGACGCGGGCCACCGGATCAAGGACTTCGCCCTGGATGTCCAGGCGGGCATGCGGCAGCGCGAGGCGGAGCTGGGTGAGGCACTCGGCACCGCATCCCCTTCCGGACCCCCCGGACCTTCCGGACTTCCCGGACCGGCCGACCCGCACGGGAGCGCCCTGCCCCCGCAGCGCGGCCGCGCCGCCCTCGGGTCCACCCCGGGCCCCCGGGCCCGCCAGGGACACAGCACGCACATCCACCCCCACTCGTACAACCGGAATGAGGACCACTGATGGAGTCGGCTGAGATCCGCCGCCGCTGGCTGAGCTTCTTCGAGGAGCGCGGACACACCGTCGTCCCGTCGGCGTCGCTGATCGCGGACGACCCGACGCTGCTGCTGATCAACGCGGGCATGGTGCCGTTCAAGCCGTACTTCCTCGGTGAGACCAAGCCGCCGTTCGCGCGCGCCACCAGCGTGCAGAAGTGCGTCCGCACCCCGGACATCGAAGAGGTCGGCAAGACCACCCGCCACGGCACCTTCTTCCAGATGTGCGGCAACTTCTCCTTCGGCGACTACTTCAAGGAAGGGGCCATCAAGCTCTCCTGGGAGCTGCTGACCTCCTCCGTCGAGGACGGCGGCTACGGCCTCGACCCCGAGCGCCTGTGGATCACCGTCTACCAGGACGACGACGAGGCCGAGCAGATCTGGCGCGATGTCGTCGGTGTCCCCGCCGAGCGCATCCAGCGCCTCGGCAAGAAGGACAACTTCTGGTCGATGGGCGTCCCCGGCCCCTGCGGACCCTGCTCCGAGATCAACTACGACCGCGGCCCGGAGTTCGGCGTCGAGGGCGGCCCCGCCGTCAACGACGAGCGGTACGTGGAGATCTGGAACCTGGTCTTCATGCAGTACGAGCGCGGGGCCGGCGAGGGCAAGGAGGACTTCCCGATCCTCGGCGACCTGCCCTCCAAGAACATCGACACCGGTCTCGGCCTGGAACGTCTCGCGATGATCCTCCAGGGCGTGCGGAACATGTACGAGACCGACACCCTCCGGGTCGTCATGGAGAAGGCCACCGAGCTGACCGGCGTGCGCTACGGCGCCGACCACGGCTCCGACGTCTCCCTGCGCGTGGTCGCCGACCACATCCGCACCTCCGTGATGCTCATCGGCGACGGCGTCACCCCCGGCAACGAGGGCCGCGGCTATGTGCTGCGCCGCATCATGCGCCGCGCCATCCGCAACATGCGCCTCATGGGCGCCACCGGCCCGGTCGTCGCCGCCCTGGTCGACGTGGTCGTGCGGACCATGGGCGAGCAGTACCCGGAGCTGGTCACCGACCGCACCCGGATCGAGGCCGTGGCCCTCGCCGAGGAGGCCCGTTTCCTCAAGACCCTCAACGCCGGCACCAATGTGCTGGACGGCGCCATCACCGAGGCCAAGTCCGCCGGCACCGCCGTCCTCGCCGGCGACAAGGCGTTCCTGCTCCACGACACCTGGGGCTTCCCGATCGACCTCACCCTGGAGATCGCCGCCGAGCAGGGGCTGAGCGTCGACGAGGACGGCTTCCGCCGCCTCATGAAGGAGCAGCGCGCCAAGGCCAAGGCCGACGCCAAGGCCAAGAAGACCGGCCACGCCGACCTCTCCGCCTACCGTGAGGTCGCCGACTCGGCCGGCGCCACCGAGTTCACCGGCTACCACGCCCTGGAGGGCGAGTCCACGATCGTCGGCCTGCTGGTCGACGGCGTCCCCTCGCCCGCCGCCTCCGAGGGCGACGAGATCGAGGTCGTCCTCGACCGCACCCCGTTCTACGCCGAGGGCGGCGGCCAGCTCGCCGACCAGGGCCGGATCCGGCTGGACTCCGGCGCGGTGATCGAGGTCCGCGATGTGCAGCAGCCCGTCCCCGGCGTCTCCGTCCACAAGGGATCGGTGCAGGTCGGCGAGGTGACCGTGGGCGCCAGCGCCTACGCCGCCATCGATGTGCGCCGCCGCCGGGCCATCGCCCGCGCCCACAGCGCCACCCACCTCACCCACCAGGCGCTGCGCGACGCCCTGGGTCCGACGGCCGCCCAGGCCGGTTCGGAGAACTCCCCGGGCCGCTTCCGCTTCGACTTCGGTGCCCCCTCCGCCGTACCCGGCACGGTCCTCACCGACGTCGAGCAGCGGATCAACGAGGTCCTCTCCCGGGAGCTGGACGTCCAGGCCGAGGTCATGAGCCTGGACGAGGCCAAGAAGCAGGGCGCCATCGCCGAGTTCGGCGAGAAGTACGGCGAGCGGGTCCGCGTCGTCACCATCGGTGACTTCTCCAAGGAGCTGTGCGGCGGCACCCATGTGGGCAACACCGCCCAGCTCGGCCTGGTCAAGCTGCTCGGCGAGTCCTCCATCGGCTCCGGTGTGCGCCGGATCGAGGCCCTGGTCGGCGTCGACGCGTACAACTTCCTCGCCAAGGAGCACACGGTCGTCGCCCAGCTCCAGGAGCTGGTCAAGGGCCGTCCCGAGGAGCTGCCCGAGAAGATCTCCGGCATGCTGGCGAAGCTGAAGGACGCCGAGAAGGAGATCGAGAAGTTCCGCGCCGAGAAGGTGCTCCAGGCCGCCGCCGGGCTCGCCCAGGGCGCCCAGGACATCCGGGGCACCGCCCTCGTCACCGGCCGGGTCCAGGACGGCACCGGCGCCGACGACCTGCGCAAGCTGGTGCTGGACGTCCGGGGCCGCATCCCCGGCGACCGGCCCGCCGTCGTCGCCCTCTTCACCGTGGCGAACGGGCGTCCGCTCACCGTCATCGCCACCAACGAGGCCGCGCGCGAGCGCGGGCTCAAGGCCGGTGACCTGGTGCGCACCGCCGCCAAGACCCTCGGTGGCGGAGGCGGCGGCAAGCCGGACGTCGCCCAGGGCGGCGGCCAGGACCCGGACGCCGTCGACGACGCCGTCGCCGCTGTCGAGCGTCTGGTGGCCGAGGTCTCATGAGGCGCGGACGCCGACTCGCCCTCGATGTGGGGGACGCCCGGATCGGGGTCGCGTCCTGCGACCCCGACGGGCTCCTCGCGACGCCGGTGGAGACCGTGCCGGGACGCGATGTCCCGGCCGCCCACCGGCGGGTGCGCCAGCTGGTCGAGGAGTACGAGCCCATCGAGGTCGTCGTCGGCCTGCCCCGCTCGCTCAGCGGCAAGGAGGGGCCGGCCGCGACAAAGGTCCGGGCCTTCGCCGGGGAGCTGGCGAAGGGCATCCGGCCGGTGCCGGTGCGGTTGATGGACGAGAGGATGACCACAGTAACGGCGACCCAGGGCCTGCGGGCCTCGGGTGTGAAGTCCAAAAAGGGCCGCTCTGTCATCGACCAGGCTGCCGCTGTGGTGATCCTTCAGAACGCTCTGGAGTCCGAACGGGCGGCAGGCTCACCCCCCGGCGAGTCCGTCGAAGTGGTTGTCTGATCGCGATACGGTAACGTTCCGCGCGATGCGGCGCTTTTCGAGCAGCCGCTGCTCAACGTAGAGGCGGGCCGGTCCGGACCCTCTCGTGGCTGTTTGGGGAACCATGACTGAATATGGACGGGGTCCGGACTCGGGGCCGTGGCCTCCGGAGGATCCGCTGTTCGGGAATCCGGACTGGGCGGCGGCCCAGGGCCCCGAAGGTCAGGCCCACCAGGGTCAGCACGGCCACCCCGGGCAGCACGGCCAGCACGGTCACCCCGAGCAGCACGGCCACCAGGGTCAGCACGGCCACCCCGGGCAGCAGCCCTACGCCCAGCAGCCGTACGCGGGCGCGCCGGACGCGTACCAGCAGCAGTACGCGCAGGCACAGCAGCAGTACCCGGCGGACGCGCAGCAGTACGCCCCGCAGCAGGGGCAGCCGTACCCGGTGGATCCCCAGCACGTCCAGCACCAGCAGCCCGCCCCGCCGTACGAAGGGCAGGGCGGGCAGCCGGGGCAGGACCCCCACCACCAGGGCGTCGCGGGGTACGCGGAGCAGCAGGCGTACCCCGCCCCCCAGCAGCAGCCGTACGGCGAGCAGCAGTACATCGGGGGCTGGGACGCCGGGCAGCAGACGGCCCTCTCCTACGACCCGGCCCAGGCCGCGGCCGCGCCGGGCGACCCGTACGGCGGGCAGGCGCCCGACCCGTACACGACGCCGGACGCCTATCCGCCGCCGGAGCCCCCGGGCCGCCGCACCGGGCGCGGAGCCGACGGCGGTGACGGCACGGACACCACCGGCACGGCCGCGGAGGCGGTGCCGGACGAGCCGCCCACCGGCGGCGGCGGTGACGACGGACCGGACGAGGAGCCGCGGACCGCCGGCTCCCGGCGGGACGGGCGCGGCGGCGGCCGTTCCCGCAAGCCCCCCGCCAAGCAGAAGCAGAAGAAGAGCCGCAACGGAGTGGCCTGCCTGGTCGTCGCCGTGGTGCTGGCCGGCGGCGTCGGCGGCGTGGGCTACTTCGGCTACCAGTTCTGGCAGGGCCGCTTCGGCCCCGCGCCCGACTACAGCGGCGCGGGCACCGGCACCATCCAGGTCGAGGTCCCCCAGGGCGCCGTCGGCAGCGAGATCGGCCGGATCCTCAAGAAGGCCGGTGTGGTCAAGAGCGTCGACGCCTTCGTCTCCGCCCAGAGCAACAACCCCGACGGGCAGGTCCAGGCCGGGGTCTACACCCTCAAGAAGCAGATGTCCGGGGTCGCGGCCCTCACGGCCATGCTCGACCCGAAGAGCCGCAACGCCCTGATCATCCCCGAGGGCAGGCGCAACGCCTGGGTCTACGAGCAGATCGACAAGCGGCTCGAACTGGACGCCGGTACCACCAGGAAGGTCGCCAAGGAGAAGGTGAACACGCTCGGGCTGCCCGCCTGGGCCA
Organism: Streptomyces yaizuensis; assembly: GCF_034961445.1. Lineage (NCBI taxonomy): Bacteria > Bacillati > Actinomycetota > Actinomycetes > Kitasatosporales > Streptomycetaceae > Streptomyces > Streptomyces yaizuensis. The sequence continues at coordinate 309,215 of NZ_BSBI01000007.1, forward strand.
AGGGCCGCCCGAACCTCATCGACCCGCTGGAGGGCTTCCTCTTCCCCGCCAGCTACCCCGTCGCCAAGGGCACCGCACCGGAGAAGGTGCTCAAGTCCATGGTGACCCGGGCCGTGACCGAGTACGAGCGGGTCGACCTGGCCGCCGAGGCCCGCAGGCTGAAGCTGGACGGGCCCTGGCAGCTCATCACCGTCGCCAGCATGGTGCAGGCCGAGGGTAAGACCGAGGACGACTTCCGCAAGATGTCCGAGGTCGTCTACAACCGCCTCAAGCCCGACAACGTCGAGTCCTACGGGCGGATCGAATTCGACTCGGCCTACAACTACCTCAAGGGCAAGAGCGAGATCAGGATCAGCCTGGAGAAGATCCGCAACGATCCCCATGTGTACAACACGTACTACCACAAGGGCCTGCCCCCGGGGCCGATCGGCAACCCCGGCATGGAGGCGCTGGAAGCCGCGATCAAACCGACGAACGACGGCTGGATCTACTTCGTGGCCACGGACGGCATGAACAAGACCGAGTTCGCCAGGGACCTCGACTCGTTCAACAGACTGGTGGAGAAGTTCAATGAGTCGGGTGTCGAATGAGCCCGGGACCCCGGAGGCCGGACCCCATATGCGCGAGGTGTCCGCGATGAGCGTCCCCGCGCCCGCCGTGGCGGCGTGCCGCGCCGCCGTGCTCGGCTCGCCCATCGCGCACTCGCTCTCCCCGGTGCTGCACCGCGCCGCCTACGCGGCACTCGGCCTCGACGACTGGTCGTACGGCCGGCACGAGATCACCGAGGAGACCCTGCCCGCGTTCCTGGCCGGGCTCGGCCCCGCCTGGGCCGGGCTGTCGCTGACCATGCCGCTCAAGCGGGCGATCATCCCCCTGCTGGACACGATCAGTGACACGGCGGCCTCCGTCGAGGCCGTCAACACCGTCGTCATCGCCCCCGACGGGCGCAGGTTCGGCGACAACACCGACATCCCGGGCATGATCGCGGCCCTCGCCGAGCGGGGGGTCGACAAGGTCTCCTCCGCCGCCGTGCTGGGGGCCGGAGCCACCGCGTCCTCCGCGCTCGCCGCCCTCTCCCGGATCTGCTCGGGCCCCGTCACCGCCTATGTCCGCAGCGACGCCCGCGCGGCCGAGATGCGCGAGTGGGGCGCCCGCCTCGGTGTCGACGTGCACACCGCCGACTGGGCGGACGCCGCCCGGGGGCTGAGCGCGCCGCTGGTGATCGCCACCACCCCCGCCGGTGCCACCGACGCGCTCGCGGCCGCCGTGCCCGAGCGCCCCGGGACCCTCTTCGACGTCCTCTACGACCCCTGGCCCACCCCGCTGGCTGCGGCCTGGTCCGGAGGCGGCGGCGCCGTCGTCGGCGGGCTCGACCTCCTCGTCCACCAGGCGGTGCTCCAGGTCGAGCTGATGACGGGCCGGGCGCCGGGCCCGCTCGACGCGATGCGCCGGGCGGGCGAGCGGGCGATCACCGCGCGATAGCCCCCTGCGACGTACCCGGAAGATCCCCGCGACGGACCCGGGAGATCCCGGCGAAGGACTCGTGCGGGGGCGGATCCGGCCCGCGCGCGGCGTCCGTCTGCTGGACCTGGCCCCGGGGCACACCGCCGGACGTGGGAGGATCGAGGGAAGGCGGGCCCCAGCCACGCACCCGGGCCCCGCCACCGCAGGTCCAGGAGCGAGCAGAGGAGCACCGTTGAGCAGGTTGCGTTGGCTGACGGCGGGGGAGTCCCACGGCCCCGCACTCGTGGCCACACTGGAGGGGCTGCCCGCCGGTGTACCCGTCACCACCGAGCTGGTGGCGGACCACCTGGCCCGGCGCCGGCTCGGCTACGGACGCGGTGCCCGGATGAAGTTCGAACGCGACGAGGTCACCTTCCTCGGCGGCGTGCGCCACGGCCTGACCATGGGCTCCCCGGTGGCCGTGATGATCGGCAACACCGAGTGGCCCAAGTGGGAGCAGGTCATGGCGGCCGACCCCGTCGACGCCGACGAGCTGGCCGCGCTCGCCCGTAACGCGCCGCTGACCCGGCCCCGGCCCGGCCACGCCGACCTCGCCGGCATGCAGAAGTACTCCCTCGACGAGGCCCGCCCGATCCTGGAGCGCGCCTCCGCCCGGGAGACCGCGGCCCGGGTCGCCCTCGGCGCGATCGCCCGCTCCTACCTCAAGGAGACCGCCGGGATCGAGATCGTCTCCCACGTGGTCGAGCTGGCCGCCGCGAAGGCCCCGTACGGGAAGCTGCCCACCCCCGGCGACGTCGCCCGGCTGGACGAGGACCCGGTGCGCTGCCTCGACGCCGACGCGTCGAAGGCGATGGTCGCGGAGATCGACCAGGCCCACAAGGACGGCGACACCCTCGGCGGCGTGGTCGAGGTGCTCGCGTACGGCGTCCCCGTCGGCCTCGGCTCGCACGTCCACTGGGACCGGCGGCTCGACGCCCGGCTCGCCGCCGCCCTGATGGGCATCCAGGCGATCAAGGGCGTCGAGGTCGGCGACGGCTTCGACCTGGCCCGGGTCCCCGGCTCGCAGGCCCACGACGAGATCGTGCCCACCCCCGAGGGCATCCGCCGCAGCACCGGCCGGTCCGGCGGCACCGAGGGCGGCATGTCCACCGGTGAACTGCTGCGCGTCCGCGCCGCGATGAAGCCGATCGCGACCGTGCCCCGGGCGCTGGCCACCGTCGACATCACCACCGGCGAGCCCGCCGCCGCCCACCACCAGCGCTCCGATGTCTGCGCCGTCCCCGCGGCCGGCATCGTGGCCGAGGCGATGGTCGCGCTGGTGCTCGCGGACGCGGTGGCCGAGAAGTTCGGCGGCGACAACGTGACGGAGACCCGTCGCAATGTCACGTCGTACCTCGACCACCTCCAGATCCGGTGAGCGGTCCACTGACCGGCCCGCCGGCCTGCCCCCTGGTCGTCCTGGTCGGGCCCATGGGCTCCGGCAAGTCGACCGTCGGCGAACTCCTCGCGGGGCGCCTCGGCGTGCCCTACCGGGACACCGACGCCGACATCGTCGCCGCCGAGGGCCGCGAGATCTCGGAGATCTTCGTCAGCGACGGCGAGGACCGCTTCCGCGAGCTGGAGCGCGCCGCTGTCCGGGCGGCCGTCACCGGCCACGGCGGGGTCCTCTCCCTCGGCGGCGGCGCGATCCTGGACGAGTCCACGCGCGCCCTGCTGAGCGGGCTGCCCGTCGTCTACCTCTCCCTGGAGGTGGACGAGGCCGTCCGGCGCACCGGGCTCAACCAGGCCCGGCCGCTGCTCGCGGTCAACCCGCGCCGCCAGTGGCGCGAGCTGATGGACGCCCGCCGGCATCTCTACACCGAGGTGGCCCGCGCCGTCGTGGCCACCGACGAACGCACCCCCGACGAGGTCGCCGACGCGATCCTCGACGCTTTGGAACTGAGGGACGAATGACGGAGCAGTCAGTGACCCGTATCCAGGTCGCGGGCTCGGAAGGCACCGCGCCGTACGAGGTGCTGGTCGGCCGGCAGCTCCTCGGCGAGCTGCGCGGGCTGATCGGCGACACCGCGCAGAGGGTGGCCGTGATCCACCCCGAGGCGCTGGCCGGCACCGGCGAGGCGATCCGCGAGGACCTGGCGGGCCAGGGCTACGAGGCCATCGCCGTCCAGGTGCCCAACGCGGAGGAGGCCAAGACCGCCGAGGTCGCCGCCTACTGTTGGAAGGCGCTCGGACAGACCGGCTTCACCCGCACGGACGTCATCGTCGGCGTCGGCGGCGGGGCCACCACCGACCTCGCGGGCTTCGTCGCGGCCACCTGGCTGCGCGGCGTCCGCTGGATCGCGGTCCCCACCACCGTCCTCGGCATGGTCGACGCGGCCGTCGGCGGCAAGACCGGGATCAACACCGCCGAGGGCAAGAACCTCGTCGGAGCCTTCCACCCGCCCGCCGGGGTCCTGGCCGACCTGGCCGCCCTGGACTCCCTGCCGGTCCACGACTACGTGTCCGGCCTGGCCGAGGTGATCAAGGCCGGTTTCATCGCCGACCCCGTCATCCTCGACCTGGTGGAGGCCGACCCCGCGGCCGCCCGCACCCCCACCGGCAAGCACACCGCCGAACTGATCGAGCGCTCCATCCGGGTCAAGGCCGACGTCGTCTCCGGCGACCTCAAGGAGTCCGGCCGCCGCGAGATCCTCAACTACGGCCACACCCTCGCGCACGCCATCGAGAAGAACGAGCGCTACAAGTGGCGGCACGGGGCGGCGGTCTCCGTCGGCATGGTCTTCGCCGCCGAACTGGGCCGGCTCGCCGGCCGCCTGGACGACGCCACCGCCGACCGGCACAGCGCCGTCCTGGCCTCGGTCGGACTGCCGCTGACCTACCGGGGCGACCAGTGGCCCCGCCTCCTGGAGACCATGAGGGTCGACAAGAAGTCGCGGGGGAACCTGCTGCGCTTCATCGTCCTCGACGGCCTGGCCCGGCCCGTCGTCCTGGAGGGCCCCGACCCGGCGGTGCTGCTCGCCGCGTACGGGGAGGTCTCGGCATGACCCGGCGCGTCCTGGTGCTGAACGGCCCCAACCTGGGCCGGCTCGGCTCCCGGGAGCCCGACGTCTACGGCGCCACCTCCTACGCCGGCCTGGTGGAGACCTGCCAGGCGCTCGGCCGGGAGCTGGGCTTCGAGGTCGAGGTCCGGGAGACCAACGACGAGGGCGAGCTGATCCGCTGGCTGCACGAGGCCGCGGACGGCTCGATCCCGGTGGTGCTCAACCCTGGGGCGTTCACCCACTACTCGTACGGGATGCGCGACGCGGCCGCCCAGCGCACCGCGCCGCTGATCGAGGTGCACATCTCCAACCCGTACGCCCGGGAGACCTTCCGGCACACCTCCGTGGTGGCCGCCGTCGCCAGCGCCACCATCGCGGGCTTCGGCGTCGGCTCCTACCGTCTGGCGCTGCGGGCGCTCGCCGAGGAACTGTCCGCGTAACGCCTGGCGTGCGTACGTCGGCACGCTCCTCCGGGCCCTGCGGCCCGGGGGAGTACCCCCAGCGCAGGGACTCGCCCCCCGGGGCGGGTGGACCGGGCGGTGAAGCGCCACCCTCCTGGCCGGCGATCGGCCCGCTCGGCCTGGGGGCCTGGGGGGGACCTCACCCCCTGTCCGCCGGGTCCTGGGAGGACTCCACCTCTGGGTATCCGGCGGGCTTGGGGCGGCCCCGGCCTTCGTCCGCCGGGGGCCTGGGGAGACCTCACCTCTCGGCCACCGGCAGGCCTGGGAGACCCATCCCTGGGCCACCGGCAGGCTTGGGGGATTCCACCTCCTCGGCCGCCGGGGGTCTGGGGAGACCTCACCCTTGGGCAACCAGTGGGCTTGGGGCGGCCCCGGCCCTCGTCCGCCGGGGTGCCGGGAGGCCCGCCTCTCGGCCACCGGCAGGCTCAGGGGGATTCCGCCCCCTGGTCCACCGGCGGGCCTGGGGGGACTCCACCCCCTTCCTCCGCCGGGGCCTCGCGGAGACCTCACCCCTGGGCCACCGGCGGGCTTGGGGAGGTCCCGCCCCTCGGCCGCCGGGGCGTCGGGGGCACGCCTCTGGCCACCGGTGGGCCCAGGCCCGGGGCGCCCCCCGGCACCAGACCTGCTCCCCGATCCGGACCGATCCGCCGGACAGGCCCCTGACCCGGGTGCCGCCCGCCGGGGAACCGCCCGCCCGGCGCGGGCACCCGGGGCCGTGCCCGCCCGTTCCCCTGGGGAGGGCGGGATACGCGCCCCGGGCCCGCGGGGTAGCGTTCGCCCGGGGCGGGGCCGGAGCGCCGCCCGCACAGCCGGAGTCGTACGAGACGAAAGTGGCACGGGATGCAGCACTCCGTGGGGGCCCAGCCGCCACCGCCCCAGGGGCCGGGAGCGAGCTGGACGGACTGGTCGTCGGTGCCGCCGCCGCACATGCCGCCGCCCGGACCGTGTGCCGAGTCCGCAGGACCGCACTCCGGGGCGCCGGGGGGAGCACCACCGCACATGGCGCCGCCCGGGGCCACCGGCGCCGTGCCGCTGCCGCCGGGCGGGCCCGTACCCGCGCCGGGGCCGCATCCGCCCGGCACCGGGACCGTCCCGCTCGCGGTGCTGCTCATCGGCCCGGCGGGGGCCGGCAAGACCACCGCCGCCCGCCACTGGGCCGCCCGCCGCGCCGCCCCCACCGCGCACATCAGCCTGGACGACGTCCGCGAATGGGTCCGCTCCGGCTTCGCCGACCCGCAGACCGGGTGGAACGAGCACTCCGAGACCCAGTACCGCCTCGCCCGCCGCACCTGCGGCTTCGCCGCGCGCAACTTCCTCGCCAACGGGATCTCCTGCATCATCGACGACGCCGTCTTCCCGGACTGGCCCGTCGTCGGCCTCGGCGGCTGGAAGCGCCATGTCGGCCCCGGGCTGCTCCCCGTGGTGCTCCTGCCCGGCCTGGAGGCCGTCCTGGAGCGCAACGCCCGGCGCGGCGGCAACCGCCGTCTCTCCGACGAGGAGGTCGCGTCCATCCACGGCCGGATGGCGGGCTGGTACGGCTCCGGCCTGCCGATCATCGACAACTCCCGGCACGACGTGGAGACCACCGCGCGCGCCCTGGACGAGGCACTGGCCCGCTCGCTCGCCGGCCCGCCGCACGGAGCCCCGGGCCGCTGACGCCCGCCGCCGGCGCCCGGCCGCTCACCCGATCGGCCCCCCGGCGCCGGGCGCGTCCCACCGGCGCCGGCCGCCCGTACCGCCGGGCGGCCGCTCACCGGCCCGGCCCGATCCACCGGACGGGCCCCGACCCCGGTCGGACGCTCCGGCGGGCCGTACCGGGGCGTCGCTCGTACGCTCGGGGCATGTCTGAGGTGTATGGGGTCCGCCGCGATCGCCTGCGTGAGCGGTGCGCGGCCGCCGGCACCGCCGGAGCCCTCGTCTCCCGGCCCGCCAATGTGCGCTACCTCGCCGGCGGCGCACCCCCCGGAGCGGTGCTCCTGCTCGGCCCCGGCGGGGACGTGCTGCTCTGCCCCCGGGAGCCCACCGGCGACAGCCGCGAGGGCCGCCCCGACGAACGGCTGCGGCTGACCGTGCTGCCCTCGGCCGCCGGTGACCCCGCCGTCGCCGCCGCCGATCTCGCGGGGGCCGCCGGGGGCCCCGCGCTCGCCGTCGAGGAGCACCATCTGACCGTCGCCCGGCACCGCGCGATCGGCTCCGTCGCGCCCCGGCTGCGCCTCGCGGACCTCGGGCTCGCGGTCGAGCAGCTGCGCGTGGTCAAGGACGAGGAGGAGATCGCCTGTCTGCGGATCGCCGCCGAGATCACCGACCAGGCCCTCGGCGAGCTGCTGGAGTCGATCCTCGTCGGCAGGACCGAGCGGCATCTCGCCCTGGAGCTGGAACGACGGCTCATCGACCACGGCGCGGACGGCCCCGCCTTCCCGACCTCGGTGGCCACCGGACCGAACTCCGGCCGCCGGGGGCACCACCCCACCGACCGCCGGGTCGAGGAAGGCGACTTTCTCTCGGTCTGCGTCGGCGCCGACTACCGGGGCTACCGGTGCGAGATCGGCCGCACCTTCGTCATCGGCACCTCCCCGGCCCCGTGGCAGATCGAGCTGTACGATCTGGTCTTCGCAGCCCAGAGGGCTGCCCGGGAGGCTCTGGTACCGGGTGCCGCGTGCCGGGACGTGGACCGTGCGGCACGCCAGATCCTGGACGCGGCGGGCCATGGAGAGGGCCTCGCGCCCCTCACCGGACACGGTGTCGGTCTGGAAATCGGCGAGGACCCGCAGTTGGCTCCGGCCGCCATGGGTAAACTGGACGCTTGCGTGCCGGTCACCGTCGAACCGGGAGTACACCTCCCGGGCCGGGGCGGCGTCCGGATCGATGACACGCTCGTCGTACGCCAGGAGGCGGACGGCGGCCCCGAGCTACTCACCATCACGACCAAGGAACTGCTCGCGCTCTAGGGCGCGGGCGCCGCGTCCCGGGTCGTCCACCAGCGTCAGTCCAGGAGATTCCGCAACCGTGGCTTCCACGAACGACCTCAAGAACGGCATGGTGCTCAAGCTCGACAACGACCAGCTGTGGTCCGTCGTCGAGTTCCAGCACGTCAAGCCCGGCAAGGGCCCGGCCTTCGTGCGCACCAAGCTGAAGAACGTGCTGTCCGGCAAGACCGTCGACAAGACGTTCAACGCCGGCGTGAAGGTCGAGACGGCCACCGTCGACCGCCGCGACATGCAGTTCTCGTACATGGACGGCGACTACTTCGTCTTCATGGACATGCAGACCTACGACCAGCTGCACGTCGCCCGTGCCGCCGTCGGCGACGCCGCGAACTTCCTGATCGAGGGCTTCACCGCCACCGTGGCGACCCACGAGGGCGAGGTGCTCTACGTGGAGCTGCCGGCCGCCGTCGAGCTGGTCATCGCGGAGACCGAGCCGGGCGTCCAGGGCGACCGCTCCACCGGCGGCACCAAGCCCGCCAAGCTGGAGACCGGCTACACCGTGCAGGTCCCGCTCTTCATCACCACCGGTGAGAAGATCAAGGTCGACACCCGCTCCGGCGACTACCTCAGCCGGGTGAACAGCTAACCGTGGCCGCCCGTAACAAGGCCCGTAAGCGTGCCTTCCAGATCCTCTTCGAGGCCGATCAGCGCGGGGTCTCCGTGCAGACCGTCCTCGCCGACTGGATCCGCCACTCACGGACCGACACCCGCCAGCCTCCCGTCACCGAGTTCACGATGGAGCTGGTCGAGGGATACGCGCAGTACGCGAACCGCATCGACGAGCTGATCGCCACCTACGCGGAGGGCTGGGAGCTGGACCGGATGCCGGTCGTCGACCGGAACATCCTGCGTCTTGGCACCTATGAGCTGGTGTGGGTGGACGGGACGCCGGACGCGGTGGCCATCGACGAGGCCGTGCAGCTCGCCAAGGAGTTCTCCACCGACGACTCGCCGTCGTTCGTGAACGGCCTGCTCGGCCGCTTCAAGGAGCTGAAGCCGGGGCTGCGCCGCGAGTAGCGTGCCGCGTCCCCGCGCCCGACCGGGCCCGGAACCCCGACCGCATCGGTCGACGGCTCCGGGCCCGGTCCTTTTCCGTCCGGCGCACTCCGTCCGGCGCGACGGATCCTTTCCGTCCGGCGCATTCCGTCCGGCGGAACGCATCCGCCCCCGCGCGCCCGCAGACCGCCCGGAGGGGGCCCGGCCGCCGGGCCCGGGTCTCCCGGGTCCCGAACGCACGCCCGGGCCGTCAGAGGGCCGCGGAACGCCCCGCACCCGGCGCTCCCGCCCCGCGCGTCGCGTCCGTCGTGCCCCGCCCCGCCCGTACGGCGCCGGGCGGGCGCCGGACGGACGGGGAACGCCGAAAGGGCGGGCCCGGTGCGGGGCCCGCCCTTTCGGCGTGACGTTTCTCCTCGGACCTTCCCTCAGGACAGCGCGGTCCGTCGGGTCGGGGCGGGAGCGACGCGTGGGTGGTGCGCTCAGCTCTCCTCGTGGCTGACCGCGCGGCGCGCGTCCGCGTCGAGCACACCCCAGCTGATCAGCTGCTCGGTCAGCACCGAAGGCGACTGGTCGTAGATGACGGCCAGCGTGCGCAGATCGTCCTGGCGGATCGAGAGCACCTTGCCGTTGTAGTCACCGCGCTGCGACTGGATCGTGGCGGCGTACCGCTGGAGCGGGCCCGCCTTCTCGGCCGGCACATGGGCCAGCCGCTCCAGGTCGAGGACGAGCTTCGGCGGCGGCTCGGCGGCCCCGCCCGGAGTGGTGCCCGGCAGCAGCTCCTGCACCGGAACCCCGTAGAAATCGGCCAGCTCGGCCAGGCGCTGCACGGTCACCGCGCGGTCACCGCGCTCGTACGACCCGACCACCACGGCCTTCCAGCGGCCCTGGGACTTCTCTTCCACGCCGTGGAGGGAGAGCCCCTGCTGGGTGCGGATGGCGCGGAGCTTGGCCCCGAGCTGTTTTGCGTATTCGCTGGACATATGGCTCCCCGGACGCTGTGAGACGTGCGGTACCAGCCGCGCGGCTGGTAACTCACTGTGAGGTTACGCAGAGTTACTTGGATGCGTCAAGCCGGGTGGTCCGGACCGGTAACTTGTCATGATCAAAGCCAGGGCGGAGCCCCCGGACGGCCGCCCCGGGCGGCGCCGCCCTCTCGCCCCTGGTACGGTGATGACGCAATTCAGACGTCCTTTAAGGTCCGTCCCGTGAGGCGGAGAAGGGGGTCCTTTTCGTATGGACACGCACAGCACGCACACCACGCACAGCTCCGATGTGGCCCGCCCCGTTCTGGAGGGTCCCGACATCGCCCGGGTGCTGACCCGGATCGCCCACGAGATCGTCGAGCGCGCCAAGGGCGCCGACGACGTGGTGCTCCTCGGCATCCCGACCCGCGGGGTCTTCCTCGCCCGCCGGCTCGCCGCGAAGCTGGAGGAGATCACCGGCAGGGCCATGCCGGTCGGCTCGCTCGACATCACCATGTACCGCGACGACCTGCGACTGCGGCCCGCCCGCGCGCTGGCCCGCACCGAGATCCCCGGCGAGGGGATCGACGGCAGGCTGGTCGTCCTCGTCGACGACGTCCTCTTCTCCGGCCGCACCATCCGCGCCGCCCTCGACGCCCTCGGTGACATCGGCCGCCCCCGCGCGGTCCAGCTCGCCGTCCTGGTCGACCGGGGCCACCGCGAGCTGCCCATCCGCGCCGACTACGTGGGCAAGAACCTGCCCACCTCGCTGCGCGAGACCGTCCGGGTCCAGCTCTCCGAGGAGGACGGCCGCGACACCGTGCTGCTCGGGGTGCGCGAGAGCGCCCCGGCCGCCGGGCAGTAGCCCCCGACCCCTCCGCGAGCGCGCGCCGCCCACCGGCGGGCCGAACGCACCCGTGTGCCTCCCGGCCGTACTGGTCCGGAATATCCGCATACGCCCCACGAGCCTCCCCCGAACCCATCGGAGCCCTGCGATGATGCGCCACCTCATCTCGGCCGGCGACCTGACCCGCGACGACGCCGTCCTCATCCTCGACACCGCCGAGGAGATGGCCCGCGTCGCGGACCGGCCGATCAAGAAGCTGCCCACCCTGCGCGGCCGGACCGTCGTCAACCTCTTCTTCGAGGACTCGACCCGGACCCGGATCTCCTTCGAGGCCGCCGCCAAGCGGCTCTCCGCCGACGTCATCAACTTCTCCGCCAAGGGGTCGTCGGTCTCCAAGGGCGAGTCCCTGAAGGACACCGCCCTCACCCTGGAGGCGATGGGCGCGGACGCCGTCGTCATCCGCCACCACGCCTCCGGCGCCCCCTACCGGCTGGCCAACTCCGGCTGGATCGACGGCGCCGTGGTCAACGCCGGCGACGGCACCCACGAGCACCCCACGCAGGCCCTCCTGGACGCCTTCACCCTGCGCCGCCGGCTCGTCGGGCGGGACAGCGGCATCGGGCGCGACCTGGCCGGCCGCCGGGTCACGATCGTCGGCGACATCCTGCACAGCCGGGTCGCCCGCTCCAACGTGCTGCTGCTGCACACCCTCGGCGCCGAGGTCACCCTCGTGGCCCCGCCGACCCTGCTCCCCATCGGCGTCGACCACTGGCCCTGCCAGGTCTCCTACGACCTGGACGCGGTCCTGCCCAAGTCCGACGCCGTGATGATGCTCCGCGTCCAGCGGGAGCGGATGAACGCCGCCTTCTTCCCCACCGAGCGCGAGTACTCCCGCCGCTACGGACTCGACGGCGACCGCATGGCCAAGATGCCCGAGACCTCCGTCGTGATGCACCCCGGGCCGATGAACCGGGGCATGGAGATCACCGCAGAGGTCGCCGACTCCGACCGCTGCACGGCCGTGGAGCAGGTCGCCAACGGCGTCTCCACCCGCATGGCCGTCCTCTATCTGCTGCTCGGCGGCTACGAGCCCGCCAACCCCACCCCCGCGCGTACCCAGGAGAGCCAGTAACCATGAGCAAGATCCTTATCCGTGGCGCGCAGGTGCTCGGCGGAGCCGTCCAGGACGTCCTGATCGACGGCGGGAAGGTCGCGGAGGTGGGCACCGGCCTTGCCGCCGACGGCGCGCAGATCGTGGAGGCCGCCGGCCAGGTCCTGCTGCCCGGCCTGGTCGACCTCCACACCCATCTGCGCGAGCCCGGCCGCGAGGACTCCGAGACCGTCCTCACCGGCACCCGCGCCGCCGCCACCGGCGGCTTCACCGCCGTCCACGCCATGGCCAACACCTTCCCCGTCGCCGACACCGCCGGCGTGGTCGAGCAGGTCTACCGCCTCGGCAAGGAGTCCGGCTACTGCGACGTCCAGCCGGTCGGCGCCGTCACCGTGGGCCTGGAGGGCAAGAACCTCGCCGAGCTGGGCGCCATGCACGACTCCGCCGCCGGGGTGATGGTCTTCTCCGACGACGGCAAGTGCGTGGATGACGCCGTGATCATGCGCCGCGCCCTGGAGTACGTGAAGGCGTTCGACGGCGTGATCGCCCAGCACGCGCAGGAGCCCCGGCTCACCGAGGGCGCCCAGATGAACGAGGGCATCGTCTCCGCCGAACTGGGCCTGGGCGGCTGGCCCGCCGTCGCCGAGGAGTCGATCATCGCCCGCGATGTGCTCCTCGCCGCGCACGTCGGCTCCCGGGTGCACATCTGCCACCTCTCCACGGCCGGCTCCGTCGAGATCGTCCGCTGGGCCAAGTCCAAGGGCTGGGACGTCACCGCCGAGGTCACCCCGCACCACCTCCTCCTCACCGACGAGCTGGTCCGCAGCTACAACCCCGTCTACAAGGTGAACCCGCCGCTGCGCACCGAGGCCGACGTCATGGCCCTGCGCGAGGCCCTCGCCGACGGCACCATCGACTGCGTGGCCACCGACCACGCCCCCCACCCCCACGAGGACAAGGACTGCGAGTGGGGCGCGGCGGCCATGGGCATGGTCGGCCTGGAGACCGCGCTCTCCGTGGTCCAGGAGACGATGGTCGAGACGGGTCTGCTGGACTGGGCCGGCGTCGCCGACCGGATGTCCTTCCGCCCCGCGCGCATCGGCCGCCTGGCCGGCCACGGCCGCCCGATCGCCGTGGGCGAGCCCGCCAACCTGGTCCTGGTCGATCCGGCATACCGTGGGACCGTGGACCCCGCCCGTTTCGCCTCCCGCAGCCGCAACACCCCCTACGAGGGCCGTGAGCTGCCGGGCCGCGTCACCCACACCTTCCTGCGGGGCCGCGCCACGGTACTCGACGGGAAACTCGCGTGACATCACTCACCCACATCACCGCCGCAGCCGTCCTCGCCGAGAAGAAGTCGGCCGAGGTCACGGACTGGGGGGCCCGCATCGGCTGGGTCGTCGGCCTGCTGATCCTCATCGCCCTCGTCTGGTGGCTGATGCGCCAGGGCTGGAAGTGGCGCGGCGCCCTCCAGTCCGGGCTGCCCGAGCCGGCCGCCCTGCCGGCCGACCCCGGCACCCCCCTGCTGAGCCTGACCGGCCGCTACCACGGCTCGACCACGGCCGGGCAGTGGCTCGACCGGATCGTCGCCCACGGCCTCGGGGTCCGCAGCCGGGTCGAGCTGACCCTCACCGGCGCGGGGGTCTCGGTCGCCCGGCCCGGCGCCCGCGACTTCCTCATCCCCCGCTCCGCCCTGCGCGAGGCCCGCCTCGACAAGGGCATCGCCGGCAAGGTCCTCGCCGAGGGCGGCCTCCTGGTCCTGACCTGGGAGCACGGCGACACCCTGATCGACTCCGGTTTCCGCGCCGACGCCGCGGCCGGGCACGCCGAGTGGGTCACCACCCTGAACGCACTGATCGACACGACGGAAGGCGCACGATGACGACCTCCACCCGGGGAGCCGAACGGGTTCCCGCCGTACTCGTCCTGGAGGACGGCCGCACCTTCCGCGGCCGTGCCTACGGGGCCGTGGGGGAGACCTTCGGCGAAGCGGTGTTCAACACCGGTATGACCGGCTACCAGGAGACCCTCACCGACCCCTCCTACCACCGCCAGGTCGTGGTGATGACCGCCCCCCACATCGGCAACACGGGCGTCAACCACGAGGACGACGAGTCCCAGCGGATCTGGGTCGCCGGCTATGTCGTCCGCGACCCCTCCCGGATCCGCTCCAACTGGCGCTCGAAGCACACCCTCGACGAGGAGCTGGCCACCCAGGGCGTCGTCGGCATCAGCGGCATCGACACCCGCGCCCTCACCCGCCATCTGCGCGAGCGCGGCGCCATGCGCGTGGGCATCTTCTCCGGTGCCGCCGTCGCCGACGACAACGCCCTGCTGGAGCGGGTCCGCCGGGCCCCCGAGATGACCGGCGCGGACCTCTCCGCCGAGGTCGCCACCGCCGAGACGTACGTCGTCCCGGCGATCGGGACCAAGCGCTTCACCGTCGCCGCCCTCGACCTCGGCATCAAGGGCATGACCCCGCACCGGATGGCCGAGCGCGGCATCGAGGTGCACGTCCTGCCCGCGACCGCCACCGTGGACGACGTGTACGCGATCCAGCCGGACGGCGTCTTCCTCTCCAACGGCCCCGGCGACCCCGCCACCGCCGACCTCACCGTGGTCCGCGCCGTCCTGGAGCGCAGGACCCCGCTCTTCGGCATCTGCTTCGGCAACCAGCTCCTCGGCCGCGCCCTCGGCTTCGGCACCTACAAGCTGAAGTACGGCCACCGCGGCATCAACCAGCCGGTGCAGGACCGTTCCACCGGCAAGGTCGAGATCACGGCCCACAACCACGGGTTCGCCGTCGACGCGCCCCTCGACAAGATCTCCGACACCCCCTTCGGGCGGGCCGAGGTCTCCCACGTCTGCCTCAACGACGACGTGGTCGAGGGCCTGCGCCTGCTCGACCAGCCCGCCTTCAGCGTCCAGTACCACCCCGAAGCGGCCGCCGGCCCGCACGACGCCGCGTACCTGTTCGACCGCTTCGTCTCCCTGATGGAGGGCCAGCGTGCCTAAGCGCTCCGATATCCAGTCCGTCCTGGTCATCGGCTCCGGGCCGATCGTCATCGGCCAGGCCGCCGAGTTCGACTACTCCGGCACCCAGGCCTGCCGGGTCCTCAAGGCCGAGGGCCTGCGGGTCATCCTGGTCAACTCCAACCCGGCCACGATCATGACCGACCCGGAGATCGCCGACGCCACCTACGTCGAGCCGATCACCCCGGAGTTCGTCGAGAAGATCATCGCCAAGGAGCGCCCCGACGCGCTGCTGCCCACCCTCGGCGGCCAGACCGCCCTGAACACCGCCATCTCCCTGCACGAGGGCGGCGTTCTGGAGAGCTACGGCGTCGAGCTGATCGGCGCCAACGTCACCGCCATCCACAAGGGCGAGGACCGCGACCTCTTCAAGGGAGTCGTCGAGGAGGTCCGCCGCAAGACCGGCCACGGCGAGTCCGCCCGCTCGGTCATCTGCCACACCATGGACGAGATCCTCGCCGGCGTCGACACCCTCGGCGGCTACCCCGTCGTCGTCCGCCCCTCCTTCACCATGGGCGGCGCCGGCTCCGGCTTCGCCCACGACGAGGAGGAGCTGCGCCGCATCGCCGGCCAGGGCCTCACGCTCTCCCCGACCACCGAGGTCCTCCTGGAGGAGTCCATCCTCGGCTGGAAGGAGTACGAGCTGGAGCTGATGCGCGACCGCAACGACAACGTCGTGGTCGTCTGCTCCATCGAGAACTTCGACCCCATGGGCGTCCACACCGGCGACTCCATCACCGTCGCCCCCTCGATGACCCTCACCGACCGCGAGTACCAGCGGCTGCGTGACATCGGCATCGCCATCATCCGCGAGGTCGGCGTCGACACCGGCGGCTGCAACATCCAGTTCGCGGTCAACCCGGTCGACGGCCGGATCATCGTCATCGAGATGAACCCCCGGGTCTCCCGCTCCTCCGCGCTCGCCTCCAAGGCCACCGGCTTCCCCATCGCCAAGATCGCCGCGAAGCTCGCCGTCGGCTACACCCTGGACGAGATCCCCAACGACATCACCGAGCAGACCCCGGCCTCCTTCGAGCCGACCCTCGACTACGTCGTCGTCAAGGCCCCCCGCTTCGCCTTCGAGAAGTTCCCCTCCGCCGACTCCACCCTCACCACCACCATGAAGTCGGTCGGCGAGGCCATGGCCATCGGCCGCAACTTCACCGAGGCGCTCCAGAAGGCCCTGCGCTCCCTGGAGAAGAAGGGCAGCCAGTTCGACTTCACCGGCGACCCGGCCGCCCTCGGCGACAAGCACGACCTGCTGCGCGAGGCCGTCCGCCCCACCGACGGCCGGATCAACACCGTCATGGCCGCCATCCGCGCCGGGGCCACCCCCGACGAGGTCTTCGAGGCCACCCGGATCGACCCCTGGTTCGTCGACCAGCTCTTCCTGATCAAGGAGTACGCGGACGAGCTGGCCGCCGCCGACAAGCTCACCCCCGAACTGCTCGCCGACGCCAAGCGGCACGGCTTCTCCGACGCCCAGATCGCGGGCATCCGCGGGCTGCGCGAGGACGTCGTCCGCGAGGTCCGGCACGCGCTCGGCGTACGGCCCGTCTACAAGACCGTCGACACCTGCGCCGCCGAGTTCGCCGCCCGCACCCCGTACTTCTACTCCTCCTACGACGAGGAGACCGAGGTCGCGCCGCGCGAGAAGCCCGCCGTGATCATCCTCGGCTCCGGCCCCAACCGCATCGGCCAGGGCATCGAGTTCGACTACTCCTGCGTCCACGCCTCCTTCGCGCTCAGCGACGCCGGGTACGAGACCGTCATGGTCAACTGCAACCCGGAGACCGTCTCCACCGACTACGACACCTCCGACCGGCTCTACTTCGAGCCGCTCACCCTGGAGGACGTCCTGGAGATCGTCCACGCGGAGGCCCAGGCCGGACCCATCGCGGGCGTCGTCGTCCAGCTCGGCGGCCAGACCCCGCTGGGCCTCGCCCAGGCCCTCAAGGACAACGGCGTCCCCGTCGTCGGCACCCCCCCGGAGGCCATCCACGCCGCCGAGGACCGGGGCGCCTTCGGCCGGGTCCTCGCCGAGGCCGGCCTGCCCGCCCCCCAGCACGGCACCGCCACCACCTTCGCCGAGGCCAAGGCCATCGCCGACAAGATCGGCTACCCGGTCCTCGTCCGCCCCTCCTACGTCCTGGGCGGACGCGGCATGGAGATCGTGTACGAGGAGTCCAGGCTCCAGTCGTACATCGCCGAGTCCACCGAGATCGGCCCCGACCGGCCGGTCCTGGTCGACCGCTTCCTGGACGACGCCATCGAGATCGACGTCGACGCCCTCTACGACGGCGACGAGCTGTACCTCGGCGGCGTCATGGAACACATCGAGGAAGCCGGCATCCACTCCGGCGACTCGGCGTGCGCCCTGCCCCCCATCACCCTGGGCGGCTTCGACATCAAGCGGCTGCGCGCCTCCACCGAGGCCATCGCCCGCGGCGTCGGCGTCCGCGGCCTGATCAACATCCAGTTCGCGATGGCCGGGGACATCCTCTACGTCCTGGAGGCCAACCCGCGCGCCTCCCGCACGGTCCCCTTCACCTCCAAGGCCACGGCCGTCCCGCTGGCGAAGGCCGCCGCCCGGATCTCGCTCGGCGCCACCATCGCCGAACTGCGCGCCGAGGGCCTGCTGCCCAAGGAGGGCGACGGCGGCACCCTGCCCATGGACGCCCCCATCTCCGTCAAGGAGGCCGTCATGCCGTGGTCGCGCTTCCGCGACATCCACGGCCGCGGCGTCGACACCGTCCTCGGCCCGGAGATGCGCTCCACCGGCGAGGTCATGGGCATCGACACCGTCTTCGGCACCGCCTACGCCAAGTCGCAGGCCGGAGCCTACGGCCCGCTGCCCACCAAGGGCCGCGCCTTCATCTCCGTCGCCAACCGGGACAAGCGCTCCATGATCTTCCCGGCGCGCGAGCTGGTCGCCCACGGCTTCGAACTGCTCGCCACCTCCGGCACCGCCGAAGTGCTCAAGCGCAACGGGATCAACGCCACCGTCGTGCGCAAGCACAGCGAGGGCGAGGGCCCGAACGGTGAGCGGACCGTCGTCCAGCTGATCCACGACGGCGAGGTCGACCTCATCGTCAACACCCCGTACGGCACCGGCGGCCGCCTCGACGGCTACGACATCCGCACCGCCGCCGTCGCCCGGTCCGTCCCCTGCCTCACCACGGTCCAGGCCCTCGCCGCCGCCGTCCAGGGCATCGACGCACTCGGCCGCGGCGACGTCGGCGTCCGCTCCCTCCAGGAACACGCCCAGCGCCTCACCGCCGCACGCGACTAGGAAGACGACCCCAGGGGGACACCGGAAACGGTGTCCCCCTCCTGCTGAGGACCCCACCATGTACAAGCTCTTCTTCACCCTCGTCTTCCGCTGGATGGACCCCGAGAAGGCCCACCACCTCGCCTTCCGCTGGATCCGGCTGGTCGCCGGCGTCCCCGTGCTGCGGACCTACGCCGCCGCCGTCCTCGCCCCCCGCCACCGGGAGCTGCGCACCGAGGCCCTCGGGCTGCGGATGCACGGCCCCTTCGGGCTCGCCGCCGGCTTCGACAAGAACGCCGTCGCCATCGACGGCCTGACGATGCTCGGCTTCGACCACGTCGAGATCGGCACCGTCACCGCGCTGGCCCAGTCCGGCAACCCGAAAAAGCGCCTCTTCCGGCTGATCCCCGACCGGGCCCTGATCAACCGCATGGGCTTCAACAACGAGGGCTCCGCCGCCGTCGCCCAGCGCCTCGCCGAACGCCGCCCCGTCTTCAAGGGCGTCGTCGGCGTCAACATCGGCAAGACCAAGGTCGTCCCCGAGGGCGAGGCGGTCGCCGACTACGTCACCTCCACCGAGCGGCTCGCCGCCCACGCGGACTACCTCGTGGTCAACGTCTCCTCGCCGAACACGCCCGGCCTGCGCAACCTCCAGGCCACCGAGTCGCTGCGGCCCCTGCTGAGCGCCGTGCGCGAGGCCGCCGACCGCACCGTCACCACCCGGCGCGTCCCGCTGCTCGTCAAGATCGCCCCCGATCTCGCCGACGAGGACATCGACGCCGTCGCCGACCTCGCCGTCGAACTCGGCCTGGACGGCATCATCGCCACCAACACCACCATCGCGCGGGAAGGCCTTGCCTCCCCGGCCGCGCTGAGCGCCGAGACCGGCGGACTCTCCGGGGCACCCCTCAAGGACCGCTCCCTGGCCGTGCTGCGCCGCCTGTACGCCCGGGTGGGCGACCGGATCACCCTCGTGGGCGTCGGCGGCGTCGAGAGCGCCGAGGACGCCTGGCAGCGGATCCTCGCCGGGGCCACCCTGGTCCAGGGCTACAGCGCCTTCATCTACGAGGGCCCCTTCTGGTGCCGGGCCATCCACAAGGGCCTGGCCGCGCGCCTGGCCGCCAGCCCCTACGCCACCCTCGCCGAGGCCGTCGGCGCCGGGGTGCGCGAGGCCGCCGCCCGTACCGGGAAGCCCGCCGCGTCCGACCCGTCCACCGCGTCCGAGGAGAGTGCCGCGTGACCACCCCCTTCGGCGCCCGGCTGCGCGCCGCCATGGACACCCGCGGACCGCTCTGCGTCGGCATCGACCCGCACCCCTCGCTGCTCACCGACTGGGGTCTGGACGACACCGTCGCCGGTCTGGAGCGCTTCACCCGCACGACGGTGGAGGCGCTGGCCGACCGGGTCGCCGTCCTCAAGCCGCAGTCGGCGTTCTTCGAGCGCTTCGGCTCCCGGGGCGTCGCGGTCCTGGAGCAGGCCGTCGCCGAGGCCCGCGCGGCCGGCGCGCTGGTGCTCATGGACGCCAAGCGCGGCGACATCGGCTCCACGATGGCCGCCTACGCCGCCACCTATCTGGACCCCGCGTCCCCGCTCTTCTCGGACGCCGTCACCGTCTCGCCGTACCTCGGCTTCGGCTCCCTGCGGCCCGCGCTCGACCTGGCCGCCGCGTCCGGCTCCGGTGTCTTCGTCCTCGCCCTGACCTCCAACCCGGAGGGCGCCGAGGTGCAGCGCGCCACCGCCGCCGACGGCCGCCCGCTGGCGCAGCTCATGCTGGACCACATGGCCGCCGAGAACGCGGACGCCCATCCGCTGGGCTCGGTGGGCGCGGTCGTGGGCGCCACCCTGGGGGACGCCGGTGTCGATCTCGCGATCAACGGTCCGCTGCTCGCCCCCGGCATCGGGGCGCAGGGCGCGACCCCGGCCGATCTGCCGGGTGTCTTCGGCGCGGCCGTGGGCAACGTGGTGCCCAGCGTGAGCCGTGGCGTGCTGCGGCACGGTCCCGACCCGGCGGCCCTGCGGGCATCGGCGGCGCGGTTCGCCGAGGAGATCGCGACCGCCGTACGGGGTGCCTCCGGGGCCTGAGCGCGGCCGCGCCGCGCGGGGCCTTCGACAACCGGCCGGACGGGCACACCGCCGTTCGTGGGAGCGCGAAAGAGTGAAAGAGTGGCTCGTGGAGGCGTGAGGGGAGCGTTCCACCGGCCCTGAGCGGCACAAGCGCCCCGGATACGGCCCGATAAATCCTTGGCGAAACCATGCAAGGACCGCTGGTGAAACACATGTACCCGCCCTCTTGACAGAAACTTGGCCGAAATCTCGGCCGATATGTCGTAAAAGTCCTGGTCGGCCGATGCTGACCAGGACTTTTCGCTTGTTCTCGCTGACTGAAGCGGTGTGGGCCGCTAGTCTCCGTCGAAGAGCGAACACGCACCGCGTGATTCGCTGCTTCCCAGGTGTGGGGCCATGTGGTTCCGCACCGCTCCTCATCCGACAAGTTCGACATCCGAGGTGACGTAGGCGTGGCTCTTCCGCCCCTTACCCCTGAACAGCGCGCAGCCGCGCTCGAAAAGGCCGCCGCGGCTCGCCGGGAGCGGGCCGAGGTCAAGAATCGACTCAAGCACTCCGGCGCCTCGCTCCACGAGGTCATCAAGCAGGGCCAGGAGAACGACGTCATCGGCAAGATGAAGGTCTCCGCCCTTCTGGAGTCCCTGCCTGGCGTGGGCAAGGTCCGCGCCAAGCAGATCATGGAGCGGCTCGGGATCTCCGAGAGCCGCCGGGTGCGAGGTCTCGGCTCGAACCAGATCGCTTCCCTGGAACGCGAGTTCGGCGGCGGTCCCGCCTGACGTTCCCGGGCACTCCCGGGAACCTGGATAATTGCTGCATGGCAGTAGAGGTACGTCCGCGGCTGACCGTGCTCTCCGGCCCCTCCGGGGTCGGCAAGAGCACGGTCGTCGCGCATATGCGCACGGTCCACCCCGAGGTCTGGCTCTCGGTGTCGGCCACGACCAGAAAGCCGCGCCCCGGCGAGCGCCACGGCGTGCAGTATTTCTTCGTCAGCGATGACGAATTCGACAAGCTGGTCGCCAATGGCGAGCTGCTGGAGTGGGCGGAGTTCGCGGGCAACCGCTACGGCACCCCCCGCCGGGCGGTGCTGGAGCGGCTGGAGGCCGGCGAGCCGGTCCTGCTGGAGATCGATCTTCAGGGGGCCCGGCAGGTCAAGGAGTCCATGCCCGAATCCCGGCTGGTCTTCCTGGCCCCGCCGAGCTGGGACGAGCTGGTGCGCCGGCTCACCGGCCGGGGCACCGAGTCGGCCGAGGTGATCGAGCGCCGGCTCGCCGCCGCGAAGGTGGAGCTGGCCGCCGAGTCCGAGTTCGACACCACCCTGGTCAACACCTCCGTCGAGGGCGTCGCACGTGAGCTGCTAGCCTTGATGGCAGTGTCTTCGGGGAAGTGATCCATTTCGAGTGAACCTCCCGGGCACTCCGGGAGAAGCGTCTCCGAGAATCACAACGGAAGGTAGAGCGTGTCCTCTTCCATCACCGCGCCCGAGGGCATCATCAACCCGCCGATCGACGAGCTGCTTGAGGCCACGGACTCCAAGTACAGCCTCGTGATCTACGCGGCCAAGCGCGCCCGTCAGATCAACGCGTACTACTCCCAGCTCGGCGAGGGCCTGCTGGAGTACGTCGGTCCGCTGGTTGACACCCACGTCCACGAGAAGCCGCTGTCGATCGCGCTGCGCGAGATCAACGCCGGTCTGCTCACCTCCGAGGCCATCGAGGGCCCGGCGCAGTAACGAGCGTGCAGTAACAAACGCGCAGTCGTGCAATGACGAACGCGCGGTAATGAACGGCCGCGGCGCGACCCGTACGGGGGAGGACCCCCCGCCCGGGGCGACCGTGACAGCACAGGCCCGGCGGCACACCCGCCGGGCCTGTGGTGTGTGATGGAGCCGGAAGGCCGGCAGCCGGTGCCGGGAGACCGAGTGCGGGGAGACACAGTGGAGAAGCCGAGGGTGGTCCTGGGCGTCAGCGGGGGCATCGCCGCCTACAAGGCGTGCGAGCTGCTGCGGCGGCTCACCGAGTCGGGGCACGACGTCCGCGTGGTGCCGACCGCGTCCGCGCTGCACTTCGTCGGCGCCGCCACCTGGTCCGCCCTCTCCGGCCACCCCGTCTCCACCGAGGTCTGGTCAGATGTGCACGAGGTGCCGCATGTGCGGATCGGGCAGGGCGCCGACCTGGTCGTCGTCGCCCCCGCCACCGCCGACCTGCTGGCGAAGGCCGCCCACGGCCTCGCTGACGACCTCCTCACCAACACCCTGCTGACCGCCCGCTGCCCCGTGCTCTTCGCCCCGGCGATGC
Source organism: Streptomyces yaizuensis (assembly GCF_034961445.1). Lineage (NCBI taxonomy): Bacteria > Bacillati > Actinomycetota > Actinomycetes > Kitasatosporales > Streptomycetaceae > Streptomyces > Streptomyces yaizuensis. The sequence goes on from NZ_BSBI01000007.1 coordinate 331,746, forward strand.
ACACGGAGATGTGGGAGCACCCCGCCACCCGGGAGAACGTCGCCACCCTGCGCCGCCGGGGCGCGATCGTCCTCGAACCCGCCGTGGGGCGGCTCACCGGCGTCGACACCGGCAAGGGCCGGCTGCCCGACCCGGAGCAGATCTTCGAGGTCTGCCGCCGGCTCCTGGCGCGCGGGGAGGCCTTCGCGGATCTGGCCGGATTGCATGTGGTCGTCAGCGCGGGCGGCACCCGGGAGCCGCTGGACCCGGTCCGCTTCCTCGGCAACCGCTCCTCGGGCCGCCAGGGGTACGCCCTGGCCCGTACCGCCGCCGCCCGGGGGGCCAGGGTCACCCTGGTGGAGGCCAACACCCAGCTGCCCGACCCGGCGGGCGTCGATGTCGTCCACGTCGGCACGGCGGTCGAGCTGCGCACGGCCGTCATCGCGGCGGCCCGGGACGCGGACGCGGTGGTGATGGCCGCCGCCGTGGCCGATTTCCGGCCGTCCGAGTACGCCACCGGCAAGATCAAGAAGAAGGACGGCCGGGAGCCCGCCCCCATCGCCCTGGTCCGCAACCCCGACATCCTCGCCGAGATCTCCGCCGATCGGCCCCGCGCCGATCAGGTGATCGTCGGCTTCGCCGCCGAGACCGACGACGTGCTCGCCAACGGCCGGGACAAGCTCCGCCGCAAGGGCTGCGACCTCCTCGTCGTGAACGAGGTGGGGGAGCGCCGGACCTTCGGCTCCGACGACAACGAGGCCGTGATCCTCGCCACCGACGGCACCGAGACCCCCGTACCGCACGGCCCCAAGGAAGTACTTTCTGACACAGTCTGGGATTTGGTCCTGCCTCTTCTGCGGTGACCCGACGGACACGGCCGGACACGCAACGGCACCTTCGGAAGCCTTCCGGGGCCCGGGATTCCGGGGTCGTCGCAGGTCGGAACGGCACCCTCCGTTCCGGTCGGCGCGGCCCCGGCGACGGGACCGGCGCTCCCACGGATCGAGACGGGGTGGTTCGGATCCGGGGGGCGATGGATAAACTGGCTCCTGGAACGTCGCGGGGCGCAGCCCCCTGCCGGTCCGCCAATGATCAGCCAGCAGCCGCTGCAACCCCAGGGAGCGATGTGTCCCGCCGTCTCTTCACCTCGGAGTCCGTGACCGAAGGTCACCCCGACAAGATCGCCGACCAGATCAGCGACACCATTCTCGACGCACTGCTCCGGGAGGACCCGACCTCCCGTGTCGCCGTGGAGACCCTGATCACCACCGGCCTGGTCCACGTGGCCGGCGAGGTGACCACCAAGGCCTACGCCGACATTCCCACGCTGGTGCGGAACAAGATCCTGGAGATCGGCTACGACTCGTCGAAGAAGGGCTTCGACGGCGCCTCCTGCGGTGTCTCGGTCTCGATCGGCGCGCAGTCGCCCGACATCGCGCAGGGTGTGGACACGGCGTACGAATCCCGGGTCGAGGGCGGTGCGGACGGCGGCGAGGGCGACGAGCTGGACCGGCAGGGCGCCGGCGACCAGGGCCTGATGTTCGGCTACGCCTGCGACGAGACGCCCGAGCTGATGCCGCTGCCGATCCACCTCGCCCACCGGCTCTCCCGCCGGCTCACCGAGGTCCGCAAGAACGGCACCATCCCCTACCTGCGCCCCGACGGCAAGACCCAGGTCACCATCGAGTACGACGGCGACAAGGCCGTCCGTCTCGACACCGTCGTCGTCTCCTCGCAGCACGCGTCGGACATCGACCTGGACTCGCTGCTCGCGCCCGACATCCGCGAGTTCGTCGTCGAGCACGTCCTGGGCGAGCTTGTCGAGGACGGCATCAAGCTGGACACCGAGGGCTACCGGCTGCTGGTGAACCCGACCGGCCGCTTCGAGATCGGCGGCCCGATGGGCGACGCCGGCCTCACCGGCCGCAAGATCATCATCGACACCTACGGCGGCATGGCCCGCCACGGCGGCGGCGCCTTCTCCGGCAAGGACCCGTCCAAGGTCGACCGCTCGGCCGCCTACGCCATGCGCTGGGTCGCCAAGAACGTCGTCGCCGCCGGGCTCGCCGCCCGCTGCGAGGTCCAGGTCGCGTACGCCATCGGCAAGGCCGAGCCGGTCGGTCTCTTCGTGGAGACCTTCGGCACCGCCACCGTCGAGACCGAGCGGATCGAGCAGGCCATCGCCGAGGTCTTCGACCTCCGCCCCGCCGCGATCATCCGCGACCTCGACCTGCTGCGCCCGGTCTACGCCCAGACCGCCGCGTACGGTCACTTCGGACGTGAGCTGCCCGACTTCACCTGGGAGCGCACGGACCGCGTGGACGCCCTGAAGGCGGCCGCGGGCCTCTGAGACACCCCGCTTCGACGGCGGCGGCCCCGGCACCCCTCCTCGGGGTGTCCGGGGCCGTCGCCGTCCGCGGGCACTGTCGGTGCCCTCTGGTACGAATGGGGCTGTGAGCAGCGACGACCAGCAGCGCGAGCAGCCCCCGGGCGGGAGGTCCCGGGCCGGGAGGCCCCCGGGCCCGGCACCCGCCGGAGCCGGGCCTTCCGGAGCGGGGTCCCGGGGCGGGGAGCCCGCGCCCGGCGGGCCCTCGCGTGACACGGCTCCGTCGCACGGACCCGCGTCCGGCGCGGCTCCGTCGCATGGGCCCGCGTCCGGCGCGGCCCCGGGTGGGCAGCCCCCGGGCGAGGTGCATGCGGGCGAGGGGCCTTCGGGTGCCGGGCTGTCGGGCGAGGGGCCCGAGCAGCTGGCGCTGATCCGCGAGACCGTGCGCAAGGCGAAGACCCCCCGGGCCAAGCCGCGCACCTGGCGGGGCGCCGCGCTCGCCCCCGAGCTGCCCGTCGCCCGGGTGGTGGTCAACAAGGGCGTGCTCCACCTCGACCAGTACTTCGACTACGCCGTCCCCGCCGAGCTGGACGCCGACGCGCGGCCCGGGGTCCGGGTCCGGGTCCGCTTCGGCGCCGGGCGCCACCGCGTCCGCGACGGCCGGCGCGAGGGCGGCGGCCTCGTCGACGGCTTCCTCGTGGAGCGCCGCGCCACCTCCGACTACAGCGGCGCGCTGGCCGCCCTCGCCTACGTGGTCTCGCCCGAGCCGGTCCTCGGCCCCGGCACACTGGCGCTCGCCCGCGCCGTCGCCGACCGCTACGCCGGCTCGCTCGCCGACGTGCTCCAGCTCGCCGTGCCCCCGCGCAACGGCCGCGCCGAGTCCCGGCCCTCGCCCGAGCCGCTGCCGCCGCCCCCCGCCCCCGGGCCCGCGACCTGGACCCGGTACGGCAGGGGCCCCGCCTTCCTGACGGCCCTCGCCGACGGCGGCACACCCCGGGCGGTGTGGACCGCGCTGCCGGGCCCGCACTGGCCCGACGAGCTGGCCCGCGCCGTCGCCGCCACCCTCGCCTCGGGGCGCGGCGCCCTCGTCGTCGTCCCGGACGGCAAGCGGGCCACCCGGGTGGACGCCGCCCTCACCGCCCTCCTCGGCCCGGGCCGGCACGCCCTCCTGACCGCCGAGTCGGGCCCCGAGGAGCGCTACCGGCAGTGGCTCGCGGTGCGCCGGGGCTCGGTGCGGGCCGCCGTCGGCACCCGGTCCGCGATGTTCGCCCCCGTCCAGGACCTCGGACTGGTCGCGGTCTGGGACGACGGCGACGCCAGCCACAGCGACGAGAACGCGCCCTTCCCCCATGTCCGCGAAGTCCTGGAGCTGCGGGCCACCCACGAGCGCTGCGGCTTCCTCCTCGGCTCCCTCGGCTGCACGGTGGAGGCCGCCCAGCTGGTCGAGAGCGGCTGGGCGCTGCCGCTGACCGCCGACCGCGCCCAGGTCCGCGCCGTCGCGCCCCTGGTCCGTACCGTCGGCGACGAACAGCTCGCCCGGGACGAGGCCGCCCGCGCGGCCCGGCTGCCCAGCCTGGCCTGGCAGGCCGTACGGGACGGACTGCGCACGGGCCCCGTCCTGGTGCAGGTGCCCCGGCGGGGCTACGCGCCCCGGCTCAGCTGCGAGCGCTGCCGGGCCCCCGCCCGCTGCCGCCACTGCGCGGGGCCGCTCGCGGCCGCCGGGGCACGGGAACTGGTCTGCGGCTGGTGCGGCCGCGACCCGGGCGGCTGGCACTGCCCCGAGTGCGGCGGCGTCAAGCTGCGGGCCACGGTCGTGGGCGCCCAGCGCACCGCCGAGGAACTGGGCCGGGCCTTCCCGGCCGTCCCCGTGCGCACCTCGGGACGCGACCATGTGCTGGACGCGGTCCCCGGACGGCCCGCGCTGGTCGTGAGCACCCCGGGCGCCGAGCCCGTCGCCGAAGGACCCGGCTACGCGGCGGCCCTGCTCCTCGACGGGTGGGCCCTGCTGAACCGGCCCGACCTGCGGGCCGGGGAGGAGGCACTGCGGCGCTGGATGGACGCGGCGGCGCTGGTACGGCCGCAGAGCGAGGGCGGCACGGTGGTGGTGGTCGCCGAGCCGACGCTGCGGCCGGTCCAGGCCCTGGTCCGCTGGGACCCGGCGGGGCACGCGCGGCGCGAGCTGGCGGACCGCGCGGAGCTGCGGTTCCCGCCGGTGTCCCGGATGGCGTCGGTGACGGGGCCCGCCGAGGCGGTGTCCGCGTTCGTCGCGGCGGTGGCGCTGCCGTCGGACGCGGAGATCCTGGGCCCGGTACGGCTCCCCACGCCCCCGCCGGGCCGCCCGCGCCGCCCCGGCGAGCCGCCCGTCGGCGAGATCTGGGACCGGGTCCTGCTCCGCGTCCCCCCGGGCAGCGGCGCGGCCCTGGCGACGGCCCTCAAATCGGCCCAGGCATCCCGCACGGCCCGCAGTGGCACCCCCCAGGTCCGCGTGCGCGTCGACCCGCTGGACATCGGCTGACGGGAGGGGGCCGTCGATCCTGGGGGTCCGGCTGGTGCTCCCGAGCCGGGGCGGTTGATCCCGGTCCACCGGTCTGTCGTGGTCCTGGCGATGGCTCTCGTGTCGGCCCGGGTGTCCCGCACGGCCCGTGGCGGAACTGCTCCCGGGTCCCCGGGTCCGCGAGCGGGTCGACCTGCTCGGTATCGGCTGACCGGAGGGGGCCGCCGGCCCTGGGGATCCGGCTGGTGCTCCCGCGCCACGGCGGTGCCCGGAGGCCGGGGGTCTCCCGGGTCGGTTGGTCCCGGTCGACCGGTTCGCCGGTCTGTCGTGGTCCTGGCGATGGCCCTCGCGTCGGCCCGGGTGTCCCGCACGGCCCGTAGCGGAACTCCTCCCGGGTCCCCGGGTCCGCGTGCGCGTCGACCTGCTCGGTATCGGCTGACCGGAGGGGGCCGTCGGCCCTGCGTATCCGGCCGGTGCTCCCGCGCCACGGCACCGGTCCAGCGGTCCGCCGGTCTGTCGCGGCACGGGCGTTCCGGGGCCGGGAGAGCTTCGACGCCGCCCTGACCCGGTGGCCGGGCCATCGCCCGCACGGTCGCCGCGGTCCTTCGGTCCGGTGTCCCTCGCGGGAGGGGGGATTCCTCGGGCCGGGAGGGCGTCGCTGGTGCCCCGTGCCGGTGCTGGGCCGGTACCCGAGGGGATCACGAGCGGCCAGTGGCTCCACGTGACGCGGGAGCCGCACGCGCCCCCCGCAGTGCTCCGGGGCGCTCCGGGCGGTGGACGACTCGCGGGCATCCACCGCCCCCGGCCAAGGGCCCGTACCGGCGCGCTCGCGGACCGAAGGCACCCGTCACCGGCCGTGCGGGCCGGGACGCGGACAGGGCCGTGGGCCCCGGGGGAGAGCGAGTCCGGGGCCCACGGGGCGGAGGCGGCCGACCAGCGGCGCGGGTGGTGGCCGGAGCGGTCAGCCGTTGCGGGGGCCGGGGAAGGCACCGGGGCGCGGCTCGTCGCGCAGGGGCTGGCCGGCGATCAGGTGCTGGGGCGGCATGGTCCGCGCGGCCGGGACCGACGCGGGCAGCACGGGGCCCGGCAGGGCGCGGGAGGCCGCGGGCTCCGGGGCCCGCTCGTCGCCCGTCACCGACTGGGGCGTCGCCCTGCGGGCCCCGTACCGCCGGTGCACGGCCTGTTTGGTCACCCCGAGCGCCGAGCCCACCGCGTCCCAGGAGAAGCCCAGCGAGCGGTCGAAGTCGACCGCCGCCGTCACCAGCGTCTCCACACTGTCCCGCAGCTCCTGGGCGAGACGGACCGTCGGGGCGGGAGCCCTGCCGTAGACGACGAAGCCCGTGGAGGGCCCGGAGCGGCGCGGGCGGTAGACATTGCCCAGCTGGGCGGTGAGCGTGCGCAGTGCGTCCACCTGCCGGCGGACCCGCTCGATGTCCCGCACCAACAAGTGCAGACTTGCTCGGGCTTGGGCGTCGTGGGTTGCGTGGTCGGCCATTGGGAAGCCTCTCGAACCGGCGTTGAAAGGGGTCGGGTCGCTTGGCGTCCGGCATCCTCGCCGGGCGGCCCGCTTGCGGGTCAATCTCTCTTGACCAACGCGCCACCCGCCGATCTGGTCACGCTGCGGGGGCGTAAGCGCGAACACGCAGGGCGCGCGGGCTCCCGTACGCCCCCCATCGGGACCCCCGCCGACCCGTACGCCCCCTTCACGGCGGCGGGCGGCACGGGCCCGGCGGACCGGGAGGGGACACCCCAGGGCCTCTCGTTTGGATCTTGCTGGGGCTCGCGTGCCCTGGCACCGCACTCCCCCTGGGCCTTGCGGCCCGGGAGGTACCCCCACGCCGCGTTGTCGTCAATCACCAATGGCCCCCTGGGCCTGGCGGCCCGGGAGGTACCCCCACCGCAGTGGCTCAATCCTCCGCCTTGCGATGCGTCCCCACGGCCCTGGCGGGCCTGGGGAGACCCCATGCACCAGACCCCGCTCCCTCACCCAGCCTGATCCAAACGAAAGACCCTAGACTGGTGGGCCGATGATCGTCGCCATTCCCGCCGGCCACGCCGCGCCCCGCGGCCCGAGAGGCAGTCAGCACCGATGAAGCTCGTCTTCGCAGGCACCCCCGAGGTAGCCGTACCCGCCCTGGACGCCCTGATCGCCTCCGGCCGGCACGAGGTGGCCGCCGTCGTCACCCGGCCGGACGCGCCCGCCGGGCGGGGCCGGCGGCTGGTCGCCAGCCCCGTCGCGCAGCGTGCCGAGGAGGCCGGTATCGAGGTGCTGAAGCCCGCCCGGCCGCGCGATGAGGACTTCCTCGCCCGGCTGCGCGAGATCGCCCCCGACTGCTGCCCGGTCGTCGCCTACGGCGCCCTGCTGCCGCAGGTCGCCCTCGACGTGCCCGCCCGGGGCTGGGTGAACCTCCACTTCTCGCTGCTGCCCGCCTGGCGCGGCGCCGCGCCCGTGCAGCACGCCGTGCTCGCCGGTGACGAGATGACCGGCGCGTCCACCTTCCTCATCGAGAAGGGGCTCGACTCGGGCCCGGTCTACGGGGTGCTCACCGAGCGGGTCCGCCCCACCGACACCAGCGGCGACCTGCTGACCCGGCTCGCGTTCGCGGGCGCCGGGCTGCTCGCGGCCACCATGGACGGCATCGAGGACGGCACCCTGACCGCCGTGGAGCAGCCCGCCGACGGCGTCTCGCTCGCCCCCAAGCTCACCGTCGAGGACGCCCGGGTCGACTGGAGCGCCCCCGCGCTCCGGGTCGACCGGGTGGTACGCGGCTGCACCCCGGCGCCCGGCGCCTGGACCGAGTTCCGGGGCGAGCGGCTGAAGCTGGTCTCCGTCCGCCCGGTCCCCGAGCGCGCCGACCTCGCGCCCGGCGCGCTCGCCGCGGGCAAGAACGACGTCCACGCGGGCACCGGTTCGCACGCCGTCGAGCTGCTGTGGGTCCAGCCGCAGGGCAAGAAGCCGATGAAGGCCGCCGACTGGGCGCGCGGGGTGCGGATCGCCCCCGGGGAGCGCCTGGGCGACCCGGACGGCTCCCGGACCGCCTGACCCGGACCGCCTGACCCGGGCCGCCTGCCCCGTACCGCTGACGCCGGTCCCGTCCCCGTCCGGGGCGGGCCCGGCCCCGGGCGCCCGCCCCGCGCGCAGGGACTACCCTTGCAGGGTTCGGACCCTTTTGACACGCGGAGCACCTTTGAACGACCAGGCACGCGGCGGCCCGCCGCGCCGCGCCCCCAAGCCCCACCGCCGCCCGAAGAAGGACCCCGTGCGGATCCTCGCCTTCGAGGCGCTGCGGGCCGTCGACGAGCGGGACGCGTACGCGAATCTCGTCCTCCCCCCGCTGCTGCGGAAGGCCCGCGAGGCCGGTGACTTCGACACCCGGGACGCCGCCCTCGCCACCGAGCTGGTCTACGGCACCCTGCGCCGCCAGGGCACGTACGACGCGATCATCGCCGCCTGCGTCGACCGCCCGCTGCGCGAGGTCGACCCGCCCGTCCTCGATGTGCTCGCGCTCGGCGCCCACCAGCTGCTCGGCACCCGCATCCCCAGCCACGCCGCGGTCTCCGCGACCGTGGAGCTGGCCCGGGTGGTCCTCGGCGACGGCCGGGCCAAGTTCGTCAACGCGGTGCTCCGCCGGATCGCCCGGGACGACTTCGACACCTGGGTCGCGCGGGTCGCCCCGCCGTACGAGAAGGACGCCGAGGACCATCTCGCGATCGTCCACTCCCACCCCCGGTGGATCGTCTCCGCGCTCTGGGACGCCCTCGGCGGCGGCCGGGCCGGGATCGAGGACCTGCTGGAGGCGGACAACGAGCGTCCCGAGGTGACGCTCGTGGCCCGCCCCGGCCGCTCCACCCCGGACGAGCTGCTGGCGGCGGTCGGCGAGGACTCGGCGCTGCCGGGCCGCTGGTCCCCGTACGCCGTCCGGCTCGCCGAGGGCGGTGAGCCGGGTGCCCTGGACGCGGTGCGCGAGGGCCGGGCCGGGGTCCAGGACGAGGGCAGCCAGCTGGTCGCGCTCGCGCTGGCGAACGCCCCGCTGGACGGCTCCGACGCCCGCTGGCTCGACGGCTGCGCCGGCCCCGGCGGCAAGGCGGCCCTGCTGGCCGCGCTGGCCGCCGGCCGCGGTGCCGCCCTGCTGGCGGCCGAGAAGCAGCCGCACCGGGCCGGCCTGGTGGCGCGGGCGCTCGCGGGCAACCCGGGCCCGTACCAGGTCGTCACCGCCGACGGCACCCGCCCGCCGTGGCGGCCCGGCAGCTTCGACCGGGTCCTGATGGACGTGCCCTGCACCGGTCTCGGCGCGCTCCGCCGCCGCCCGGAGGCCCGCTGGCGCCGCCGCCCGGCGGACCTGGACAACTTCGCCCCGCTCCAGCGTTCGCTGCTGCGCGAGGCCCTGAAGGCCGTCCGGGTCGGGGGAGTGGTGGGGTACGCGACCTGCTCGCCCCACCCCGCCGAGACCCGGGCCGTCGTGGACGACGTGCTGCGCGGCCGGGGCGGCGAGAAGGCCGAGGCCGAGTGGGTGGACGCCCGGCCGCTGCTGCCCGGCGTCCCGGCCCTGGGCGAGGGGCCCGACATCCAGCTCTGGCCCCATCTCCACGGCACGGACGCCATGTATCTGGCGCTGCTGCGCCGGACCGCCTGACGCCGGGGAGCCGACGGCGGGGGAAATCTACGGTTATGTCCGTGATGTAACCCCCGTCGTCGTCCCCGGCCCGGAACCGATGGCCGTCCGGGGGAGGGAACCGCCCCGGAGCATGGCAGGCTTGGGGCCATGGCCGTACAGATCAATCCGAGCATCCTCTCCGCCGACTTCGCCCGTCTGGCGGACGAGGCCAAGGCCGTCGAAGGCGCGGACTGGCTCCACGTCGACGTCATGGACAACCACTTCGTGCCCAATCTGACCCTCGGTGTGCCGGTGGTGGAGTCCCTGAGCCGGGCGACGGACACCCCGCTGGACTGCCATCTGATGATCGCCGACCCCGACCGCTGGGCCCCCCGGTTCGTCGAGGCGGGCGCCGGTTCCGTGACCTTCCACGTGGAGGCGGCGGCGGCCCCGGTGCGGCTGGCCCGGGAGATCCGCGCCCAGGGGGCCCGTGCCTCCATGGCGCTCAAGCCCGCCACGCCGATCGAGCCGTACGAGGATCTGCTGCCCGAGCTGGACATGCTGCTGATCATGACGGTCGAGCCCGGCTTCGGCGGCCAGGCGTTCCTGGACATCATGCTCCCCAAGATCCGCCGCACCCGGGAGCTGATCTCCAAGCACGGTCTGGAGCTGTGGCTCCAGGTCGACGGCGGGGTCTCGGAGAGCACGATCGAGCGGTGCGCCGAGGCGGGCGCGGACGTCTTCGTGGCCGGCTCGGCGGTGTACGGGGCGGATGACCCGGCCGCGGCGGTCCGCGCGCTGCGCGAGAAGGCCGGCGCGGTGTACGGGGCCTGCCACCACTGAGGCGCGGCCGGGGCGGGAGCGCCCCGGATGGGAACAACCCAGCGGACTCGGCCCATTCGGGCTGATCAACAACGGTCGGATCTGACAGGATGACGGGTCCGGAGTGTGTGTACAGCAGTGAGGAGATCGCGGTGTCGACGGGCCGGTCAGCTGCGCGGATGGGACCCGCGGAGCTGGTGCAGGCGGCGGCCATGGCCCGCCGCTTCTATCTAGAGGGCAAATCCAAGATCCAGATCGCGGAGGAGTTCGGAGTCAGCCGCTTCAAGGTCGCGCGCGTCCTGGAGACCGCGCTGGAACGGGATCTCGTACGGATCGAGATCCGCGTCCCGGCCGAGTTGGACGCGGAGCGCTCCGACGCGCTGCGTGCCCACTTCGGGCTGCGCCACGCGGTGGTGGTGGAATCCCCGGCGGAGGCGGCCGAGGAGTCCCCCGACCCGGAGAACCTGGGCGAGGTGGCCGCCGATCTGCTCGGCGAGCTGGTGGCCGAGGGCGATGTGCTGGGGCTGGCCTGGGGCCGGTCCACGATCCACATGGCCGCCGCGCTCGACCGGCTGCCGCAGTGCACGGTCGTCCAGCTCACCGGGGTGTACGACGCGGGGACCGCCGAGCGCGGCTCGGTGGAGGCCGTGCGGCGGGCCGCGCAGGTCTCCGGCGGCGACGCCCACCCCATCTACGCGCCGATGCTGCTGCCCGACGCGGCGACGGCGACGGCGCTGCGCCATCAGACGGGCATCGCCCGCGCCTTCGACTACTTCGACAAGGTCACCGTCGCGGCGGTCTCCATCGGCTCCTGGGAGCCGGGGATCTCGACGGTCCACGACATGCTCAGCGAGGAGGAGCGGGCCCGCTACGCCTCCTACGGCGTCGCCGCCGAGATGTCGGCGCACCTCTTCGACCGGGACGGCCGGCGGGTCGGCCGGGACCTGGGGGAGCGGTGCATCACGGTCGAGGCGGACCGGCTGCGCCGGATCCCCGAGGTCGTGGCGATCGCGGGCGGTCAGCGCAAGGCGGACGCCATCGGGGCGGTCCTCCGCTCCGGTCTGGTCACCAGCCTGGTGACGGACACGGCCGCCGCCGACCAGCTGCTCGCGGGGCCGCCGGCGCCGCGTCCGGCCCTGGACCGGGCCGACCCGGACGACTGACCCCCGGCGGGCCTCCGCCGTACGACGAACCCGCGGCGGGTGTCCGTCGTACGCACGAACGAAGGACGCGGGCCCCCGGCACTCCCGGGGGCCCGCGTCCTTCGTCCGCGGGGACCGCGGGCGCTCAGCCCGGGTCCCAGGAACCCAGGCGGCAGGCGCCTGCGACTCCGGGGGCCGGCCGCCCCCCGCTGCGGACGTCTGTGTGCCGGGGGCCGCGGGTGTCCTGCGCCCGCCCCCGTCCGGCGGCTCGGTGATGTGACATGGGACCGACCTCACAACGCGGTGGTGTCCTTCGCCCCTCTGCGCGAGCCGGCGAACAATGCCCCGCGCTCCGGACCCCAAGCCGTCCATCGCGTACCGGACATACGGCACCCCGTGCACAGAGACCTGTCTCGCTGCTGCGGGAGCCCCCTTTCCCCGATGGGTCAACAATTCTTTACCCTGCCCGCCAGGGTCCCATACGGGCGGCAACCACACTCCGGGTACAGGATCATGACGGTGAGTCAGCTTTTCTTGACCCTCCGGGGGTGCGTCCGCATACTGCTGCCGTCGGGTGCTTGCGCGCGGGGAGGCGACCGCCGGACCGAGGCCCCCCACCCGGCGGTACCGCGATACGGAGGCCCTGGCCATGACCGAACTCCCCGCCGCGGCGGAGCTGCCGCAGCGCGTGGCGGCCCGGCTGAACCTGCTCTTCGCGGTGATCAGACCCGCCGCCCTGAAGCGCCCGTGGACCAGCGCCGAGGTCGCCGACCGCGCCGGGGTCGATCCGGCGTACGTGGAGGGCCTGCGGGCGGGCACCCTGGCGCCGCCCGAGGTGGATCCGGCGATCGACGAGCGACGGCGGGAGCGGCTGTTCGCCCAGCGGCTGGAGTGCCTCTTCCGCACCCGGCTCTCCCCCCGCACCGGGAAGCGGGTGACGCAGACCGAGGTCGCCGAGGCCCTCAAGAGCAACAAGCAGCACGTCGGCAACCTCCGCAACGGGAAGAACAACCCCTCGATCGTCCTCGCCCAGAAGTACGCCGACTTCTTCGGCGTCGACGTGGGGTACTTCAGCGCCGCGCCGCTCAGCGCCGTCGCCGCCTGCTTCGGACACAGCCGGGACTTCCTCGTCCTCCCCGACGACGACCCCCATGTCGTCCAGGCCACCGCCAATCTGCGGCTGCTGCGGGCCATGGCCGACCGGCGGGTGCGCAGCGTCGTCGGCCGGCTCGTGGACCGGTACGAGGCATCCGCCGCCCCCGCCGCCCCCGCCGCCCCCGCCGCCCCCGCCGCCCCCGCCGCCCCCGCCGCCCAGGAGACGGACCCGGCGGACCCGGACGGCGGGACCCGGCGCGACGCGGCCCCCGGCGGCGGTGCGTGACCCCCGGCGCCTTACCCCCGCGGCCCGTCCTGTGCCGATGGCATCTCCCGGAAGGTGACGACATGCGTTCCCTGGCCCTGTGGTGGATGCGCTGGCGGTGGGCGCGTCGCATCAGGACCGAGCTGTCCCTGCCCGAGGCGCCCTCGCTCCAGGAGGCCGTCGACGCGGTCGCGGCCCGCAGGGGCCGCCCCATCCGGCTCGTGGTCGAACCCCTGGAGCTGCGGGTCTCCGGCTACTGCGCCCAGTCCGACACCACCGACTACATCTTCGTCGACGCCCACGCGGGCCCCCTGCTCCAGTACCAGGTCGTCTGCCACGAGCTGATCCATCTCCACCGGGGCCACCGCCCCGCCGACCACGACACGATTGACGACGACGTCGCCGAGGCCCTGTTCTCCACCGTGAGCCCCGACATCGTCCGGCTGGTGCTCGGCCGGGACGCCTACGACGAGGAGGCGGAGCTGGAGGCCGAGGTCATCGGCACCGTCCTGCTCCAGTGCCTCGATCTGTCCCGGCGGACCAACACGGCCCTCTCGGCCTCCTTCGAGCTGGGGAGCACCGGTGTCTGAGGACGCCTACGACCTCGTCTACCTCACGGTCAGCGCCGCCGCCTCCGTCATGGTCGTGGTGCGGCTGGTCCGGCTGCGGGTGGCGGCGTCCGCCCCGCTGGCGCTCACCACCGTCGCCGTCTTCTGGGGCGCCACCGCGTTCGCCTTCGGCGCCCCGACCGTCTACCGCGCCGTGGGGGAGACCACCGGCGTCCCCAACCTCGGCACCCTCCTCGTCTACACCTCCGTCGTGATCTACGGCGGGCTCGCCCAGGCCATGGCCCTGATGTGGACACCGACCGAGCACGCGGGGGCTGATCGGGAGCGGCCCCGCATCCGGGGGCCGATCGTCCGGCACACCCTGCTCGCCGCCCTGCTCGTGCTCCTCTTCCTGCTCGGCCGCCCCGAGGGCCCCGAGACCCCGCTCACCTTCGACGTCGACCAGGCCGGCGACCCCGTCCTGCTCGTCTTCCTGCTGCTCTACCAGACCGGCTGGTTCACCGCCTGCCTCTCCGTCGCCGCCGTCTGCCGGGGCCATCTGCGCCGGGTCGGCCCGCACGAGGGGCGGGTGCGGCGCGGGCTGCTCTGCGTCACCACCGGCACCCTGATCTGCTCCACCTACGGGATCACCAAGGTGATCGCCATCCTCGGCGCGGCCACCGGCGCCTACCGCGTCGACGTGCTGAGCAACGTCGTCGGGCCGATGGCGTCCGCGCTCGGCGCCCAGGTGATCGTGGCCGGCTTCTGCTACCCCGTCCTCGCCAAATGGCTCACCGACCGCAGGGACTACCGGCAGCTCGCGCCGCTGTGGCGGGCGATCGTCCGCGACCACGCGCCCCGGCAGGTGCTGGCCCCCGCCGGGCCGCTGCTGGGACGCGTCGCCCTGGGCAGCACCGGCTTCCTGCTCACCCGCCGGATCATCGAGATCACCGACGCCCAGCGCTCGCTGCACCCCTACCTCTCCCCGGCCGAGGCGGCGGCCGTCGCCGGTGGGGCGGAGCGCCACCGGCTCTCCGGCGCCGATCTGCGGGCCGCGCAGGACGCGGCCGGGCTGCTCGCGGCGGCGGACCGGGCCCGGACCGGCGGGGCCCGCGCCGCCCGGCCCCCGGGCCCCGCCGGCCCCGGGCTGCTCGCGACCGACGCCGACGCCCGCGTGGAACGCGACCACCTGGTGCGGATCGCCCGGCACCTGGACCACCCGGCGGTACGGGAAGCCGCGGGGCGGCCCGGCTGACGGACCGACCCGACCCACCCCGGCCCGTTCCGGCCCCGTACCCGATCCGCCCGTACCCCGATCCGAAGGCAGCCCTCAGCCGTGCACGAACCGGACACCCCCCGCGCCCCCTCCGCCGAGCGCCCCTGGACCGCCTACCGCGATCTGGTCCACACCCACCCCAGGACCCTCAGATTCGGCCTCAACCTCGCCTTCTACCGCTGCTTCGCGATCCCCGGGATAGCCGCCGTCCTCGCCCGCTCCGGCGCCATCGCCGGCGACCCGCTCGCCCGCGCCAAGGCCACCGGCCTGCCCCTCTTCCGGATCCTCGCGACCGGCTTCGACGACCCCGGCGCCCGCGAGAGCGTCGAGCGGCTGCGCCGGGTCCACCACGGCCTCCCGGTCGGCGACGACGCCTTCGTCTACGTCCTGGGCCTGTTCTGCGTCCATCCGCTGCGGTTCCTGGACCGCTGCGGCCCCCGCCCCGCCACCGCCGCCGAACGGGACGCCGCCCACACCTTCTACGCCGCCCTCGGCGACCGCCTCGGCGTCACCGGCGTCCCCGGGAGCCACGACGGCCTCGCCGCCTTCACCGACGCCTACGAGGAACGCTTCTTCCGCTCCACCCCCGAGGGCCGGGCCCTGTGGCGCTCCGCCCGCTCCGTCTTCGCCCGCCGGCTGCCCCCACCCGTCGCCGGGCTCGGCCCCTTCGTCGCCGAATGCCTGATGGACCCCGCCATGGGGGCCCTCGGCATACCCCGGCGCCCGGCCCCCCTGCGCCGGGCGACCACCGCGCTGCTCCGCCGCCATCTGGCCCGCGACCGCCCCGCCGCACCCGGCCCCGTACCCGCGTCCGCGTCCGTGTCCGGAACCGGCGGATTTGGAGGATCCGCTTGATCGCCCCCCACCGCACTGGAGCTTTCTCCCACCCCATTCGGACAGGGGGCCATGGGAGAATGAAGTACGTGCGTTTTCCCCGGCACGGCACACCTGCCGGGGCCAACTCCAATCGACTGGGATGTTCAGCACGTGCGTTTCCTCAATGATCAGCAGCCGCCGTACGACCTGACCTACGACGATGTGTTCATGGTCCCCAGCCGCTCGGCGGTCGGCTCCCGCCAGGGTGTGGACCTCTCGTCCCCCGATGGCACCGGCACCACCATTCCGCTGGTCGTCGCCAACATGACCGCCATCGCCGGCCGCCGGATGGCCGAGACCGTCGCCCGCCGCGGCGGCCTGGTCGTCATCCCCCAGGACATCCCCATCGAGGTCGTCGCCGACGTCGTCTCCTGGGTCAAGACCCGCCATCTGGTGCTCGACACCCCCATCGTGCTCGCCCCGCACCAGACCGTCGCCGACGCCCTGGCGCTGCTCCCGAAGCGCGCCCACGAGGCCGGCGTGGTCGTGGACGCCGACCACCGCCCCATCGGCGTGGTCACCGACGCCGACCTCACCGGGGTGGACCGCTTCACCCAGCTCGCCGAGGTCATGTCCGGCGACGAGCTGCTGATCCTGGACGCGGACATCGACCCCCGCGACGCCTTCAACCGGCTCGACCACGCCAACCGCCGCTACGCCCCCGCCGTGGACGCGGACGGCCGCCTCGTCGGCATCCTCACCCGCAAGGGCGCCCTGCGCGCCACCCTCTACACCCCCGCCGTGGACGACCAGGGGCGCCTGCGCGTCGCGGCCGCCGTCGGCATCAACGGCGATGTGGCGGGCAAGGCCAAGCAGCTCCTCGAAGCCGGTGTGGACACCCTCGTGGTGGACACCGCCCACGGCCACCAGGAGTCGATGATCGCCGCGGTCCGCGCGGTCCGCGGCCTCGACCCGAAGGTCCCGATCGTCGCGGGCAACATCGTCGCCGCCGAGGGCGTGCGCGATCTGATCGAGGCCGGCGCGGACATCATCAAGGTCGGTGTGGGCCCCGGCGCCATGTGCACCACCCGCATGATGACCGGTGTCGGCCGGCCGCAGTTCTCCGCCGTCCTGGAGTGCGCCGCCGAGGCGAAGAAGTACGGCAAGCACGTCTGGGCCGACGGCGGGGTCCGCCACCCGCGCGACGTCGCCATGGCGCTGGCCGCCGGCGCGTCGAACGTGATGGTCGGCTCCTGGTTCGCCGGGACGTACGAGTCCCCGGGCGACCTCCAGCAGGCCGCCGACGGCCGGCTCTACAAGGAGTCCTTCGGCATGGCGTCGGCGCGCGCCGTGCGCAACCGCACCAGCGAGGAGTCGGCGTACGACCGCGCCCGCAAGGCGCTGTTCGAGGAGGGCATCTCCACCTCCCGCATGTTCCTCGACCCGGCCCGTCCGGGTGTCGAGGACCTGATCGACTCGATCATCGCGGGTGTCCGCTCCTCCTGCACCTACGCGGGTGCCGGTTCGCTGGCCGAGTTCGCCGAGCGGGCCGTCGTCGGCGTCCAGAGCGCCGCCGGGTATGCCGAGGGCAAGCCGTTGCACGCCAGCTGGAACTGACCCCCGCGACCGCCTGCCCTGTCCGGCCCCGCCGCCCCGGTGGGGCCGGACGTGTTTCCCGGCCCGGGGCCCTCCCCGCCTTCTTTATTGTCCCTTTGCCATATTTTTGCGGCCTCTTTCTGGCCCGATCGAGGATCCGCAGAAAATCCAGGGGAATGGAAGGAGTGCTTCAGGGTAGGCGCCTCTCTGCACTGACCACGGAGCAGGGGAGGACGAAGTGTCCACGGCGAGCCAGGTCACGACCGAACTCATCGAGGGAACACGGTGCCCGAGCCCGGAACTCGATCTTCCGGAGGTGATCGACCCCGGCCAGGTGGCACCCCGGGACGCACGCGAGATCTCCAGAGTCTTCTTCGACCGGCTCGCCGTGCTGGAGGAGGGGACGCCCGACCACCAGTACGTCCGCAACACCCTCATCGAACTGAATCTCGCCCTGGTGAAGTACGCCGCCGGCCGGTTCCGCAACCGGGCCGAGCAGATGGAGGACATCATCCAGGTCGGCACCATCGGCCTGATCAAGGCGATCGACCGGTTCGAACTGAGCCGCGAGGTCGAGTTCGCGACCTTCGCCGTCCCGTACATCGTCGGTGAGATCAAGCGGTTCTTCCGGGACACCAGCTGGGCCGTCCATGTGCCCCGCAGGCTCCAGGAGCTGCGGATCGACCTCGCGAAGGCCACCGACGAACTCTCCCAGCGGCTGGACCGCTCGCCCACCACCCGCGAGCTGGCCGCCTATCTCGACCTCGACGAGCAGGAAGTCATCGAGGGCGTCGTCGCCAGCAACGGCTACACCGCCGGCTCGATCGACATGCCGATGGAGGACTCCTCCGACCACGGCGCCGCCCCGCTCTCCGACCGCCTCGGCGCCCCCGACGCCGATCTGGAGATCGCCGAGAACGTCCAGGCGCTCAAGCCGCTCATCGAGGAACTGGACGACCGGGACCGCCGGATCCTGCGGATGCGCTTCGGCGACGAGCTGACCCAGTCCGAGATCGGCGCCGAACTGGGCGTCTCCCAGATGCATGTGTCCCGGCTGCTGTCGCGGATCACCACCCGGCTGCGCGAGGGGCTGCTCGCCGTCGAATGACCCCGGTCCGGCTCCGGCCCCGGGCCCCCGCTCCGGCCCCGCGCCGGTGCACCGGTTCACCCCCGTGGACCCGGTGCACCGGCGCGGGGCCGCGCTCGTGGTCTACTGCGGTGGCGGCCCAGCGGCCGCTCCCGTCCCCCGGCCCCGGCCGCCGCAGAGAAGTGATCCGTCCGTAGTGCGACTGAACGACCTCGACGAACGCATCGTCCACGCCCTCGCGGAGGACGCCCGCCGCTCCTTCGCCGACATCGGCTCCCTGGTCGGCCTCTCCGCCCCGGCCGTGAAGCGCCGGGTGGACCGGCTGCGCGCGGCCGGCGCCATCACCGGCTTCACGGTCCGGGTGGACCCGGCGGCGCTGGGCTGGGAGACCGAGGGGTTCATCGAGCTGTACTGCCGCAGCAACACCTCGCCCGAGGCGATCGAACGCGGCCTCAAGCGCTACCCGGAGATCGCGTCGGCCTCCACCGTCACCGGCGAGGCCGACGCCATCCTCCAGGTCTTCGCCTCCGACATGCGCCACTTCGAACGCGTCCTGGAGCGGATCGCGGGCGAACCCTTCGTGGAGCGCACCAAGTCCGTCCTGGTGCTCTCGCCGCTGCTGCGCCGCTTCTCCTCGGGCTCGCCCGCCTGACCCCGGGCCCCCGGCGGCCGTCACAGCTTCGGCTGCCAGGGGAGCACCCGGAAGTCGCCGGTGCCCGCCCTGACCTTCTCGAACGGCGCGGAGCTGACACACGGCGCCAGCGGGTTCCTGCTGTCGAGGGGGCTCGCCGCCCAGCTGTAGCCCAGCCGGTCCCCGTCGGGCCGGTCGTGGACGGTGACGCCGACCCGCCTGCCCTTGGCGCCCTTCAGATCGGTCCGGACGACGACGCCGGTGACGACGGCGACCTTGTCGCCGGTGATCAGGCAGTCCACCTCGGCCTCGGCCCACGCGCCCTCGCCCTTCGCATAGTGGCTGAAGCGGAAGGTCCCCTTGGCCTTGCGGGGGTCCTTCGTGTCCTTGGCGGCGAGCCGCGCGTCGAAGGAGAACGTGATGTCGTCGCCGAGGGAGCGGTACAGCTTCGCCCTGCCGGTCAGCGCCGCCGCGTCCCGCGGTGCCTTCGCCGCGGTCCCCTTCGCCGCACTCGCCGCAGTGGCCGCCTGCGCGGCCGGGGCCGCGGCCGCCGAATCCCCGTTCTGGGCGGCGACCGTCGCGGACCCCCCGACCAGCAGGGCGGCGGTGAGAGCGGCGAGCGTGACGCGACGGGAGGGGGTGAGCTTCATGACGGCCCTTTCAGCAGGTGAGCGAGGGTGACCGACCGGGCCGGCCGGACATCCCCCACTCTTTCGCGCGCGGCCGCCCGGGACATCGTGCCCCGGGTGGCACCCGCTCTCCCCCATCCGGCGGAGAGCCCTCCGCCCCGCTGCCACCCCGGGTGGACGGCCCCTCCGCCGGACCGCCCACCCCGCCCGCCACCAGCGGTTCCACCCACCGGAACGGCGCCTTCCACACCCGTACGCAACAAATCGCCGCATCCGGCACCGAACGCGCAACACATCGCCCATCGGCGCGCAACGGACGCGCCTTGTCCCGGTACCCGCCCGGACCATACGGTTTTGAACGGCTTCTCCGCCGCCTCCCGCCTCGCCACGTCCACCCCCGGACGCCCGCACCCGGCGGGCCGCCGTCCCTTCTGCCCGAGGTCAGACATGTCGTCGTCGCGCATCGCCCTGCTCCAGAGTTCCGGCCGCCCCGGGTCGGTCGCCGCGAATCTGACGGCGCTCGACGAGGCCGCCGCCCGCGCCGCCGAGGCGGGCGCGCAGCTGCTGGTGACCCCGGAGATGTTCCTGACCGGGTACGCGATCGGCGACCGGGTGCCCGAGCTGGCCGAGCCCGCCGACGGCCCCGGCGCCACGGCCGTCGCGGAGATCGCCGTACGCCACCGGCTCGCCGTCTGCTACGGCTACCCCGAGCGCGCGGGCGAGCGGGTCTTCAACGCGGCGCAGCTCATCGGCCCCGACGGCACCCGGCTCGCCAACTACCGCAAGACCCACCTCTTCGGCTGCTTCGAGCAGCGCTGGTTCACCCCCGGCACCGAGCCGGTGGTGCGGGCCGAGCTGAACGGCCTCACCGTCGGCATGCTGATCTGCTACGACGTGGAGTTCCCGGAGAACGTCCGGGCGCACGCCCTGGCCGGGACCGATCTGCTGCTGGTGCCCACCGCGCAGATGCACCCCTTCCAGTTCGTCGCCGAGTCGCTCGTCCCCGTCCGCGCCTTCGAGAGCCAGCTCTACATCGCGTACGTGAACCGCGTCGGCGCGGAGGGCGAGTTCGAGTTCGTCGGGCTGAGCACCCTGGCGGGCCCCGACGGGATCGCCAAGGCGCGCGCGGGCCGCACCGAGGAACTGGTCACCGCGGACGTGGACCGGGCCTTCCTGGACGCCTCCCGCGCGGCCAACCCCTACCTCCGCGACCGCCGCCCGGACCTCTACGGCGCCCTCGGCTGAGCCGCCCCCACCCCCCACCCGCTTCCCAGAACGTTCCGTCCAAGGAGTCCGCGCCATGACGTCCACGGTGCCCCCCGCCGCCCAGCACACCGACGCCCAGCCGCCGATCACCATGTTCGGCCCGGACTTCCCGTACGCGTACGACGACTTCCTCGCCCACCCGGCCGGGCTCGGGCAGATCCCCGCGACCGAGCACGGCACCGAGGTGGCGGTCGTCGGCGGCGGGCTCTCCGGCCTGGTCACCGCGTACGAGCTGATGAAGATGGGGCTCAAGCCCGTCGTCTACGAGGCGGACCGCATCGGCGGCCGGCTGCGCACCGTCGGCTTCGAGGGCTGCGACGACTCCCTGAGCGCGGAGATGGGCGCGATGCGCTTCCCGCCCTCGTCCACGGCGCTCCAGCACTACATCGACCTGGTGGGGCTGACGACGCGGGCGTTCCCCAACCCGCTGGCCCCCGGCACCCCCTCGACGGTGGTCGACCTCAAGGGCGAGACCCACTACGCGGAGACCATCGACGACCTGCCCCAGGTCTACCGCGATGTGATGAACGCCTGGAACACCTGCCTGGAGGAGGGCGCCGACTTCTCCGACATGAACCGGGCCATGCGCGAGCGCGATGTGCCGAGGATCCGGGAGATCTGGGCCCGGCTGGTGGAGAAGCTGGACAACCAGACGTTCTACGGGTTCCTCTGCGACTCCGACTCCTTCACGTCCTTCCGCCACCGGGAGATCTTCGGCCAGGTCGGCTTCGGCACCGGCGGCTGGGACACCGACTTCCCCAACTCGATCCTGGAGATCCTGCGGGTCGTGTACGCGGAGGCGGACGACCACCACCGCGGCATCGTGGAGGGCAGCCAGCAGCTCCCGCTGCGGCTCTGGGAGCGGGAGCCGGGGAAGATCGTCCACTGGGCCCCGGGCACCTCGCTGGCCTCCCTGCACGGCGGCGACCCCCGGCCGGCCGTGACCCGGCTCAACCGTACGGCGGGGAACCGGATCACGGTCACCGACGCCTCCGGGGACATCCGCACCTACCGGGCCGCCGTCTTCACCGCCCAGTCCTGGATGCTGCTGTCCCAGATCGCCTGCGACGACGAGCTGTTCCCGATCGACCACTGGACCGCGATCGAGCGCACCCACTACATGGAGTCGTCCAAGCTCTTCGTCCCCGTCGACCGGCCGTTCTGGCTGGACAAGGACGAGACCACCGGCCGCGACACCATGTCCATGACGCTGACCGACCGGATGACGCGGGGCACGTACCTGCTGGACGACGGCCCCGACCGGCCGGCCGTCATCTGCCTCTCGTACACCTGGTGCGACGACAGCCTCAAGTGGCTGCCGCTCTCCGCGAACGAGCGGATGGAGGTCATGCTGAAGTCGCTGGGCGAGATCTACCCCGGGGTCGACATCCGCAGCCACATCATCGGCAACCCGGTCACGGTCTCCTGGGAGAACGAGCCGTACTTCATGGGCGCGTTCAAGGCGAACCTGCCCGGCCACTACCGCTATCAGCGACGGCTCTTCACCCACTTCATGCAGGACCGGCTGCCCGCGGACAAGCGGGGCATCTTCCTGGCGGGCGACGACATCTCGTGGACGGCGGGCTGGGCCGAGGGCGCCGTGCAGACCGCGCTGAACGCGGTGTGGGGCGTGATGACGCACCTCGGCGGCGGGACGGACCCGTCCAACCCCGGTCCCGGGGACGTGTACGACGAGATCGCGCCGGTCGAGCTGCCGGAGGACTGACCCGGGCGGTACGGGCGTCCAGGAGCGGTCAGCGGCGGGGGACTCGGCGGCGGAGGAGCCGGCGACCGGTGCTCAGCGGCGGGGGGCTCAGCGGCGGGGCACGAGGAGACAGCGCCCGACCAGGCCGGTGTCACCGGCCAGCCGCGTACGGAACTCCGCCGCCAGCGGGGGGTGCTCCCGGACCCGCCACAGCAGCCGCGCCGCCGACCAGGCGCTGTCGCAGGCGCGGACCGGACTCCAGGTGCCCAGCAGATGGGCGAGCGGATCGGTGATCTCCAGCGGCTCCGGGCCGGGCAGCAGCTCGTCCCGGGCCCGCTCCTCCGCGAGGGCGAGCAGATCGCCCAGCCGGTCGAAGGCGGTTTCCAGCCGGGCCGGTTCCCACTCCAGGGCCGCGCAGGCGTCCACCGACGCGAGCACCAGATCGTGCCCGACATGGGCGTTGAGACCCGCGAGGGCGAACTGCGCCGGATGCACCCGGGGATGGTGGCGGTACTGGAGGACGGGCCGCCAGGGCGCCGGGGGCCGCTCCGCCGCCAGCGCCGCGAGCGAGCGGCGCACGGCGAGCGCCCCGAGCGTGCCCGGGGCGCCGGCCGCTCCGGGGCCGCCCAGGTCCGCCGCGAGTGCCAGCAGGAGACGGCGGCAGACGGCGACGCCGTCCACGGCCGGGCGGCGCGCGTCGGGCGCGCGCCGGGCCGGGGGAGCGGCGACGGCCGTCGGGGCTGCGTGCTGTGGCGCCATGGGGGCAGGGTCCCAGCCGTGGCGGCGCTTTCGCGCCCCGGGCCGGGGACCTCACCCGAACGGGTGACCCTGTCAGTCCTTGTCGCCGCCGTGCCCGGCGTGCTTGTCCTGCCCGTCCCGTCCGTCCCGCCCGTCCTGCTGGTCGGCGGGGGCGTTTCCGCTGTCGTACGCCGAGGTGCCCGAGTCGAGGAGCGGCTCCTGCTCCTTCATATGGGCGGGGGCGAAGGCCCGCAGCACGTGGTAGCCGGTGATGACGACGATGGTGCCGAGGGCGATCCCGCCCACCTCGAAGTCGTCGCTGATCTTCAGGCTGACCCCGCCGACGCCGATGATGATGCCGGCGGCGGCCGGGACCAGGTTCAGCGGGTTGCGCAGATCGACCTTGGCGTTGATCCAGATCTGGGCGCCCAGCAGGCCGATCATGCCGTACAGGATCACGGTGATCCCGCCCAGCACACCGCCGGGGATCGCGGCCACGACCGCGCCGAACTTCGGGCAGAGACCGAAGAGGAGGGCGAAGACGGCGGCGGCCCAGTAGGCGGCGGTCGAGTAGACGCGGGTGGCGGCCATGACGCCGATGTTCTCGGAGTACGTGGTGTTCGCCGGGCCGCCCACGGCCGTGGAGAGCATGGACGCGGCGCCGTCGGCGGCGATCGCGGTGCCCAGCTTGTCGTCCAGCGGGTCGCCGGTCATCTCGCCGACGGCCTTCACATGGCCGGCGTTCTCCGCGATGAGCGCGATGACGACGGGGAGGGCCAGCAGGATCGCGGACCACTCGAAGCTGGGTCCGTGGAACGTGGGCAGCCCGATCCAGTCGGCCTTGGCGACACCGGAGAGGTCCAGCCGCCAGTGGTCGACGGCCTCGCCGCCGGCGACGGGGGAGTGGATCTTCCCGAAGACGCGGTCCAGGACCCAGGAGAGCGCATAGCCGAAGAGCAGCCCGAGGAAGATCGCGATCCGGGAGAAGAAACCGCGCAGACAGACCACCGCGAGCCCGGTGAAGAGCATCACCGCGAGCGCCGTCCACTGGTCCTGGGGCCAGTAGGTGCTGGCGGTGACCGGGGCCAGGTTGAAGCCGATCAGCATGACCACCGCGCCGGTCACGATCGGCGGCATGGCGGCGTGGATGATCCGGGCGCCGAAGCGCTGGACGGCGAGACCGGCCAGGAAGAGCGCGGCGCCGACGACGAAGACGGCACCCGTGACGGTGGCGCTGTCGCCGCCGCCCGCGCGGATGGCCACCGCCACGCTGACGAAGGAGAGCGAACATCCCAGATAGCTGGGGACCCGGCCCCGGGTCGCCAGCAGGAAGATCATGGTCGCGATGCCGGACATCATGATCGCGAGATTCGGGTCGAGCCCCATCAAAAGGGGCGCGACGAACGATGCTCCGAACATGGCCACCACATGCTGGGCGCCGAGCCCGGCCGTCCGTGGCCACGACAGCCGCTCGTCGGGGCGTACGACGGCGCCAGGAGCGGGTGTCCGCCCATCGCCGTGCAGGGTCCAGCGCACGCCGAGGTTCACGGGCCGCTCCTCATCTCTTTACCGGGGGTTCGATCGATCGATCGGCGCAATGGTAGTGCGAGTTTCGGCCATCGGTTCCCCTCTGGCCGTATCCACGCGGGTTGTCACCCCCGGTCCGGCCGCCCTACGCTCGCACGGTCCGGTTCATGAATCTCGTTCACATACCTGATAGGAGTGTTCGATGGCCGGAACCCCCTCAGGGCGCTGGGGCGCCGGGCTGACATCGGCCGCCGTCGCCGCCGCCCTGCTCCTCCCGGCGGCACCCGCCGCCTCCGTGGCATCCGTGGCATCCGTGGCACCCGATCGGGTGCCGAACACCGTCGTCATCAAAGGGAAGCGGCTCCAGCAGGCGAAGCAGAAACTCCGCGCGGGCGATCCCGCACTGCGCCGGGCGGCCGGCGAACTGGTGGCGAAGGCCGACCGTTGGCTGGGACAGGGCCCCTGGACCGTCACCGACAAACCCCGGCCCGCCCCCAGCGGCAACCCCCACGACTACCTCAGCCAGGCCCCCTACTGGTGGCCCACGAAACCCAGGACCCCCGAGAACCCCTGGGGCTGCCCGTACGTCCAGCGCGACGGCGAACGCAACCCCGAAGTCGACACCGGCACCGACCGCCCCGACATCGGCAACGTCGTGAACTCCGTCACCACCCTCGCCCTGGCCTGGTACTACACCGGGCGAAACGCCTACGCGGAGCACGCGGGACGGATCCTGCGCACCTGGTTCCTCGACCCGGCCACCCGCATGAACCCCCACCTCGACCACGCCCAGTTCATCCCCTGCCGCTTCGACGGCCGCGCGATCGGGATCATCGACTTCTCCCAGATGTACACCGGCGTCCTCGACGCGATCGCGATCCTCGACACCGGAGCCCCCGGCTGGCACGCCGCCGACCGCGCCGCCATGCGCTCCTGGAACACCGCCTTCCTGAACTGGCTGCGCACCAGCGCCTTCGGCAAGGAGGAAGCCGCCGCCACCAACAACCACGGCACCTTCCACGACATGCAACTCGCCGCCCTCGCCGCCGCCACCGGCGACCGCGCCCTCGCCAGGACCGTCGTCCGCGAGGCCCGCGCCAAGCGGATCGACCCCCAGATCGCCCCCGACGGCAGCCAGCCCCAGGAACTGCGGCGCACCCGCAGCTGGCACTACTCGACCTTCTCCCTCGTCGCCCACCTCCGGCTCGCGGCCATCGGCCGACAGCTCGGGGTCGACCTGTGGGCCCACCGGGGGCCCCGGGGGCAGAGCCTCGCGGGAGCCGTCCGCTACCTCCTGCCGGCGGCGACGGCGGCGGCCCCCTGGACCCATCCGGAACTGGACTTCCGGCGGTACGCGGCCACGGATGTCGTGCATGCGGCGGCGGATGCGGGGGACGCGGGGGCGCGTGAGGCGGTGCGGGGGCTCGAAGCTCCACCGGGGGGTGACCTTTGGGCCTTGCGGCCCGCTGCCGAACAACTGGACTCGATCGCGGGCGGCTGACCCCCTCCCCCGGCCCGGGGTACGGGCCGCCCGCGCCTGCACGGGTTCGGCCTTGCGCTGTCCGCCCGTGTCGGTACGGGTGGGGTGTGCTCGTCCTCGGGCCCGCGCTGTCCGACCCGTGTCGGTACGTGTGCGGTGCGCTCGTCCGGGGCCCGGCCCGCCCGGCCCGCGTCGGTACGGGGTCCCGCACCCCTTCTTTCCCCCCGCCTGGGGTACTGGCCGCCCTCCGGCTGGTCCGTGGGTGGGGGTGCAGGGTCGCCCCCGCAGGGGATCGGCGGAGGCCGACCCGCACCGGACCTGGTGAGCACGCTCGCCGACCCCGAGGAGGTGAGCCCGGAGGCCCCGCCAACCCGCACCACCACCCGGGCCGGGTCGACCCGCACAAACCCGCCCCGTCAACGTCGCCCCGCACAAATCCGCCTCGCCGTCGACCCGAGCAAAATCCAGCCTCTTGGGGGTCCCCCCGGACGGAGTCTGGGGGAGTTTGAGGCGCGGGGGCTCGGGGGCTGGCTCCCGACGATGGCCCGCACATGCCGTGTGCCCGGGGGCCTGTCCGCCCCTGTGGCAGCCCGGAAAGCCCAGCCTGGCCCGCGATGAGCCCGCACAAATCCAGCCTCGCCGACGATCACCCGGCAAAAATCAGCCCCGCCGGCGATTGAGGCGCAGGGGTTCGGGGACTGGTCCCCGACGAGGGCCCGCAGGTTCGCCTGTGCGGCGGGGCAGGGTGCTGGGTCCGTCCTCAATCGCCGGACGGGCTGGATTTGTTCGGGTGGTCCCGGGGCCGGGTGTGGTGCGGGTTGGTGGTGGCCTCCGGGCTCACCTCCTCGGGGTCGGCGGACCGAAGGCCCACGGTCAGCGCACGCCGGACTTCCCGCCGATCCCCTGCGGGGGCGACCCTGCACCCCCCACCCACGCAACATGCCCGGATGACCGGTACCCCGAGCCGGGGGAAAAGGGGTGCGGGACCCCGTACCGACACGGGCGGGCCACCGGAACCCCGGACGAGCGCGACGTTCTCGTACCGACGCGGTCGGGCAGCGCAAGGCCGGACACGGAGGTGTCAGGTGGAGGTGTCCGGGGCTGCCCCGGGTGGAGTCGGGCCACCCCGGGCCGAGCGGAGGACACCCGCCGCCAGGATCAGGCCGAAGGCCAGCACCGTGACCAGGGTGAAGGAGAAGACCAGGCTCGTCAGGTCCGCGATCCCCCCGATCAGCGACGGCGCGACCAGCCCCGACGTGTAGGTGATCGTCGCGACGCCCGCGATCGCCTGCGCCGGCCGGGGCCCACTGCGCGCGGCCGCCGCGAAGGCGAGGGGGACCACGACCGCGACCCCGAGTCCGAGGAGGCCGAAGCCGGTCATCGCCGTCGCCGGGTGTGGCGCGAGTACCACCATGAGGCCGCCGGCCGTGGCCAGTACCCCGCC
Organism: Streptomyces yaizuensis; assembly: GCF_034961445.1. Lineage (NCBI taxonomy): Bacteria > Bacillati > Actinomycetota > Actinomycetes > Kitasatosporales > Streptomycetaceae > Streptomyces > Streptomyces yaizuensis. The sequence continues at coordinate 359,207 of NZ_BSBI01000007.1, forward strand.
CGTGCGGACCGTGCGCACCGCGCCGAAGCGGTCCACGATCCGGTCGCCCGCGAGCCGTGCGATGGCCATCATGAGGGCGAACGCCGTCGTGGACGCGGCGGCGAGCCCGGCGGATGTGCCGAGTTCGTCGCGGAGGTAGACCGCGGACCAGTCCAGGCTCGCGCCTTCCGCGAAGACCGCGCAGAATCCGACCGCGCCGATGACGACCGCCGAGCGGGGCGGCAGCGCGAACCTGGGCGGCGGCTCCTCGCCGGGTTCGCTCCGCAGGTCCAGGACGCCCTGGCAGGCGGCTATGCCGAGCAGGGTCAGCACGGTCGCGGCGATCGCGTGGTGCACCCGGGCGTCCGTCCCCAGGTGCGCGGCGAGGGTGCCGCCGGCCGATCCGAGCAGCGCGCCGACGCTCCACATGCCGTGGAGTCCGGACATGATGGAGCGGCCGAGCCGGTTCTCGGTCTCCACTCCGAGCGCGTTCATCGCGACGTCCGACATGCCGGAGGTGGCCCCGTACACGAAGAGCGCGGCGCAGAGCGTGAGCAGCCCGGGCGCGAGTGACGGCAGCAGCAGCGAGAGGGTCCACAGGGCGAGCAGCCCGCGCAGGGCGGTGCGGGCGCCGAAGCGGTGGCTGAGCCAGCCCGCCAGCGGCATGGCCAGGGACGCGCCGATCGCGGGGAAGGCGAGGGCGAGGCCGAGTTGTCCGGCGCTGACCCCCGCGTGGTCCTGGATCCAGGGGATGCGGGTGGCGAAGCTGCCGGCCACCGCGCCGTGCGTACAGAAGATCATGGCCACGGCCACCCGTGCCTGGCGAAGTGGCTGTTTCGTGTGCCCGAAGGCGGTGTCGTCCGCCATGCCGGCGCCCCTCCCTGTCGTGCTGGCTCGTTCGGTCCGCGTAAACTATCAGGAACCTTGCCTGATAGTTAGTGGTCATCGAGGGGACAATCGATCTGAAAGGATCCCGGCATGGCCGCATCTCCGAGCACCGCCCGGGTCATCAACGACCGTCTCGCCCTCCAATTCCTGCAGGACGAGGGGCCGTTGACGGCGGGACAGCTGAAGGCCATGACCGGCCTCTCCCGGCCCACTGTCGCCGATCTGGTCGACCGGCTCCAGGTCTCGGGGCTGGTCAGGATCGTCGGGGAGGCGGGCGCCCAGCGGCGCGGACCCAACGCCCGGCTGTACGGGATCGTCGCCGACCGCGCCCATCTCGCCGCACTCGACATCCGTACCCAGGGGGTCTCGCTGGTCGTCGCCGACCTGCTCGGGGCCACGCTCGCCGAGGCCTCCCTCCCCATCGGCGACGACACCGCGACGGAGTCCGCCGTGGAGCGGGCCGCCGCCCTGCTGGAGCGGACCGTGCGGGACGCCGGCGCCACCCGGCTGCACAGTGTCGGCGTCGGCGTGCCCGGTCTGATCGACCCGGCCACCGGAGAGCTGCGCACCGTCCGGGGGCTGCCCGCCTGGCACCGGCGGCTCGTGGCCGCGCTCCAGGAGCGGCTGTCCGCCCGTGTGGTCCTGGAGAACGAGACCAATCTCGCCGCCGTCGCCGAACAGCGCGCCGGGGCCGCCCGCGACCGGGACACCTTCGTCTTCGTCTGGCTGGGGCACGGGGTCGGCGCGGGCGTCTTCCTCGACGGGCGGCTGCGCCGGGGGGCCGCGGGCGGCGCGGGCGAGATCGGCTTCCTGCCGGTGCCGGGGACCGGGGGCCTGCCCTCCGCCGTCGAGTGCGGCGGCGGCTTCCACACCCTCGTGGGCGCCGAGGGGATCCGCCGGCTCGCGGCGGAGCACGGCCTGCCGGTGCCCGGCGGGGACGGCCCGGGTGCGGCCGCCGCCATGGCGTCGGTCGTGGCGGGGGTGGTCGCCTCCGGTGGCGGCGGCGCGGCCGGATTCCTGGACGAGCTGGCCCAGCGGATCTCGCTCGGCGCGGCGGCGGTGACCGCGGTCCTGGACCCCGGCTGTGTGGTCCTCGGCGGTGAACTCGGCCTCGCGGGCGGGGCCGCGCTGGCCGAGCGGGTCGAGAGCCGGCTCGCCGGGCTCACCCCGATGGCCACCCAGGTCCGCCCGGGGGAGCTGGGCGGCTCCGCCGTGCTGCGGGGCGCCCTGCTCATCGCCCGCGACCACGCGCAGGACGACCTGTTCGGCCCCGGCGCCGCCTGACGGCGCGATCGCCGGGGGGCAACGCCCGGCGGCGGCAAGGGCCGGGACTCCGCCGCCGGACGTCGGTCACCCCGCGCTGCGGAGTGCCGGTGAGCCTAAAAGGACTAGACCAACGGGGTCAATACCACGGGATCACGCGGCGATCGGGGTGCATCGCCGCATTCCTGTGATCCAGGCCACATATGACCACCCGCGTGGCGCAGAGTCGACCGTGGCAGACTGGCCCTGTATCAGCAGCAGCGCACTCCGGGGTCGGTGCAATTCCGAACCGGCGGTTACAGTCCGCGACCCGTCCGCCGCCAGCGGTCGGTTGACCAGGTGAAATTCCTGGACCGACGGTGAAAGTCCGGATGGGAGGCAGTGCGCGGCGGGCGGCCCTGTGCGGCACGTCGGCCGTCGGCGGCGGCTGGTCGCCCCCTGTCGTGGGCGACCGGTGTGTCCGTACGCCGGTCCCGGCGTTCCCCGTGCGTCATCGGTGTCCCCGCTCTCTGTCGTCATCGACAGCCCCGGAGTCCGTGCCCGAACAGGCAGGAGGACCCGGTGGCCACCGCAGCCGACACCGCCGCCATGCGCCGAGCCGTCTCGCTCGCCGCCCGCGGCCTCGGCTCCACCAGCCCCAACCCGGTCGTCGGCTGTGTCATCACCGACGCCGCCGGAGAGATCGCCGGAACCGGCTACCACCAGCGCGCCGGCGGCCCGCACGCCGAGGTGCACGCCCTGCGCGCGGCGGGCGGGCGCGCCCGGGGCGGCACCGCGTACGTCACGCTCGAACCCTGCGACCACACCGGCCGCACCGGCCCCTGTAGTCAGGCCCTCGTCGCCGCCGGGATCGCCCGGGTCGTCTACGCGGTCGCCGACCCCACCCCGCAGGCCACCGGCGGCGCCGGCACCCTCAGGGCCGCCGGGGTCCGGGTGGAGTGCGGACTGCTCGGTCCCGAGGCCGAGGCGGGCAACACGGCCTGGCTCACCTCCGTACGCCTCGGCCGCCCCCACGTCCTGTGGAAGTACGCCGCCACCCTCGACGGCCGGATCGCCGCCGAGGACCGCACCAGCCGCTGGATCACCTCCCCCGAGTCCCGCGCCGACGTGCACCGGCTGCGGGCCGGGGCGGACGCCGTCGTCGTGGGCTCCGGCACCCTCGCGGCCGACGACCCCCACCTCGCCGTCCGGGGCGTCGCGGACGCCGTCCAGCCGCTGCGGGTCGTCGTCGACACCCGCGCCACGATCACCCCGGCGGCCCGCGTCCTGGACGGTGCCGCGCCGACCCTGATCGCCGTGGGCGCGGACGCCGACACCCGCCACCTGCCCGGCGTGGACACCGTCGTCCTGCCCGCGGGAGCGGACGGCGGCCTCGACGTCCACGCCCTCCTCGCCGAACTGCACGCCCGGGGCGTCCGCTCCGTCCTGCTCGAAGGCGGCCCCACCCTCGCGGGGTCCTTCGTCGCCGCGGGCGCCGTCGACAAGGTCGTCGGCTATCTCGCCCCCGCCCTGCTGGGCGCGGGCCCCGCCGCCCTCGGGGGCGCCGGAATCTCCACGATCGGCGGAGCGTTCCGGCTCGACATGACCGAGTTCACCCGGCTCGGCCCCGATCTGCGGATCACCGCGGTCCCCGTACCCGTACTCGTACCCGCCGTCGACGCCGCAGGCGCCGTACCCGTCTCCAAGGAGAGCTGAGTGTTCACCGGAATCGTCGAGGAACTGGGCGAGGTCACCGCCGTCGAGCGGCTCGGCGACTCGGCCCGCTTCCGACTGCGCGGCCCCCTGGTCACCGACGGCGCACGGCACGGCGACTCCATCGCCGTCAACGGCGTCTGCCTCACCGTGGTCGAGACCGGCGAGGGGGAGTTCACCGCCGATGTGATGGCCGAGACGCTCAAACGCTCCAGCCTCGGCGCCCTCGCCCCCGGGGACCGCGTCAACCTGGAACGCCCCACCCCCGTCGGCGGGCGGCTCGGCGGCCATGTCGTCCAGGGCCACGTCGACGGCGTCGGCACCATCCTGGACCGCGCCCCCGCCGAGCACTGGGAGATGGTCACCGTCTCGCTCCCCGCCCCGCTCGCCCGCTATGTGGTCGAGAAGGGCTCCATCACCGTCGACGGCGTCAGCCTCACCGTGGTGGACGCGGGCGACGACCGCTTCACCGTCAGCCTCATCCCGACGACCCTCGCCCTGACCACCCTCGGGGTGAAGAGCGGCGGGGACACCGTCAACCTGGAGGTCGACGTGATCGCCAAGTACGTCGAGCGGCTGCTCGGCGCCCGCGCGGCCGGCGCCCCGGACGCCCCCGGGCCGGGCCCGGAGCCGGTCCGATGAGCGCCCTCTCCACCCTGAACTCGGTCGCCTTCACCGCCTTCGGCCAGGACATCAAGTGGTCCGACATGGTCGGCAACGTCATCGGACTGATCGGCCTCGCCCTCGGCTGGCGCCGCTCCATCTGGACCTGGCCCGTCCAGCTCTTCTCCGGCCTGGTGCTGGTGGCCGCGTACGCCTCCGCCGACCTCGCCGGCGGCGTCGGCAAGCAGCTCCTGGTCATCGGCGTGGCCGTGTGGGGCTGGCGGCAGTGGAGCCTGGGCAGCCGGCAGGCCCGCGACGGCTCCGTCGCCGTCCGCTTCGCCTCCTGGAAGGAACGCGGCCTGCTCGCCGGCGGCGCCGCCCTCGGCACCGTCGCCGTCGCCGGCCTCTTCCTCGCGTACCCCTCGCTCTCCTGGAGCCCCTGGGCCGACGCGTACATCTTTGTCGGCACCCTCGTGGCGATGATCGCCCAGGCCCGCGGTCTGGTCGAGTTCTGGTTCGCCTGGCTGCTGGTCGACCTCGTCGGCGTGCCCCTCGCCTTCAGCAGCGGTCTCGCCTTCTCCGGCATCGTCTACGTCGTCTACTTCGGACTGGTCCTGTGGGGCCTGCGGGACTGGTGGCAGCGCTCCCGTACCCCGGCACTGAATGGAGTCCCCGCGTGAACACCGCACCGCCCCAGGCCGCGACCGGCGAACTGCCCGAACTGACGGCCCCCACCTGGTACTCCACCGACAACCGCGAGGACCTCGCCCTCGACCCCGTCGAAGCGGCCATCGAGGACATCGCCGCCGGCCGCCCCGTCGTGGTCGTGGACGACGAGGACCGCGAGAACGAGGGCGACCTCGTCATCGCCGCCGAGAAGGCGACCCCCGAGATCATCGCCTTCATGATGAGCGAGTGCCGGGGCCTGATCTGCGCCCCCATGGAGAGCGGGGAACTGGACCGGCTCGCCCTCCCGCAGATGGTGGAACGCAACACCGAGTCCATGCAGACCGCGTTCACCGTCTCCGTCGACGCGAGCCCCGCCCACGGCGTCACCACCGGCGTCAGCGCCGCCGACCGCGCCACCACCCTGCGGCTGCTCGCGGGCGGCGAGGCCGCCCCCGGCGACTTCGTCCGCCCCGGCCATGTCTTCCCGCTGCGCGCCAAGCCCGGCGGTGTCCTCGTGCGCAACGGCCACACCGAGGCCGCCGTCGACCTCGCCCGCCTCGCCGGACTGCGCCCCGCCGGGGCCATCGTGGAGATCGCCGGCGAGGACGGCCGCATGCTGCGGCTGCCCGAGCTGATCCCCTTCGCCCGCCGCCACGGACTGACGATCATCTCCATCGAGGACCTGATCGCCCACCGCCGGGCCACCGAACCGACCGTCGCCCGCGCCGCCGCCGCCGACCTGCCGACCTCCTTCGGCCGTTTCACCGCGTACGGCTACCGCTCCACCATCGACGGCGTCGAGCACATCGCCCTCGTCCACGGCGACCTCGGCGACGGCGAGGACGTGGTGGTCCGCATCCACTCCGAGTGCCTCACCGGCGACATCTTCCACTCGCTGCGCTGCGACTGCGGCCCCCAGCTGCACGCCTCCATGGAGCACATCACCCGCGCCGGCCGGGGCGTCGTGGTCTATCTCCGCGGCCACGAGGGCCGGGGCATCGGACTGCTGCCCAAGCTGCGCGCGTACGAACTCCAGGAGCGCGGCCGGGACACCCTCGACGCCAATCTGGAGCTGGGGCTGCCCGCCGACGCCCGGGACTACGCCGCCGGCGCCCAGATCCTCGCCGACCTCGGGGTCCGCAGCCTCCGGCTGATCACCAACAACCCCGACAAGATCGCCGCGCTGGTCCGGCACGGCCTCACCGTCCACGGCCGTGAGCAGCTGCCCGTCCAGGCGGGCGAGCACAACCTGCGCTATCTGCGCACCAAGCGCGACCGGATGGGCCATGAGCTGCCCGGACTCGACACGGCCCCGGCCCCGGCCGCCGGGCCCGCTTCGACCTGCGCGAACCAGTGACCCCGTAACACCGACACGGCCCCTGAACAGGAACAGAACCCCCGAGGAGAAGCGTGAGTGGCAACGGCGCACCCGAACTGTCGGTACGCAACTGCGGTGACCTCCGAGTCGCCGTGATCGCCGCCCTGTGGCACGAGAAGATCATGGACGGGCTGGTCGACGGCGCGCTGCGCGCCCTGCACGAGCTGGGCATCGACGAGCCGACCCTGCTGCGCGTCCCCGGCAGCTTCGAGCTGCCGGTGGTCGCCAAGGTCCTCGCCGAGCGGGGCTACGACGCCGTCGTCGCCCTCGGCGTCGTCATCCGCGGCGGCACCCCCCACTTCGACTACGTCTGCCAGGGCGTCACCCAGGGCCTCACCCAGGTCGCCGTCGACACCGGGGTCCCCATCGGTTTCGGCGTGCTGACCTGCGACACCGAGCAGCAGGCACTGGACCGGGCGGGCCTGGAGGGGTCCAGCGAGGACAAGGGCCACGAAGCGGTCACCGCCGCCGTCGCCACCGCCACGACGCTGCGTTCGGTCAGCGAACCCTGGCGCTGACCGGGCCGCCCCACCCCGTACCCTGGGACCCATCATGGCGAACAAAACCTTCGAAGAACTCTTCGCCGAGCTTCAGCACAAGGCGAGCAACGGCGACCCCGCCACCTCCCGTACCGCCGAGCTGGTGGACAAGGGCGTCCATGCCATCGGCAAGAAGGTCGTCGAGGAGGCCGCCGAAGTCTGGATGGCCGCCGAGTACGAGGGCAAGGAAGCCGCCGCCGAGGAGATCTCCCAGCTGCTGTACCACGTCCAGGTGATGATGGTCGCGCGCGGGATCTCCCTGGACGACGTCTACGCGCACCTCTGAGCGGCCCTCCCCGCGACCTTCCCCGTCCGCCCCTCCCACCACCACCGTCCCAGCCGAAGGAAGTCGGTCTCATGCTGCGTATCGCCGTTCCCAACAAGGGTTCACTGTCCGGACCTGCGTCGGCGATGCTCCATGAGGCCGGCTACCAGCAGCGCAAGGAATCGAAGGAACTGGTGCTGGTCGACCCGGAGAACGAGGTGGAGTTCTTCTACCTCCGCCCCCGGGACATCGCCATCTACGTCAGCTCCGGCCGGCTCGACATCGGCATCACCGGCCGCGATCTGCTGCTCGACTCCGGGGCCAGCGCCGAGGAGATCCTCCAGCTCGGCTTCGCCCGTTCCACCTTCCGCTACGCCACCCGGCCCGGCACCGCGAAGGACGTCGCCGACTTCACCGGCATGACGGTCGCCACCTCCTACGAGGGCATCGTCGCGGCGCACCTCGCCGAGCACGGCATCGACGCCTCCGTGGTCCACCTCGACGGCGCCGTCGAGACCGCCGTCGAGCTGGGCGTCGCCCAGATCATCGCCGATGTCGTCGAGACCGGCACCTCGCTGCGGAACGCCGGCCTCGAAGTGATCGGCGAGCCCATCATGACCTCCGAGGCCGTCGTCATCCGCCGGACCGGCGCCGACGCGGAGGACCCCAAGGTGCGCCAGTTCCTCCGCCGGCTCCAGGGCGTCCTGGTGGCCCGGTCGTACGTGATGATGGACTACGACTGCCGGGTCGAGCACCTGGAGCAGGCCGTCGCCCTCACCCCCGGCCTCGAATCGCCGACGATCTCGCCGCTGCACCACGAGGGCTGGGTCGCCGTCCGCTCCATGGTCGCCGCCAAGGAGGCCCAGCGGATCATGGACGATCTGTACGAGCTGGGCGCGCGCGCCATCCTGACCACCGCGATCCACGCCTGCCGGCTCTGAGGAACCCGCCATGAGCACCACACCCGCCGCCTCCGCCACCGGTCTGCCGACCCTCCCGGTCACCTTCCGGCCCACCCGTACCCGGGTGGTCCTGCTGACCACCGGCGCGATCATGTTCGCCGTGATCACCTTCGCGGGGCTGACCCTGAACCGGCTCAACCCCGGCGAGCGGATCAGCTTCGTCTTCACCGCGTTCCTCTTCCTCGGTGTGCTCTTCCTGCTGGCCCGGCCCAAGGTCGTCGCCGACGGCGGCGGGGTCACGGTCGTCAACATCACCCGTGTCCGGCGTCTCGAATGGGCGGAGATCCTCCGGGTCAATCTCCGCACCGGCGATCCCTGGGTCTTCCTCGACCTCAGCGACGGCACCAGCCTCCCGGTCCTCGGCATCCAGCCCGGAATCGCCCGTGAGCAGGCCATCAGCGACGCCCGCGCCCTGCGCGACCTGGTCGAGGTGCACGGCGGCGTCGCGTCGTAGCCCCCGCCCACGGGCCCCGGCCGGGGCCCGTGGGACGGACGGCGGGGGACAGCCCCGGCGCTTCCCCCGCCCCCCTGCGGCCCCGGTGCTTAATCTGGTGCCGGTGGCGCCGAGCGCGCCCCGTCCCCTTCCCGGTGCCCCCGCGCCCCCGTGTGCGGCGAGGCACGGCCCGGGGGACACCTGCGACCAGGGGAGTGACACCCTCCGGCCATGGACGGACCGTCCGGCAGTACCCCCGCCGCCCCCTCCCGGGAGGCGGCCGCATGATCTCAGCCGTGGTGCCGCTCAGCGCGGCCTGTGCCCTGATCCTCGCCAACGGATTCTTCGTCGCCGCCGAGTTCGGACTCGTCACCGTGGAACGGCCGGACGCGGAACGCGCCGCCGCCGCCGGTGACCGCCGTGCCCGCCGGGTCGTCGAAGCCCTCCGCGAACTCTCCTTCCAGCTGTCGGGCACCCAGCTCGGCATCACCCTCACCTCGCTGGCCACCGGCATGCTCGCGCAGCCCGCGCTCGGCGGACTGCTCGCCGGGCCGCTGACCGCCGCCCGGGTGCCCGCCGGGGCCGTCCCCGGGATCGCGGTCGTCACCGGGATACTCCTCGCCGCCGCCGTCCAGATGGTCGTCGGCGAACTGGTGCCCAAGAACTGGGCCGTCTCCCGGCCGCTCCAGGTGGCCCGGTTCACCGCTGGCCCGCAGCGGCTGTTCGCCGCCGCCTTCCGCCCCCTGATCACCCTCCTCAACGCGGCCGCCAACCGGGCCGTCCGGCTCTTCGGCGTGGAGCCCGCCGACGTACGGGAGTCCGCCCGCACCCCCGGGGAGCTGGTCGCCCTCGCCCGCCACTCGGCCCGCGCGGGCGCCCTGGAGCAGCGGACGGCCGACCTCTTCGTGCGGACGCTGTCGCTCGGCCGGCTCACGGCCCAGCAGGTGCTGACCCCCCGCGTGCGCACGGTCGCCCTGCACGCCGACGCCACCGCCGCCGATGTCCTCAACCTCACCCGCGCCACCGGGCTCTCCCGTTTCCCCGTCTACCGGGAGGGCATCGACGACGTCATCGGCATCGCCCACCTCAAGGACGCGCTGGCGGTGCCCGCCGCCGACCGTCCCCGTACCCCCGTCGCCGTCTTCGCCGCCCCGCCGCTGCTCGTCCCCCGCACCCTGCCCGTCGAACGCCTGCTGGAGCGGCTGCGCGCCGAACAGCCCCTCGCCGTGGTCGTGGACGAGTACGGGGGCACGGCCGGGGTCGTCACCCTGGAGGACATCGTGGAGGAGCTGGTCGGCGAGGTCCGCGACGAGCACGACACCGCGTTCGGCTTCGACGGCCAGTGCGAACTCGCCCCGCTGGCACCGGAGGACGGCCGCCCGGTGTGGGAGGCCGACGGCAGCTGCCGGGTCCTGACCCTGCGCCGGATGGGGCTCGACCTGCCCGACGGCCCCTACGAGACGGTCGCGGGGCTCGTCGCCGACCTGCTGGGCCGCGTCCCCGCCCCCGGCGACCGGGCCGAGGTGCCCGGCTGGCGGCTCTCCGTCCGGCGGGTCGGGCGCTACCGGGCCGAACGGGTCCGCCTGGTCCGCGCCGCCACCTCCGGTACGGGCATCTCCGGTACGGATACCTCCTGCGGGGACCTCTCCGGCGCGGTCGCCGCCGTCACCGCAGCGGAGGCCGCCCGGTGAGCGCCCTCCAACTCCTCCTCGCCGCCCTGCTCGTCCTCGCCAATGGCTTCTTCGTCGGCGCCGAGTTCGCCCTCGTCTCCGTCCGCCGCAGCCAGATCGAACCGCTCGCCGCGCAGGGCTCGGCCCGCGCCCGCCGGGTCCTGTACGGGGTGGAGCACCTGCCCCGGATGATGGCGGCCGCCCAGTTCGGGATCACCGTCTGCTCGCTCACCCTCGGGGCCGTCGCCGAACCCGTCGTCGCCCGGCTGCTGGCACCCCTCCTGGACGCGGCCGGCGCCCCCGCCGGGCTGATCCACCCGCTCGGCTGTGCGGTGGCCCTCGCCGCCGTGGTCGTGCTCCACCTGGTCGTCGGGGAGATGGTGCCCAAGAACCTCGCCCTCGCCGCCCCGGAGGCCACCGCCCTGTGGCTCGGCCCCGGCCTGGTCGCCTTCGCCCGGCTCTGCCACCCGGTGACGGCCGCGTTCGACGCCCTCGCACGGGCGCTGCTGCGGCTGTGCGGGGTCGAGTCCCGCGAGGAGGTCGAGGCCGTCTTCACCCGCGCCCAGCTGGGGCGGCTGGTCGAGGACGCGGGCCGGGCCGGGCTGCTCGGCCCCGACCAGCAGGAGCGCCTGGCGGACGCCCTGGCACTCGGCAGCCGCCCGGTCAGCGAAGTCCTCATCGACCGCTCCGCGCTGGTGACCGTCGACCCCTCCATCACCCCCCGCCGGATCGAGGAGCTGACCGTACGCACCGGCTACTCCCGCTTCCCGGTCCGGGGCGACGCCACCGGCCCCTACCTCGGCTATCTCCACGTCAAGGACATGCTCGACCTGGACGAGCGGGAACGGGCCGTGCCCGAGCGGGCGTGGCGGCCCATGACCACGCTCGCCGCCGAACTGCCCCTGGACGAAGCCCTCGCGGTGCTGCGGCGCGCGGCCGTCCCTCTCGCGCAGGTCGCCGACCCCGGCGGGCGGGTGCTGGGGCTGGTGGCGCTGGAGGACGTCCTGGAGACCCTGGTGGGAGAGGTCCGCGACCCGGCGCACACCGCCGGGGCCCTCGCCTCGCCCACGGCCCGGACCACCGGGGACATCGCCCTCGTCAGCTGAACCCCGCCCGAACCCCTCCTGAACCCCGCCACCTTCCGAAGGAGCCTTCAGAGCGGGGGATCCTGCGGGCCGCGCTCCAGCGGACCCCGGCCCGACAGGACCTCCCCGTACGCCTGCATCAGATCCGGCAGCCGCAGTGTCGCCAGATCCTCCCGGGTCGGGGTGCCCGGGTACTGGGAGAGCCGCAGATCGCGATAGGCGCAGCTCTTCTCGTACAGCGTGCGCAGGAACCGCCCGTTGCCCAGTTCGTCGATCCAGCGCTGGTCCACCACATGGCCGCTGATGGACCGCAGCTCCTCGACGGCCTCCTCGTCCCAGCCGTCCCCGTTCTGCGCGGCCAGCACCTCGCCGATCGCGGTCAGCTCCAGCGGACGGTACGAGGGGAAGTCGACCCGGGTGGTGAAGCGCGACGTCAGCCCGGGGTTGGCGGCGAGCAGCCGGTCCATGCCCTCCGGGTGCCCGGCCAGGATGACCACCAGGTGGTCGCGGTTGTCCTCGGCGCGCTTCAGCAGCACCTGAAGGGCCTCGTCGCCGTACGCGTCCCCCTTGGAGTAGCCCGAGTTGGCCAGGGAGTACGCCTCGTCCACGAACAGCACCCCGCCGAGCGCCGAGTCGATCAGCTCATTGGCCTTCACCGCGGTCTGCCCCAGATACTCGCCCACCATGTCCGAGCGCTGGGCCTCCACCAGATGGTCGCCGCCGAGCAGCCCCAGGGCGTAGAAGACCCGGCCCAGGATCCGCGCCACGGTGGTCTTCCCCGTGCCCGGCGGCCCCGAGAAGACGAAGTGGCGTTTCGGCGGCTGCACCGGCAGCCCCTGCCCCGCCCGCAACCGGGCCATCTCCAACTGCGCCGACAACGCCTTGACCTGCCGTTTCACCGGATCCAGGCCCACCATCGACTCCAGGGACGACAGGGCGTCCGCGAGCAGCGCCGGATCGGTGGGGCCGGCCGGGAAGAGCGCGCGGTCGCCCCCGCCGGACACCCGCGCCCGCCGCCGGGGCGGGCCGGCGAGCGGGCCCGGCGCGCCCGCACCGGGCGGCACCGACTGCGGATCGGGTCCTGAGCGGGCCTCCGCCGGGCCGGCGGTCTCGCTGTCGGCGCGCTCCTCGCCGCTCTCCTGGCCGAAGCCCGCCAGCGAGACCGCGAGCCCCGCCGGCCCGTCGCCGCCGTCCACCCCGTCGAGTCCGGCGGCGCCGTCCACGCCGTCCAGTCCCTCTATGCCGTCGTACGCGGAGATCGCCGCGAGCCGGGCCGCGGTGTCCATGAACGCCGGGTCGATCCGGTGCACCGCCCGGTACAGCGGCAGCGCCGCCGCGCTGCGGCCGGTTCCCTCGTGCGCCCGCGCCAGCCAGTAGCGCAGCTCCTTGCGCTGCGGCTGCTCACTGCGGCAGCGCATCAGCGCCGCCGACAACAAGGGCTCCGCCTGCCCGTACATCTCCAGCCGCACCCGGGCCATACCGCCGAAGAGCCCGGCCTCGATCCCCAGCAGCGGATCGTCGACCAGGGGCTCCGTGTGCCGGACCAACTGCTCCCAGTCCTTGACGAGATAGGACCGGCAGGCGTGCAGGAACCGCACCTGGGGGTCGGCGTCGATCGGCGGCAGATGCGCCAGCGCCCGGTCCAGCTCGGCCACATGACGGCCGTCGAGCCAGTGCGAGGCGTGCGCGAGCAGCAGATCGCGCGGGGTCTCCAGGACCGGCTGGACCCACCAGCCCAGCCAGTACCAGGAGTTGAGGGTGCGGCGGTGGCGGGTGCGCTGCTCGCCGAAGCGGTCCCGGGCCCGGTACATCCGCAGCAGCGCGTCGGTGGTGTCCACCCGCAGCGCGTGCAGGCCCAGCCAGCCGTCGGCCATCTGGGGGTCGAGCCGTACGGCGGTGCGGAACTCGTCCTCCGCCTGGGGGTAGGCCCCCATCGTGTAGGCGTCCACGGCGCGCACCCAGGCCAGGTCGGCCGGGTCCGGCACGCCCTGTGTGCCGATGTCCATCAGGTCCCCCACCAAGTGCCGCCTGCGCCCTGTCCGGCCGGTCCGGCCGTGCGTCCGTCGGGGGGAATGCTCTTCCCGGGTCCCGCCGCCGGGCGGCAGGTCGCCCGGATCCGTGCCGAACCACCGTGCCGAAAGCGGGAATTGACCCCACAGAAGGGCATCGTACCCGCGCGGGCACGGACAGCCTAAGAGTGCCGGGGCGCGGGCCGGGTCGTGGTGACCGAGGGTGAGAGGCCCGGGGGTACGGGGGGCGTGACCGGAGGCAGAACGAAGCCCCCGGTCACGGGGGAACAACCGGGGGCTTCGTGTCTGTGGCAGCTCAAAAGCCGCACATTGAGAACGTAATCCCGCTACGCCCCCTCGGTCAAGCAGAGTTCGGGCAGTCCTGCGGCAGATTTCCGACTGGTCGGTTTGAGGGGGGAGTAAGGTCACTGAGGGTAAGGAAATGGCTCTCGCCTGCGGTTGTCGCCGGAGGTGCCGGGGGCCGTCCCCGGGCCGGCGGTCACCCGGTATCCCTCGGGGCACTCCCGTACCAGGGCGTCGGCGAAAGGGCGCGACGGATCGGCGGAGAAATGGCGCGTCTCCGCCACTGTCCACTCGTCCCAGAAGGCGTCCAGCGCGGCTCCGTCCCGCCGCCGGCCCCGCCGCCAGGAGTCCTCGGCGTCCCGCTCCATCCAGAGCAGCGCCGCGAGCAGGGGCCGAAGGGCCCGCCGGCCCGCGCCGACGCCCTCGACGACGACGGCGGGCGCGGGGGCCAGGGCGCGGGGCGGGCTGAACTGCCGCGCGTCCCAGTCGTACGGCGCGTAGTACGCGGTCCTGCCGCCGGAGAGCGGCCGGGCCACCTGGGCGAGCAGCCGGCCGGTCCAGTCGAACAGCTCCGCGTGGCTGGCCAGGTCGTCCAGGTGGAGGACGGGCGCGCCGCCGGGGGCGAGGGCCGCCGCGAGCCGGGCGGCGAAGGTGCTCTTGCCCGAGCCCGCGTGCCCGTCCACGGCGATCAGCCGCACCGGCCCGCAGGAGGGCGGCAGCGCGCGCAGGGTCCGGGCCAGCCGGTCGAGGTCGTCCACCGGGCCAGCGTACGCACCGGGCCGCAGGGGCCACCGGGCCGGCGGGAGTAGCGGGAGTAGCGGGAGTGACGGGAGTGATGGGGGCGGCTTGCGTGACGGCCCATCGGCCGGATGCGCCACGACGGGATGGACGGGCGGGCCGGTGGGTACGCGTGTGGGCGCGGACCCCGGCCGACCCCGGGCGTTCCCGGCGCAGTGCGCGGTCACCGGCCCCGGTCACCGACCGCCACCGGGACCGCCCCGACCTGCCGGGGCCCGTCACGATCAGCAGCCACGATCAGCAGCCACGAACAACAGTCACGACCCAGCAGTCACGAGCAGCAGTGACGACCGAGACCGAGCCGGCCGACCGCCGGTGACGAGGGGAAACCATGCCCACGACGCGCAGAACCGTGCTCTCCGCCGCCATCGGGACCGTGGCGGGGGCCGGTGTCCTCACGGCGGCCCCCGCAGGCGCCCGCCCCGCGGCCCGCCCCCCGCGGAACCCGCTGGTCGACAACCGCTTCTGGACCTCGTACGGCGACTGGCGCCGGGGCACGGCGGACGGTGTACGGGCGCTGCCGGGCCCGCGCCCCGCACTGCTGATCGGCCGCCCGGCGGGGCGGACGGAGTACACCGACCCGCACACCGGCCGGACCACCGCGTGGGAGTACGCCACCTGGACCTCGCCCGTGCACCGGACCCGGACGGCGGCGACCGAGATCATCGCCTCCTGGAACGCGTCCACCCCGCCCGGGACCTGGCTCCAGGCGGAGCTGAGCGGCGACTACGCCGACGGGGGCCGCACCCCGTGGTTCGTGATGGGCCGCTGGGCGTCCGGCGACGGCGACATCCGGCGGGCCTCGCTGGACGGCCAGGGCGACGGCCGGGCGAGCGTCTGGACGGACACCCTCGCGGTGGACGACCCGGCCGGCGGGACCCGGCTGGTCGCGTACCGGCTGCGGCTCACCCTCCACCGCAGGCCCGGGACCCGGCTCACCCCCGTCGTCCGGCGGGCCGGGGCCATGGCCTCCGACATCCCCGACCGCTTCACGGTCCCCGCCACCGTCCCCTCTCTCCTCGGACCGGGCCGGGAGCTGACCGTGCCCCGGTACTCGCAGAACGTCCACATCGGCCGCTACCCGGAGTACGACAACGGCGGTGAGGCGTGGTGCAGCCCCACCTCCTCGCAGATGATCGTCGAGTACTGGGGGCACCGGCCGTCGGCGGCGGACCTCGCCTGGGTCGACCCCGGCTACAGCGACCCCCAGGTCTGCCACGCGGCCCGCGCCACCTACGACCACCAGTACGAGGGCTGCGGCAACTGGGCCTTCAACGCCGCCTACGCCGCGACCCACCCCGGGATGAACGCGGTCGTCACCCGCCTCGGCTCGCTGACCGACGCGGAACGGCTGGTCCGGGCCGGGATCCCGCTGATCACCTCGCAGTCCTTCCGGGAGGAGGAGCTGACCGGGGCGGGGTACGGGACGGCGGGCCATCTGATGACCGTGACCGGGTTCACACCCGGCGGCGATGTGATCGCGGGCGATCCTGCGGCGCCCGGGAACGAGGCGGTGCGCAGGGTCTACCGCCGCCGCGAGTGGGAGAACATCTGGCTGCGGACCAAGCGGTACGCCGCCGACGGGCGGACCGTCTCCGGTACCGGCGGGGTCTGTTACCTGTACTGGCCCGAGGAGGCGACCGCGCTCCAGCGCCGGGCCCTGAAGAGCCTCGGGATCCGCTGAGCCGCCGCCGGCCCGCGCGTCCCCGTGCCGCCCCGGGCGCCCGGGGACGCGGCCGGCCCGGGGGAGTGACCTGGCTCTCTACCCCCGGGGCCGGGTTCCTGGCACTGTGGTCGGGTCACCGGTGCGTCCGCCCCGGCGGCGCGCACCAGCCGACCGAACGAACGAGCGCGATCATGACCACCACCGCACTGCCCCCAGCCGCCACCCGCACCCGCACGGGCGGGCCCGACGACGACCGCCGCTCCGAGCTGGTCGAGCACCTCGCCGGCTGGGCGCTGGTCGTGGTGATCGCCATGCTGGTCACCCGGCTCGGCCTGCTCTGACCCCGTTCCGCCCCTCGGTCCCGGCCGCTGGGACGGGCCCTGTGGCGGCCCCGGACTCTGCCATACTGCGGATTTCCTGTGTCCCCCCGAAACAAGGGTCTGCATTGCGCAAGGACGAGCGGAACAACGCGAACGGGGCGCCCCGGGATTGCGACGCGAACGGGGCACCCCAAGGCCGCCGTGCCGAACTTCTCTCGATCGGCCGGAAGTTGTTCGCCCACACCTCCTACGACGCGCTGTCGATGGACGACATCGCCCGGCAGGCGGGTGTCGCGAAAGGGCTCATCTACTACTACTTCGCCAGTAAGCGCGGCTATTACCTCGCCATTGTCGAGGATTCGGCGGCGGAGCTGCTCTCCCTGGCCGCCGCCCGCCCCGAACTGCCGGGCGCCGAGCGGGTCCTGCGTACCGTCGACGGATATCTGCGGTACGCGCAGAACAATGAGGCCGCATTCCGGACCATCACCAGCGGAGGGGTCGGTTTCGACACCGAGGTGCAGTCCGTCCGGGCCGCCGTCCGCGAGGAGTTGGCGGGCGCGATCGCCGAAGGCGCCTACGGCTCCCGGGAGATCCCCGCGACCACCCGGCTCGCCCTGGTCGGCTGGCTCGGCTCGGTCGAGCAGATCGCCCTGGACTGGCTCGGCCATCAGGGGGAACCGGGCCGGGAGCGCGTCGCCGAGCTGCTGACGCGGCTGCTGGGGGCGACCCTCGCGACGGCGGGGGAGTGCGATCCCGGCTGCCCTCCGCTCTCCCCGGAACTCCTCGCTCCGCCGCTGTCGGCGGACCCCGCCCCCGCCGGATAGCCCCGCGCGGCACCCCCGTACCTGTGCCCGTACCCGTAGCCGTAGCCGTATGCGTTTTACAGGTCTGGACCAATTGTCGGGCCGGTCGCGGGCCGTGGGGGAAGGCGCCCCGGATTTCCCGGGACGCCCTTCCCGGTTTCTCCGGCGCCGCGCCCCGCCGCCCTCCCGCCGGACGGGCGAATCGGCCGTACGGCGGGTACGAATAACCGATTTCCCCACCTGACCCGTGACGAAGGTCTGTTGATCGGGCATACTCGACGCGCCACCGCCGCACATCCGTCCCACCGCGATCCGGAGGACGGCGAGCGGTACGGCGGAAAGCACGGCGGAACGCGCCCCGACCCTTCGCGCGCGACGCCCACAGCCCGACAGGGAGGAGAGCGCCGCAATGTCCGACCGCGTTTCGCAGCCGGTGGACCGGGAACTGCCCACCGAGGAATCCCGGGAACTCCTCGCGCTGGTGCGGGAGATCGCCCAGCGTGAGATCGCCCCCGGTGCCGCGGCCGAGGAGGAGGCGGGCCACTTCCCCCGCGACGTCTTCCGGCTGCTGTCCGAGTCCGGGCTGCTCGCGCTGCCCTACCCCACCGAGTACGGCGGCGGCGACCAGCCGTACGAGGTCTACCTCCAGGTCCTGGAGGAACTGGCCGCCGCCCGGCTGACGGTGGGCCTCGGGGTCAGCGTCCACACCCTCGCCTGCCACGCCCTGGCCGGCTACGGCACCAAGGAGCAGCGGGCCGCATGGCTGCCCGCCATGCTGGGCGGCGGACTCCTCGGCGCCTACTGCCTCTCCGAGCCCTCCTCCGGCTCCGACGCCGCCTCGCTGCGTACCCGGGCCGTCCGCGACGGCGACGACTGGGTGATCGACGGCACCAAGGCGTGGATCACCCACGGCGGGATCGCCGACTTCTGCACGGTGCTCGCCCGCACCGGCGGCGAGGGGCCCCGGGGCGTCACCGCCTTCCTGGTCCCCGGCGACGCGCCCGGACTGACGGCGGCGGCCCCCGAGCGGAAGATGGGCATGAAGGGCTCGCCCACCGCCCAGCTCCACTTCGACGGGGTACGGGTGCCCGACGCGCGCCGCCTCGGCGAGGAGGGGCAGGGCTTCGCGATCGCCCTCTCCGCGCTGGACTCCGGCCGGCTGGGCATCGCCGCGTGCGCCGTCGGCATCGCGCAGGCGGCCCTGGACGAGGCCGTCGCGTACGCGACCGGGCGCCGCCAGTTCGGGCGGGCCATCGCCGACTTCCAGGGGCTGCGGTTCATGATCGCCGACATGGCGACCCGGGTCGAGGCGGGCCGCGCGCTCGTGCTGGCCGCCGCCCGGCGGCGGGACCGGGGGCTCCCGTTCTCCCAGCAGGCCGCCATGGCCAAGCTCTTCTGCACCGACGCGGCGATGGCGGTCACCACCGACGCGGTCCAGGTGCTCGGCGGCTACGGCTACACCGCCGACTTCCCGGTCGAGCGGCTGATGCGGGAGGCCAAGGCGCTCCAGATCGTGGAGGGCACCAACCAGATCCAGCGGATGGTCGTCGCCCGCCGGCTGCTGGGGCCCGAGACCCGCTGAGCGGGAGCCACCGAGGCCGGGGCGGTGCCGTAACCGGGTCCGCCCGCGGGCCCGGGAAGCGGACCGCCGCCCGCGCGCCCCGCCCCGCCCGTCCTGCTCGTCCCTGCGTCGCAGGCCTGCCCCGCTCGTACGGTGCCGACGGCCGCCGTCCCGTCCCGTGTGGTCCCGCCGGACCGGGTGTCTCCGGTGGGCGTGCCCGCCGGGGTCATGCGCGTCATCCGTGTGTCCGCCCGCCCGTGTCTTGCCGGGACCGCCCCGCCCGTGGTCGCCCGGGCGCCGCCGGAGAGGACCGGACTGCGGACCACAGGCGGACGCCCCGGCTCCGCACGGGGCCGGGGCATTTCGTCGGGGTGTCCGCCGCCGGGGCGGCTCAGGCCGCGCGCTTGCGCAGTGGCTGCGACCCCGGGCCGCCGACGTGCGAGAACGGCTGCATCCGCCAGTCGAGCCCCTGAGGCAGCGTCAGCAGCAGCCCCATCTCCTGCTCCTGCGGGCCCTCCCCCTCGTCGGCCGGGCGGGCCTGCCCCGCCGGGCGGCCGGTCCCCGTGCACACGGTCAGCCCGAACGGATTCCACGGGGTGGGGCACAGCGCGTGCTCCGGGAGGACGTCCTCGTCCGCGAGCAGCGCGATGGGCTGGCTGCAATCGGGGCAGACGACGCGGTACATCTCGAAGGTGTCGTACGCGTCCAGCTCCTCGATCTCGATCTGATCAGCCTGATCGGCCGGATCAAGAGGCTCCGATGCGGTACGGATATTCCTGACATTCTGCATGGGTTCTCCCCCTCGGGTGGGCCAACCAGGCTCGTGTGGCCTCGACCACACCAAGCACTTCCCATCGCGATCGGCGGGTAACCGTCGGGTTACGGGTCAGGGCCCGTCACTTCTGTGGCGTTCGTCACATGTTCCGTCCGGTGGGCCCCGGTGCGGTCCCTCCCGCTGTGCCGGATGCCACCCGGGCCCTTAAGTTGATCCACATGGAGGACCTGGATCGTCAGATCGTTGAATTGCTCGTCAGGGACGGCCGCATGAGCTACACCGACCTGGGCAAGGCCACCGGCCTGTCCACGTCGGCGGTGCACCAGCGGGTCCGCCGGCTGGAGCAGCGCGGCGTCATCCGCGGCTACGCGGCGGTCGTCGACCCCGAGGCGGTGGGGCTGCCGCTCACGGCCTTCATCTCGGTGAAGCCCTTCGACCCGAGCGCCCCCGACGACATCGCCGAACGTCTCGCCGGAGTCCCCGAGATCGAGGCGTGCCACAGCGTCGCCGGGGACGAGAACTACATCCTCAAGGTGCGCGTCGCCACCCCGCTGGAGCTGGAGCACCTGCTCAGCCGGATCCGTTCGCTGGCCGGCGTCTCCTCCCGTACGACGGTCGTCCTGTCCACCCCCTACGAGGCCCGCCCGCCGCGCATCTGAGCCACTGCCGAGGGCCGCGGCGGCGCAACCTAGGGTGGTGTCATGACCGAGAGCACCGCCCCCGCCGGCGAGCACCGCACCACGCTGCTGCGCGGCGGAGAAGTCCACAGTCCCGCCGACCCCTTCGCCACCGCGATGGTGGTCGAACGGGGCCACGTCGCCTGGGTCGGCTCCGAGGGCGCGGCCGACGCCTTCGCCGCCGGTGTGGACGAGGTCGTCGACCTCGACGGAGCGCTGGTGACCCCGGCGTTCACGGACGCGCATGTGCACACCACGGCCACCGGGCTGGCCCTGACCGGACTGGAGCTGTCCGGTGCCGGGAGTCTCGCCGAGGCCCTGCGCCGGGTACGGGAGCACAGCGCCGCCCACCCGGCGGACCGGGTGCTTCTCGGCCATGGCTGGGACGCCGCCCGCTGGCCGGAGCGGCGCCACCCCACCCGGGCCGAGCTGGACGAGGCCACCGGCGGCCGGCCGCTCTACCTCACCCGGATCGATGTCCACTCGGCGGTCGTCACCACCGCCCTGCTCGACCTGGTTCCGCAGGTCAGGGGCATGACCGGCTACCACCCCGAGGGGCCGCTCACCGACGCCGCCCACCACGCCGTCCGGGCCGCCGCCCACGCCGCCGTGACCCCGGCCCAGCGTGCGGCCGCCCAGCGGGCCGCCCTGGAGCGGGCCGCCTCGCTGGGCATCGGCACCGTCCACGAGTGCGCGGGACCCGAGATCTCCGGCGAGGACGACCTCACCGGCCTGCTGGCGCTCGCCGCGGCCGGCGAGGGCCCCCGGGTCGTCGGCTACTGGGCCGAGGCGATCACGGACGCGAAGGGCGCCGACCGGATCCGCGAGCTGGGGGCCGTGGGCGCGGCCGGCGACCTCTTCGTGGACGGCTCCCTCGGCTCGCACACCGCCTGTCTGCACCAGCCGTACGCCGACGCCGACCACACGGGCGTCTCCCACATCGACGCGCGGACCATCGCCGCCCATGTCACCGCCTGCACCCGGGCCGGGCTCCAGGCGGGCTTCCACGCCATCGGCGACGCCGCCGTCAGCGCCGTGGTCGAGGGGATGCGGGCGGCCGCCGAAGCCGTCGGCCTGGACCGGGTGCGCGCCGCCCGGCACCGGGTCGAGCACGCCGAGATGCTGACCGGCGCGCATATCGCCGCCTTCGCCGAGCTGGGCCTCACCGCCTCCGTGCAGCCCGCCTTCGACGCGTACTGGGGCGGCGAGGACGGCATGTACGCCGAGCGCCTGGGCGTGGCGCGGGCCCGTACCCTCAACCCGTACGCGGCCCTGCTCCGGGCCGGGGTGCCGCTCGCGCTGGGCTCCGACGCCCCGGTGACCCCGCTGGACCCCTGGGGCACCGTCCGGGCCGCCGCCTTCCACCGCACCCCCGAGCACCGGATCTCCGTCCGGGCGGCCTTCACCGCGCACACCCGGGGCGGCTGGCGGGCCACCGGCCGGGACGACGCAGGGACCCTGGTGCCCGGGGCCCCCGCCGACTACGCCGTGTGGCGCACCGGTGAGCTGATCGTGCAGGCGCCCGACGACCGGGTCGCCCGCTGGTCGACGGACCCGCGCTCGGGCACCCCGGGACTGCCCGACCTCACCCCGGGGGCCGAACTGCCGGTCTGTCTGCGGACGGTGGTCGCCGGACGGACCATCTGGACAAACCGCATGTGAGCGGCCGAACGAGTGACGTACGGACCTTTCGTGTCGCGGGCTGCCTCCGGGAGCGGTCGGCCGCGACCTGCGGATCTTCTCCGGAGAACCGGCTGAATTGGGCAAACCGCGCAGATCGCACGACTGTTGACATGGAGCGCCCGGTGGCCGGTAGGTTCGGCCGCGTCCACCACAGGACGTCCGACCGGCAGACCTCCGCGCCCCCGTCGAACGCCGCTGGGCCATGGGGCTGTGCGCCGCACCGGGGCACGGCCACTGGGAGCCAGGCCCAGCGACCGCGAGCCGGGGGCGAGGGAAGGTTTTTGCCGGACGGCAGGTGCGACCCGGACGGGGTCCGGCGTTCAACAGACAACGGCTCTCGGTCGACCCGCAGCCAGCGGGTTCCAGGTCGGCCCGAAGGAGGCCGGACCCCTCCGCGCTCCCTGTCCGCCCGCTGCCCCGGGGCGGCCCCCGCCCCGCCCGCGCCAGCACCGGCCGGTGCGCGGGAGCCCCGGCCGGGGCCCGTCCGCGCGGCCCCGTACCCGTGCCGACGTGGTCATGCCCCCGACGATCGCTAAGGTGGACCCTGAGTACGGACATCAAAGGGGCCAGCAGTGAACGACGTCGCCAGGGACAGCGAAGCAGCCCAGGGGAAGCGGTACGGGCCGCTCGGCAGATCCTTGGTGATCATCCCGACCTACAACGAGGCCGAGAACATCGAGGCGATCGTCGCCCGGGTGCGTACCTCGGTGCCCGAGGCGGACATCCTGGTCGCCGACGACAACAGCCCCGACGGCACCGGCAAGATCGCCGATGAGCTGTCCGCCGGCGACCCCCAGGTGCACGTGCTGCACCGCAAGGGCAAGGAGGGGCTGGGCGCCGCCTACCTCGCGGGCTTCGCCTGGGGCATGGAGCGCGACTACGGCGTACTGATCGAGATGGACGCCGACGGCTCCCACCAGCCGGAGGAGCTGCCCCGGCTGCTGACCGCGCTGAAGAACGCCGACCTGGTGCTCGGCTCCCGCTGGGTGCCCGGCGGCCGGGTGGTCAACTGGCCCAAGTCCCGCGAGATCCTCTCCCGCGGCGGCAGCACCTACTCCCGGCTCTTCCTCGGGCTCTCCATCCGCGACGTCACCGGCGGATTCCGGGCCTTCCGCGCCGAGACCCTGCGCGGTCTGGGGCTCGACCGGGTCACCTCCCAGGGCTACTGCTTCCAGGTCGACCTCGCCCGCCGGGCCGTCGCCGCCGGATATCACGTGGTCGAGGTCCCGATCACCTTCGTCGAGCGCGAGCACGGCGACTCCAAGATGAACCGCGACATCGCCGTCGAGGCGCTGTGGCGGGTGGCCGGCTGGGGCGTCACGGATCGCGCCAACCGGCTCCGGGGCCGCCAGACCCCCTGACGGCGTCCGTACGGACGTCCAGGCACACTGGGAGCATGACGACCGGTGCCATGCCCCCGACCGCCCCCGGCCCCCGGCGCTCGCGCGCCCGCAGACTGCTCCCGCTCGGCGTCGCCGCCTGGCTGGTCCTGGAGATCTGGCTGCTGACCCTGGTCGCGGGGGCGGCGGGGGGACTGGCCGTGCTGGCCCTGCTGGTCGGCGGCGCCGTCGTGGGCGGCGCCGTGATCAAGCGGGCCGGGCGCCGGGCCTTCGCCAACCTCACCGAGACCCTCCAGCGCGCCCAGGCCGGGCAGCCCCCGGCCGCCGGGGAGCGCGCCGGCGGCGGTAACGGCTTCCTCATGCTCGCCGGGCTGCTGCTGATGCTGCCGGGACTGATCTCCGACGCCGTCGGGCTGCTCCTGCTGCTGCCCCCGGTGCGCGCGCTGGTGAAGCGCCGGGCGGAGCGCTCCCTGGAGCGCCGGATGCGCCAGGCGGCCCCCGGCGGCCTCCAGGACGCCTTCCAGCAGGCCCGCATCCACCGGCCGGACGGGAAGGTCGTCCCGGGCGAGGTGATCCGCCAGGACGGCCCTGCGGGCGCCTCCGGCGGCGGCTCCGCCCCGGACGAGGGCCCGCGGCCCCCGCTCACCCCCTGAACCACCACCGGGCGGCGTACCGGCGGGCCCCTGCGTGGGTCCCGTGTACGCCGCCCGTTGTCGTTCCCCTGTCGTACGTTCCCCTGTCGTACCGGTGGCCGGTACGCGACGGATGCACGCGACGGACGCACGTCACGGATGGTGTCCATGACGGATGGTGTCTACACGCACAGAGCCGCGGGCCGGTCCGCACACAAGGTGCGGACCGGCCCGCGGCTCTGATTGCCGTATGTCGCGGTACGTCGCTGTACGCGCGCCCGGGACCTCGTGCCGCTAAGGGCCTCTCGTCTGGATCTTGCTGGGGCTCGCGTGCCCTGGCACCGCACCTCGCTGCGTTGTCGTCAATCGCCAATGCTCCGCAGTGGCTCAATCCTCCGCCTTGCGATGCACGGCACCAGACCCCGCTCCCTCGCCCAGCCTGATCCAGACGAAAGACCCTAGGCCGATTTCCTGCTGTCCCGCGGATGCACGGCGATGTTCATGGCGCCGGAGCGCAGGACCGCCAGCCTCTCGGCCAGCACCTCCTCCAGCTCTTCGCGGGTACGCCGCTCCATGAGCATGTCCCAGTGCGTGCGCGCGGGCTTGCCCTTCTTCTCCTCGGGGCCGTCCCCGTCCACCAGGAGTGCCTGGGCGCCACACGCCTTGCACTCCCACTCCGGCGGAATTTCCGCCTCGACCGAGAACGGCATCTCAAAACGATGTCCGTTCTGGCATGCGTACTCCACCGCCTGGCGCGGGGCCAGATCGATGCCGCGGTCCGTCTCGTAGCTGGTAACCACGAGGCGCGTGCCGCGGAGAGCTCGCTCACTCATGAATCGTGCCTCCCGGGCTTGTCGCCCACAGGACAGGTGTCGCTGTCGTCGTCATCCGGTCAACGTCCGGTCGGCCGTAAAGATTCCCGTTCCGGGTCATGCGTCGCCCGTCGTGCCGCTGCTTTCCCAAGGTTGGGGTACCCACCAGTGCCCGGTTTGTCACATCTGACAGAAAGTGTCACCCACGGATTCCACTTGTCCCTGTGCGCAGTAACGGTCCGCCTGGCAGGCCAAACGCGTACACTACCGGCCTTTCGCTGCACCGTCTAAATCCGGTCCGGAACGGGATTGCCCGCAGCGGCCACCGCACGCCGTACGGGCACCCGCGCGAGCAGGACGAATCCCACCCCGAAGAAGATCACCAGGGAGACGATCGCGTCGCGATAACTTCCGGTGAGCTGGTAGGCGAGGCCGAAGAAGAGCGGCCCCAGCCAGCTCAGCCCCCGGTCGCTCAGCTCGTACGCCGCGAAATATTCGGCCTCCTTGCCGCGCGGCACCAGATGGGAGAAGAGGGACCGGGAGAGCGCCTGGCTGCCGCCCAGCACCAGGCCGATCGCCGCCGCCAGCGCGTAGAACCACCCCGGGGAGGCGGCCGGCAGGAAGAACCCGGTCACCAGGATCACGATCCACACCACCAGCGAGCCGAGGATGGTCCGTTTCGCGCCGTGCGTCCGGGCCAGCCTGGCCATCAGCAGCGCCCCCGCCACCGCCAGCAGCTGCACCAGCAGCACCGCCGTGATCAGCGTGGTCTGGTCGAGGTCCAGTTCCTCGGAGCCGTAGATCGACGCCTGGGAGATCACGGTCTGGACGCCGTCGTTGTAGAAGAGGTAGGCCAGCAGGAAGGAGAGGGTCAGCGGGTGCCGGCGCATGTCGCGGAGGGTCGCCGCGAGCTGCCGCAGCCCCCCGGCGCCCCGCGGGGCACCTGCCCGGGCGGGGCCGGCCGCCCGGTCCCGCAGCCGCCGCAGCGGGATCACCGTGAACGCGCCCCACCACAGCCCCGCCGAGGCCAGACAGATCCGTACCGCCTCCGACTCGGAGAGCCCGAAGCGCGCGTGTCCGCTGTAGAGCACCAGATCGGCCACGAGCACCAGCGCGCCCGACGAGTAGCCGAAGGCCCAGCCCCGCGAGGAGACCCTGTCCCGCTCCGCCGGGCCGGCGATCTCCGGCAGATAGGCGTTGTAGACCACCATCGACACCGCGAGCGAGGCGTTCGCCACGATCAGCAGCCCGGCGCCGAGCAGATAGCGGTCGCCGCCGACGAGGAACATGCCCGCCGTCGCCGCCGCCCCGGTGTACGCGGCGGCGGCCAGCAGCGGCTTCTTCCGGCCGGTCCGGTCGGCCCAGGCCCCCGCCAGCGGCATCAGCAGCACCGCCAGCACCACCGATGCCGACACCGCGTACGCGAAGAGGGAACCCGCCCGCACCGGGATCCCCAGCGGGTGCACATAGCCGTCCGCGTCCGCCGCCGCCCTGGCCACCGAGGTCAGATAGGGCCCCAGGAAGACGGTGACGACGCTGGTCGAGTAGACGGAGCAGGCGAAGTCGTAGAAGTACCAGCCGCGTTGTTCGCGGACACGCTCACGGTCGCCGTCCGGCCCGGTCGTCGTGATGTCGCCCGCGGCATCGGCGGTCATCCGAGCCTCCCCCCCCCAGCCCGGCGCGGGCCCGCCCGCGGACGGCGGGCCGGCCGCGGTCGCGGATCAGACCCAGGCCCCCCGCTCGGTCAGCACCGCGCGCAGCGTCTCCAGATGATCGGTCATGATGCCATCAGCGCCCAGGTCGAGGAGCGCGCGCATCCGCTCGGGGTCGTTCACCGTCCAGACGTGGACCTGGAGCCCCCGCGCGTGGGCCTCCCGCAGGAAGCGCCGGTCCACCACGCGCACACCGCCGAAGCGCTCGGGCACCTGGGCGCAGACGGCGCCCGCCCGGGCCGCCGCCGGGAGCCCGAGGGAACGCAGCCGCAGGCCCAGGACCCCCCGTACCCCGTACGAGGTCGCCAGGCGCGGGCCCGCGAGCCGGGCGGCCCGTGCCACCCGGGGCTCCGCGAACGAGCCGACGCAGACCCGGTCCCACGCGCCGGTCCGGCGCACCAGCTCCACCAGGGGGGCCACCGCCGCGTCGCTCTTCACATCGACGTTCCAGCGGGCCGTGGGGAACTCCTCCAACAGATCAGCGAAGAGCGGCAGCGGTTCCCGGCCGCCGATCCGCGCCCGCCGCACCTCGCGCCACGGCAGCCGCGCGACGGGTCCGCGCGCGTCGGTGACCCGGTCCAGCGTGGTGTCGTGGAAGGCCACCAGGGCGCCGTCCGCCGTGGTGTGCACATCGGTCTCGAAGTAGCGGTAGCCGAGGAGAGCGGCGCGGCGGAAGGCCGCGGCCGTGTTCTCGATGCCGTCCGCCGCGCCGCCGCGATGGGCGAACGCGAGCGGCGCGGGGTGGTCGAGGAAGGGATGGGGCGCACGGGTCACCGCCGCAGTATCGCCCCTCCGGGTACGGCGGGTGCCTCCTCGTCCGGGGTAGTCGCCGACGTGGTGGCCGAGGCCACGACCCTGCTGCCGCCTTCGGTGCCCGTGCTGCTGTTGTCGCTGTCGGCGGTGACGTTGTTGGCGGTGTCGCTGTCGGCCGGTACGGCGAAGAGCCGCAGGGCGAGCTGCGCCAGCGGGCCGATGGCCAGCGCGTACAGGACCGTCCCGATGCCGACCGAGCCGCCGAGGGCGAAGCCGGTGGCCACCACGACCACCTCCAGACCGGTGCGGACCAGCCGGATCGAGCGGCCCGTGAGCCGGTGCAGCCCGGTCATCAGCCCGTCGCGGGGGCCGGGGCCGAAGCGCGCGGCGATGTAGAGGCCGGTGGCGATCCCGTTGAGCACGACACCCGCGACCAGCGCCGGGATCCGCACCCCCAGACCGGTCAGCTCCGGGAGCAGCAGCAGCGAGGCGTCCATCGCCAGACCGATGACGACCACATTGGAGACCGTGCCCAGTCCCGGGCGCTGCCGGATCGGGATCCAGAGCAGCAGCACCGCCGCGCCGACCAGGATCGCCATGGTGCCGATGGAGAGCCCGGTCAGCTCGGACAGGCCCTGGTGGAGCACGTTCCACGGCTCCAGGCCGAGCCCGGCGCGCACCAGCAGGGCGGAGCTGGCGCCGTAGAGGACGAGACCCGCGTAGAGCTGGAACAGCCGGCGGGGCAGCCTCCGGGGGACGCGGCGGGCCGGGTCCCGGGGGTCGGCTCCACCGGCCGCCGCCGTGGAGCCAGCCGGCGCGGCTCCCGCCGGGCCGGGAGTGACGGGCGGGATCGGGGCTGCGGATCCTGTGGACATCGAGGTGGCTCCCTCTGGCGGCTCTGGACTGACTCATGACACTCTGTGGCTACGGAACAGATGCCAACCATGGCCAATTCCGGGAAGGTGGACTGTTTTCCATGGCGGAATGGACATCGGCAGTGGGTGCTGCCCAGCTCGCCCGGCAGCTCCGGTCCCAGCAGCCGCTCCCGGCGGGCCCCGGCAGCCGCAGACCGCCCGCGTACCGGGCGCTCGCCGACGGCGTACGCCTGCTCGTCCTGGAGGGCCGGATCCCGGTCGCCGCCCGCCTGCCCGCCGAACGGGAACTGGCCCTCGCGCTCTCCGTGAGCCGCACCACCGTGGCCGCCGCCTACGAGGCCCTGCGCGCCGAGGGATTCCTGGAGTCCCGCCGGGGCGCCGGCAGCTGGACCGCCGTCCCGGCCGGAAACCCCCTGCCCGCGCGTGGCCTGGAACCGCTGCCGCCCGAATCCCTCGGCTCGATGATCGACCTGGGGTGCGCCGCACTGCCCGCGCCCGAGCCCTGGCTCACCCGCAGCATCCAGGGCGCGCTGGAGGAGCTGCCCCCGTACGCCCACACCCACGGCGACTACCCCGCCGGCATCCCCGCGCTGCGCCGGATGCTCGCCGACCGGTACACCGAGCGCGGCATCCCCACCATGCCCGAACAGATCATGGTCACCACCGGCGCGATGGGCGCGATGGACGCCCTGTGCCACCTCTTCGCCGGGCGCGGCGAGCGGATCGCCGTGGAGTCCCCCTCGTACGCCAACATCCTCCAGCTGATGCGCGAGGCCGGGGCCCGGCTGGTCCCGGTGGCCATGGAACCGGGGCTCGAAGGGTGGGACATGGCCCGCTGGCGGCAGGTGCTGCGGGACGCGGCGCCCCGGCTGGCGTACGTCGTCGCCGACTTCCACAACCCGACCGGGGCCCTCGCCGACGAGGACCGCAGACGGGCCATGGTCGACGCGGCGCGCTCCGCCGGGACGGTCCTCGTGGTGGACGAGACCATGACGGAACTCCATCTCGACCCCGATCCCTCCCTGCCCCGGCCGGTCTGCGCCTTCGACCCGGCGGGCTCCACCGTGGTGACCGTGGGGTCGGCGAGCAAGGCGTTCTGGGCGGGGATGCGGATCGGCTGGGTACGGGCCGCGCCCGACGTCATCCGCTCACTGGTGGCCGCGCGCGCCTACGCCGACCTCGGCACCCCGGTCCTGGAGCAGCTGGGCGTGCACTGGCTGATGCGGACCGGCGGATGGGAGCAGGCCGTCGCCGTCCGCCGGGAACAGGCGCGGCAGAACCGGGACGCGCTGGTCGCGGCGGTCCGCCGGGAACTGCCCGACTGGGAGTTCGCCGTGCCCACCGGAGGGCTGACGCTGTGGGTGCGGACCGGGGGGCTCTCCGGGTCCCGGCTCGCCGAGGTCGGCGAGCGGGTGGGGGTACGGGTGCCGTCCGGGCCGCGTTTCGGGGTCGACGGGGCCTTCGAGGGCTTCGTCCGGCTGCCCTTCACCGTGACCGGGCCGGTCGCCGACGAGGCCGCCGTGCGGCTGGCCGCCGCCGCCCGGCTGGTGGCGAGCGGGGCGTCGACGGGGACGGACGCACCCCGGACGTTCGTGGCCTGACCGGGCCCCGGCCGCCCGGTTGCCCCGGGGGCTTCATGGCTGTTTTCGGCCGTCCGCGGCGTGGCGTGGCCGGGTGGCGGTCCCAGCCGTCCGCGCGGTGGGTCGGCTCTGCGGCCGCCCCGGGGGCTCCATGGTCGTTTTTCAGCCGTCCGCGACCGGGGCTCCGCAGCGGTCTCAGCCGTCCGTCACCGGCGTTCCGGTCAGCTCGCGCGCCGTGGCGGGCGCCTTGGTGACGGACAGCGGCGTCGCCCCGGCGGGCCGCGCCGCCCGATGCGCCGGAACGCCGTCCTCCGCTGCCGGGCGGCCGGGCAGCAGCTCCAGCACCGCCCGCCGGTGCGCCTCGTGCGCGGCGTCCTCGTACGGATCCGGAGTGGCCGGCACCTGGAGCCGCAGCACCGGCCCGGTGCCCAGCCGGGCGTAGCCGCGCCCCGGGGGCACATCGGGCGCCGGCGTGGTGGGCGAGGCCGCGCCGAGGACGTCCGCGATCTCCTCGGGCCCGGCCGTCCCGAGCACCACCCGCGCCCGCGTGTGGCTGCGTACCGCCTCACTGAGCGCGTCCACCGCGTCGGACTGCTCCGCCACCACGACCGTCACGGCCGCCGCCCGGCCGTGCCGCAGCGGCACCTGGAGCAGGGACTGCGGATCCTGGTGCCCGTCGGCGGCGGCCAGATGACCGAGGACGGCGGGCCGGTCCACGAGGATCCACAGCGGCCGCCGGGTGTCCTCGGGCGCGGGCCGCCCCGCCTGCCGGGCGCGGTTCATGGCGATCAGCCGCCGCTCGGTCTCGTGCGCCGCCCACTCCAGGCTGCTCAGCGCCCCGGCCGGCCCGCACTCGACCGCCAGCACGCCCGCCCGGCCGGTCAGACAGGCGTACTCGCCGGTCCCGCCGCCCTCCACGATCAGGACGTCGCCGTACGGGAGGACCTGGAGCGCGATGGAGCGCAGCAGGGTCGTGGTGCCCGCGCCGGGCCCGCCGACGGCCAGCAGATGGGGTTCGGTGGAGCGGGGGCCGGTGCGCCAGATCACCGGGGACGCGTCCCAGGTCTCCTCGCCGTCCGTCACCGGCACCGTCCGCTGCACCGCGTCCGGGTCGGTGAACCCGAGCACGGTCTCGCCGGGCGCGGTGACGAAGCGCTGCGCCGCGATGGCGGTGGAGAGCGCGGGCAGCACCCGCAGCAGCAGCTGGTTGTCCTCCTCGTCCCAGCGGAAGCGGTACTCGCGGCCCCGGCCGGACTTGGTGTGCAGGACCTTCTCGATCCGGGCCCGGGACGCGGCCTCGCCGTCGGTGAAGTACGCCGGGTAGGAGATGCGCAGATCGGTCAGCCGTCCGTCGCCGTCGAACACGGGATCGCGGAAGACGGCGTTCCAGGCTCCGCCGTGGGTATAGAGCGGCGCGGGGTCGTCGGGCACCGAGAAGTACGGCACCAGGGCCTCGTACAGCGCCTGGAGCCGGGCGGTCTCGGCCGGGTCGGGGCCCGTCTTCACCGGGGTGCGCTCCCGTCCGGCCCACCCGGCGGCGGCCATCAGGGCGATCAGGGCCAGGCCGGGGCCGAAGGGCACCAGGGCGACCCCCAGGACGCAGCCGGCCACCAGGAGGAGCGTGGGGCCGCGCCGGTCCTTCGGGGTCGCCGACCAGGACCGGCGGGCCCGGCCGGCGAGGCGCCGCAGCCCCCGGCCGACCGTGATCAGGGGCTGGAGGACGTCGGTGGCGCCGTCCGCCGCCGTACGCGCGAACTCCCGGGTGCGGGCGAGCTGTGCGGTTCCGCCCCGCAGCAGGCGGGGAAGCGGGCGGCGGGCCACGTCGGTCTCCTGGGGCGTCGGGGTGAGGTCGGTGGGGGCGGACGGGAGGTACGGGCAGGGGGTCCGGTCCGGGGCCCGTCGGGTCGGTCCGGGGCCTGTCGGGTCGGTCCGGGGGCTGTCCGGTCCGGGGTTGGCGGGTCAGAACTTGATGCCGCCCAGCAGGCTGGCCAGGCTCTGGGTGCCCGCGTCGATGCTGGGGGCGATCGCGGTGCCCGCGAGGAAGAAGCCGAAGAGTGCGCAGGCCACGGCGTGGGACGCCTTGAGCCCGCCCTTGCGGAAGAACAGGAAGACGATGATCGCGAGCAGGACCACGCCTGACATGGAGAGGACCATGAGTTTTCTCCTGGGTGAGGGGACAGTCACCATCAGTCCTTCCAGCCTCACAGGAAGTACCCATGCGATAAAAGGTGCAAATGGGTGAAAAGTCCTGCATGTCACTGGAATGGAGGAGGGGGTTCCGCTCAACGGCCGTCACCCGGTGGGATGTCTCCTCCGCCGGGGAACGCTCCGGGGCGGACCGCGGCCGGCCTCCCGCGCGGCCGTCCGATCTGATCATTTTCCGGCCCGTACGAACACGTACCTCCGGGTGCCGGGCCGTCCCCCCGGCGGCCGCCCGCGCCCCACCGGCCCGGAACGCGACCGGTGGGACAGGGTGGGGCAGTACCCTGACCCGGTTCACCCGTACGGCCGCGCCCGCCATGCGAGCCCCAGGTCAACGCGGTACACCTCGAACCCAGCGAAAGGCGGACCCCCCGATGAGCGAGGCCCCGGACCCCGAAGTCATCGCGCTCGCGACCAAGGTCTTCGACCTCGCCCGACAGGGGGAGGCCGAGAAACTGGCCGCGTACGTCGACGCCGGCGTCCCCGCCGATCTCACCAACGACCGCGGGGACACCCTGGTCATGCTCGCCGCCTACCACGGGCACCCCGCCGCCGTCGAGATCCTGCTCGCGCGTGGCGCGGACCCCAACCGCTCCAACGACCGGGGGCAGACCCCGCTCGCCGGGGCCGTCTTCAAGGGCGAGGACGCCGTCGTCCGCACTCTGCTCGCGGGCGGGGCCGACCCCGGGGCCGGAGCCCCGTCCGCCGTGGATACCGCGCGGATGTTCGGGAAGACGGAGCTACTGGAGCTGTTCGGCGAGCGCTGACCGGCGGCTGTCCGGCGGCTGTCCGCCGTTTGTCCGCCGACTGTCGGACGATCGGCTGTCGGTCGACGGGACGCTGCCGCACAGCGGTCGTCCGCCCGCGTACCGGCGGACACCTCCAGTACACCGATCGACCCCCGGGACACCACGGGAGCGCCTGCCAAAGGGCGTCGTAAATGTGGTCGCGGTGGCGATATGGGTGGGTCATGATGACGTACGGCCCTGTCCCGGACATCACCGGGAGTTCCCCTGGGGTCACCGACGAGAGGCAGGAAAATGCTCACCACCAAGCGCATGACGCATATGACGACGCTCGGCCCCGTCCGCTGCTGCGCGGCCGCCTAGGGCCTGTCGTCCGGATCAGCCTGGAACAGCGGGCGGCATCTGGTGACGCGCGTCGCAGGGCGGAGCACGGAATCCGGACGGTGGGCACTCCCACCCCGGCCACCGGGCCCGCCGTCGGAAGCACCTCCCATGCCATCGGGCACAGGAGGCCATCGGCGACCGACGACAACGCGACGGGACGCGCTGCCAGGGCACGCCAGTCCAGCAGGATCCGCGAGACAGTGCCTGGACACCCCAGTCCCCGGTTGCGTCGAGAGCTTGATGTGAGGCTTTCCCCATGTTCGATCCAGTCATAGCGCCGAGCGGCACGTTGCTCGGCCTGCTCCAGAGGGGCCGCGGCGACGGCACGCTGCACGCCCTCGCCGCCCCACGCGCCGAGGCGCTCGCCGCCCTCAACCACTGCGTGCTGAACGACCCCCGTCACGACTGGCAGGTCGAGAACCGCTCCCTGTACTACGCACGCCTGTACCTGGACCTCCACGGCGGTCTGGCGGAGATCGAGCGGCACCTGAGCGATCCCGATGACCACCTCGACACCGACGAGAACCGTACCGGTCTCGCCCTGTCGGTCCTCGGCCACCTCGCCGCCTACGGCCGCCACGACGCCCTCAGGCTGCTGCGCGGCTACGCCGCCACCGGCGCCAACTGGGCGTGGGCCCTGGACGAGCTGGCGCTGCGCGACGACGACGCGGGGCTGCGCGCCCTCGCCGGGGCGGTCCTCGCCCGCTTCCCCGCGACCCCGGAGGGCGACGCCGAGCTGGCCGTCACCGTACGGGACGCCTTCGAGCCCCGGCCCTGGCGGCTGTGGGCCGACGACCCCCGCCCCACCGTGGGCGCCCGGGTGCGCGCCGCGCAGGAAACCGGATCCTTCGACCGCTGGCAGCGGCAGATGCGCCCCACCGGGCCCCGCCCCGACTGGAGCGTCCGGTCCGTCCTCGACTGGGCGGACGAAGGTCTGGAGCGCGGCACTCCGCTGCATGTGCCCGCCGCCCGCTGCCTGTCCGCCGTCGCCGGGCCCGACGACCGCGACACCCTGGTCGATGTCGCCCGCCGGGGCTCCGACGGAGCGCGCTGCACCGCCCTGCACTACCTCGCGCAGATCTCCGACCCCGCCGCCCTCGACCTGATCGAGACCGCCGTCGGCACCGGGTCCGCCACCGTCACCGAGGCCGCCGTCTCCGCCTTCGAGCGGATGTGCGGCGAGGCGGCCGTCGACCGCGCCCGCGGCTGGGTGCACCGGCCCGACGCGCTCGGTGCCTCCGCCGCCGGGGTCCTCGCCTGCCGGGGCGGCGCGGGCGACGACAAGCTGGTCCTGGGCGCCCTGCGCGAGACCGTGCGCGCCCAGGGGCCCGACGCGCCGCCGCTGTGGACCCTCGTGGACGGCGCCGGACGCCTCGGCATCGGCTGCGCGGCCCCCGTACTGCGCCATGTCTACCGCGAGACCGCCTCCTCCCATCTGCGGGGACGCGCCGCGCGGGCGCTCGCCGCCACCGACCCCTCCTTCGCCACCGGCTTCGCCGTCGAATGCCTCTGGGACTGCGAGGAGACCACCCGGGAAGTGGCCGCGCTGCACGCCGAGACCGGGGACGTCCGGGTCGCCGAGCGACTGCGCCGGCTGGCGGCGGACCCGGCGGAGGAGGCCGAGGTCCAGACCGCCGTGCGCAGCAGGATCGGCCCCGACCACCCGGTGGGCTGAGGCCGGGGACCGGGAGCCGGACGGCTGACGCCGGGGGCCGGGGGCCGGGGCCAGGCGCGCCGGGGCCGGGGGCCGTGCGCCCCCGGCCCGGTCTGCCCGGTGCGCTCTTCCCGGCCCGGTCTGCCCGGCCTGGGGGACCTGCACGGCCGGCCCGCTCCCGTCGTCCCGCCGGCCCGCTCCCGCCGGCCCGTCGTCCCCGTCTTCTTGTACGGGGGCGGCTCCGCTTCCGGTACGGGCGGCTCCGCCACCGGGCCCCCGCGCCCGCCGCTTGCCAGAATGGAGGGATGAGCGGGCGCTGGGAGTTCTGGATCGACCGGGGCGGCACCTTCACCGACATCGTGGGCAGACGCCCCGACGGCCGCCTCGTCACCCGCAAACTCCTCTCCCACGACCCCACCGGGGACGACCGCGACCCCTCCGGCCACCACCGGGACCCCGCCGTCGCCGGCATCCGGCAGCTGCTGGGCCTCGCGCCGGACGCCCCCGTCCCCGCCGACCGGGTCGCCCGCGTCACCATGGGCACCACCGTCGCCACCAACGCCCTGCTGGAGCGGCGCGGCGAACCCACCGTCCTCGCCGTCACCGAAGGCTTCGCGGACGCGCTGCGCATCGCCTACCAGAACCGCCCCCGGATCTTCGACCGCCGCATCGTCCTCCCGGAACCGGTCTACGAACGGGTCGTGGAGATCCCCGAACGCGTCGCCGCCCGGGGCGGGATCGTCCGCCCCCTCGACCTGGCCGCCGCCACCGAACGCCTCGCCGCCGCCCACGCCGACGGCCTCCGCTCCGTCGCCGTCGTCCTGATGCACGGCTACCGCCACCCCGACCACGAACGGCGCGTCGCCGAGGCCGCCCGCGCCCTGGGCTTCACCCAGATCAGCTGCTCCCACGAGGTCAGCCCGCTGATCAAACTCGTCCCCCGGGGCGACACCACCGTCGTGGACGCCCATCTCTCGCCCGTACTGCGCCGCCACGTCGACGCGGTCGCCGCCGAACTCGACGGCATCCGGCTGCTGTTCATGCAGTCGAACGGCGGACTGCGGGAGGCCGCCCACGTCCGGGGCAAGGACTCGGTGCTCTCCGGCCCCGCCGGCGGGGTGGTCGGCATGGTCCGCACCGCGGCCCGCGCCGGATACGACCACGTCATCGGGTTCGACATGGGCGGCACCTCCACCGATGTGTCCCACTACGCCGACGAGTTCGAACGCGAGACGGGGACCCAGGTCGCCGGGGTGCGCATGAGCGCGCCCATGCTGAGCATCCACACCGTCGCCGCAGGCGGCGGCTCCGTCCTCCACTTCGACGGGCGCCGCTACCGCGTCGGACCCGACTCGGCGGGCGCGGACCCCGGCCCCGCCTGCTACCGGCGCGGAGGGCCGCTCACCGTCACCGACGCCAACGTCATGCTGGGCCGGATCCAGCCCGCCCACTTCCCCGCCGTCTTCGGCCCCGGCGGCGACCTGCCGCTCGACGCGGCGACGGTACGGGACCGCTTCGCCGCGCTCGCCCGCCGGGTCACCCGCGAGACCGGGACCGGGCACACGGCGGAGGAGGTGGCCGCCGGCTTCCTGGAGATCGCCGTCCTCAACATGGCGGGCGCCGTCAAGAAGATCTCCGTACAGCGCGGCCACGACATCACCCGCTACGCGCTCAACTCCTTCGGCGGCGCGGGCGGACAGCACGCCTGCGCGGTCGCGGACGCCCTCGGCATCGACACCGTCCTCGTACCGCCGCTCGCCGGGGTGCTCTCCGCCCTCGGCATCGGGCTCGCCGACATCACCGCCCTGCGCGAACAGTCCGTCGAGGCGGAGCTGACCGGGCCCACCGCCGACCGCGTCCGCGCGCTCTGCGACCGGCTGGCCGAACGGGTCCGCGCCGAACTCCGGGCGGACGCCGTCCCCGACGCCGCGATCACCGTCCGGTCCCGGGTGCTGCTGCGCTACGCGGGGACCGACGCCGCCCTGCCCGTACCGCTGGACACGGCCGGTGCGATGCGGGACGCCTTCACCGCCGCCCATCGCGCCCGGTATGCGTTCACGATGGAGAAACCGCTGGTGGTCGCGTCCGTCTCGGTGGCGGCCGGTGGCACGACGGGTGACCCCGGCACGATCCTGGACCCTCGCTCCACCGATGCCGGCACCTCTGGTCCCGAGGTGGGGAGGCCGCCTCCCGCCCGGGTCACGATGTTCACGGACGGCGCCCACCGGGAGGTCCCTCTGCACCGGAGGGCGGACCTGGCCCCCGGCGACACCGTCGAAGGCCCCGCGATCGTCGCCGAGCCCGACGCCACCACCGTGGTCGACCCCGGCTGGCGCCTTTCCGCGCACCCGGCCGGCCATCTCCTGCTGGAGAGGACCACCCCCCGCCCGGCCAGGGTCGCCGTCGGCACCGAGGCCGACCCCGTGCTCCTGGAGGTCTTCAACAACCTCTTCATGTCCATCGCCGAGCAGATGGGCGTACGCCTGGAGAACACCGCCCACTCCGTCAACATCAAGGAACGGCTGGACTTCTCCTGCGCCCTCTTCGACCCCGAGGGCCGTCTGATCGCCAACGCGCCCCACATCCCCGTCCACCTCGGCTCCATGGGCGAGTCGATCAAAGAGGTGCTGCGCCGCCGCACCGGCGGGGAGCTGCGCCCCGGGGACGTCTACGCCGTCAACGACCCGTACCACGGCGGCACCCATCTGCCCGATGTGACCGTCGTGACCCCGGTCTTCGGCGACGACGAGAACGGCGGTGGCGGCAGCGACGGCGCGGGTGGCGGTGGCGGTGGTGGCGATCGTGGCGGCGGTGGGCTGCGGTTCCTGGTGGCCTCCCGGGGTCACCACGCCGAGATCGGCGGGATCACCCCCGGCTCCATGCCCGCCTTCAGCCGGACCATCGACGAGGAAGGGGTCCTCTTCGACAACTGGCTCCTCGTCCGTGACGGGCGGCTGCGGGAGGCCGAGACCCGTGCCCTCCTCACCGGCGCCACCCACCCCTCGCGCGCCCCGGACGTCAACATCGCCGATCTGCGTGCCCAGATCGCCGCCAACGAGAAGGGCATCGAGGAACTGCGCCGGATGACGGACCGGTTCGGCCTGGACGTGGTGCACGCCTATATGCGGCACGTACGGGACAACGCCGAGGAGTCCGTCCGCCGCATCGTCGCCGGGCTGCACGACGGCTCCTACCGGTACGAGACCGACGGCGGCGCGGTCATCCAGGTCGCCGTACGGGTCGACCGGGCCGCGCGGAGCGCCGTCCTCGACTTCACGGGCACCTCGCCCCAGCGGCCCGGCAACGACAACGCGCCCACCTCCGTCGTGACGGCCGCCGTCCTCTATGTCTTCCGCACCCTCGTCGGCGAGGACATCCCTCTCAACAGCGGCTGCCTGGAACCGCTGACGGTCGAGGTCCCCGAGGGATCCATGCTCGCCCCCGTCCACCCCGCCGCGACCGTCGCGGGCAACGTCGAGACCTCCCAGGCCGTCACCGGGGCCCTCTACGCCGCCCTCGGCGTCCAGGCCGAGGGCTCCGGCACCATGAACAACCTGACCTTCGGCAACGACCGGGTGCAGTACTACGAGACCGTCGCCAGCGGCTCCGGGGCGGGCGACGGCTTCGACGGCGCGGACGCAGTCCAGACCCATATGACCAACTCCCGGCTCACCGACCCCGAGGTACTGGAGTGGCGCTACCCCGTGCGGGTCGAGGCGTTCTCCATCCGCACCGGCAGCGGCGGTACCGGCCGCTGGCACGGCGGCGACGGCGTCGTCCGCAGGATCCGCTTCCTGGAACCGATGACCGTCACCCTCCTGACGGGACACCGCAGGATCGCGCCGTACGGGCTCGCCGGCGGCGGGCCCGGAGCCCTCGGCCACAACTCCGTGGCCCACCCCGACGGCACTGTCACTCCCCTCGCCGGAGTCGACTCGGTGCCGGTCGCGCCGGGCGATGTGCTGATCCTGGCCACCCCGGGCGGCGGTGGCTACGGCCCGCCCCCACCCCCCGACGCCCCCCGGCCAGAGCCCTGACCCGACCCGGTGACCCTGCCTGCCGGCCCACCGCACCAGTACGGCCATCCGTCGCCGTCGCCGTCGCTGCTCATGCCGCTGCCGCTGCCGCTGCCGCTGCCGCTCGGCCAGCCGGCCGTCCGGCTCCGGTGGGCCCGGCTCCGGCACGTCCGTCCCGGGGCCCGGACGCCGTGCACGCGACCCGGCGCCGTACGCGTACGACAGCCATCGCGTACGACAGCCATTGCGCACGGCGACCATCGCGTACGACATCCCTCAGCCGATCGGGACGAAGCGCAGCGGGGTGCCCGGGGGCGCCTGCGCCATGGCCGGGAGGTCGCGCCCGTCCACGACCGCGATCACCGGATAGCCGCCAGTCGTCGGATGGTCGGCGAGAAAGACCACCGGGCGGCCGTCCGGCGGCACCTGCACGGCGCCCAGCACCAGGCCCTCGCTGGGCAGTTCGCCGCCGCGTGCCCGCTCCAGCGCCGGGCCCTCCGTCCGCAGCCCGATCCGGTTGCTCGCGGCCGACACCCGGTAGCGCCCCCGCGCGAGCGTCCGCGGCGCCTCCCCGGTGAACCAGTCGGCGCGCGGCCCCAGCCGCACCCGCAGCACCAGCTCCCGGGGCGGCGCCAACCAGGGCAGCGCCCCGTCCACCCGGGCCGGCGGCCCGGCCGGCGGACCCAGCGGCAGCACCATCCCGTCCGCGAGCGGCGGCGGCCCCAGACCGGAGAGCAGATCGGTGGCACGGCTGCCCAGCACCGGATCGACCGCTATCCCGCCCGAGAACGCGAGGTAGCTCCGCACACCCGCCACCACCCGTCCCGCTTCGAGCAGCGCGCCCGCCGGCACCGCCACCGGCGCCCCCCAGGGTGCCGGCCGACCGTCGACACTGAC
Organism: Streptomyces yaizuensis; assembly: GCF_034961445.1. NCBI lineage: Bacteria > Bacillati > Actinomycetota > Actinomycetes > Kitasatosporales > Streptomycetaceae > Streptomyces > Streptomyces yaizuensis. The sequence continues at coordinate 398,831 of NZ_BSBI01000007.1, forward strand.
CGGGCAGGGCGCCCCGCCGACCGCGACGGTCACCGCGCGCCGGGGCCGTAGGGCACAGCCGGTGAGGGTGGTCTCCAGCACCGCCGCCTCCGGAGGGTTGCCCACCAGCCGGTTGACCAGGGCGGCGGCGGGCGGATCGAGCGCCCCCGAGCGGGGCACCCCCAGATGGGCGTGCCCGGGACGGCCCCGGTCCTGCACCGTCGTCAGCGCCCCGGCCCGGACGACCGCGATGGCCCGGTCGGTCATCGCCCCTCCGCCACGAAACGCACCCGGGTCCCGGGCGACAGCAGTGCGGCGGGCTCCCGCGCCGGATTCCACAACTCCAGCGCGGTCCGGCCGATCAGCTGCCAGCCGCCGGGGGAGGAGCGGGGATAGACCCCGGTGTACGGTCCGGCCAGGCCCAGCGCGCCCGCCGGGACCGCTGTGCGCGGAGTGGCCCGGCGGGGCACCGCGTACCGCTCGGGCAGCCCGGTGAGATAGCCGAAGCCGGGCGCGAACCCGCAGAAGGCGACGCGGAACTCGACCGCCGCGTGCACCGCCGCCACCTCGTCCTCCGTGACCTCCCAGAGCGCCGCGACCTCCGCCAGGTCGGGGCCGTCGTAGCGCACCGGGACCTCGATCACCCGCTCCTCCCGCGCACCCAGGGGCGGTATGTCCCAGCCCGCCAGGTCGTCGGCGAGGCGCCGGGGATCCGCCACCCCGTCCAGCAGCACGGTCCGCGCCGCGGGCACGATCTCCCGTACGGCGGGGAGGGACCCGGCGGCCCGGCGGCGCAGCACCTCGGCGTGGAACGCCCCGGCCTCCGCCCCGTCCGCCAGCTCCACCAGCAGGGCCCGGTCGCCCACGGGCAGTGTCCTGACACTCATACGAAGGGCTCCACCCGGACCCCTGCGGCCTCCAGCTCCCGGCGCACCCGCCGGGCCAGCGACACCGCCCCCGGGGTGTCGCCGTGCAGACAGAGCGACTTCGCCCGCACCGCGACATGCGCCCCCGACCGGGCGGTGACCGTCCCGAACCGGGCCATGCTGACGGACCGCTCCACCACCGCCGCCGGATCGGCGATGACGGCTCCCTCCTCGCGGCGCGGCACCAGCCTGCCGTCGTCGGTGTACGCCCGGTCCGCGAACGCCTCGGTGATCACCGGCAGTCCCGCCTTCTCCGCCATCGCGTGCAGCCGGGACCCGGGCAGCCCCAGCAGCGGCAGCCGCTCGCCCGACAGCAGCACCCCCTCGATCACCGCCGCCGCCTGCTCCTCGTCATGGACGACTCTGTTGTAGAGCGCGCCGTGCGGCTTCACATACGAGACCCGCGACCCCGCCGCGCGGGCGAACACCTCCAGCGCCCCTATCTGATAGGCGACCTCGGCCGCCAGCTCGTCCGCCGGCACCTCCATGGCACGCCGGCCGAAGCCCGCGAGATCGCGGTACGAGACCTGGGCGCCGATCCGGACCGACCGGTCGGCAGCCAGCCGGCAGACCCGCCGCATGGTCACCGCGTCCCCGGCGTGGAAGCCGCAGGCGACATTCGCGCTGGTGACGACCGAGAGCAGTTGCTCGTCGTCGGTCAGCCGCCAGTGGCCGAAACCCTCGCCGAGATCCGCGTTCAGATCGATGGATGCCCAGGTCATGACTGCCTCCGCTGTCTCCTCAGCCCTGTGTCGCGGCTGCCGTGCGGCAGCGCTCGTCCCGCGCGTCCGCGATGAACATCAGGCCCTGCGCGCGCATGGGTGCGAACGGCGGCCGGGACGCTGTCACCGCGGCCCGAGAGGACATCACGCCGGCCGGATCCCGTAACGCCGGGCCCGTGTCCTGTGGGTGGTTGCCCTGCCGGCTGCCCTGCCCGCCGCCTCGCCGACGGTCCTGCCGGCTGCCTCGCGGGCCGCTTCGTCGGATGTCCTGACGCGTGGTCACACCAGCTCCTTGCCCCGGGTCTCCGGAAGTCCCCACAGCGCGACCACGGCCAGACCGTAGCCCACGGCCCCCAGGGCCAGCGCACCGCCGACGCCCCAGCTGTCGGAGAGATAGCCCACCAGCGTCGGCAGAAACGCCCCCACCGCGCGTCCGCTGTTGTAGGTAAAGCCCTGCCCCGTGCCGCGCAGCGCGGTCGGATACAGCTCGCTGAGGAAGGAGCCGAACCCGCTGAAGATGGCCGACATGCAGAACCCGAGCGGGAATCCGAGCAGGAGCAGCAACCCGTTGGAGCCCTCGGGTATCTGGGCGTACGCCAGCACCCCGCAGGCCGAGAGCACCGCGAACAGGGCGATGTTCCGCTTGCGGCCGATCAGATCGGTGAGATAGCCGCCCGTGAGATAGCCGATGAAGGCCCCGGATATCAGAAAGGCCAGATAGCCGCCGGTGCCGACGACCGACAGGTCCCGCTCGTTCTTCAGATAGGTCGGCACCCAGGTGGCCAGGGTGTAGTAGCCGCCCTGGACGCCGGTGGAGAGCAGGGTGGCGAAGACCGTCGTCCGCAGCAGGTCCTTGCGGAAGATGGCGCTGAAGGACCCGCGCTCGGTGCTGGCCGCGCGACGGGCCTCGGCCTCCGGCGCGTCACGGACATGGCGCCGGACATAGACCACGAGGAGCGCGGGGAGCGCGCCCGTCCAGAACATGACCCGCCAGGCTATGTCGTCGTCCAGGAAGTGGAAGACGAGCGTGTAGACGAGTACGGCGAGCCCCCAGCCGGCCGCCCAGGCGCTCTGCACCGCCCCGAGGGTGCGCCCCCGGTGCTTCGCCTGGGCGTACTCGGCCACCAGGATCGCGCCGACCGCCCACTCGCCGCCGAAGCCGAGCCCCTGGAGGGCACGGAAGACCAGCAGCGTTTCGTAGTTGGGCGCGAAGCCGCAGGCCACGGTGAAGACCGCATAGGTGATCACCGTGATCATCAGTGCCTTCACCCGGCCGATCCGGTCGGCGAGTATGCCCGCCAGCGCGCCACCGATGGCCGAGACCACCAGCGTCACGGTGGTGAGCAGCCCCGTCTGCCCGTTGTCCAGGCTGAAGTAGGCGGATATCGCCACCATGGAGAGCGGCAGCGTGAAGTAGTCGTACGAGTCGAGGGCATAGCCCCCGAACGCGCCGCCGAAGGCCCGGCGGCCGCGCGGGCCGAGCGCCCGCAGCCAGGCGAACGCCCCCGTGTCCTCGCGTGGTCCGCCTGTGTCCGGCTGTGCCTTGGTCGTGCTCATCTGCACCTCGCAGAAGGGGAGATGGTGATGCCGGCGAATGCCATGAAGTCCGTGCGGTGATGTCAACGTAGGGGATTGTTGAACGATCCGACAAGGGGCGTGTGGGCTCGTTCTTCCTTCTACGATGGAGACTGTGCGCCGGTTTGAACCGCCGGCGAGAACTAAAGAAGAAGGGGGTGTCGTGAAGACGACGGAGCCGGACACCGGACAGACCGACGGCCTCGGCGGACTGGCGGAGGACCGGGTACTCCTGAGCCGCACCAGCACGGCCGAGCGGGTCGCCGACATCCTGCGCAGCCGGATCGCCGACGGCTACTTCCAGCCCGGGGAGCGGCTGTCGGAGGACGCCATCGGCAAGGCCCTCGGCGTCTCCCGCAACACCCTGCGGGAGTCGTTCCGGCTGCTGACCCATGAACGGCTGCTCGTCCACCGGCTCAACCGGGGGGTGTTCGTCCGGATGCTCGCGGTCCAGGACGTCATCGACATCTACCGCACCCGCCAGCTGATCGAGTGCGCCGTCGTCCACGACCTCGGGGACCCGCCGTACGCGCTCGGCGGGCTCGACGAGGCCGTCAGCGGTGGCGAGCGGGCGGCGCGCGACGAGGACTGGCAGGGCGTCTCCACGGCCAACATCCACTTCCACAGCGCCCTCGTCGGCCTCGCCGGGAGCGCCCGCACCGACGAGTTGATGAGCAGCGTCCTCGCCGAACTCCGGCTCGCCTTCCACGTGGTGGACGACCCGCGCGGCCTCCACCAGCCCTACCTGGTCCGCAACCGGGCCATCCTGGAGGCCCTGCGCTCCGGCGACCGCACCAACGCGGAGCAGCTGCTCGCCCGGTACCTGGACGACTCCCGGTCGCAGATGGTCGAGACGTACGCGGGCCTCGTCACCGACGAGATCTGACGTGGGACGTCCGACGTCCGTCCGCTGACCGCTGACCGCTGACGTCGGCCGCCGCCGTGGCGACGGCTCCGGGGGTACCGGCCACCCGCCGGCCGCTGCGAGCGGCTCCACAGGGAGCGCACCCCGAGCGCACCCGAGCCCGCCCCGGCCGCGCGGGGCCGATGGGCCGTGTCGCCCCGAAACCCCGCCCGCCCGGCATGCCCTGGCACGGCGGGCTGGCAGGCCCCAGCCTCTGCCGTGCGATGCGCCCCCCGGCCACGGGCCGGCCGGGGGAGAGACCCCCCTACGTCGGCCCCCCGGGGATCGCCCTCCGGACGGACGAGGCCTCGCTGACGACACCCTCCAGGAGTCCGCTCCCGCGGTACCCCCTGTCCGCCCCCGGTCCGGCCCGGCCACGGTTCCCCGGGTCCGTCCCCCTCGTCGCCCGCCCCGTGTCCGCCGTTTTCACCCCTGTCAGTGCGAGGACCTAATCTGTGCGGTGTGACTTCGCCTGCCTCGACGGAATTCGTTCCGCCCCAGCTCAGCGCGGGGCCGCGGCCCGCGCCGGGCCCGGCCGCCGACGAGGGGCTGGCGCGGCGGCTGCGCGCGCTCGCGTGCACCGCGCCGCTGCACGACCTCGACGCGCGCAAGGCGAATCTCGCCGGCGAGTACTCGGTCTACGCGATGGCGGAGGTGGCCCTCGCCGCCATCGACCTGGTCACCCTCCACATGGATTTCGACACCGGCGCCGACCACGACCAGGTCGTCGCCCGGCTGATCCCCCGGATCGCCGCCCAGGCCCCCGGCCGCCACGCCGCCGAGCACGAGCGGGTCGCCCGCTGGGTCCTGGAGAACCTGATCAACGTCGGCAGTGTCGACCGGGGCTTCCGCGCGGTCTACGGCACCTTCGGCCCCGACGGCGCCTACACCCGCCGGGACTACGACTTCAAGCTTGTCGAGGAGGTCCCGGGCCCCGGTGGCACGGTCTATCTCAGGACCACCGACGAAGCGGTCAACGTCCTGGTCGGAGCCCTCGACACCGATGTCACCAGCGCGCAGATCGCCGCCGAGGTCAAGCTGGAGATCCTGATCAGCCGCGGCCGGCTCGCCGACGCCCAGCTCGCCGCCGAGCAGGCCCGCTACCGCACCGTGCAGTACGCGGAGACCCTGCGCCGCACCCTGGAGGCCACCCGGCGCAACGTCCGCGCCGTGGACTGGCTGAACACGGTCCCCGACATGATCGCCGAAGCCCTCGACCACATCGCCGACCGCTACCGCCACGAGAACGCGATCCTGACGAACATCCGCCGCGCCCGCGACGAGATGGACACCGCCGCCGACCCGAAGTCCGCCGAGTACAAGCGCCGCGCCGCCGAGCTGGTCGACATCGTCAAGGACTGCATCCGCCGCCACACCCAGCTCCAGTCCCGGCTGCTGGAGGCGGGCCCCCTCTTCCGCGCCGAGCAGGACCGGCAGGCGTTCGCCCGGCCCACCGCCGAGACCGGCCTCGATCTGTACGGCCAGCTCGTCGCCCCCGTGCTGCCGCTGCCCCTCCGGTCCGCGATCCGGGTCACCGACGCCTTCTTCGCCCGGGGCACCGGCCTGCGCACCCCGCCGTCCGTCCGCGTCGGCGACCTGGTGGAGCTGCTGCTGACCCCACCCGTCGAGCGCGAGCACCTGGGCGCCGAGATGCCCGAGCCGGACCTGGTCGCCACCCCCGACGACAGCCGGTTCACCGAGGAGCAGCTCGCGAGCGCCATGGACCTGCTCGACCTGGAGCACGACGCGCCCCGCCGGCTCTCCGGACTGCTCGCCGAGGCCCGCCGCCGCGACCCCGACCTGCCCTATCTGGTCGCCCTGCTCGCCGTCCACGCCGCCAGCCCGCCGGTGGGCACCGCCTACCGCCAGGGCGAGGAGCGGCTGCTGTTCGCCGTCGACGACGGCACCGAGCTGGACGACCCCGAGTTCGGCGGCGCCGACCTGATCGTGGGCACCGCCCTCCTGGACGCCGCCGGCATGGCCGCGGACCGCACCGAGGGCACATGACCCGCGCGCCGCGCCCCGGTCACCGGGCCCCCGACCCGCCCCACCCCCGTACGTCCCAGCCATGCCACCCCGACAAGGAGCCGACCCCGTGACCGACCCGCACGCCGAGCGCGACCCCTGGCGTGACCCGGCCACGCCCGAGACACCCGTGGAGGGCCCCGGCGCGGTCCAGAGCGCCCGGCTGACCCCGCCCGACGCCGCCGACGCCGCCCGGCTGGTCTCCTTCGGACTCCAGCCCAAGCTCCTCCCGGCCCGGGACGCCGAGTACACCGACCTCCTGCGCCGCTACCGCGAGGACACCGCCTTCGCCCGGCTCGCCGACGCCGTCGCCACCGGCCTCGGCCTCATCGTCCTGGAAGTGTCCCCCCGCGCCGGCATGGCCCTCGCCGCCGGCGAGGACTCCGTCTTCGCCGTCCGCATGGGCGACTACGCCCGCCGGGCCTCCGCCGACTCGGCGGACCGCTTCCTGCACGGCCTGGCCCACCTCGCGGTCGCCGCCATGGCCTTCCCCCGCCCCGAGGACCTCGCCGACGACGGCTACATCGGGCGTATCACCGTCAACGGTGTCGACGCCTTCGTCCGGCAGGCGTGCCGGCGCCTCGCCGAGCGCGCCGGGGCCGACGGCGAGAACACCGACCCCGCCACCGACGCCCCCGGGCTGGAATCCGCCTGGCGGATCTACACCCGGCGCAGCGCCACCGGCGCCACCAAGGACGCCCGCCGCCTCGCCGGCTCCACCACCGGCATCGTCGCCAAGGCCGTCGCCTTCCTCACCGACTCCGGCTTCCTCCAGCGCACCGGGGACGACGCGGGAGGCGCGTACCGCACCACCGCCCGCTACCAGCTCCAGGTCCGTGACATGGCGGGCAGCGCCGCCATGGCCGAACTGCTCGAACTCGGCGTCGTCCCCGTCAGTGACGGCACCGCGACCCTGCTGCCCCCGCCCGACGGCGACGACCTGGAGCTGGCCGCCGACGCCGGCCTCCCCTTCCACGCCTGACCGGCAGGGCGGCCGCCGTCCCGCACCGTGCTCCAAGCACCGCGCCCCAGCACCGCAACCCTGTACCGACCGACCGCCCGACCTCCCGATCGCCAACGAGAGTCCGCCGCCATGTACGAGCTGTCCCGCGTCCGCCTCTACTCCATCGGGCCCGCCGGTGCGCGCTACGCCGACACCGTGCTGGATCTGAGAGGCGTCGGCGGACCGGTGCCCCACCCCGCCCCGGCGCAGGCGGAGTTCTTCGCCGAGGAGCCGGTGGGCCCGCCCCGCCGCCCGGCCCCCGCGGGCGTCCTCTTCCTGGAGAACGGCGGCGGCAAGTCCGTACTGCTGAAGCTGATTTTCTCGGTGATGCTGCCCGGCCACCGCAACACCCTGGGCGGCGCCAGCTCCGGCGTGCTGCGCAAGTTCCTCCTCGCCGACGACTGCGGACACGTCGCCCTGGAGTGGCAGCACACCCTCACCGGCGAACTCGTCGTCGTCGGCAAGGTGAGCGAGTGGCGGGGCCGTCAGGTCTCCAACGACCCCCGCAAGTTCGCCGAGGCGTGGTACTCCTTCCGCCCCGGCCCCGGACTGAGCCTCGACTCGCTGCCGGTCGCCGAGTCCACCGCCGTACGCCCCCCGGTCGAAGGCGCCTCCGGAGCACAGGGCCGCCGCCGCACGATGAAGGGCTTCCGCGACGCCATCACCGAGGCCGGCCGGTTCTACCAGCATCTCGACGTGGTCTGGGAGGAGATCCACGACCGCTGGAACGAACACCTCGGCGAGCTGGGCCTCGACCCCGAACTCTTCCGCTACCAGCGCGAGATGAACGCCGACGAGGGCGAGGCCGCCGGCCTCTTCGCGGTCAAGAAGGACTCCGACTTCACCGATCTGCTGCTGCGCGCCGTCACCGACACCCGCGACACCGACGGCCTCGCCGACCTCGTCAGCGGCTTCGGCAACAAGCTGGGCCGCCGCGCCGAACTCACCGCCGAACGCGACTTCACCGCAGGCTCCGTCGACCTGCTCGGGAAGATCGTCGAGGCGGCCGGGGCCCGCGCCCGGGCCCGGGAGATCCACACCGGCGCCGAGCGGCGCACCCGCACCCTCGCCCGCCGGCTCACCGCCCGCGCCGCCGGCGAGCGGGACCGCACCGCCGACCTCGCCCAGCGGGTTACGGCCGCCGCGCACACCGTCACCGAGGCCGAGGGCACCCGCGCCCGCAGCGCACTCGTCGCCGCCGAACTGGCCTACCGGCACGCCTCGCTGGCCCTGACCGCCGCCGAGAAGGGCGCCGCCGCCCAGCGCCGCGAGCTGATCGAGGCCCGCACCCTGCACTCCGCCTGGCAGGCCGCCGAGGCCGTACTCAGGCACCGTGCCGCCGCCGACCGCTCCGCCCGGGTCGCCGCCGCGATCCGCGAGGCCGAGCGGGACGCCGCCCCCGCGCTCGCCGCGCGCGCCCGGGCCGCCGCCGACCTCGTCCGCGCCCTGCACTCCGCCGCCGAGGACGGCGAACGCCTCGCCGACGAGCAGGAGGAGCGCTCCGCCGCCCTCCAGGAGGCGGGCGAGGCCGCACACCGCGACGCCACCGCCGCCGCCACCGAGGCCCAGCGCGCCCGCAGCGAGATCGGCCATCTGCGCCAGCGCCTCGCCGAAGTCGAACAGGAGACGACCGAAGCGGTCCGGGCGGGCTGGCTCGACGACACCGCCCCCGACGCCGACCCGGCACGGGCCGCGCTCGCCGCCAGCGACGCGGAGAAGACCGCCGTCGCCGCCTGGGACACCGCCCGCGAGGCGGCCCGGACCACCGCCGACCGGTCCCGGGAGGCCACGGCGGCCGAGTCCCGCGCCGAACTGGCCGCCGCCCGCGCCGCCGACGCCGCCCGCGCCGCCGAGCAGGCGTACGAGGCCGAGCACCGCGCCGCCGCCGCCATCGCGGCGGACCCCCGCCTCGCCGAACTCCTCAGCCTCCCCGCCCCGGCCACCACCGCACCCGCCTCCCGCACGGCGACCCCGGCCGCCGGCAGCCGCCCCCGCACGGTTCACGTCCGCGTCGACGAGGACGACACCGGGGCACCGCCGCGGGCACGCGGTTCGATCGCCGCGGAGGGCCGCCCCCCGGCCGTGCACGCCCGTGTCGACGGAGAGCCGGACGGACCACGGCCGGAGACCGCCGCGTCCCCGGCACCGGCGGACCACGCCCCCGCCACCGGTGCCGGCGAGCCGGCACACACCTCCCCGGACACCACCCGCGACGGATCGCCCGCAGCCCCGGACCGGGCCACCGGCACCACCGCGCCGCCACAGGCCGGCGCCGGCCATGGCCCCGCCGCGGAGGCGTGCGCCGACGACCTCGATGAAACCGCCCGCGCCGCCGACGCCGCCCGCACCGGCGACCCGGCGCCCGGGACTCCGCGCACACGGAACACCCCTGCCGCCCGCCGCACCGCCGACACGCCCCTGACCGCCGAAGACCTCGACCGGTACGCCGACGAACTGCGCGAACTCCTCGACCAGTGCGTCACCACCGCCGAGCGCCAGCTCTTCGACCTGCGCACGGCCGCCGCCGACGACGCCCGCATCCTCGGCGCCCTCGGCGACGGCGGACTCCTGCCGCCCGGACCCGACGTGCTGGCCACCGTCGAATTCCTCGGCGAGCACGGCATCCCGGCCCTCCCGGGCTGGCGCTACCTCGCCCAGTCCGTCGACCCCGCCGACCACGCCGCCGTGCTCGCCGCCCGGCCCGAACTGGTCGACGGAGTCGTGATCACCGACCCCGCCTCGCACACCAGGGCCCGGGAAGCCCTCGCCGGAGCCGCGCTGCTGCCCCGCTCCACCGTGGCCGTCGGCACCGCCGCCGCGCTGCTCGCCCCCGTACCCGCCGCGCAGGACGACGACACCCAGGTCTTCCTCGTCCCGCCGAACCCGGCGATGCACGACGAATACGCCGCCGACGAGGAACGACAGGCCCTCCGCGCTCGGGCGGGCGCCCGGGACGAGGAGATACGGACCCTCGCCGCCCGGCTGACCGGCGACCGCTCCCTCGCCGCCCGGATCGGCTCCTGGCGCGCGGACTGCCCGCCCGGGATGCTCGCCGAACTGGCCGGCGGCACCGCGGCCGCGCGCACCGCCGCCGGGACCGCCGACGCCGAGCTGGCCGAGGCCCGCACCGTACGCGCGGAGGCGGACGAGGCCGCCGCCGAAGCGGCCCGGGTACGCGACGACCGCCAGGAGACCGCGCAGCGCGCCCGCCGCGCCGCCGACGCCCTCGCCGGACTCGCCTTCCGGCTCCGCGAACGGGCCGGCTGGCAGGTGAAGCTCCGCGAACTCGCCGACGACGCCGCCGAGTCCGAGGCCCGCGCCACCACCTGCCTGGAGCGGGCCAAGGCCGCCGACGAGGACCGCAGGGCCGCCCAGCGCGCCGCCGACGACGCCCACCGCACCGCCCGCGCCCTCCGGGCCGAACGCGCGGAGATCGCCGGAGCCCCCGAGCAGCTCCCCGACACCGCCCCGGACACGCCGCGCACCCCGCTGCCCGCCCTGCGCGAGGCGTACCGGGCCGCCTCCCAGCTCTACGAGAAGGTCGGCGTCGGCGCCGACCTCCGCGCCGAACAGGCCCGCGCCGAGAGCGACGAGAGCGCGGCCCTCGCCGAGCTGGACCGGCTCACCAACAAGGTCCGCACCCGCGCCGCCCAGCTCCTCGAAAGCACCGACGGCGCCGACGGCCCGTCCCGCCAGGCCGCCGCCGCCCGCGCCGAGTCCCTGGTGCAGACCCTGGAGACCCGCGCGTCCGAGGCCAGCGAGAAGCTGGGCAGGCTGCGCGGCGAGGCCGAACGCCTCGCCCCCACCGGCGACACCGGCACCCACACCGAACTGCCCGACACCCTCGTCCCCGACGACGCCGGGCACGCCCAGACCCTGCTGCGCCTCGCCACCACCGAACTGGCCGCCGCCACCGACACGCTGGAGACCGCCCGCGAGGCGCACGCGGCCCTCCTCAGCGCCCACCGCGCCGCCGAGGACGCGGTCGCCGGCTTCGAGGAGACCGCCGCCCTGCTCCGCGACCTCCTGCGGGAGCAGCGCGAGGACGAGGAGCCGGCGGCGGACGCCCCCGAGCCGTATCCCGGCAGCCTGGACGAGGCCCGCCGGACCGCCGCCGACACCCGCCGCTCCCTGCGTGCCTGCGCGGCCGACCTCACCGGCGCCGACGCCGCCGTCCGCGAAGCGAGCGACATCCTCGTACGACACGCCAACTCCACCCGGTACGAGCAGGTCCGCACCCCCGCCCGCCAGCAGATACGGGAACTGCCCGCCGCCGCGCTCCCCGAGCACGCGCAGAAGTGGGCGGAGGCGTTCGCCCCCCGGCTGCGGGTGCTCACCGACGAACTCCAGCAGCTGGAGCGCAACCGCGACACCATCGTCGACCGGTTGCGCGGACTCGTCGAGTCGGCCCTCGCGACCCTGCGGTCGGCACAGCGTCTCTCCCGCCTCCCCGAAGGACTGGGGGAGTGGTCCGGCCAGGAGTTCCTGCGGATCCGCTTCGAGGAGCCCGACCAGGCGGCCCTCGCCGACCGCCTCGGCGAGGTCATCGACGAGGCGACCCGCTCCGCCGTACGGAAGAACTCCTCCGCCGCGTACGGCGAGGGCCGCCGAGACGGCATGTCTCTGCTGCTGCGCGGGGTCCAGGCCGCCCTGGAACCGAAGGGAATCGCCGTCGAGATCCTGAAGCCGGACGCCGTGCTGCGCGCCGAACGCGTACCGGTCGGGCAGATGGGCGACGTCTTCTCCGGCGGCCAGCTGCTCACCGCGGCCATCGCGCTCTACTGCACCATGGCGGCGCTGCGCAGCAACGACCGGGGACGGGACCGGCACCGGCACGCGGGCACGCTGTTCCTCGACAACCCCATCGGCCGGGCCAACGCCACCTATCTGCTGGAACTCCAGCGCGCGGTCTCGGACGCCCTGGGCGTCCAGCTGCTCTACACGACCGGGCTGTTCGACACCACGGCGCTGGCCGAGTTCCCCCTCGTGATCCGGTTGCGGAACGACGCCGACCTGCGGGCCGGGCTGAAGTACATCAGCGTCGAGGAGCATCTGCGGCCCGGTCTGCCGCAGCCGGACGCCTCGGCCGGGTCCGTGCACGGCGAGATCACCGCCACCCGCATGTTCAAGCGGTCCCAGCCCGTCCCCGCCGACGCCGATGCCCCCGCCGCACTGCCCGCAGCCCGGGACCGGGGGCAGGACGAGCCCCGTCCCTAGGGAGCCGGGCGGCCGAACGAGGACGGCCCGGCGCGGGCGGGCGGCACGCCTGCCCGCACCGGTCGACCCGAGGCCCGCACGGCCCGAGGCCGCGTGCCCGGCCCCCCGGCTCACGCCCTCGCCGGGCTCACGCCTCCGACAGCTCCGAGAGCCGCTGCCGGGCCCCCCGTTGACCTATTCGCCCGTCCTGCCGGGCCTGCCTGCGGGCGGCCCGGCGCTCCCGTCGCCGCTCCCGGCGGAGTCTTCGCGCACTGCTGCTCGGCTCCGACACCACGCCGTGGCGCTGGTGCCATGCCTGGCGGGTCACCCACACGTCCAGCACCGCCCAGGTCGCGACGACCGTGCTCGCGACGCTGCTGACCACCATCGGAAAGGCCAGCCAGGACCCCGCCAGGGTGCAGAAGAAGGCGACCATCGCCTGAATCATGGTCAGGGAGACGATGAGCACCGCGCGGACCGCCGCCGTGCGGACCGGGTCCGCCATGCGCCGCCGCGCCGTCGGCTCCTCGACCCAGAGCGAGGGCCTGGCGGCCGGTCCGCCCCGCCCCGGCCGGCTCCCACCGCCGTACCCGTCCCTGTCCCTGGTCCCGCTCACTTCGCACAACCCCCACTCTCTCCGCGGGCCCCGGGCGTGCTGCCCGGAGCGTCCCCCGTCGCGGTGCCGCACGCCCCGTACCACCGGTGCCGCCCGCGCCGCCCGGGCGACCGGCCCGGCCACGGCCCGGCGCCCCGCACCCGGCCCGGCCTTCACCTGTGTCGCCCGTCTCCCCAGTGTCCCGCGCGACCCGCACATCACCACCCCGTCAAAGGAGTCGCACACCGGCGCGATCCCGCCGTCGACCGGGCAGCGGACCCCGGCACCGGACCCTGGCGGCGGAACCGCCCGCACGGCTCCCGCGTCCCTGTGCACAGAACGACGAACGGCGGCGCCAAAAGATTCCCGGGCGTACCACGAACATGGGGACAGGGACAGGGGAGCAGGAACGGGTTCGGCCCCTGCGCGCCGGAACGGACCTGATCCGTCCGCCATATGGACGCCGGTCGGCCCGGTAACGCCCCACAGCGCTGATCAAACGAAGAATTCCAGCCATCTCCCTCCGTCCGGAAAGGGACCCGTCACCGGCTGCCGTACGCCACGCCGGGAATGTCAACTCCTTGAATACTGGGGCAAGCCATGAGTGAAGCGGCCTCGCGAGGCCGAAAATCGCCCGGACGTGTCTTCGAGTTGTCGTTGTGTCAGTAGTAGGCTCGCGCCGTTTGTTGACGGAGCAACACCGTTGCCGGAGGGCGGCGTTGAGCAGGGGGAGTCCATGCGCTTTCGCGGGAAGTCCATCCGCAGGAAGATCGTGGCCCTGCTGCTCGTTCCGCTGGTGTCCATGAGCGCCCTCTGGGCCTTCGCCACCATCCTGACCGGACGCGAGGCCAACGAGCTCTGGGAGGTCGGCGAGGTCACCGAGAAACTGGGTCCCCCCGTCGTCACCACCCTCCAGGTCCTCCAGGACGAACGCCGCCAGACCCTCGTCTACCTGGCCGACCGCAGCGCCTCCGGCGCCCTGCCCGCCCTCGATGACCGGCGCCGGGCCACCAACCGCGCCGTCGACACCCTCAAGCGGAACGCCTCCCGCCAGGAGATCCGCGACGATATGCGGCCCGACGCCGAAAGACGGCTGTCCTCGCTGCTCAAGGGGTTCGACGGACTGCCCGCCCTGCGCCGCTCCGTGGAGTCCGGCACCGTCACCCGGGCCGAGGCGCTGGACTACTACAACCGCATGGTCGACCCGGGCTTCGGCTTCCTCTCCCTCCTGCACGCCATCCACGACGTCTCCATCGAGCGCCAGGGCCGCGCCCTCGTCGGTGTCGCCCGCGCGGCCGAGATGCTCTCCCGCGAGGACGCCCTGATCACCTCGGCGCTCACCGCCGGCCGGGTCACCTCCCGCGAGACCCGCGCCCTCTCCGACCTCGTCGCCCATCGCGAGCTGTACTACGACATCAACCTGGAGACGCTGCCCGCCAAGGAACGCGCCATCTACGTCCAGTTCTGGCGCAGCGCCGAGACCGCCCCCCTGCGCGGGGCCGAGGAACGGCTCATCGAGAACGGTTCCCTCACCGGCGCCGACCGCTCCGACATCGAGGAATGGCGTCAGGCCGCCGCCCCCGTCCTCGCCGAGTTGCGCCGGGAGGCCCGCGCCGGCGGCGTCCGCTACCAGGACCGCGTCGACCCCGCGGCCCGCACCGTCTTCCTCCAGGCCGGAGCCGCCGGTGTGCTCGGCTTCCTCGCCCTGCTGGTCTCCCTCGTGGTCTCCGTACGCATCGGCCGCGCCCTCATCCGCGACCTGTCCCGGCTCCGCAAGGAGGCCCACGAGGTCTCCGGGGTGCGCCTGCCCAGCGTGATGCGCCGCCTCGCCTCCGGCGAACAGGTCGACGTGGAGACCGAGGCCCCGCGCCTGGAGTACGACAAGGACGAGATAGGCCAGGCCGGCCAGGCGCTCAACACCCTCCAGCGCGCCGCCGTCGAGGCCGCCGTCCGGCAGGCCGAGATGCGCCGGGGCGTCTCCGAGGTCTTCGTCAACCTCGCCCGCCGCAACCAGGTGCTCCTGCACCGCCAGCTCACCCTGCTCGACACCATGGAGCGCCGCACCGAGGACACCGGGGAACTGGCCGACCTCTTCCGGCTGGACCACCTCACCACCCGCATGCGGCGGCACGCCGAGGGCCTGGTGATCCTCTCCGGCGCCGCCCCTTCCCGCCAGTGGCGCAATCCCGTACAGCTGATGGACGTGGTCCGCGCGGCGGTCGCCGAGGTCGAGGACTACGAGCGCATCGAGGTGCGCCGGCTGCCCCGTATCGGCGTGGGCGGCCCGGCGGTCGCCGACCTCACCCACCTCATCGCCGAACTGCTGGAGAACGCCACCGTGTTCTCCCCGCCGCACACCGGTGTCCAGGTGGTCGGCGAACGGGTCGCCAACGGGTTCACCCTGGAGATCCACGACCGCGGCCTGGGCATGGCCCCCGAGGTCCTGCTCGAAGCCAATATGCGGCTCGCGGAGACCCCCGAGTTCGAACTCTCCGACACCGACCGGCTCGGCCTCTTCGTCGTGAGCCGGCTCGCACAGCGCCAGGGCGTCCGGGTCTCGCTCCAGCCCTCGCCGTACGGGGGGACCACCGCGATCGTCTTCATCCCGGCCCCGCTGCTCACCGAGGCCCCCGAGGACCAGTCCGCCGGCTTCCGGCTCGACCGCAGGAGCGAGGGCACCGGCGGGCGGCGCGAGGGTGAGAGCCGGCTGTCCGCGCTCACCCGGTCGCCCGGCGCCTCCGACCGGGCCCAGGGCCCCGGGCGCCGGGGCGGCGGTCCGCTGGACGGGCCGGTCGAGCTGGAGGCCCCGCTGCGGTCCCGCGACGCCGGGCCGGACCCGCTGTCCGACGTGCTCGCCGGGCCCGGCGCGCTCACCGGCCCGCGAGCCCTCACGGACCCGGCCCAGCTCACCGACCCCGACACCCTCCTCGGCCTCGACCGCGAGGACAGCGAACCGGACGGGCTCTTCCGCCCCCGGCCCAGGGCACCCCGCACACCCCGGCGGGCCACGCCGGACGAACAGCGTCGGCAGGCCCCTGTCCCGGCGCAGGAGCACCCTCCGGCCCCCGTACCGCTGCCGCGCCGCAAGCCGCCGACCCTGGTGGCCGACCACGGCCGCCGCGTGGACGAGCCCGGACGCGCCCACCCGTCCCCGGTGGCGGATCCGGCGACGGACCGGGTGACACATCCGACGGACCCGGCGGCGCGTACGGCGACGGACCCGACGCCCACGGACCGGTCAGGGGCCGCCGGGAGCCCGGATCAGCCCGGACAGCCCCGCCGGAAGCCGGCGCCCGCGACCATCGACGGCCTGCCCCGCCGCGTCCGTCAGGCCAGCCTCGCGCCGCAGCTCCGGGCGAACGGGCCCGCCGACCGGCCGCCCGCCCCGGCCGCCGACGACGACGAGGCCGGACGCGACGCGGAGCAGGTGCGCGCCCGCATGGCCTCCATGCAGCGGGGCTGGCAGCGGGGCCGCCGCCAGAACGCACAGGGGGACGACGACGCCGAGCGGACCACCGGCGCCGCCCCCGGACCGAGAGCACCACGAACCACATCGGAGGGGGACGGTCCATGACCGCACCGCATGCCGCAGCACACATCGCCGGCGGACGCACGGCCACCAAGGGCGGCGAGCTGAACTGGCTGCTGGACGAACTCGTCGACCGTGTCGGCAGCATCCGGAAGGCTCTCGTCCTCTCCAGTGACGGCCTCGCCACCGGCACCTCGCAGGAGCTGACCCGGGAGGACAGCGAGCATCTCGCCGCCGTCGCCTCCGGTTTCCACAGCCTCGCCAAGGGAGTCGGCCGCCACTTCGAGGCCGGCCGCGTCCGGCAGACCGTCGTCGAACTCGACGAGGCGTTCCTCTTCGTGACCGCCGCAGGGGACGGCAGCTGTCTCGCGGTCCTCGCGGACGCCGACTCCGACGTGGGCCTGGTGGCGTACGAGATGACGCTCATGGTCAAGCGGGTCGGCGCCCACCTCGCCACCGCGCCGCGGGCCGGTCGCGCCGGAGGATGAGGTTCGCGGCATGAGTGATGCGACTCGACACGCCCGGCCGCAGCACCACTATTTCGACGCCGACGCGGGGCCGGTGGTCCGTCCGTACGCCATGACCCGTGGCCGTACGAGCAGTACGGGCCGGCACCGGCTCGATCTGATCGCTCTGGTGGTGCCGGAACCGGACGCCTCCCACCCCGGCCACGACCAGTCGCTCTCCCCGGAGCACGTCGAGATCGTCGAACGCTGCGAGGACGCCCCGCAGTCGATCGCCGAACTCGCCGCCGGTCTCGATCTGCCGGTCGGAGTGGTACGCGTCCTGGTCGGCGACCTCGTCGACGACGCCCTGGTCCACGTCACCCGTCCTGTCCCCCCGGCCGAACTGCCGGACGTCAACATCCTCCGCGAGGTGATCAATGGCCTTCGGGCGCTCTAGCAGCCGACGGCCCGTCGAGCCCGTGACCTTGAAGATCCTGGTCGCGGGTGGCTTCGGGGTGGGCAAGACGACCCTGGTGGGCGCGGTGAGCGAGATCAGACCGCTGCGTACGGAGGAGGACCTGAGCGAGATCGGCCGCCCGGTCGACGACACCGGGGGAGTGGAGGGGAAGACGACCACCACGGTCGCCATGGACTTCGGGCGGATCACCCTGCGCGAGGACCTGGTGCTGTACCTCTTCGGGACCCCGGGCCAGGACCGCTTCTGGTTCCTCTGGGACGAACTGGCGCAGGGCGCACTCGGGGCGGTCATCCTCGCGGACACCCGCCGGCTGGAGGAGTCGTTCGCCGCCGTCGACTACTTCGAACGCCGGGGCATCCCGTTCACGGTCGCCGTCAACTGCTTCGACGGCGCGACCCGCTTCCCCGCCGACACGGTACGGGCCGCTCTGGACCTCGACCCGGAGGTGCCGCTGCTGATGTGCGACGCCCGGGAGCGCGAATCCGCCAAGGAGGTACTGGTCGCGGTGGTCGAGCACGCGCTCGCCCGGGTCGGCGGGGACCGCCGAGAACCGGCCGCGACCTGAAATCGCGCCACCGCGGCACCCGTACCCCGTACATCCGTGTCCCTGCGGCCCGGCGGTCTGCGCACGACCGCCGGGCCGGCACACGGCGGCACGGTGACACGGGGAGGGGCCCGGCGGCACCGCACCCGGGGACGCGGTTACGGCGCTCAGCCCGTCGTCCCCTCCCAGCCGAAGCTGCGCTCGACCGCCTTGCGCCACTGCCCGTACTCCCGCTCGCGGACATCCGCCGCCATGGACGGCGTCCATTCCGCGTCCCGCCGCCAGTGCGTGGTCAGCTCGTCGAGCCCCGACCAGACACCCGTGGCGAGCCCCGCCGCGTACGCCGCTCCCAGACAGGTGGTCTCGGAGACCTTCGGCCGGATCACCGGCACCCCCAGCACATCGGCCTGGTGCTGCATCAGCAGCTGGTTCGCGGTCATCCCGCCGTCGACCTTCAGCGTGGTGATCCGTACGCCGGAGTCCTCGTACATCGCATCCACGACCTCGCGCGTCTGCCAGCTGGTCGCCTCCAGCACCGCACGGGCCAGATGGGCCTTGGTGACGTACCGGGTGAGACCGGTGATGACCCCGCGCGCGTCGGCACGCCAGTACGGTGCGTACAGGCCGGAGAACGCGGGTACTACGTACGCCCCTCCGTTGTCCTCGACACTCGCCGCCAGCGGTTCGATCTCGGAGGCGTCGCCGATGATGCCGAGCTGGTCCCGGAACCACTGCACCAGTGCCCCGGTGATGGCGATCGAACCCTCCAGGCAGTACACCGGTGCGCGGTCCCCGATCCGGTAGCCCACGGTGGTGATCAGCCCGCTCTTGGACGGCACGGGCCGTTCACCGGTGTTCAGCAGCAGGAAGGACCCGGTGCCGTAGGTGTTCTTCGCGGTGCCGGGCTCGTAGCACGCCTGCCCGAAGACGGCCGCCTGCTGGTCGCCGAGTGCGGAGGCGACCGGGACGCCCGCGGCCGGGCCGACGGCCGTCCCGTACACCTCCGCGGACGACCGGATCTCCGGCAGCATCGCGCGCGGGATCCGCAGGGCGTCCAGGATCTCCGGGTCCCACTGGAGCGTCCGCAGATCCATCAGCAGGGTCCGGGAGGCGTTGGTGACGTCCGTGACGTGCACCCCGCCGTCGGTGCCGCCGGTGAGGTTCCAGATCAGCCACGAGTCGATGGTGCCGAAGGCTATCTCGCCGGCCTCGGCCCGCTCGCGGAGCCCCGGCACCTCGTCCAGCAGCCAGGTGGCCTTCGGCCCGGAGAAGTAGCTGGCGAGCGGCAGCCCCGTCGCCTCCCGGAAGCGGTCCTGTCCGTCGGCGCCGCCCAGCTCGGCGCAGAGACCGGCGGTACGGGTGTCCTGCCAGACGATGGCGTGGTGCACGGGTCTGCCGGTGGCCCGCTCCCACAGGACGGTCGTCTCACGCTGGTTGGTGATGCCGAGCGCGCTGATCTGGCCGGCCCGCAGCCCCGCCTTGGCGATCGCCCCGGCCACCACCGCCTGCACCGTGGTCCAGATCTCCGTGGCGTCGTGCTCCACCCAGCCCGGCCGGGGGAAGATCTGCCGGTGCTCCCGCTGGTCGACGGCGACGATCGCCCCGTGCTGGTTGAAGATGATGCAGCGGCTGGAAGTGGTGCCCTGGTCGATCGCCGCGACAAAGGTGTCCGTCATCAGCGTGTCCCCGCTCAGTAGATGAGGTTGAAGAGCAGCCCCGCGATCACGCCGCCGGCCATCGGAGCGGCCACCGGGATCCAGGAGTAGCTCCAGTCCGACGTGCCCTTGTTCGGGATCGGCAGCAGCGCGTGCACGATACGCGGCCCGAGGTCACGGGCCGGGTTGATGGCATAGCCGGTGGGCGAGCCCAGGCACAGACCGATGCCCACGACCAGGAACGCGACCAGCAGGATCGAGATGCCGGAACCATAGATTCCGGCACCCTGTCCGGCGATCTGGCCGACGCCGATGCCGTCGTTCTTGTTGAAGGAGAGGATCGGCAGCACCAGCCCGACGGTCACGATCACCTCGGTCATGATGTTGGCGGCGGGGTTGCGCACCTCGGGTGCGGTCGCGAAGATCCCCAGCGTCGGCTGTGCCTTGTCCGCTTCCCCGTTGGCCCGGAACTGCGAGTAGTAGACGAGGAAGGCGAGGACGGCCCCCAGCATCGCCCCGGCGAACTGGGCCACGATGTAGAGCGGTACCTTCCCCCACTCGCCGGTGTCGACGGCGATGGCGACGGTCACGGCGGGGTTGAGGTGGCCCCCGGAGAGCGGCGCGGAGGCGTACGCGCCCGCCAGCACGCCGAAACCCCAGCCGAAGGTGATGACGATCCAGCCGGCGCCCGTGGCACGTGCCTTGGAATAGGGGAGGTTGACCGCGGCGCAGACGCCCACACCGAACATGATGAGGATGGCGGTGCCCAGCACCTCACCGACGAAAATGTCTCCGTTGCTCATGGCGACTCCTAGGCCCTCGCCCGGGGCCGGGCCCCGGTCCTGGCGTGCAGGATGCGTACTCATGGGGATGCCGTGGATCGGGTGCCGGACCGGGGGCTTCCGCGCCCCCGCCGACGTCCCTGACGAGCGTGGTGACCGGGCCGATGCGCGGCCTGTCGAGGGCGGTGTGCGCAACCGCCGACGAGAAGGCAGTGTTCACCCGGGTCGATGGACCGTCAAGGTCGCGTGAAGCGGCCGCAGTTCATGGGCCGTCTTGACAGAGGGGAACGAATGCGCCACGGTCCGTGGCGCGTGCGTGGGGGAGCGGAACGGCGGCCGGGCGCGGGTCAGCGGACGGCGACCACGGCCGAGCCATGGCCGAAAAGCCCCTGGTTCACACTGATCCCGACGCGGGCCCCGGCCACCTGGCGGTCGCCCGCCGCCCCCCGGAGCTGCCAGGTCAGCTCGCACACCTGGGCGATGGCCTGGGCGGGTACGGCCTCGCCGAAGGAGGCGAGCCCCCCGCTGGGATTGACCGGTACGCGACCGCCGAGCGCCGTCACCCCCTCCCTGAGGAGTTTCGCCGCCTCCCCGGGCGGGCAGAGGCCGATGTCCTCGTACCACTGCAACTCCAGCGCCGTGGAGAGGTCGTACACCTCCGCGAACGACAGCTCCTGGGGGCCGGTGCCCGCCTCCTCGTACGCGGCACGGGCGATCGAGGGACGGAAGGTGTCCTCCCGGGGCCCGCTCGCCGGCGCCTGGTCGGTGGCGATGTCCGGCAGGTCGAGCGCGGTCCTCGGATGGACCGGGGTGCCGGTCGACACCGCGCGGATACGGACCGGCCGCGCGACCCCGTGCCGGCGGGCGAAGTCCAGGCCGGACAGGACGAGCGCCGCGCCCCCGTCCGAGGTCGCGCAGATGTCCAGCAGCCGCAGCGGATCGGCGACGACGGGGGAGGCGGCCACCTCCGCGGCTGTGACGCGCCGCCGGTAGCGGGCGTACGGATTGAGCGCGCCGGCCGCCGCGTTCTTCACCTTCACCCGGGCGAAGTCCTCCGGTGTCTCCCCGTACAGGGCCATCCGGCGCCGGGCGAAGAGCCCGAAGTAGCACGGGTTCGTCGCACCGAGCACCCGGAAGCGGAGCCAGTCCGGGTCGTCCGGCCGGTCGCCCGCCGCGGGGGCGAAGAAGCCCTTCGGCGCGGCGTCGGCACCCACCACCAGCACCACGTCGGCCTGGCCCGCGAGGATCTGGGCGCGGGCCGTGGCGATGGCCTGGGCGCCGGAGGCGCAGGCCGCGTAGACGCTGGTGACCCGGGCGCCCTGCCAGCCGAGCGCCCGTGCGAAGGTCGCCCCCGCGACCTGGCCGGGGTAGCCGCCGCGGACGGTGTTCGCGCCGACGACCGAGTCCACCCGCCGCCAGTCGACCCCGGCGTCGGCGAGCGCGGCCCGCGCGGCGACCGCGCCGTAGCGGACGAAGCGGTGCCCCCACTTGCCCCAGGGGTGCATACCGGCGCCGAGGACCGCGATGTCCCCCGCGACGCGCCCCGCGGTGTCCCCCGGGGCGTTCACGAGGCCGTCCCGACCGGGCGCCAGTGCCAGGTCGACCACACGCTCCCACCACCCCCGCGCAGGACGCCGGGCACGATCTCCACCTCGGCGCCGACCGCGAGATCCGCGAGCGCGACACCGGGCGCGGCCTGTCCGAGCACCACCATCCGCTCGTCCGTCAGCTCGGCGGCGATCAGGACGTACGGCTCCCACTCGGCGTCCGGGTCGCCGGGGTAGGGCGGTGGCGGACGGTGGCGTCCGTCGGTGTACGACCAGATCCTGCCCCGGCGGGAGAGCGGAACCTCGGCCGGCTCCCCGCCGCCGCACCCCGGGACACGGCAGAAGTCGTCCTCGCGGGGGAAGAAGACCGTGGCGCAGCCCGCGCACCGCGTACCGAGCAGCCGGAAACCCTCCTCGCCGCCGTCGTCGGTGAACCAGCCGGCCACCACGGGCACCTGTGTCACAGCCCCTCCCCGGAAGCTCGAATCTGACGGTACGTCAGAAGTGTGCCACGGTTGGCGGGACCCGGCGAGCCGCCCGCCCCGGCAAGAACCGGCCCACCCGTGCCGACATCTCCACTGTGGACGGAACCGCGTCTGCGCGGACCGATCGGATACAGTCCGCGCGTGGCCAAGGACTCGTACTGCGGCAACTGCGGAGCGCTTTGGGGGACCGTCACCGACTGGCCCCGGACCTGCTCCGCCTGCGGTGTCACCGCGTACCGCAACCCCCTGCCCGTCGCCGTCGCCCTCCAGCCCGTCCGGGACGACGAGGGAACCGGTCTGGTCGCGGTGGTGCGGACCATCGAACCGCAGCGCGGCGGAACCGCCCTGCCGGGGGGATTCATCGATCACGGCGAGGACTGGCGGGACGCCGTCGTCCGGGAACTGGCGGAGGAGACCGGGATCGAGGCCGCCGCTGCCGACGTTCGGCTCGCCGACGTTCTCAGCTCGCCCGGCGGGCACCTGCTCGTCTTCGGGCTGCTGCCGCTCCGCCCCGCCGCCTCGCTGCCGCCCGACCGGCCCACCGCCGAGAGCGCCGGCCGGCTGCTGCTGCGCACCCCGGCGGAACTCGCCTTCCCGCTGCACACGACGGCGGTACGCCGGTGGTTCCTGCACCGGTACGGCTGAGGCACACCGGGCGGCCTTGAGCCGTGTTGCCCGCGGGGCCGCCCTGCCGTCGAATTTCGGCCGTCGAATCCGGGCCTCGGAATCCGGGCCGTCGAACCCGCCGGGTCGCCGAGCCGCCGACGGAATCAGGGCCACTGACGGTCAGCCGGCGGAATCAGGGCCGCACCCGCACCGGCCGGAGCGGCCGCCCCGACCCCTCCGCACGCACCTGCCGCACCCGCACCCCGCCGTCCGTGAGCCGGACCGTGTACCGCTCGACCTCCGGCCGCTCCCACCCGTCGCCCGCGTCCGGCACCACCAGCCCGCCACCCCGGCGGCCACCCACCGGAGTCCACACCTCCAGCTCCAGCCGCCCATCCGCGCCCCGCACCGGAACCACCGAACCCGCCCGCGCCAGCACCGGAATCCGCGCCGCCGGAGCCTCCACCATCACCTGGCCGGGGCCGTCGTACGCCCGCCCCGTCGCCGTGTCGTACCAGCGCCCGCGCGGCAGCCGCACCGCACGCCGCTCCACCCCCGGCTCCAGCACCGGCGCCACCAGCAGGGCGTCCCCCAGCAGAAAGGCGTCACCGCACTCCCGCAACAGCCGGTCGTCCGGAGCACCCCACCACAGCGGACGCACGTACGGGGCACCCGTCAGCCGCGCCAGATGGGCCAGCGTCACCCAGTACGGGCGCAGCCGCTCCCGCTCCGCCAGCAGCGCCCGCGTGGCCTGAAGCACCTCGGGTCCGAACTCCCACGGCTCCCGGCGCCCCGCGTGGATCGCCGCGTGCGTCCGGAACAACGGCAGATACGCGCCCAGCTGGAACCAGCGCAGATACAACTCCGCCGACGGAGAACCGTCGAAACCCCCGATGTCCGGACCCGAGTACGGCACTCCGCACAGACCGAGCCCCAGCACCAGCGACAGCGAGGCCCGCAGCCCCGGCCAGCCGGTGGCCACATCACCGGACCACGTGCCCCCGTACCGCTGCATACCGGCCCACCCCGACCGGGAGAACAGGAAGGGCCGCTCGTCGGGGCGCAGCGACCGCAGCCCCTCGTACCCCGCCCGGGCCATCGCCAATCCGTACACGTTGTGCGCCTCGCGGTGGTCGCCCCCGTGCCCTTCCAGGGAGTGCCGGGCCGACCGGGGCAGTGTCCGGTCCCCGGCCGGCGCGAACGACACCGGCTCGTTCATGTCGTGCCAGACGCCCGAGAAACCCTGCGCGAGACGCTCCTCGTACAACCCGCCCCACCACCGCCGCGCCTGCGGATCGGTGAAGTCCGGATAGGCGCACCAGCCCGGCCACACCACTCCGCGCACCTCGCGACCCCGCCAGTCCCGGACGAACGCCCCCGCCGCCGACCCGCCGTCGTACACCGCGTAACCCTGCTCCGCCTTCACCGCCGGATCGACGATCGACACCAGCCGTACGCCCTGCTGGCGCAGCTCTTCGGCCAGCGCGGGCAGGGCCGGAAAGCGCTCCCGGTCCACGGTGAACACCCGGTGTCCGTCGTAGTGGTCGATGTCCAGATGGACGGCGGACAGCGGCAGGCCTCGTTCCTGGTAGCCCGCGACGATCCGCCGCACCTCCGCCTCGCTGCCGAAGCCCCAGCGCGCGTGGTGCGGGCCCAGCGCCCACGACGGGGGCACGGCGGGCGTTCCCGTGAGCCTCGCCCACCGCGACATCACCCGCGACGGCTTGCCCACGATCACCCAGCAGCGCAGCGGACCGCCCTCCATCCGCGTCTCGCACACACCGGGCCGGTCGTGCCCCGAACCGGCGCCCTCCTCGCCCTCCCGCAGCGTCACGCGGCCGTCCCAGGAGTTGTCGTGGAACGCCAGGTGCGTCCCCGCGTCCGAGACCACCAGCAGCACCGGCATCGTGATGTAGAGCGGATCGTCCCCGGGCCCGAAGGGGCCCTTGGGGTCCGTGTTCCACAGCTGATGGACGCCGTCGGGCAGCCGGGGACCCGACGCGCGGCCACCGAGACCGAAGAAACGCGCGTCGGCAGGCACCTCCGTCCGCAGCGTCCACCGCCGCTCCGGACGCCGCGGCCGACCGCCGCCGCTCCCGTCACCGGGCCCCCGGCCGGCCGGAGCGGCGCCCGCCGGCACCCCGGCCGCCGGTTCCCACCACCGCGGCGGCAGGTCCCGCCGCAGCACCATGCCGCCCGGAGTCCGCACCTCCACCGCACCGTGCCGGGACACCAGCACCGTCACCCGCTCGGACACCACCTGCCAGCCGCCGTCCTTGTCCGGCTCCAGCACCGCCCGCGGATCCGCCCCCGGCACCGCGCTCCCCAACGCGTACGACGGCTCGGGCTCCGCGCCGTCCCACCCCCAGAACACCGCACCGCCGACCACCACCCGGATCATCAGCTCGGACCGGGTGAACCGGACCACCCCACCCCCCGGCCGGGGCTCCGCCGACGTCACCTCACCGGGGACCCGCGCCCGCTCGGGCCCCCGCACGGGCAGCCCCCGGGCATCGATCCGCCGCGTCCGCCACCCCGCACGCGCCGCCCGCCACCCCCGGGCCGTTCCGAGGCTCCCCAGCGCGCGCACCAGCTCCCGACCGTCCATGCGGATCAGCCTGCCACCGGCGCCGCCGCGCCCGCGCCGTGTTCAGTCTCCGTTCACCCCGCTCCGGCGACATCCGGCCGTACCGCCCGACCGCATCCGGCCGTACGGTCGGATGCGGCATCCGGCGGTATCCGGCCGCGCCCGGCCGTACACCGGTGACCGGATCGGATCACCGGCCCCCAGCGGCCGCGGTCACACCCGCCGGCCCCACCGCGCCGCGCCACCCCCGGCACCCCGGCGATCCCTGGTGCGGAAGACGATCACATGGCATCGTCCCTGTGAGCCGGGCGCGACCCGTACCGGCCCGCCCCACCGCCGACAGAACCGAGCCACGACCAGCCCAGAACCCCGGGAGCCGTGCCATGACCTCCGCAGCGAACGCCACCCCCCTGTGGCAGCCGGACGCCGACCGGACCGCCGCCGCCCAGATCACCCGCTTCCAGACCTGGGCGGCCGAGCACCACGGAGCCCCCGCCGAGGGCGGCTACCCCGCCCTCCACCGCTGGTCCGTCACCGAGCTCGACACCTTCTGGGGTGCCGTCGCCGAATGGTTCGACATCCGCTTCTCCACGCCGTACGAAACGGTCCTCGCCGACCCCGCCATGCCCGGCGCGCGCTGGTTCCCCGGGGCTACCCTCAACTACGCCGAACACGCCCTGCGCGCCGCCGCGGCCCGCCCCGGCGCCCCCGCCCTCCTCCATGTGGACGAGACCCACGAACCCACCCCCGTCACCTGGGCCGAACTGCGCGGACAGGTCGGAGCGCTCGCAGCACGACTGCGCGCCCTCGGCGTACGCCCCGGCGACCGCGTCAGCGGATACCTCCCCAACATCCCGCAGGCCGTCACCGCACTCCTCGCCACCGCCGCCGTCGGCGCCGTCTGGACCTCCTGCGCCCCCGACTTCGGCGCCCGCAGCGTCCTCGACCGCTTCCAGCAGGTCGAACCCGTCGTCCTCTTCACCGTCGACGGCTACCGCTACGGCGGCAAGGTCCACGACCGCACCGACACCGTCGCCGAACTCCGCAGCGAACTGCCCACCCTCCGCGCGGTCGTCCACATCCCGCTCCTCGGCACCCCCGCCCCCGACGGAGCCCTCGACTGGGACACCGTCACCGCCGACCCCACCGAACCCCGCTTCGAACAGGTCCCCTTCGACCACCCCCTGTGGGTGCTCTACTCCTCCGGTACCACCGGACTGCCCAAGGCCATCGTCCAGTCCCAGGGCGGCATCCTCCTGGAACACCTCAAGCAGCTCGCCCTCCACTGCGACCTCGGATCCGACGACCGCTTCTTCTGGTACACCTCCACCGGCTGGATGATGTGGAACTTCCTCGTCTCCGGCCTGCTCACCGGCACCACCGTCGTGCTCTACGACGGCAGCCCCGGCCATCCCACCACCGGCGCCCAGTGGAGCGTCGCCGAACGCACCGGGGCCACCTTCTTCGGCACCTCCGCCGCCTACGTCATGGCCTGCCGCAAGGCCGGCGTCCACCCCGCCCGCGACTACGGCCTCTCCCGCGTCGGCTGCGTCGCCACCACCGGATCACCACTGCCGCCCGACGGATTCCGCTGGCTCCACGACGAATTCGCCGCCGCCGGATCCGACCTGTGGATCGCCTCCGTCAGCGGCGGCACCGACGTGTGCAGCTGCTTCGCCGGAGCCGTGCCCACCCTCCCCGTGCACATCGGGGAACTCCAGGCCGCCTGCCTCGGCACCGACCTCCAGTCCTGGGACCCGCACGGCCGGCCCGTCGTCGGCGAGGTCGGCGAACTCGTCGTCACCCGGCCCATGCCCTCGATGCCCATCCACTTCTGGAACGACCCCGACGGCAGCCGCTACCACGACAGCTACTTCGACATGTTCCCCGGCGTCTGGCGCCACGGAGACTGGATCACCCTCACCGAACGCGGCTCCGTGATCATCCACGGCCGCTCCGACTCCACCCTCAACCGCCAGGGCGTACGGATGGGCTCGGCCGACATCTACGAAGCCGTCGAACGCCTCCCCGAGATCCGCGAATCCCTCGTCATCGGCCTGGAGGAACCCGACGGCGGCTACTGGATGCCGCTCTTCGTCCACCTCGCCGACGGCGCCGTCCTCGACGACGCCCTGCGCGACAGCGTCAAGCGGACCATCCGCGAACAGCTCTCCCCCCGGCACGTCCCCGACGACATCATCGAGATCCCCGCCGTCCCCCACACCCTCACCGGCAAGCGCCTGGAAGTCCCCGTCAAACGACTGCTCCAGGGCACACCGCTGACCAAGGCGGTCAACCCCGGCTCGGTCGACAACGCCGGACTGCTCTCCTTCTACGAGGAACTGGCCCGCACCCGGAAGCACTGAGTCCGCCCCTGGCCCACCCCGGCCCCGCACCGGACCCATGACGGCCCGAACCCCGCCCCACCAGCGCGGATCCGCCCATCACCGGGCATTGTCAGTGGCGGCCCCTACCGTTGGTCATCAGCAGTCGACCGACCGCGACAGGGGGAATCGCCATGGCCCACGACAGCACATCCGGCCCCGGCCAGGAGCCGCAGCAGCCCGGCAGGCGGCCGGAGCACGGACCGGCCCGCGAGCAGGGCGGCACGGCGGCCACGCCCCGGCCCGCCCGCTCCGGCCGCGGAGGCGGCTCCACCCGGCGCCGCCCCGGCCGGCGGTCCGCCGACGGCCGCCCCCGGGACCGCGCCACCATCCGCAGCGCCCTGCGCCGCGAGGCCCCCGGCACGGTGGGCGTCCTCGCCGACACCGCCGACTTCCGGGCCATGCGCCGCTATCCCAGCTTCCCCTTCGACGACCACCCCGAATACCTCCGCGAGACCGAGGCCCTGCTGCGCGTCCTCACCTCCCGGCAGCCCCATACCGTCCTCGCCCTCTTCGACCCCGAGGACTTCGCCGCCTACTGCACCGAGCACGCACTCGACCCCGACTCGCCCCTCAGCCGCGCCCGGTACACGGCCCAGATCCCCGCCCAGGGAGCCGCCGTGCTCTACGGGGGAGAGCCGCTCGACAGCCTGCTCCCCGTCCTCATCGACACCGCCGTCCGCCACGCCACCTGGGAGTACGCCTCCCTGCTCCTCGCCGACATCGGACAGTGCGCCGACTGCGGCGAGGACATCGGCGAAGCCTCCTTCGACCGGGCCTCCCGGCTGCTGCTCGCCCTGCTCGAAGCGGCCGGGCCCGGCACCCACCACCTGGTGTGCAGCGTCGCCGCCCCGGCCGAGCAACTGATCGCCGCGTTCCACACCGACGATCCCACCGACGGCCCCGACGACGGCGGCCCGCCCGAGCGGGCCGTGCTCGACGCACCCGGCGCCGCCGAGTTCGTCACCGTCCTGGCCGCCGCCATCGCCCTGGGCAGGCCCGGCGGCCTGGTGCTCCGCACCCGGACGCCCGGCAGTCCCGACCGGCTGCACGGCTGGCGGATCCACCCACGGGGACTCCACCCGCTCAGCGAGGCGGAGGTCTTCAACGCCTACTGCACCGACGCCACCACCGGAGAGCCGATCTCCCCCGAGCCGGGCGTCGACTACCGCGCCGGCTTCCCCGTCCCCGACGACTATCCCGAAGCCCACCACTGAACGCGACGGAGGGAAGGGCTCCGCTCTGCGCAACCCTTCCCTCCACGCCGTCCCGGAATGTTCCGGGTGGGCCTACTCCCCGGAGAGCACCGCCCCCGCGGCCAGCCGGGCCTCCTCGGCGGTGTCGGTGGCACGCGCGGCGGCAGCCGCCCGCTCGCACTGGGCCAGCGTGTACTTGGCCAGCGTCGCCCGCACATAGGGGATCGACGCGGCACCCATCGACAGCGACGTCACCCCCAGACCCGTGAGCACACACGCGAGCAACGGATCGGAGGCAGCCTCCCCACAGACACCACAGCTCTTGCCCTCGGCCTTCGCGGCCTCGGCCGACAGCGCGACCAGGTCCAGCAGCGCGGGCTGCCAGGGGTCCTGGAGCCGGGACACGGCGCCCACCTGGCGGTCCGCCGCGAAGGTGTACTGCGCCAGGTCATTGGTGCCCAGCGAGAGGAACTCGACCTCCTGGAGGATCGAGCGCGCCCGCAGCGCGGCCGACGGGATCTCCACCATCGCGCCGAACTTCGCCCGCAGCCCCGCCTCGCGGCACGCGTCCGCGAACGCCCTGGCGTCGGTACGGTCCGCCACCATCGGAGCCATGACCTCCAAATACACCGGAAGCCCGGACGCGGCCTTGGCCAGCGCCGTCAGCTGGGTCCGCAGCACCTCCGGGTGATCCAGCAGGGTCCGCAGCCCCCGCACGCCCAGCGCCGGATTCGGCTCGTCGGCCGGCGTCAGGAAGGAGAGCGGCTTGTCCGCGCCCGCGTCCAGCACCCGCACGACCACCCGGCCCTCCGGGAACGCCTCCAGCACCTTCCGGTACGCCTCGACCTGCTTCTCCTCCGACGGCGCACGCTCGCTGTCGTCCAGGAACAGGAACTCGGTACGGAACAGCCCGACGCCCTCCGCACCGGCCGCCACCGCCGCCGGCACATCGGCCGGACCGCCGACATTGGCCAGCAGCGGCACCTTGTGCCCGTCCGAGGTGGCCCCGGGGCCACTGGACGAGGCCAGCGCCGCCCTGCGCTCGGCCGCCGCCAGCTCCAGCTCGCGCCGCTTCTGAGCACTGGGCTCGACGAAGATGTCGCCGGTGCTGCCGTCCACCGCGATCAGCGTGCCCTCGGCCAGCTCACCGGCGCCCGGCAGCGCCACCACGGCCGGGACGCCGAGCGCCCGCGCCAGAATCGCGCTGTGGCTGGTCGGCCCGCCCTCCTCGGTCACGAAACCGAGCACCAGTGCCGGGTCGAGGAGCGCCGTGTCCGCCGGCGCCAGATCACGGGCGATCAGCACATACGGCTCATCGCTGTCCGGGACACCCGGCATGGGCACCCCGAGCAGCCGGGCCACGATCCGGTTCCGGACGTCGTCCAGGTCGGCCACCCGGCCCGCCAGATACTCACCGGCCCCCGCGAGCAGCGCCCGATAGGAGGCGAACGCGTCGTACACCGCCCGCTCCGCGCTGCTGCCGACGGTGATACGCCGTTCCACATCCGCCATCAGCTCGGGGTCCTGAGCCATCAGCGCCTGCGCTTCGAGCACGGCCTGCGCCTCGCCGCCGGCCAGATTGCCCCGGGCGATCAGATCGGCGGCCACCGCCTCCACCGCCTGGTGCGCGCGCCCCTGCTCACGCTCCGCGTCCTGCGTCGGATTCTGCTTGGCCGGCGGTTCGAGGACCGCGGTCCCCATGTGCCGGACCTCGCCGATCGCCACCCCGTGGCTCACACCGACGCCTCGCAGCGTTGTACCCATCTCACCCGTCTCCGATCGAGCGGCGGTCAGCCCGCCGCACTGGATGTCCAACTGACCCGTCACCCTCCTACCGGCGTCACTGCCAGGAGAAGAGCGGGTCACCCGCCTTCACATCGCCGTCCTCGCGCAGATCACCGAGGGCGTCGGCGCTCGCCTCAAGGGCGACGACGGGGCAGATGGCGGACTTGCCGGCGGCCTCGACCGCCGAAGGGTCCCAGCGCACCACGGGCTGGCCGCGGGTCACGGTGTCGCCCTTGTTCACCAGCAGCTCGAAGCCCTCGCCGTTGAGCTGCACGGTGTCGATACCGAGGTGGGTGAGGACCCCGTGCCCCTCCGGGTCGACCACCACATAGGCGTGCGGGTGGAGGGAGACGACGACTCCGTCCACGGGGGACAGTGCCTCCGACGGCTCGCGGACGGGATCGATGGCGGTACCGGGACCGACCATCGCACCCGAGAACACCGGATCCGGCACCGCCGAAAGTCCGATGGCACGTCCGGCAAGAGGTGACGTCACTGTGGTCATGGAGCCTCCCTGGGGGCGGAGATTCAGTACGCACCGTCACTACCTGTCCCGGACGGCGCACTGTTCAGCAGCGTAAGTCATATGAAGTCCCACTTCTGCCCGAAAGCTCGGGGTTGGGATGATCTAGACCCCCTCGGGAGGCGATTTGCCTCGCCTCTCGGCCCCGGGGTACTGTCATACCTCCGCCGGACCCCACAACGACATCAAGTCGAGGGACTGGCGGGAAACCCATGAGGCTCGGACCATCTCCGGACTACTGCTCTGCCATGCGGCAGGGAGGGTGGTCAGGAAGCCGGAAAAAGCCTGATAAGGTTTGAACACACCGAAGGGAAGCGCCCGGAGGGCCTGGTGAAACAGGACCGAAGGAAGCGTCCGTTCCTTGAGAACTCAACAGCGTGCCAAAAGTCAACGCCAGATATGTTGATACCCCGTCCGGGAGCATCTGCTT